>JAEYPQ010000020.1 GCA_023410645.1 Bacillota bacterium | reverse complement strand
GCTAACAGGCGGATTCTCGATTCCTTTTTCACTTTAGAAGAGTGTTGGCGGCATATAAACTTCTGGCGCAAAGTCAGCAAAGTATTTTAACCAATGCACAAAGACCTATTGTAAAATGAAGGATTTAGTGGGATGTGGCCAGTATTAATTTTTTCGCTGTGAAGTGACCGGAAAGGGTTCGTACCAATATCACTTCGTCAGGCGTTGGACGAATTTTAGCCATATCCCTTCTTTAAGATCTACGGCGTCATGAGGACAAAGCTCCTGACAACAGTAACAGCGAATGCAGATTTTCAGATCCAGTTGAGCCCGCCCCTTGGCTATGACTATGGTTTTGGGCGGGCAATGTGCAGCACAGCGGCCGCAGCCGACACATTTATCATTGATAACAGGCTTGGCCGTTAGCTGATTCTGCCCAAGATCAGCCAGCCAATACGGTATTGCGGCCCGTAAAGCAACAAGATTTTTCGCGGGAGCATAGGGTACGACGGTTGCTTGGGCAGAGCCGGCAATGTCAATTGCCGTCAGTTTGGGGGCTAGCTTTTGACTCAATGCCCAGGCTGATATCGGCAGTTTTTCTGCATGGAACCCCATAATGTTGGCCATAACCATATCAACGGCAAAACCGTTGGTCCCGGCAAGGAGAACCCCTGTTTTGATTGGCGTTCCGTTGCGCGGGCCGTTTCCTTCCATGCCGACTATGCCGTCTATAATATGAAGTACGGGTTTTACCGCTTCATTCAGGTCTGCCAGCATTGCGGCAAAGTCGCGCTGCTTTTGCATGCGCAGATGGAATTGGGCTTTATGAGGCCCGACAATAAACCCGAAAAGATTCTTTACCCCGCCGGTTATGCCCATCAGGGAGTGGGTCTTCATTTTTGCCAGCGAAATCACTTTGTCGACTTGCTGCAATTCCTGAGCTAACTCAAATTTTTTAATAAACAGCCCGTCCGCATGATACGTGACAGCTGATTTTTCAAAAGCCAATAGCTCTGCTTTCTCCTGTAAGCATACTTCTGCAATACCTGTTATTTCAGCTACCTTCCTGATATTGCCCAGCGCCGGTGAATCACCGACAAACGCTGCACCGCCGGCGGCTTTCACTTGTCTAATTACGGCTCTGAGCACTTCAGGATGGGTGGTTACCGCTTTATCTTTGTCCACCCCTTCGAGCATATTAGGCTTCACCAATACTCTATCGCCAGGCTGTATATATTGGGACATGCCACCTAATTGAGCAAGTAATTCCGTCATGGCCTGCTCGACTATATATGTATCATAGGAATCGGCTTTTACTACTGCTACTTTTGTCATGTAGACCACCTCAATATAATCAGACTTGAACCATATTGGCCTACGCGGACAGATTAAATGGCGAGTTTCTTCTGATCTCGTAGCATAGCGGCGAATGCCCCCCAAGGCACTATGCCTTCTGCGGGTATTGTAATAGTTGATCCAGGCTTCAATATTAGCCGCAGCTTGTCCTAGCGTAGCAAAGGACCGTTTTTTTACATGCTCCACTTTTAAAAGCCGGAAGAAGGATTCCATCGGGGCGTTATCATAGGGATTGCCTTTCCGGCTCATGCTGCCAAGGATGTTATGTTCTTTCAGCAAGTCTTTATACTTGTTCGATGTATATTGACTGCCCCTGTCTGAGTGATGGATGAGACCTTCAACAGGTTTTTCTTTTACAATGGCCATCCTAAGTGCTTTACAAGCAAGGTCTGCTGTAGGGCGGTTGCCCAGAGCCCACCCAACTATTTTGCGTCTGGCTAAATCTAAGACACAAGCTAAATAACACCACTGGCCGCCCACCCGGATATAGGTGATGTCAGCCAGCCACACTCTGTTTATTTCTTGCACCTCAAAGTTTTGATTTAACAGGTTGTCAAAGGCTTTTTATTCGGGTCAGCTTTGGTGGTTTGAGGTTTGTATTTGCTTTTGATCTGGGCTTTGATGCCATGAGCATGCATGATTCGCTGCACTTTGCTGCGCCCAATGATAATCCCTTTGTCGTTTAGTTCTTCATAGACCTTTTGAACTCCGTAATTGTGATCATGTTCTCGTTCAATCTGATGAATATGAGCCACTACTACAGCATCCCGATCATGAGTTTTCGGGCAACCGGCTTTCACCCAGGCGTAATATCCGCTTCTGGATACCTTTAAAATGCGGCATAAATCGCTAACAGCATAGTGGGTGCGGTAATGTAGATAAACGGATATCTTATTTGCTGTTTTTGGCGAAGTATACCGCTGCTTGCTTTAAAATAGCGACTTCATTCTCTAGTTCCTTAATGCGTCGTTGCGCTTTACGGATTTCATCCTCATCGGGCTTGAGATTTCCTGATCCGGGAAAAGCATGTTCTGGATCACTTTCATATTGTTGAATCCATTTATAGACCGTATTTTCGTGAATTCCTAGTTCCGCTGCCAAACTGGGGCAGGTTCGAGTTCCACTTAGATAGAGTTTCACGATATCTTTTTTGAACTCTGCATCAAATCGCTGACCTTTCATGTTGGACACCTCCTGGCTTTATTGTACCAGCCATTCTTGATGTCCGCAAAAGGCATTACGGTTCAATTTTTTTGAAATCCATTGCAGCGTTCGGCTTGATCTTAAACCAGATGGCGTACATCGCAGGCAGGAAGATCAACGTCAGCACCGTGCCGGCAAAGGTCCCGCCAATCAACGTGTAGGCCAGTGTCCCCCAGAATACCGAATGGGTGAGCGGAATAAAGGCCAGAATCGCGGCCAGGGCCGTCAGGATTACCGGACGGGAACGCTGCACCGTCGCCTCGACCACGGCTTCGTAGGGTTCCAGTCCCGCCTTTTCGTTCGTGTGGATCTGTCCGATCAGGATCAGCGTGTTTCGCATCAGGATTCCCGACAACGCAATTAGTCCGACTAGGGCATTGATGCCAAACGGCTGTTGAAACAGCATCAGGGTCGGCACCA
>JAEYPQ010000046.1 GCA_023410645.1 Bacillota bacterium | reverse complement strand
ATATTGTTAGTAAGGGGTGGGAGTTATATAATATTTATGTAGATGATGATTATTCTGGGATGGATAGTAATAGACCAAGCTTTAAAAGAATGCTTGAAGATGCTAGACTCAGATTATTTGATATAATACTTTGTAAATCACAATCAAGATTTACTAGAGATATGAGTTTAGTTGAAGAATATATAAATGATAAGCTAATACAATGGAACATTAGATTTATAACTCTTGTCGATTATGCCGATAACTTTGTAAAAGGCAATAGAAAACAAAGACAAATTAATGGTCTTGTTAATCAATGGTATATAGAAGATACATCAGATAGCATTAGGGCTGTATTAGATCATAAAAGAAAAGAAGGTTGCCATATAGGAGGCACAGCAAGATTTGGATATATAAAAGATTCAAAAAATAAAGGAAAAATTTTAATTGATCCAATCGCAAGTAAAATAGTAAAAGATATTTTTAATATGGCCGAAAATGGATTGTCAACGGTACAGATAGCCAGAAAGTTAAATGAAGATAATGTTTTAAAACCAACGGTATATAAGCAAATGTATATAAAAAGTAATTACAAAAGTGCTGGTATGAAAACAAATAAATGGTATGATAAGACTGTGAGACTTATTTTAAGAGAGCCAATGTATATAGGAGATATGGTACAAGGAAGAACAACAAAGATTAGCATAAGATCATATAAAAAAAGGGAATTGCCAAAAGAAAAATGGATAATAAAAAAAGGAACACATGAACCTATAATATCATTAGAACAATTTAATAAAGTGCAAAAAATGTTGGATTCAAGAAGTAAAGTTTCACATTCTGAGGGAAAAAAACATATTTTTTCAGGAAAACTTATTTGTAGCAAATGTGGTGGAAAATTAAAAAAGCTAAAAAATGGCAGTGGCAATTATTATTTTAAATGCTCAAGGTCAATTTCTCCCATATGTGAATGTTCACCTAGAGTACAAATTTTATCTAGTAAACTTGAAATGATTCTAAGAAAAAGAGTAAATGATAAAATTAATCAATATTGTAATTTCGATGAAATAGAATATTCTTTAAATAATAGTGAGATCGATAATGAAATTAAAATGCTATATAAAGAAAAGGAAAAGATATCTTTGGAGTTAGAAAAAAAATCTAACACATTGGTAAGCTTATATTCGGATAAAGTTAGTGGTTTAATTAATGATAATGAATTTATACAGTTAAAAAAGGGTCTAAATACTCAAAAAGAAGAAATAGAAACTGAAATAAAGAGATTAGAAAAGAATATTGAAGAATTAATTGAAAAAAAGAATAGTTATCAAAACAATAAAGAAATAGCAGAGCAATTTAAAAACTTTGATGAATTGGATATTGAAATAATTAATGCTTTTATAGAAAGTATAGTAATTGGGGAGAAACCAAATAAATCTGAAAATATTCCACAAGTTATAAATGTTAATTGGAATTTTTAAATAACAAATGTAAAAATATCTTTATAGATATTTTTTAAAAGTATACTTTGCGACCTCTAGGGTGGGCGGTAGGACTTAAAGTACCCTGTTTGTAAAAAAATTAACATTTGTTAGTAAGATATTACAACAAAATTTTTAAAAAATAGTCTAATTATGTCGAAAGTATTGAAAATAGAAAGCATTAATAGTACACTATTTTGAAAATGTCGAAAAATAAAATTAGATGCTGTTGGAATATCACAAATTGAAAAAAGCATTTTTTTTACAAAGACTATAATCTAAAAATAATATTTAGAGGTTTTAAATAAGTTTATATATTGAAAATTTACTGGATATTTAATATACTAATTCTAGTAATTATTTTATAAGTAAGGAAGAGGTTTTGTATATGTCAAAGTTAAAAAAAGTAATTATTTTTATAGGTATAGTGGTTATTATAATATCTTTATTATTTATTATAATTAAATTAAATAGTACAAGTGGCAATGAAACATTACCAATTACATCAATAAAACCGGAATTTACATATAGTTTCGAAAACTATCTATCAATTGATAATAAAAAAGCATACTTTTTTAAAGTGCAAGTACCTGATAACTATAATGAATATGTAACAAATAATGAAACAAGAGATAGTTCAATTATGAGTTATACTACAAATAGGGAAAATGGTAAAACGACAGCTTATACTATAGGTGATGAAAATAAAAGTGTAAACATAGAATATACACTTTATAATGATTTTGATAAACTTAATAAAGAATATATAAAAGATAATAAATTTGAAGAAGTAATTCGGATATTCAAATAAATTTAGCAATTTAAAACAAGAGAAAACATTTTATGTTTGTACTATAAATAGTGATAATGGAAGAGAATATAAGGCATATTATGAAAATATAAATGGATTTTATATTACTATAGATATAGTATCTAAAAACTGTATATTAGATGATACATATAAAGAACTGCTAGTTTCATATGACATTGAAGAAGATAATTTGGAAAACTATGTGGCAAAACCAAGAGATGGATATTATAACTTTAGTTTTAAGTCTGGTTTTGCAAATGAAGGTGCAGGAGAAAGTGCTAAACTATCACTTGATTATAGGGTTTTCGAAGGATATGAAATTGTTCCAGATATATTCGCATATAGGAGTAGTACTAGTTTAAATAAAAATGAAGAAAAAAATATAGAAAATCTTACAGATAATTTAATATATAAGTTTGGTTCACCTTATAATCTTACATCAGAAAATGCAACTGTAAATATACAACTTGGTGGGGGTGCAAAAGATGCATCACAGAAATATTTTAATTCTGAATATAAATATGCTGATAATCAGAAAATCAGTTTAATTGAGCAAACAGAAGAAAAAGAACTAATATTAAAAAATGGTAATAAAGTTAACTATTATAAAAGGATATATGGAAATGGAAATGATAGATATGAATATATATTTGCATATACTAAATTTAGTACTTTTATTGATTTTGTATTTATGCTATCAGGTCAAAGAAATGAAGAATACACAGAAGATATACTTCAGTATTTTTTAGATTTTAATGCTACTGTAACGGATTATAGAATAGCAACTAATTAGTATATGAAAAGTAGAAAAAAAGAGTTTAATGAAAAAATATTGACGTATAAAATGGAGAAGAACTGTTGAAATCTTATAATAAAATACTCAATAAAAGTTAAATAATGTTTTCTGGGTTACAAGCAATAAGTTTTTTTGTTGAAACATTAATATCTGGACTTTTTATATCTTTAGAAAATAAACAAAAAATTACTTTTATGTATAAGTAATATATGTATAATATTAATATAAGTTAAGGGTAGTAACATATGAATTTTAACAGAAAAGTTTTTAAATTTTTTACTTGTTATATTTCATCTTTTACAATTATATATGTTTTATTATATATATATAATGAATACTTTTTAAAAGATGAAAATAGAAATATATTTAGCATGGATTTTTCAATATACCTGTTGTTTTGGGTATTTGTACTTCCTATGGTATCTATAATTTATAGCTTTATATATGGTTTAAAGAATAAAATGAATTTTAAAGAGTTTTCTAATATAACTATTCAAGTAATTATATATAGTATAATTCAATTTACAATTATGCAAATAATACATGTGATAGTAGGACCATCATTTGAATTAATAACTATAATCGAATTAAGTTTAATACAATTGATAATATTTTTAATATTCTGCTTATTTGGAGTTTTGTTTAAAAAATTAATCATGTTTACATCTAAAATTATAAGAATGTAATTTATAAGAAGTTAAATTATAATGAAAATGGGTTTATAAAAAAGTAAATAATAATGGAGTATATTAGTGAGGAGAAATATGAAAAGCAATTCTAAAGTATTAAAAAAGATTATAACATTTTACGCTATATATGGTATTATATATAATATATTAAACTTTATAATGAATAATTCAAATGCCGGAGAGAATCAAAATTCTATTGGTTGGATTATTGCACCAATAATTCTTGTTTTAATTGGTGGTGGCATATATATAATAGCATTTATATATGGTTTTGTAATTCAGAAAAAATTTAGACCAAATGATGTCACTATTTTAATTTCAACAATATTAGTGTTTATTATAGGAGTTATAACATATTATTTTTATCCAAATCAAAAATATAATTATTATATAATGTTTTCTGGCTTACAAGCAATAAGTTTTTTTGTAGGAACATTAATATCTAAATTTGTTATATTTTTAGAAAATAAAGAAAAAGAAATTTTTAATAAATAAATTATAAAATCAAAGTGGATACTGAATTTTCAATATCCACTTTGATTTTTAGTTTAAATAGTATTTAGTTATTTAAGTGATTACTTGCTTCTTTATATATATAATTTGCAAAAGCATAGCAAGCATATAAATAAGCAAGGTCAGAGGGATTGTTACCTTTCAAAGGCAATAAAATTGCGACTTCAGCTGCTCCGTGCATTTTTTCTATTAACTTGTTTTTTATTTCATCCAAATTATTCAAGGATGCCAAATCACCAAGATAATAGAAATATCTATCCTGCACATGTTGGGTATAATAAGTGCTAATTGAGTCTGAGAATGCGTGATACATAGAATTAGAATTTTTTATTAAATCCGCAATCATTATTGCATCTGCATCACAACAAATATCAGCATAATTAAAACTTGACAACATGTCATTATTGAACCCAATTAAAGAGTCAGCATATTTCTGATCATATAAATCAGGGTCTCTAAGCATAGCTTTGTCTATTTGAGACATAGCAGTTGCCAAATCTGCACCCCAGCCAGTCCAAAATGCAGGTACAATTGGTGAGGAAAAATTTCCTTCTGCAGTAGCAGCAAGATGTGCAAAATCTAATATACCTTTGTTACCATCGGACATCATTAAACTTCCATTGATATAGGCTTGCAAGGTATTATATAGGGAATTATGATTAGTTTTTACATAATCTACAAAATCATAATCAATTGGATTCATGGTTGTAATTCCCCATTCAATACCGGTATAATTCACGTGCCTAATATAGTTGGTAATTTTAGTAGCAAGTTCCTTGGATTCATGGGGTCAATTAGTTTCCAATTACAGTAATCCAAGCATACATTTTCTAATTCAATGATGCTATTGATAAATGACAAAATTGATGGTATAGTATTAAGTTCACTTTGACACGGTTTCGATGGTTGAACGTACTCATATTCTCCACCATTTTCAAGATACATTACAGGATAAAAATTTCTATCTGAGTAAGCAACTCTATCTAAATCCCAACTACCGCTTGCTGTTGTTACAGAAATTTCAGCAAACAAAATATTATATAATTTGTTGACTTGGAGGTAAAAATGATTAATTTGTTAATAGCAGATGATAATTATGAATTTGTTAAAACTGTTTTTAATGAAGCAACAAATATTAAAAATATTAATATTTTTAATATATCTTCTAATGGTCAGGAGGCATTAGAGTGCATTCTGAATAGGGATGTAGATATTGTTCTACTAGATTTACAAATGCCAATACTAAATCGGGATAGAAATATTAAATAACTTAAAAAATAAAGAAACAATTCCTAAAATAATAGTTATTACTGGAGATAGATTATTATTAAGAGAAAGTCTAAAAAATAATTTACCCATAGATTATATTTTTGAAAAACCTTTTAATATAGAAGAACTATTAGAGAAGATAAATATGATATGTAATGATATTACAGATAAATCAGTAAATATAAGAAATGATATCATTAATATACTAAAAGAACTGGACTTCAATACAAATACTTTAGGATACTCATATTTATTAGATTGTATTATTACTTGTATTGAAAGTAAAAATAAATTAGTATTCAAGATGAAGGAATTATATTCAAATATATCTAGTATGTCAAGAGTAAATACTGACTTTGCTAATGATAAAAAAATAAAATGGAATATAGATAAGACTATAAAAACTATGATTAATAATACAGGTAGGAAAAGAATGGAAAAGTTTTTTCAAAATACAAATCTTCCTACATCTAAAATGCTTATAAATAGAGTTTTAGAAATATATTATCAAAATTAATCTAATAATTTAAGTTAGATAATATATTTAAAATTATTAATTTGCATATTTTGATTATAATAAAAATTAATTCTTAAGATTTAATTAATATTTTAAAAATGATTTGCATATTTGAAGTTAACGTATTATAATATTATTTAAGGTGATGAATATGAAATTAAAAAAGATTGTTATTTTTGTAATCATATTTATATTAACAATAGTCGCAGTATTATATATTATTAATAATAAATCAAAAGGTAGTATGCAAAACGATATTAATAATACTGACAATAATAGTAATAATCAAATAATTGAAAAGATAAGCGAATATAATGACCCTCCTGTACCTCATGGATTTAAAAAGATTGAAACTGAAACTGCTAGTTGGGAGATTGAAAATGGTGTACCAAAAGGTTGGAATGATGGACTAGTTATAGAAGATGAAATAGGTAATCAATTCGTATGGATACCTATAAAAACAGGCTCATTAGGTGCGTCAGAAAATGTATCTAGATTACCTCAGAGCATTAATTCGCAGAATGATCAGATAAAAAAATATGGTGGTTTTTATGTGTCAAGATATGAAGCTGGTGTATCAGCAAAAATGCAGAATATAAATGATAATATAAGTGAGGAAACAAACGATATAAATGGTATTCCTGTAAGTAAAAAGGGTGTAAGACCATGGAATTATATAGGATATGATAATGCTAAGGCTAATTCTGAGAGTATGTATAGTAATGAATATATTCAAAGTGGATTAATTACTAAATCACAATGGAGTGCCATTATTTCTTTTTTTAGCAGGACTTATGATACTGAAACTGAATTGGAGGTTGATAGTACTAATATCGGTAACTATTCTAATTCTGATTTTAAATTTACTGGATTATATTCAACTGATAATGGCAAGAGTTATAAATATGGAAAAGATATAGATAAATATGAAGATACAAAATTAATATTGTCTACTGGTCTAACAGATAGAAACAAAAAATATAATATTTATGATTTGGCTGGAAATTTGGTAGAGTTGACAACATCTGATTCACAAGGAAGAATATACATTACAGGAGGAAGTTATTTAGATGGTGGGATTACCTCATTAAGTAATATAGATTCTATTGTTATTAATCCTAACTCTAAAATAGGGTTTAGAGTTGTTCTTTATATAAAATAGTTAATGTTTAAAAAAACCATAGTATTGCTTAGCATACTATGGTTTTTTGTTAATATTAATTATTCTTAGTCTTCAGGAGTCTCGTACCAATTATAAAAATCAACGCTCATTTGTACCTTGGCACCATTTCTGTTAGAATCCCAATAGGTTATTGTTAAATCTTTTTCATCCATTCCACCTAGCTCATATTTCTCAAGGATGGTGGGTTCACCATCTACTGTTACATTTAAAGTTGGCCCAGTAAATATTTCTCCATCTTTAGTATAAGAAAATTGAACAAATATAGTATGTCCTGTTGATCCTAATTCAGCTGGCGCATCAGGATTTGGGTCAGTAGCAGTAAATTTAAGGGTAAGGTAATTTCCCCAAAGTGCTCTTTCATCCCCTGAATGTGAATCACTGAATTGAAATGAAGATCTTAAATTAAAAGTACCATTATTAAGTTTTGTTACAGCTGGATATAATCCGGAATAAGCAGTTTTATCCAAATCCCACTTTGTAGTACCGATTCCTTTTATTTCGAAAAATTGATCGAAATTCCAGTTACGAGGCATTTTAAATCCCATATTTCCACTATAACCTGTAGACATATCACTAACAAAGCTAGCTTTAGCGATATTTATTAAATTCCAACATACATTCCTTGTACCATATGCACCAACACTGTATTCAGCTATATTTTCTTTAATGGCTTGAAAATATGGCATTACATAAGTATCAATCTCATATTGTGTTGGATCAAAGTCAATAGCAAAGTAAATGATAGTATCTGCAGGTATACCGTATTGCCTTGCCTTGCCCACAGCCTTCTTTGCATCAGAAACTCCAAGTTCATAATTATACTTGGTTACATTGTCACCATTGTAGGTTTCTTGAAAAATTGGAAAGAAATATATACCTGCATCCAAAAGTCTTTGCGCTTCACCGGGTTGTAGAGATTTAGTATCTCCAGTTAAATATCTACCTACTATATACATACCGTTATCTTGAAGATATGGTATTCTGCCTGTGGTCATTTCAAATCTTGTATCACTTGCTGCTGATGGACGATCTGGGTTCCCGCTACTTAGTAATAAGGACATCCAGGTGTTTACATCGGCTTTTCGTGTAAAAGGCAATTTCATTGATTGCTGAAATTCACCTAGTGCATCCGATATTTCTGTATTCCATTCTGATGTATCCAAACTTACCTGAAATCCACTAGCACATAGAGAATATCTTACCAAATTTACAAAATCGATTTTTTTCTGAGTAGACAATGAGCCTAATGCGTCTGGAAGTATAGGTAATCTACTTTTTGTTGTAGGTCCAAATGTTCCGTCTGCAACTGAAGGATCAATGTCTTCTGTTATTTGAAGTGCAATTATAAGTGCTTTGCTGGTTTCTCTTGCCATTATACCATCGGTTGGAATTAAACCTATATAAGCCTCATATTTATTATTTAATCTTTGTTGGATAGTTCTGATATCATCTATGCCACCAGATACCTTCTTAAATTGGGTCATACTTAACAATGCCTTTATAATATTAAGTGTAATAGTAGGACTGGTATCAGAAATTCCAGTATCAGATTTTAATTGACTTATAGCGTTTGCAGTGTTCTGATAGAAATGTTTTGTAATTCCGCCATATTCAGAAGCATAACCTTTACACCATAATGCTCCTTGAATTATACCATATATATTATCTTCTTCTGGAGCACTATCAGCCTGAGGCTGAATACCATTTGGGAACCTCGAATTAAATCTGCTAGTAGTAGTGGGGCCGAAGCTATCTGCAGTGGCAGTAATATTAAGCTCTATTTGGAATGCGTGTAGTAATGCATTAACAGTTGTAGAGCCAGTTCTTCCAGTTATTTCAATTGGTGTATATCCAGTTTTCCCAGTGTAAGTATTATTTAACCATTCTTGGGTTAATGCAACCATTGGATCTGGATAGTCATCTGGGTTTATTCCAGCCGTTGCAAAATTAAATTCAATTGCAGATGGTGTTGTGACATGACTAGAATATACACTTTCAGTTACAGAATTATCATTTTGTGTATCATTAGACTGAGGTGTATTCTCAATACTATCTGCAAAGGCTGATGTTGGGAATATTGTTAAAATTGAAAATGAAATAGCAATTAATAGTGTAAGAAACCTTTTACCTTTCCGTAATTCTTTTAATAACTTCATGATTATCACTCCTAGATTTTATTAGACTAGAAAAGTTTGAAAGAGTTTCGAATTTTCATCAACTTGTATTATGACAGTTGAGTTTCTTCATAAAACTATCACCTCCGTAAATATTAATTAATAATTTACTTAAAAATATGTTGCCTAATAATTATACAACTTAATTATATTAAGTTAAATGTTTTCGACAAAATATGACTAATCTAGATATATTTTTCATGGCTAATTTTATATTTTAAAGTCAATTTCTGTAGAAAGTAATGTAAAGTTAATAAAAAAAGTTAATTATATCTTGGTATCATCTTTAATACACTTTAAAATAAGTATAATATCATCTCATATATAATACTTATAATATAAATCATTTAAAATACTATTTCTATAATTTAAATTGTAATTGTAATTATTAAAAGTCTTAAATATAAAGTACCTGGTACTTTTTTCAATGTTAGTTTCTAAAAAATGATTATATATTTTGTAACTCCTCCCTGATATCGTCTTTCATCTTTTCATATATTTCTTTTTCCCTCGTCTTCATATAAGATAAATTCCTACTTAGAAAATTTAGTAAGCTATTAAGTTGATATAATGTGGGAAAACTTTGCATATTGCAATGTAATTGGTAATAACCCACAATTATATGAGATTATACTTCTATATTGAGGTCATTTAGCCTTTGCAAGTATAAGAGAGCAGGATTTATATGAAGTGTTTTGCATACACTGCTTATGTCAAATAAAAATTTTGTCTAAAGACGGAGGAATTTTAATGTTAGTATATATATTAATAGTAGTAATGTCATATATATTAGGTATAATCTCTTTATATTTTTATGAAAGTTTTATTAAAATAAAGAAACATAAAAAATCACATTTATTAGAAAAAGAAAAGTTTATAAAAAATTTTAATTATGGTGAAGAATTCAGTAATAAAGAGAAAAAATAAATTTTAATAAGTGTTAAATGGTGATAGTATATGAAACTTGAAAAAAAAGAATTTCAAATTAATGATGAATATAAAAATATTACGGAAGAAGAAAAGAAGATTGCAATAAACAATATTATGAAAAATATTATAAAAAATAATATAGAAAATATAGATGTAAAGTTGAATAAGAAATGAGAAAAAGTTATACTTATATATATATAAAGTATATATTCGTACCTTTGTAATGAAGGGGGAATAGTGTTGAAAGTAGCAATATATTGTAGAATTTCACAGGAAGATAGAAAAAAATTCAAGGATGATGATGATAGTGAAAGCAT
>JAEYPQ010000044.1 GCA_023410645.1 Bacillota bacterium | reverse complement strand
CAATATATTTTTTGTCTTTTTTTGAAAATTTATTATGGTATTTTTTTACATAATTTTTTCAATATTTTTTCTGTTTGCGACGTGTTATATAATACCATTTTTATTTCCCTTTGTCAACACTTTTTTTGATTTTTTTTATATTTTTTCGACAAACTAATTTTTACTTCGACAAATAGTGTAAAATACTACTAAGCAATCATATGCTTAGTAGTATTTATTATGCCATTTTTAGATAATTAAAATTTATATCCACATCTTGCACAGAATTTACTATCAAAAGCTGTAACTAATCCACATTGTGGACAAACTTTGTCTTTTGTCTCAGGTTTTGATTCATTTTCTTGTTCTTCTTTTTTCTCTTCTTTAATTCTAAGTACTTTTTGTTTTGAGCCACATATTTCGCAGAATGAACTATCAAGACTTATAACTTCTCCACATGATGAACAATTTCTAAGTCCTTTATTATATAAAATCTTTTTGTTTACTTCTTCTATCTCATTTTTAATTTTATCTATTTTTTTAGCCTCTTTAGTAAAAGCCTTACCAACATCTTCACCCTTAACATACATTTCATAAACTGTCTTACCTATATTTTCATATGCCTCATCTATTTCATTTTGTTTATCAGAAATTGAAATTTTCATTTTAGTTTCTTCAATTAACTTACCAGATTTATCAGCAACAGTATTATAAGTTTCAGTAGCAGTTTTTCCAACTTTTTTTGATATCTCTTCGATTTTTTTCATGAATTCCATATATATAACCTCCTATATATAATATACTATATCACAAATTAAACTAATCTTCAATATACATTATAATTTTAAATAGTTTGAATAATTATTTTATCATCCTTAATATCTATTTTTACTTTGTCACCATCTTTTATATTCTTATCTAGTATTTCTTCTGCAAATTTATCTTCGATTTTTGTTTGTATAGCTCTTCTTAAAGGTCTTGCCCCATATGTTTCATCAAACCCAACTTTTGCAATATATTTTACAACATCATTAGTTATTTCTAATTTTATATCTCTTGATTTTAATCTATCCTCAAATTCTTTTAACATTAGTCTAGTTATTTTTTCAACGCTTTCGGAATTTAATTTTTTAAATACTATTATTTCATCAAGCCTATTTAAAAACTCAGGTCTAAACATTTTCTTAAGTTCTGACAGGACTTGTTCTTTTGTTTTTTCATAATCTCTTTCTCTATCTTCTTTATTAATAAAACCAATGGATTTGTTTTCAACAATATTTCTAGCTCCTGCATTTGATGTCATTATAATAACTGTATTTTTAAAACTAACAGTTCTTCCATTTGAATCAGTAAGTCTTCCATCTTCAAGAATTTGAAGCAATATATTAAATACATCTGGATGTGCTTTTTCAATCTCATCAAATAATACTATACTATATGGTTTTCTTCTAACTTGTTCAGTTAACTGTCCACCATCATCATATCCAACATATCCTGGAGGTGATCCAATAAGTTTTGATACACTATGTGGTTCCATAAATTCAGACATATCCATTCTAATCATAGCATTTTCATTTCCAAATAGATTTTTGGCTAAAGTTTTTGTAAGTTCTGTTTTACCAACACCAGTTGGTCCAAGTAACATAAATGATCCAATTGGTCTTTTTTCATCTTTAAGTCCAACCCTTGCTCTTTTTATAGCTCTAGCAAGCGATTCAACTGCCTCATCTTGGCCAATAACCCTTTCTTTTAAACTGTTATCTAGGTTTCTTAACTTCTCTGTTTCTGTTTCTGTAAGTTTTGATACAGGAATTTTTGTCCAAGTAGATACAACTTGGCATATTTCTTCTGAGCCTATACTTGCATCTTTATTTTTTTCATCTTTTGCCCATTTTTCTTTTTGTTTAGTTATTTTTTCTTTCAAGGTCCTTTCTTCATCTCTAAGTTTTGCAGCTTTTTCAAAAGATTGGCTTATGATTGCTTCTTCTTTATCTTTAGATAATTTTTCTAATTCTTTTTCTAACTTATTTATACTCTCTGGTTGAGTAACAGTTTTAAGTTTTATTTTTGAGCATGCTTCATCAATCAGATCAATTGCTTTATCTGGTAAATATCTATCATTAATATATCTTTGTGAAAGAACAACAGCCTCTTTAATCGCCTCATCTGTGATTTTAACTTTGTGATGTGCTTCATACTTATCTTTAAGTCCTTTTAAAATTTGTATAGTATCATCTAAACTTGGTTCTTCTATCATAACGCTTTGGAATCTTCTTTCTAAAGCTGCATCTTTTTCAATATGTTTTCTATACTCGTTGAGTGTTGTTGCTCCTATTATTTGTACTTCTCCACGAGATAGTAATGGCTTTAATATATTAGCAGCATCCATTGCACCTTCAGCTGATCCAGCACCAATTATTGTATGAAGTTCATCAATAAATAAAATTATATTTCCAGATTTTTTAATTTCTTGTAAAGATTTCTTCAATCTTTCTTCGAAATCTCCTCTATATTTAGCTCCTGCAATCATAGCTGACATATCAAGTGAAACAACTCTTTTATTTTTTAATATTTCTGGAACTTTTCCATCATATATCATTTGTGCTAATCCTTCTACTACTGCAGTCTTACCAACACCTGGTTCTCCTATTAAAACTGGGTTATTTTTTGTTCTTCTACTAAGTATTTCAATAATTCTTTGAATTTCAGCATTTCTTCCAATAACAGGATCTAATTTATTTTCCTTTGCCATAACAGTCAAATCTTTTCCATATTGACTTAATGTTGGTGTATTAGAAGTGTCGACAGAAGATTTATCTTCTGAAAAATTATTAATTGGCGAATCTTCACTTAAAAGTCTAAGTAAATCAGCGAATATTCTTTGTGGATCTATATTTGCATCTATTAATATTCTTACTGCCACACTATCTATTTCTCTCATAAGAGATAACAATATATGTTCTGTTCCAACATAATTTTGTCCCATTCTTTTAGATTCCTTACTACTATTTTCTATTATTCTTTTTGCTCTTGGTGTAAATTCAATCTCATCATCAAGTGTTGTCATAACCCCATCTATTTTTAAAATCTCTTGTTCAACATATTCAGATGTCAAACCTTGATTTGTTAATATCTTACTTGCAAGTCCTTCTCCTTCTTTTATTAGGCCATATAAAATATGTTCTGTACCAATAAAAGAATAGTTGTGTTCTTCTGCAAACTCTCTTGATATATCTAATACTTTTTGTGCTCTACCTGTAAATTCATACATATTAATCAAACTCCTTCCTTATATATTCTGCTCTTTTAATATTTTCCTCTTCTTTTGAAAAATTTTCTTTAAGTATTGTTTTTAATGTATTTTCCTTTGTATCAACCATTAATCTTTGAATTGTTTCAAGATTAGTTTCATTTATTAATTTAATTGATACTCCAAGCCTTACTTCTGATAATAGTTTAAGAGCTTCTTCATCAGAAATAATTCTTGCATTTTTTAAAATTCCATATGCTCTATATACACTATCCTCCAAATACATATTTGACCTTTTTAGTATTTCTCTTGCTTTTCTTTCTTGTTCTATAATTGATGTAACAATAGTCTTAGTATTATATATTATATCTTCATCTGATATTCCTAATGTCTTTTGATTAGATATTTGATATATATTTCCACCACCTACTGTATTTTCACCATAATAACCTCTTACCGAAAATCCAAGGCTTGATGCCTGATCAAGTAATTTATTTAATAGTCCCATTTTTGAAAGTGCAGGCAAATGTATCATAACTGAAACCCTCATTGCACTTCCAACATTTGTTGGACAAGATGTTATATATCCATATTTTTCACTAATAGAAAAATCTATTTTTTCATTTAATTGGTCAGTAAAATCAGTTAATCTTTTATAGCAATCATCCATTTTAAATCCACTTCCAAATGATTGTATTCTCAGATGATCTTCTTCATTAATCATAGTTACAATTGTATTATCCTTATTTATAACTATTGCACCATTTATATTATCTTCAAATTCCTTTGAGATTAAATGTTTTTCAACAAGGCTCATTCTATTTATATCATCAATATCTTTCATTCTAAGTAAATTATATTTTTTCTTATTAATACTGCTTTCAACTTTACTTATAACATCATTTAATTCTTTTTCAGATAGCATATGTGGAAACTTATATCCATCTATGCTTCTAGCAAATCTAACTCTAGTTGATATTACAACGTCAGAATCATCTGATATTTCTTTAAACCACATACGCCTCACCTACTTTCCTTCAATCTTTTTTATTTTATCTCTAACTACAGCAGCCTCTTCATATCTTTCATTATCTATTAAATCTTTTAGCTGTTCTTTCAAAGATACTAATTTTTCATTATTATTCTTTTTGCTGATTCCTACGTTTTTTACTTTCATATTTTTATTACTTAGTTTAACATGTCTATTCTTTCCATGAAATTTTAAAAATAAACTATCCAATT
This sequence comes from Bacillota bacterium, assembly GCA_023410645.1. Taxonomy (GTDB): domain Bacteria; phylum Bacillota; class Clostridia; order TANB77; family CAG-465; genus CAG-465. The sequence continues at coordinate 21,809 of JAEYPQ010000044.1, read as the reverse complement.
CATTTTCAAATGTGCTATAACATTCCGGACATCCAAACAGTCCAGTCTTAGAATAATCTTCTAATGTATAGCCACAATTTTTACATTTTGTAATCTTATATTCATTTAAATAGTTATCGTTTATAGAAGTAATGATAGGTGAAAATACAATTGGGAAATTAATAATACCAACTTTTTCTGCACATTCAGAACAAAGATATAGTTCTTGTTTCTTTCCATTTATATTTTCTTTATATCTTACTATGGCTTCATTTTTACCACAATTTTGGCATTTCATAAAACTTACCTCCTTATATTAAATTTATAATCAAATTTTTAAATATATCAGCTCTTATATAATCTCGACTCACACAATCTACTTTTGCTAAGCTTTTATCTGAAACTGCTGTCTTAAATAACATAGCAGTTTTTTCATCCAGTATATTATAGCTCATTAAATCTCTTAAGTAAACGTCTATGACACTTTGTGATAATTTATTACCAATCTTGTCAATTATATCTGATATATATTCTGACTTAGAAAGATTAATCTTACTTATCTTTATATATCCTCCTCCGCCCCTACGGCTTTCAACATAAAATCCAAGCTCTGGTATAAATCTTGTAGAAATTACGTAATTAATTTGAGATGGAACACAATTAAATTGATTTGCAATATCAATTCTTTTTAGTTCAATAGTATCGTTTTCTTCAAAAATATCTCTAATATATTCTTCAATTAAATCAGATAATTTCATAAATATCATCTCCTTTTTTAACTTTGACTTTCTTTGACTAATAGTATTATATTACTTTTTCTTAAAATTGTCAATACAAAAAAACTACGCAATGATATTTATTTCATTACATAGTTTTAATCTTTATAAATAATTTACATTGAAACTAATACAGGTCTGAAAGAATTAGTTGGACTTTTATAACCTCTAAAGGCATCTGATGCAAATACACCAGCACCCGAATCGTTATAATAACAATCACCTCTTGCAAACCAGCATATGTTTGAATAACCAATTAGCATAAAATCATCATTCCATCCGGTTGCATATTGACCATGTGAGTCTAAATCTCTTTGCGTATCTATTAACCACTCCCAATCTGAAGGTGTTGAAGTATACTTTCCATAGTAACTATTAGTATTTGATGTTTCATATAATGCATCACCTTTTCTACTTGCAAGTTTCGAATATGTTGCATTAGTTATTCTTTTACGTATAACATTATTATCATATTCATTTTGGTCAAATGGTGGATATGAATTCCATAAGTCTTCTCCAACCATTCCATAAAATTGTGCACCTTCTTTTTCTTCATCACCTGGTTCATATATATCATAATATTTTGCATATTCTGTTTTTATTTTATAATTTTCAATATGTTCTGCTTTTCCATATAAATCTATATCAACATTTCCATTATTAATCAGTGCTGCTGTTTGTTCCCAAGAGCCACCTGACATATCATAAACTCCATATATATTTCCAGTAGTACTTGCTTTAATCCCATTTTCTGTATTATATGACCATAAGCCAGAGCTTCCTTCTGCTAGTCCACTACTATTTTTTGTATTTCCTGCATATCCAGTTTTTAATTTCATTGATGTTTTAATAGTATCTCCATATGGATTTATCCACGGTTCCTCACCATAAATACTTTGTGATAAATATGCTATCGCTCCCCATTCAATATTTTTCATTTGATGCGTGTCTAAATTTAAGTTTGTCCCTATTGTCCCTTGATTATTTGTCATATTCATACATACAGTTTGCATATTTCCAGTAGCTATATTTCTCCAACTATATATATTTGGAAGTACTCTTACTTGTAATGAAGTGTCATCACCACCACCAGTATATGCTCCGGCATATGTTCCAGTTGACTCTCTCCTATTTGGATTACTACTGCTAGCTTCATATTTTGCTACCCATATTCCTTTTAATTGTTTATCTCCAAATGTAAATGCAGGATGTATTATATATCCACTTGGTAGTTCACTTCCATCTGCACATTTATTGCTTATACCAGCTAAAAATATTATATTTATTTTTTCAGATGTACTACTATGTGGATTATCTATCTTATATGCATATCTTGGTATCCAAACCCAATATGCATTATTTCCATTATTTGATGTTAATATATTTGCCCATTTCTTATTACTATAATCGTACCAACTTGTATCATCTTTTGCAATTGTAATATCAATTTGAGATTCATTATTTGATGCATCCCATTTTATAGCTTTAGTTGTTGATACTTGTAGATTTGATACATCAGGTCTATTAAATTTAAGCCCATTTACATCAACAACATTTGGATCTAGAATAATTTGAGTTGCTGGTCTTATTATTATAAAATTAGATAATGTAGCATTATCTAGCTTTCCAGTTTCAGTATTATAAGTTCCAAGCCAATTTTCATAATAATCAGTACTATCATATACTAAATAAAACTTTCCAGATGTAATTTCAACATACCATTTAATTTTTTCATTATTTGAAGTTTTAGGAATATTTATTCCAGTATTATTTTTTATCTTATCAATATCTATTCTATATAATACAGAACCATTTAATATTATTTTATCATTAACATCTACTATAGCTTCAAGCTCGTTAGTCTTCCCAGTTATTATATCTTCTAATGAATATTTACCAAGTGTATTTGCTATTATACTTGTAACATGCACTTGAAGTGTAGATTCTACATTATCTTTTGTTTGCAAAACACTTGCTATTTTGGCAGAATCTATTGGATTATTATTAGATAAATTAAATATTATTGTTCCTGCAAGTATTATTATCACTATTATTGTTATTATTAATACGATTAAACTTATACCTTTTTTCATATAAACATCCCCTATTTCAGACATCTATTTATATGATATATTAAATGGAAGATATTTGCAATATATTGTCTAAATATGTATAATTTTCACATTAAATAATCGAGAAGTTATATCTAATTAACATCTCGATTATCTATTTTTTATTAATTTGATATATTGTTCTTATAAAATTATTTTAACTCTTTTGAACAATCTTCGCATATACCATATAATACTGTTTTGCTATTATTTATTGAAAAACCATGTTCTTCTAATAAATGTTTTGCTATATTATCAATATGAGTACATTTTAAGTGGACTAATTTACCACAGTTATTACATTTTAAGTGTGAATGACTATCACAATCATTATCTTTTCCAATGTATTGATAAGAGTATTTACCTAAGTTTTCAATGTAATCTTTTCTTACTAAACCATTTTCAACTAAAATATTTAGATATCTATACACAGTTGTTAAGCCAACAATATTCTCATCTCTATTTATATATTTTAATATTTCATCAGCAGATATATAGTTTTCCTTATTATCTTTGATATACTCTAAAATAATTTCTCTTTGCTTTGTATTATATCTATTCTCTTTTACGTACATTTTTGACACCTCATAATATTAATTATATCATATTATGGTAATTTGTCAATATTAATTTTAGTGCACTTATATACTATGAATTTTACATAAATTAGTTTACAAATATATTTATAGGCTGTTGGACTTTAGTTATTTTTTTTATATTCAATACAGGTAATACCTGACCTTCATATTTTGCTGCCTCAATAACAGCATCAGCTTCATACCAACTATCTTCAACTACATCTTTTTTATCGTAATTACATAATAAGCCCATCATTTGCAAGTCTGTAAGGCAACAATACATAAAGTATTTTCCTAATGCGAACTTATCATTATTCAAATCTTCCTTATCTTTATATGCAAGTCCTACAATTTTAATTTTTCTTCCAACAAACTCATCTAGATTTTCATAAAAGTTAGTTATACTTTCCACATATATACTATCATTCATAACTATTTCTTCTTTATTACTATTTGCTTCATATTTATCTTGAGTAATATAGTCTTTTATAATAATAATATCCTCAGGATTATCACTTTCTTCACTGCTATCATTATACGATATATCATCACTACTTGCGATTCCTTTACTTGCTACAGTTATATTATTTATATTAGTTCTTGATTGAACGAACTTATCACTTAAATTTGAAGTGTTCGCAATTATTCCAAGTACAATTGGCAAAAAATATATCAAACCATTTGCCTTTACACGTTCATTAAATTTAAAATTTTTATTACTTTTTATTGCAAGATTTATTAACATAAACAAAACCAGTACAGGAATCGTTAAATATACGTATACATATAATCTAGTATTCAAGAACTTAGATAAACTATTAGTAATAACTATATAAATTATAATGCCTAGATATCCAAATAAGATTAAATTTTTGGTCATTTCTTTCATTTTAGTAATCACCTCACTATATTTTTATTATCAAACTAAGTATAAACACTAATGCAAAAACAGAAATTAATAATTTCATTACATATTTCTTATTATAACTTTTTAATAATACAAAAGTATTTTTTATATCTAGCATAGGACCAAGTAATAAAAATGCAAGTATTGAATTGTTACTCATTTGATTTAAAAACGTTTTTGCTACAAATGAATCTGCTGTTGAACATAATGCAATAAAAAATGCAAATAACATCATAATTACTATTTGTAAAGTATTATTTTGAGTAATACTAGAAATTGTAGTATTGTAAACAAATACTTGTGCTATCGAAGCAAGTAGTATACCAATAATCATATATTTTATTATACTTAAGAACTCTTCTTTTGCATTATATATTATTGAATATATTCTCTCTGACATTGTTACTTTACCTACTTTTCTATCAAATCCACAAGTACAAAGTGGCATATCATCTACATTCATTCTTTGAGTATATAAATTCAAAATTTCACTTTTTTTATTTACCATACTCATCAGGAATCCTACAATTAATGCAATTAAAGTTCCAAATATAGTTCTATATAAAATCATGTTCGGAAATACATATCCAAATGCATAAGAAGTAGAAAATATTACAACTGGATTTATTATTGGAGATGCAAGCATAAATGTTACACAAACATTAAGTGGTACTCCTTTTTTTAGTAATCTAGTAGAAACAGGTATTATTGCACAGTCACAAGCAGGTATAAAAAAGGCCATTAAAAGTCCGAAAGCAGATGCCAAAAATGGATTCTTTGGAGTATACTTTCTAAAGAAAGTATCTGGCACAAATTCTTGTATTATAGCCGATAAAAGTACTCCTAGAATAATAAAAGGTAATGCTTCTAATAAAACTGAAGTAAAAATTATAGATATATCTTGTATATATGCCAAATTTTATCCCTCCTTATGAACTCTTATTATATATTTTAATAAACTAACGAATCTATCTATTTCTTCTTTAGTGTTGTATATATGTAGGCTAACTCTTATGCTATTTTTAAAATCTCTTACCGTACAATAATTTTCAGTCCTAACATAGATATTATTATCTTTTAGAATATCATTAATATCTTGACTGGAAATATTATTTACATAAAATGAAACTATTCCATATCCTATCCTACACTTACATACAGCAGCACCTTTTTCAAATTCTACTTCTTCTAATTCACTTAATCTTGTTATGAGATAACCAGTTATATATGTTAGATATTCCTCTATATTTTCTATACCCACATCCTGTATATAATCAATAGCTAATCCTAGTGAGATTATTCCAGAAATATTTTGAGTACCACACTCAAATCTATTTATAACTTCATCATATCCACCACCAACAATAAATGGATTCATTTTTGATAACACTTTCTTATTTACATATAAAACTCCTATTCCTGTATCAGCAAACATTTTATGTCCAGAAAAATATAAAAAATCAACATCTAATTTTTTAACATCTATTTTTATATGTCCAACACTTTGACTTGCATCCAGTACAATTACACAATCGCTATTTTTTTCTCTTACATATTTTACAATATATTCTATATTCATCTCAATACCGTAAACATTATGAATGTGAGTTAGTACAATTATTTTTGTATTTTTATTAACTTTCCTTATCAAGTCATCTTCTATATAATCACCTTGTCTGTCAATTAAAGAAGAAATAATATTTACATTTATACTTGATTTTCTTAAAATCTTAGATATATTAATCCATGGTAAAACCGTTGATTTATGGTCTTCCTCGCAAAGTATTATTTCATCACTATCATTTAAGTTATTTAGACCATATGAATAGGCTATCATGTTAGAAGAGAAAGTTGAACCACTTGTAAATAGTATTTCTGATTTATCATTTGCATTTATAAAATCTGCAACCTTTTGCCTAGTTTCCTCCACTTTTTTTGTAGAAATATTTTCCCATTTGTAATTTCCTCTTCCCGTGTTAGAGCAGTAATTGTTATAATATTCATTAATTCCTTTTATAACAATATTTGGTTTCTGAGTAGTAGATGAATTATCAAAATAAATATTTTTATTATCTTCAAAAATTTTAAAATCTTTTCTTACTAAATTGGAATCTATCATATATTATTTTCTATCCTCAAATTTCTTTCCAGTGGATATTCATTATCTCTTAGATTCATCATCCCACCAGTTAAACTATAACAATTTATACCTTTTTTATTTAGAAAAGCACTGAATTTAAATGATTTGTCACCAGTAGCACATATTAATAATATATTATTTTCTTTAGAAAAAGGAGTACCATTTTCTATCACATCTTCAAAATAACTATCTGTTATATTTATTGATCCTTTAACATGAGCATTTTTATATGCAAGATTTCCTCTTAAATCTATTATAATTGGGTTATTATTTTTTATCCATTCATCAAACTCGTTGAATTCTAATGTTTTTGCATATTCTAAATCTTTATCTGTTAAATTTCTTACAGTATCTTTTTTTATTGATGAATCAAATATGTCTGGTCTTCTTTTTTCTATATATGAAACATACCACTCTACTCTATCGCATGCTATGAATACAGCATTACTATTAGTTTCACATTTATCATCTATTTTTCTTAAATAGTCAAGTGTCCCTTTAAAAGCTGCGCCACTTGTTGGTCCACCTAAGACTCCACATTTCCTATTTAATATAAGCATATATTCTATTGCTTCCATTGAATTTACAGTAACTATATCATCATATAAATCTTTTTCAAATATTCCAACTTCATTCATTTCATCTTTATTTCTAATTCCTGGTATATAATCACCCTTTTCAGCAATTATTCCAACCTTTTTTAATTCGTTGTTTTTTTCTCTTAAAAATTCTATACATCCTCTACTAGAACCAGTTGTACCTAAGGTTCCAAAGAAATAATCAACATTTCCTATATCGTTATATATCTCTTTTCCTGTGGTTTCATAATGTATTCTAGGATTGTCTAAATTAGTATATTGTGATGTATGATAATATTTATCGGGCTCATTAGATACAATTCTTTCTATATATGCTATTGGATCATTTGGATCACTTGGATCAGGACATTCTGATATACCAGGTAATTCTTCAATTTCAGCACCAGCTATCTTAAGTACGTTTCTTGTTTCGTTCAGTTTTATCCTATTTGTTATAGTTTTAAATTTAATGTCATTTATCGAACAGAGTATTTGTAACGCTTTTGCAGTATTTCCACTTGAAGATTCAATAACTGTTTTTCCTTTTTCTTTTATATCTTTGATATTATTTTTTAACATTGATAACGCCGCTCTATCTTTTAATGACCCAAATGGATTGAAAAGTTCCAACTTTACATATAGATTTATATTTTTAAGTCCTGTTATCTTTTTATCTATTTCAAGTATTGGAGTATTACCAATTAAATCAATTATATTTTTATATAACATTATATTTTTACATCTCCTAATAAATATGGATTGTATGTATCATCCATGTATGTTTTAAATCCCTTTTTATCTTTTACTATTATAACTTTCGTTGCAATTCGTTGCTTTATTGTATCACTTGAATTAAAGTCCATAAAATATCCCGCAGTATTTACAAATAAAGCTAAATCATCTTGCATAGGCATAAATTCTGGAAATACTTTATGTTTATATATTAAATCATTCTCTAGACATAAGTTACCTATAAAATATATACCTTTATTTGTACTTTCTATCTTACTATTTGAAATAATAATCGGATCAACAAACAATTCTTGTTCGCCCACTAATATATCAGTTTTCTTCATATCAAGTCCAACGAACATTGTACTTTCATCACATTCCTTTTTGTACACAACTTTAGAAATTGTAATTCCGACATCAGAAAGTAATGCCTTACCAGGTTCAATATATAGTTCAATCATATTATCACTTAGTATTTCAGCTATTGTCCTATTTTGATATTTCAATATTCTTGTTTTAAGTATTGAATCTAAATATCCTGCTCTTACTGTGTCATTATAATATTCATATATATTTAGATTACCTCTTAATACTCCGTTTTGAATATTAATTCCAAAATTATTATTGTTATAGGTTAATTTTTCATTACTAATTCCAGATATTGATTGTTTTAGTGTACTTATACTTTCATCCCATTCTTTCTTACTTGCTATGTAATTATCTTTAAAGCCTCCGCCAATATCTAGTACTGTCGGATTAAGACCAATATGATAACATTTACTAAAAAGTTCAATACAATTCTCTATAGCTATAATTTTTTCTTTAATTTCTGCTGTATCTATATGAAATGAAAAGCCCTTAAAATTAATTTGTTCAATATTATCAAGAACAAATTGAAGTACAGTATCTATTGATTTTATAGAAATTCCAAATCTACTTATTTTATTTACAATTTTAAATTCACTAGAATAAAAATCTTTTAATCTAATTAAAAGGTTTGTTTTTTCTTTCTTATTAATCTCATTAGAATAAAAAATTATACTTTCTAATTCTTCAAAACTATCAATGTTAAACGTAATATTATGCTGTAGACCTAAGATTATGAAATCTTTATTTTTCGGTCCAGTTGCCTCTATGCTTTCACCCTTAAATCCAGAACATAGTGCATCTTTTAATTCATTTTCAGAAGCTACATCAATGCATATTCCATTTTTCTTTGCTTCTTTTACTAAAGACAAAGATTTATTACATTTATGTGCATAAAATATCTTTGACTTCAAATTGTTATTTTTAAGCACTTCTCTAAAATCATTAATATTTTTTTTCATGTTTCTTGGAAATATTATATTGCAAGGGCTACCATAAGTATTGATTAGATCATTTAATATCTCTTTATCTTCAATGAGTTCTTGCAACTCAGATTCAATAATAGGAGTAAATTTAAACATTATTTTTTATTACCTCCTTATAACTAAATTCTGGATCTATCATATCTATTAAATTTGTACCATAATATTGATTGTACCAATCATTACAATTATCTTTATATATTTGAATAACATTTTCATAGTACTTATCCCAATCTCTATTTGTGTTTAACATTAAATTATATATTTTATCATTTAATTCTTTATTTAGTTCTACAAAACTGTCAAATTCCATTTCATTCCCTTTGTCAAATAATCTTATTTGGCTTGATTCTTTAACAAATCCTAATATTTTCTTATTGTTTATTTTTGAATTTATAAACTCAATATCTTGCTCGTCTTTTATCTTGTTAGCTATAACATAGTTATTTAATCCATACTTTTCGGTTATTCTTTCAAAATCATTATATACATCTATACTTTTAATTGTAGGTTCTACAACAAATATATTAATATCAGATACACAAAACATAGAAGTTCCAACACTATCTACACCTGCTGTTGAATCAGAAACAACAAATAAATTTTTATCATCAAGCAATCTATTATATATTAATTCTGCAACACCTAACTTTCCATGATAACACGAATATCCAACAGCACTGTCATTATATGTTCCTATTGTTAATAATCTAATATTATCCTTACCTGTAGAATATTTATCAAAGAAATTATCTTTAAAATTTGGTTGAATAAATTTAGTTGTCCTTGATGGTGGTGTAGTTCCAATTATAACAGTTCCATTTGTGTTAGATAAAAAGTTATTCTGTAAATTTCTGAATAATCCTTTTTTATTTTCTTTTTTGTTTCTATTTTCTTCAAAATACATAGATATTTCTTCTAAACTATCCCCTAAAAACTTTGACCCAATATTTAATGTTTTACCTAAATTTACATTAATATCTGCATCAACTGCTAAAACATATTTAGATTTTGAACTTAAATATTTTATAAAATTGGATGAAAGTGTAGTCTTTCCACTTCCTCCTTTACCCAAAAATGATACTCTCATTTAGCCCTCCTTATTTGAAAATGATTTTCAATTTCAAATTATACATCTAAAATATGAAAAAGTCAAATATAAATTTCATTTTTTAGAATTATCACAAAAAAATGCCTACTTTTGTGTAGACATTTTTTCTTATAGATATTTAGTTATTCATTGCAAGGTTTTTCCTCGTATCCTTTTATTAAAACATTATTATTTTCATCCAATAATTTAGAAGACATTTGCACAAAGTTCTTTAAAATTTGATCCTGCATTGCAATACGGAATCCTTCTAACTTTGATTTTAGTTCATCAACGGTAACTTTATTGTTACCAATAAAATCAAATATCTTCTCTAATATATAAAACATTTGTGTAGGTCCCTGTGCACCATAATATGGAAAATTAGTTTCGGCAAATAATAATACAATACTAATTTCTGACATACCGTTACTTATTAAAGCTTCTTTGTATTCATTCCTATACATTTTCTCGAATTCTAGTACTTTTAAAGCACACGACTCGCACATATCAAGTTCTTTTAATCTTTCTTTAGTGATTCTAAAATAATCTTCATTATCTAGAAAATCTTCTAACATATTTAATCCTCCTTAAAAATAATCATTTTTACATCAAGTTATAAACATGTAATATATTAACATAAGAAATTAATATTGTCAATAAAAAAACCCTATATGCTATATATAGAGTTTTTATTATTCAATTATTCTTCATCTTCTTCTTCAGAATCTTCTTGTTGAGCTGTGAATTCATCAAATACTTTTTGTGCTAAAGCTTCATCTGTTACTGTATCGTAAACTTCTTCACCATCTTCTTGTTTTATTTCAAGTATTGTTACTTCAACATCATCAGAATCTTCTCCTTCAGCTTCTGCAACAACTAAGAATTCTTTTCCGTCTTCTAAAACAACGACATCTAAGATTTCAAATTTTATATCATTTCCATCTTCATCTGTAAGAGTTATAATTGGGCTCATTCCTTCGCCAACCTCTTCATGTGAATGGTCATGGTCAGAACCACATCCTGCACAAGAAGAACAATCAGTTCCACATCCATCTATTTCGTCTTCGTCATTATAATTCATATTTTTATCCTCCTTACTTATATGAAATATATTATACAATATATTTTTTGTTTTGTACATAGTTTATATACTTTTTTATAGCTATTTATATCAATTTTTTATAGAATCCAAATATCCTTGTAGAATATATACTGCAGCCAACTTATCTGCATATTTGTTTTTTTCCTTCTGTGATATATTAAGCTCTCTCATTGTTTTATACGCAGATACAGTAGTAAGTCTCTCATCCCATTTTATCACTTCTACCCCAAGCTCTTCAATAAAAGGTATAAGTTCATCTATTTTTTTAGACTTTCCAGATAAAGTACCATTCATATTTTTGGGATATCCAATAATTACTTTATCAATATCATTTTCTGATAATATTTTTCTTATACCTTTTATGAAATTTTTATCACTCTTATTTATAACAAGATTATCGAGTCCTTGTGCAGTTATTAAAAGAGGATCTGAAAGTGCAAGACCAACTCTTACATCTCCATAATCTATTCCTAATATTCTTTTCATAATAAATTATATTCCTAAATACTTCTTTATCATCTCTTGAAGTAAATCATCTCTTTCAATTTTACAAATTAAAGCTCTTGCATTTTGATGAGATGTTATATATGTAGGATCTCCAGATAGAATATAACCAATAATTTGACTAACAGGTTCATATCCTTTATCTTTTAATGCTGCTACAACCTGTTCCATTATTTCCTTAACTCTTAAAGATTCATCTCTTTGTGGCTTAAATACTGTTGTATTTTGTTCCATAAAATCACTCCTTTTCTACATTATATTATAACAATATCAACTAAATGATATATGTTATATTATTTTTATTGTATTACTATTCTCCATTCCGTCGATATAGTCTAACATTTTTTGAATTTCTCTATCTATGTTATTTTGCTTTACTATATTATGTATTACAGCTTGTGGTTCAATATATATTCTTTTATCATTAACATATTCATATTCATCTTTTATTTTATTAAATATTCTTTCTATTAAAGAATGTACTTTTTCTGCATTTGAATCTGGAAATACAATTAAAAACTTAATTCCACTATATCTTATTAATATTGTATCATCTGTAACAGTTTCTTTTATTGAATTAGCAATTTTTACTAATAATATATTAGCAAGATTTCTTCCATACTCTTCATTAATATCTGGGATATTTTTTAATTCAATTAAAGTAAAAGCAGTAGTTTCATTTGAAGATAAAATCTGTCTTATATTTGAGTACAGATATATATTATTATAGTATCCAGTTTGTTTATCAGTATTTTCAGCATGCTCTATACTAGTTTGAAATTGTACATTTTCTAAGAATACACCTAGATTATTTTTCATCTTAGATAATTCATCCTTAGATATACTATCAAATGCATTTTCCACTATATCTTCTAGTAACCAAAATCCAAGATAAGTTCCATTATAGTAAATTGGTGAAAACATAGCTGATTTTATCTTTCTTTCAATTGCACTTTTATACGTTAATGTCTTATCTGGTGATGTAGATAAATACTTTGATACATTTTTTAATGCATTAGTCTTAAAATCATTTTCATCTGCAATATTTATAATGCTATCAATATATTCAGTCTCAACATTTGTTGCTTTTATCTCATAATTTGTTCCATCAAAAATAGATATTGTACTATATTTAGGCCCAAATATTTCAATAATAGCTCTATTTAACTTTTCAATTTTATCTTTTCCTTGTATACTTTCACCCATTATGTCAAACATTTGTTGAATAACACTCATTGATGATACACTATTTGATACCATTTTGTAATAATTTATCTGTTTAGTAAAAGATAAATACATTATATAGCTAAAAATTACAACTACTAATAACAGTACTGCAATTATTATTAATAATATTTCCACAATTTCACGGCCTTTCTTTTTCCTTAGTTACTTTATCTCTTTTTCATAACCACCATTTGAATCATTATTTGCTACATTTGGAACCTTCTTAAATATCCTTGAAAATCCTCTATTACTATTTCTTGGATGTGTTTTAGTAGTTGTAGACTTAATACCACCTATTGGATATATTGAATTTATAATCTTATTTAGAGCTTCTTTAAAATCGTCTGTAAAAGTTGAAAACTTATTTTGATACTTAAATACCATTTCTACATATTTTTTATAATTTTCTTCATCAAATGGTAATATAAAATAAGGGATTGTTGATGAATTAAAGAGTTCATCATACATTTTTAAATCATAACTTGTATATGTAGCAATACCATCTAAAATATCTTTAGCAGTAAGTGCACATTTTATGTGTTTATTAATTATAATTCTTATTTTATTCATCGGTACTCCACGTTCTTTTAATTCACGTAGAAAAATTGTAAGTTGTGAGATATTCAGAATATCCATATCTTGAACTATATATATTTCTTGACATAATCTAAAATAATCTGCTGGAGTTGTAAAGTCAGAATCAATAAGAATAACATTATTATTTTGTATTATAGTATCGATTGCAAGACTTGCATTATATATTTTTCTATCTTCTCCAGGCATACCAGTATACACACTAAGTTTCTCATATACTAGTGGTTCATTAAGTCCATTCGAAGCATACTTTAAACTTTCAGCAGCAATATTTCTTTTCCCTTCATTGTCATATGTATATATTGTATATGTATCTCTTTTTCTTGTAACATCTACAATTGCTGTCTTTACTCTATTTCTAGCTAAAAATGTACCAATTGCATTTATACAAAATGTTGTACCAGATTTTGGTGCACCAACAAAGCATACTATTTTTTTGTAATCTTTTGGTACTTCATATACAGACTTAACAACCTCTTTTTCAACTACTTCTGTAAGAATTTGTGCTGGATTATTAACTTGTTTTACAATAATTTTTTCTATTATTTGTGGCTCTTTTTTTATCTCAATTACTTTTGCATCATTTTGAAGAATTTGTTGTGGTTTACGTTGTTGATCTTGAGGAGTTTCCACATTAACGCTTGTATCAATATTTAAAGTTTTATACTTTTCATTATTAAAAGATAAATATTGCTTTACTTCATAAGGTAAAAATCTAATTATTAGTCTTAACTGTTCATCTGTATATTGAGTTGCAATTCTATCAAAAATCTCATTATATTTATCCGCAACACCATTTTGATTTTTATAATATGTAATAATTCTTTGAATTTCTATTTCTGAAACTTCACCTGATTTATATACACTATTATTTAGAGAATCATCATAATATTTTTTTACATCTTTTTTCTGAAATGGCTGGTTAATTGCATCACTAACTTTTCCTTTGGTTCTATCTTGTCCGGTTAAACAAGTATACATACCTAAATTAAATAATTTAGTTAAGAATTCATCTCCTAATTTTCTTCTATCAGAAGTTATATATACTATATTTTTTGCATCAAAAATATCAGTCATAGAATCAATATTTCTAAATAAATATTCATCTATTTGTGCATAATTGCTAGTTGGGAATTTTTCTAATTCCTCAAGTATAACAGCCCTATCATATTGTCCACTTGATAATTCCTGTATAACTTGCTTGAAATAATATACATTTTTATATTCTAGCTTTTCTTTATATTTACTTTCATAAAATTCTGCTATACCTTTTACCGTATCATCATTATTAATTCCAAAAAGTACTCTCATAATTTCAATCCCTTCTTTTGTTAAGTTAATCTAATTAGTAAAACTAAACAATTAAAAATGCATATGCAAGTGGTAAGCATTGTATAAATGCCATAAATACAGCGATTCCAATTATTAATCTTTGTCCTAGAATCTTATGTTCTAACTTTTCAGCACCTATAACATAGAATTGATATAGCGCATATATAAATACAAGAGTCACTATTGGCCATGAATATTTTTGTATAAATATTAAAACATGCATTGTTGAATCTATTATTTCATCATTTGCTATTATATCAGAACTTGCAAATGTAAAATTTGAAACTATACCAGCTAATATTGCTATCATAATCGAAATGATTGTTGCTTTTTTATATACCATAATTTATTACCTCACTTTATTTTCTAAAGAACATTATTATACATACTAATTTTACTATAAAATAAACAAAATATCAAGTAAAGGTATATAAAAAAAGCAAAATATAATATTTTAATAGTAAAAATAAAGAAAAATGATTGCTTTAAAAATCACTTTTCTTTATATTATGAATTAATTTATTCTACTTATTAATCTCTCGTTTATAAAATACACTTTTTGGCATACCACACACAGGACATACATAGTCATCTGGAAGATTTTCGAAATCTTCATCACCATCATATATATAATGGCAAACTGAACATATATATTCTGGTCTATTCATTTTATTTTTTCTTTTTCTATATTCATCATATGTTAAAACTTTCAATGTTTTATCTATATAATCTATATCTAAAATTTCAAATACAAATAAATAATGAGTACCTAAATCTGTAATTTCAATTACTTTACAAGTAACATTTCCAACTACATTTTCTTTTATATATGGTATTCCATTTTTATCTAATTCATAACTAAATATATTAGAATATTCTTTACTAAATTTATCTATAGATTTCCCACTTTTTAATCCAAAGTGACTTATAACCTCAAAACTAATATTTTCAGATAGAAATGATGTTATAAAAATCTTTGATTCTTTAATTAATTCAGCAGTTTTTGAATCCTTATGTATTGATATTACTCCTTTTGCAGGTCCATCTGCCATTTGTGAAAAAGTATTTATAATACATCCTGATTTTTCATCACCACTTGCTGTCGTAATTAAATATATCCCATAAGGAACTTTAAATAACAATTCTTTACTATAATTTTCTTCCATATAATCCCCTTTACTTATAATTATACTATATATTTATATCCTTAATCATATCTTCATATAAAAGATATCCTCCATTTAAATTATATACCTTTTCAAATCCATTTTGTCTAAGTATTCTCTCTGCTATATATCCTCTTTGACCTATTTTACAATATAAATATATTTTCTTTGATCTATCAAGTTTATCCAAATTATTTCTTAATTCATCAATTGATATCTTAATCGAGTTATCCAAATTTCCTCTTACAAATTCATCATCAGTTCTAACATCAAGAATAATTGCATCATCTTCAATATTTTCTATGTCTTCAATATAAAAAGGAATTGTCTTAAAATCAATAATATTTCCTGCAACATATCCTGCCATATTAATTGGATCTTTAGCAGAAGAAAATGGAGGAGCATACGCAAGCTCTAATTCTTGTAAATCATTAACTGTCATATTTGCCCTAATTGCAGTAGCTATAACATCTATTCTCTTATCTACGCCATCATATCCAACTATTTGGCATCCAAGTATTTTACCTTTTCCATTAAATATAAGTTTTATTCTCATAGGCTTATATCCAGGATAATATGTTGCATTTGAATAGGAATATGTTATTGACTTTAAATACTCAATATTATTTTTCTTTAAATATTCTTCTGAGAGTCCTGTAACTGCAACAGTCATATCAAATATTTTAGCTATTGCAGTTCCTTGTGTACCCTTATATCTTACATTTGCACCACAAATAATATCAGCTACTATTCTTCCTTGTTTATTTGCAGGTGAAGCTAGTGGAATAATTACTTTTGACTTGTCAATATAGTTTATTACTCCTATTGCATCACCAATTGCATATATATTCTTGATATTAGTTCTTAAACTATCATCTACTATTATTTCTCCTCTTTGACCAATACCAATTCCTGAATTTTTTAAAAATTCTGTATCAGGAGCAACGCCTATGCATAGTACTACTAAATCTGTATATATTTTTGTAGAACTCTTTAATTCTACATATTCATTTGTAATTTTTGTAACAGTTTCATTTAAAAATAATTTTACATTATTATCTCTAATATGATTGTGAACCATATGCGCCATATCTAAATCTAACGTATTAATAACATGGCTCGAAGCTTCTATAATTGTAGTTTCAATTCCTATATTAACAAGATTATCGGCCATTTCTAGCCCTATATATCCAGCACCTATTATAGTACATTTAGTTGGATTTTTCTCATCAATGTACTTTTTTATCTTATCCATATCACTTATATTTCTTAAAGTGAATACACTACTATTATCTATTCCATCTATATTGCTTGGTTTAATAGGTCTTGCACCTGGAGATAATATCAAATTATCATACTCTTCTTCATACTCAGAATTATTTGATAAATCTCTAACAATGACCTTATTATTTTTTACATCAATCGAAATGACTTCATTTTTTAATCTAACATCAATATTAAATCTCTCTTTGAAACTCTCTTTTGTTTGAACTATTAATTCATCTTTAGCTTTTATGACATTCCCTATATAATAAGGTAATCCACAATTAGCAAATGATACATATTCACCTTCATCCAATATTATGATTTGAGCATTTTCATCATTTCTTCTTAACCTTGTGGCAGCAGATGCTCCACCTGCGACTCCTCCAACAATTATAGTTTTCATAGATAGCCTCCTAAATTAATCTATATGTTTGCTTAACATATCTACTATTTGTTCCTTTGGCATATATCCCACTGCTTTATCAATAACTTTCCCATTTTTAAATACAAGCATTGTAGGTACTACTTCTATATCGTATTTTGAAGATATATCTAGATTTTCATCTATATTAATTTTTACGATCTCATATGGAGCTCTGCTTTGTGCTATATCTTCAAGTACAGGAGCTAGCATCTTACATGGTGGACACCACGTTGCAAAAAAGTCCACTAACACAATTCCTTTATTTAATATAACTTCTTTTTCAAATTCTTTTTGGTTTATATGTTTTACCATAATATTAATCCTCCTCTAAATCAAATAATGTTTTAATAACTTTTAATATTTTTTCATCTTTTAGTTCATAATATACTTCATTTCCTATCTTTTCACAAGTTATTATTCCAGCAAGTCTAAGTTTTGATAATTGTTGTGAAACTAAGCTTTGGGTAACATTTGAACAAACAATAAGTTCTGAAACGTTTCTTCTTTTGTCTTTTGCCAAGTTAGTTAATATACACAATCTGACTGGATTAGATAGCATCTTAAATATTTCAGCGTTTTTTAGTAGTTCTTCTTTCATATATATCCTTCCTTCTAAAATAACAAAATAATAAGATATTATTACATTATTATATAAGAATATAATAATATAATAATATTCATGTGTCAACTAAAAGTTTACAAATATTTTCCAATTTATTATAAATTGATAAAGCTTCAATACATTTTTATCTGTATTGAAGCTCCATATTATTCATTTTTCTCAAGGATAGCTAAACATTCATTTGTAATGTCTATTAATTTAGGAATATTATCCTTAAACGGTATAACTTTTTTCATAAGTGTCTTATATGCCAATAACACTTCATCATGTGTAATTTCTTCATGTATATATGCTGTTATTAACTCATCACCATCTAATATATAAAATTTACCGTTTGGTAAAATAACAAAATCCAAGAAAAGATCTACAAAAAACACTTTATTGTTATTAACACCAACATTAGACACTATATCAAAATACCATTGTACTATTTCATTTTTATCATTAATAGAAACAGTTATACAAAAATATTCATTAATAGGCATCAATCTAAGCCATTTGTAATTGTCATCAACAATCCTTAATTCTGTTGAATCCGGCATAACCTTAACTAAAGGTTCATTTACCTCTGCTATGTCAATTAAAGAAATATATCCATCAAATTCTTTAAAGTTTTCTAATCCATTCTGAATTCTACATATGTTATGTGATTTCTTCTTTACTCTGGACCATTGTCCACCATCAGCATACTTAATTTTTTTCATATAATTTTAGTCTCCCTTCAATTAGTATTAACTAACTTTCTTAATTCCCTATATATGTAAAGGTATTATATCACATTTGTCAAATAAAAAAAACAGCATAGTAAACTACTATACCGTTTTAAAATAAATTAAACATTTTTAAATATTTCATCGAAAAATCCTTTAACTTTGTAATATTATTATAATTACAAATTATCTCAAATATTGTCTGTGATATTAACTTATATTCATTACTTGTAATTTGATTATTACTGAAAGCTTTTGATAACAATTCCTCGTTTATAATATAAAATCTTCCATCTCCGTTTATAGTTATATTAATATAACACTTTTTCATCGCTGGTATATTATCCCCAAGGCTTTCATCACAAATTAATAAATCAAATATCCATTGAATTACTTGTAAATTTTCATTAAAAATTGTGATTATTGAATAATGTCTTCCTCTTGGAAATGATTTTAACCAAAAGAAATTATTATCAATTATTTTAATTCTTTTTTCATCAGGCATACATCTCATGAATGGTTCTTTAACTTTATTTATTTGTAATAAATATAGCCAGCCATCAAATTCTTCATTTTTAATTTTTTTTGATGTATGATTTTCAGACAATATGATAGATTTAATAAGTAATTCATCTGATAGTACTGGCATAATTTTACCATTTCTCCTTTCGAATATTAATTCCTTTATATTTTACAAAATATAAAAGCATTATATCATTTATGTATAACGAAAGTTGTCGAAATATAACATTTTGGTATATTTAATAAAAGAATAAAAAAACAAAACCGCATTATTCATTTTTTATTGAATATACGGCTTATATTTATTTTATTATTTTTTATTTATATTCTAGTGCATAAATATTAAATCTATTATTAGCTACATCAGTTGTTAAAGCTCTCCAAGTGTTACATCCAACTATTCCATCAACAGCTAACCCTTTTGCTCTTTGATATCTTAATACAGCATTTCTTGTATTATTTCCGAAAATACCATCTATCGTACCCGCATCATATCCTAAAGTATTAAGTGCATCTTGAAGTGTAGCAACATATACACCCTTACTGCCAAATCTAACTAGTGGATATCCACCAGTAGAACACCCAGCAGGTCGCAAAGTATACTTTTAAAAAATATCTTTAAAGATATTTACATTTGTTATTAAAAATTCCAATTAACATTTATAACTTGTGTATTATTTTCAGATTTATCTGATTTTTCTCCAATTACTATACTTTCTATAAAAGCATTTATTATTTCAAAATTTAATTCATCAAAGTTTTTAAATTGCTTTACTATTTCTTTATTGTTTTGGTAACTATTCTTTTTTCCAATTAATTCTTCAACATTTTTTTCTAATCTCTTTATTTCAGTTTCTATTTCTTCTTTTTGAGCATTTAGACCATTTTTTAACTGTATAAATTCATTATCATTAATTAAACCACTAACTTTATCCGAATATAGGCTTACCAGTGTATTAGATTTTTTTTCTAACTCTAAAGATATCTTTTCCTTTTCTTTATATGACATTTTAATTTCATTATCAATCTCACTATTATTTAAGGAATATTCTATTTCATCGAAATTACAATATTGATTAATTTTATCATTTATTCTTTTTGTTATAATCATTTCAAGTTTACTAGATAAGATTTGTACTTTAGGAGAGCATTCACATATTGGAGAAATTGACTTTGAGCATTTAAAATAGTAATTACCACTACCATTTTTTAATTTTTTTAATTTTCCACCACATTTGCTACAAATAAGTTTTCCTGAAAATACATGTTTTTTGCCTTCAGAATGTGATACTTTACTTCTTGCATCTAACATTTTTTGCACTTTATTAAATTGCTCTAATGATATTATAGGTTCATGAGTCCCTTTCTTTATTATCCATTTTTCCTTTGGTATTTCTTTTTTTCTGTATGTTCTTATACTAATCTTTGTTGTTCTTCCTTGTACCATATCACCAACATACATTGGCTCTCTGAGAATCATTCTTACAGTTTTATCATACCATTTATTTGTTTTCATTATAGCATTTTTGTAGTTACTTTTAATATACATCTGCTTATATACCGTTGGTTTTAAAACATTATCTTCATTTAACTTTCTAGCTATCTGTACAGTTGACAATCCATTTTCAGCCATATTAAAAATGTCTTTTACTATTTTACTTGCAATTGGATCAATTAAGATTTTTCCTTTATTTTTTGGATCTTTTATATATCCAAATCTTGCTGTACCACCTATATGGCAACCTTCTTTTCTTTTATGATCTAATACAGCTCTAATGCTATCTGATGTATCTTCTATATACCATTGATTAACAAGGCCATTAATTTGTCTTTGTTTTCTATTACCTTTTACAAAGTTATCGGCATAATCGACAAGAGTTATAAATCTAATATTCCATTGTATTAGCTTATCATTTATATATTCTTCAACTAAACTCATATCTCTAGTAAATCTTGATTGTGATTTACAAAGGATTATATCAAATAATCTGAGTCTAGCATCTTCAAGCATTCTTTTAAAGCTTGGTCTATTACTATCCATCCCAGAATAATCATCATCTACATAAATATTATATAACTCCCACCCCTTACTAACAATAT
>JAEYPQ010000079.1 GCA_023410645.1 Bacillota bacterium | reverse complement strand
GAATTAAGCTATATTAAGGATTATCTGTATATTCAGACAGAAAGATTTCCCAATAAGTTTGACATTCGAATCGAGATAGATCCGGACATATTGGCGGTTCGCATTCCTTTTATGACCATTATGGTGCTCATAGAGAATTCCATATTGCATGGCTTTAAGAATGTCCGCGATCAGGGTAAACTGTTTGTCCGTGGCTACAAGCAGGACATATACGGGGTTATCGAGGTTGCGGATAACGGCTGCGGCATTCCGGACTCGATTGCCAAGGCCGTCCGTGATCTGCCTGATGCCGACTATGATCCACCTAATTTGCAAGGGATTGGCATCAAAAATATCTTCTTGCGCTTGCAGCACTATTACGGCGAAACCTTTACACTGACACTTGAGCGCAGGCAAGAAGGGGGAACGTTAGCGCGACTTTCCGTGCTGCTTTAGACTCGATGTGAACTAAGGCTGAGTGAGGGGGAAATGAAATGTACAAGATGCTCATTGCGGATGACGAGCCTGCTGTACGACAATATCTCCACTTTATTGTAAAGCAATATAACCTGCCGTTTCTGATCTGTGGCGAGGCCGAGGACGGGGAGCAGGCAGTGCAAATGGCCGCTGCCTATAAGCCTGATTTTTTTATTTTGGATATTAACATGCCTATGCGGAATGGCTTGGATGCCGCTAAACTCATCAGGGAAAAGAACCGGGACGCAATAATTTACATTCTGACTGCCTACAGCCAATTTGAGTATGCGCATCAGGCCCTGCAGACACAGGTTGCCGGCTATTTATTAAAACCCATAAAGCCGGCTGAGCTTGTTGATACGCTGAAAAAGGGCATTGCGGCTGCGCTCAATCAGCGAATGTCTAGCCACCGCCTCAGGCGTATGGAGCGGCAAATTGAGAAAGATAAAGCGGTAGTAATAAAACATAGATTATTTGAATTATTAAAAAGCGATAAGCCTAATCCCCGGGCCGCGCAATTATTGCGCAGCATTGCCAAAAGGGACAGCTTCCTCCCAAGTGCGGTTATATCGCTTTCCTGCTGGCCGGCGGCCGAGGCTCCCGCAGCTATTGGCGCTGATGAATATATCCGCGAAGAATGTATTGGGCATTTTGGCGGTCAGGCTATAATCACGGCTTTTAGCGATGAAATCGTTATGATTTTTGAGTGCTGGGATTACGATTTGCACAAAGAACTGCAACGTCAGCTGGAGGATTGGGAAAGGGCATATAACGTTACCTTTTGCGCAGGCATAAGTCAGATACTCAGGCCTGCGGACATTGGCAGGGATTATAAAAATGCTAAAAGAAAACGGGAAACAGGGCTGTTCTGGCAGCAGCACGGACTTTTGGTTATTGATAGGGTAACGGAGGGCGGTCTGGAATTTATTTGTGACAGCGTCCAGCAGCAACTGCGGGACTGTCTTGTTGAACGGGAGATAGACAAGGCTAAAACCGTAACACGCCAGTTTTTTTGTGAGGCCAAACAAAATGTGGGGCAGCCGGAACACGTGTATGCCGCCTGTATAAAAATAGCCAATAGCATGGTGGATAAATATGCCGAGTACATCCTTTCAACCAGTGAGGCCAATAGTGTCCGGCAAAGTTTTATCAGTAAACTCACCAATACAACTTCGGTCAGTGATTTAGAACAATGTTTGTGCAGCCTGATTGACAAGCTTAACAGCTATGTTTGCTCAGCGGAGCAAAATCAGGCCGAGCAGGCGGTAAAATGGGCATTGGAATATATAAATAATAATTACCATAAGGATCTTGCGTTAGAGCAGTTTGCCGAGAAACTGTTTATGAGTGCCGGCTACTTTTGCCGCATTTTTAAAAAATATGCGGGAGAAGGGTATGCCTCTTATTTAACCAATATTAGACTGAAAAAAGCCAGGGAAAGGTTATTGAGCGGGAAATATACAGTCGCCGAAGTTGCGCGGATGGTAGGGTTTCGGGATGCAAGCTATTTTAGCAGTGTTTTCAAAAAGCACTACAACCAATCACCGAGTCTGCTTGCCGCCGCGGTAACCAATAAGGTCAATTTACAGGCACAATGCGTTAAATAGTCTAAGCTGGAGGTGGTGTTATGTTTAAGGGTGTTCTTTCACCCGTGATTACAGTTTTTGACCGGAACGGGAAGCTTGACTACGAAGGCAATAAACTGGTCATTGAGCGGCTGATTGATAATGGAATTAACGGCTTGCTGTTTCTTGGCAGCATTGGCGAGTTCTTTGCCATGTCCATGGCCGAGAAGCAAGAATTCACTGCCTTTGTGGTCAAAACCGTTAACAAGCGGGTGCCGGTGCTCATCGGTACAGGCGGAACAGTACAAGCCGAGGTAATCGAATTTACCAGGTTTGCTGAGCAGGCAGGCGCAGATGCCGCAGTAGTTATCTCGCCGTACTACTTTAAGCTCAACTCCACGGCCATCTACCGCTACTATGCCAATGTGGCGCGCAGCACATCGCTGCCAATCATGCTGTATAATTTTCCTGAGCGGACTGCTGCCGATTTAGAGCCTGAATTAGTCTGCCGGCTCATTAAAGAGTTTCCGCACATAGTGGCAATTAAAGATACCGTGGATAATATCAGTCACACCAGGAAACTGATTCAGGC
>JAEYPQ010000077.1 GCA_023410645.1 Bacillota bacterium | reverse complement strand
TGCGGCTTTCTTCCGTACCGTGGGGAATGGCTACGCCTTCGGTAATATACGTACCGATATCCTGCTCGCGCTTGTGCATGGCCATTACATAATCCGGATGTACCGCACCGGCACTGATCAGTTGATTGCCCAAGAACTCGACAATTTCTCCTTTACTGCCAAAGTCACCGTTAATGAACACCAAGTCACGGTTAAAACGCATATATCTTTCTCCTTACTATCGTTCTATCGTGATAAAGAAACCTTGCGCGCCGCAAACAACTGGAACACACAAATTCACGGCGCGCTATCAACTGCCCCTGACAAAATTCTCTTAACTCATGAGTTCAGCTTCAGCATTGCCTGATCACTTCGTCATAAACCGGAGTATTAATAAAGTCCTGGACGCCATAAACCTGAGTTCCTGGGTGAGCTTTTTTCTTTGCGCTTTCAACCAGCCCCATAGCGGTCAGTACAATATCAGCATCCTGGGGAATCTGGTTCACCGGACTGTGAACCACTTCGATATCTTTTTTTCCGGCCTGGGCCAGTTTTTTCTTAAGTACGGAAACAGCCATAACCGATGATCCCATACCTGCCTCACAGGCAAAGACAATTTTTTTCACGCTGGCAGCTTCTTTTGTTGCAAGCGTTTGGCTGTTGGCAGCTTGCTCTTCGATCTTGGCCGGCTTCAAAGCTTTGACCATTTGCTGCGCTTTCGCAAAATCCTCGCCGCTGGCCTCGTCGACATTGCTGCTGTACGCCCGGACAAACGGGCTGGATACCACAAAAGATACAACAGTACCTACCGTAATACCTGCCAGCACACCGAAAAGCCCGCCTTTGGGCGTCATCGCCAGCTCGGTAAAAATACTTCCCGGTGAGGGAGTGGCAACCAGTCCGGCGTTAAACAGCAGGAAGGTTAAGTCTGCGGCCATACCGCCGGCAATAACGCCAATAATGCATAAAGGATTCATTAGTACGTAAGGAAAATAAATCTCGTGAATACCACCAAAAAAATGAATAATAATGGCACCTGGCGCAGACTGTTTTCCCATTCCTTTGCCAAATACCCAGTATGCCAGCAGCAGACCAAGACCGGGACCCGGATTGGTTTCCAGCAAGAAAAAGATGGACTTGCCAAACTCTTTTACTTCTGCTACGCCAATTGGCGTGAATACCCCGTGATTGATAGCGTTGTTCAGAAACAATACTTTACCTGGTTCAATTAATAGCGCCAATAAAGGCAGCAGTTTGGCCTCGGCAATGACTTTGGCGGCATTCCCCAAAAAGGCGGCAATACCTGCGACTACCGGTCCGACAAGGTGATAGGCTATCATGACCAGGAACATCCCTAGGATACCGGCGGAAAAGTTGTTAATCAGCATTTCGAAGCCTGTCGGAATTTTGTTTTCGATCATTTCGTCCCACTTTTTAATTACCCAGCCGCCAAAGGGCCCCATCACCATGGCCCCCATAAACATCGGGATTGAACTGCCGACAATTACCCCCATGGTGGCTATGGCGCCAACAACGCCGCCACGCAGACCATATACAAGCCGTCCTCCGGAAAAGCCAATTAAGATAGGTAAGAGATACTGAATCATTGGCCCGACAAGTTTGGCAAAATACTCATCCGGCAACCAGCCTGTGGGTATAAAGAAAGCCGTAATAAAACCCCAGCAAATGAAAGCGGCAATATTGGGTATTACCATTCCAGCCAGAAATCCCCCGAACCTTTGCAGACTTTCTCTCATGTTCTCCCTCCTCATATTTGACAAAAATTAAATAAAAACAATAGCCTTTCACCTACCTTTATCCCATTTTCATAGTCATTTCCGAGTATATTGCTTGTTGCTTTTGCTCTTTTGTGCTCATTTATTATCATTTGTGCTCATTATAATTCCATTTCTAATAATTGTCAATACAATTTAGAAAAAACAGTTATTTATATCAAATGACTGGCGTAATCATTTAGCCTGGCTGAAAACACAGATGTGTCGATTCATAAAAAAACAGCCAGTAACCGTGTAGCCGGATTTACTGACTGTTTTTTTCAATTCCAGGTCTCTTAAGTTCTAAAATATAAACACTATCTTTTTTTCTTATTTTTGGCATATCTCATGACTTGCTTCATTTCTCCGAGACCGCCAAACATATTTTTGATTTTTTCCTGTTCCAGCTGACGGGAGTTCAAGCCTGCATAGCAAGCTTCTTTAAGCAGCTTTTTATAACTTTCCAAGCGTTCCTCTGGCAATTCGCCTGTATTAATTGCGTTCCGGACCGCACAACCCGGTTCAGTGGCGTGGGAACAGTCCCTGTATTTACAGTTGGCCGCCAAATCCTCAATATCCGCAAAAGCCTTGGCCAGATTAACGGAATCAAGCTGCAATTCGCGCATCCCCGGTGTATCAATTACGATTCCCCCGCCAGGAAGAAGCAGTAGCTGACGGTGTGTTGTCGTATGCCGGCCTTTATCGTCTTCCCTGATTTCCCGTGTGCTTAATACCGTCTGCCCTAGCAGACGGTTAATCAGCGTCGATTTGCCAACTCCCGAAGACCCGATAAAGGCTATTGTTTTTCCTGGTGTAATATGGGAAAGAATAGCTTGGCAGCCACTTTCTGTCATACCCGAACAGACGACAACATTTGTCCCGCCGCTGACAGTGGCAATGTCTGCAAGACGCGCCTTCAAATCATTGCACAAATCAG
>JAEYPQ010000019.1 GCA_023410645.1 Bacillota bacterium | reverse complement strand
GTACTTGATGTTACTGTTATTGTTTGTGTCTCACTTGTAAATACTGTTGCTGTATCCCATATTGGTTCTGTATCTCCATATGGATATGACACTGTTGAATATATGTATTTACTCTCATTTAAGTTTACACCACTTCCTCCTGCATTATCACTTAGTGCTACTGTTGCATCTACACTACCTGTTGTTGTACTTGATGGTATTGTTATTCCAGCTTCATTTGGTACTACTGTATCTACTATTATTTTCCCTGATGTTGCTGACTTTCTACTTCCAGCATTATCAATAGACAATACATGTATATAATATTCTCCATCTAATGGTATTTCTACTCCTAGTGTTGCTGTATCTCCTACAAAATTTTCTGCTGTTAAATTTGTTGCTCCTGTTTGCCATATATCATCATCTTCGCTATAATTTGTAGAAACTTGATCTATTATATATCTACTTAAAGTTTTACTTACTCCACTTCCGCCATCATTATCTGTTAATGTTATAGCTACTGGAGTTATAGTTAATGTCTTTGAATATGATGGTACTGATATTTGTGGTGTATTTGGTGCTACATCATCTATTTGTGTTGATACACTAACTTCTTTTGTTCTTGTATCAGTTTCATTACTCATTTTAACTTCTACTGTTATATAATATCTTGTATTTGGTGATATATTTTCCGTTAAGTTAAATCCAACAGTCGCATTTTTTTCTGTTATCTCTAGTGCTGGTGTATCTCCATATTCTCCACTTGTGGTTGATAAATAAATCCTATAATATTCTATTTTAGTTGGGTCAACCATAGTTCCAACTAAAGATATTGTTCCACTTAAATGTGTTGTATCTGGTACTACTGATACATCTATCTTAAAGTCTTTTACCTCTATTACCCCATCTGACCAGTTTGATTCATCTTGATCACTTCCAACATATACTAACTCTCCTGCAACGACTTCTAGTATATCAGGATATCTAGTATTATCCATTGATGTTATTATATCCGTTATTTTTTTATCTGTATTTGTTGGATCTCCATTTTCTGTTGATCCACTCTTATCAGCATTTAATAACTTGGGATCATAATTTCCATCTGTCCCTGCCATTTTATCTAGTTCATATAATGATAGTTCACTTTTAAAAGTATCTACATCATTTAAAAATTTTGCTTTTTTAGCACTTTCTATTGGATTATTTTTACTTAAATTTAGTATTATAGCTCCTGCTAATATTATAATAACTATTATTGTTATTACTAGTACTATTAATGATATGCCTCTTTTTTTCATATACGCCTCCTTTAATTTATTTATTATACATTTATTATATATTTTTTTATAAAATAATTCAATATTTTTTATAATCATATTTTTTATATTATTGCACAATTTTATTAAATAATTACAATTTGAATATTAAATAAAGAATAAAAGCTAATTTTAAAGTGATTATATCTCATATAATGCAGCTTTTAGTGTACAAAACACAGATATGAACTGCACCAAAAATGTTAGGTAAAAAATAGACTAACATTTGAGGCACAGTTCACTCTAAACTAACGAAAATTTATCGTTGATTAATTTTATAAAATATAATTATTTTTCTAATTCATAACACCTTACAAATTTACCTGTAGATATATTATTACCATTTCCAAGTTGACCATATTCATTTCTTCCTGCACCATAAACACTTCCTAATGAACTAGCAAATATAGTAAATCCATTTCCTAGGGTTACTTTTTCGATTTTCTCTTTTATTGCTAACTTTTGAGGAGTAGGATATATTCCTCCTATATCATAACCATCTCCAAATTGTCCATATTCATTATATCCCCATGCATATACTTCTCCATTTTCAAGCACTGCAATAGTATAATTATTATATGTTTTTATAGATTTAACTTTGTTATTACCAAAACAAGTCAATTTTTCAAAATCATAATTTTTATAACCAAAACCGTGTAGTATTAGGACTATCACCAGTAGAATATAGTTCACCATCATTAGTTAAGATATATGTTGCTTTAGAGTAACTTTCTTGTGACCAATAAGAAGTATAATTTATATCTTTGATATTGTCTATTATTTTACTTAAAGTTTCATTTATTGGTAATTTATGCGGATATTTAGTAACTTTATCTTGAGTAGAGGTTATATTTATATCCCCCACTATACCTCCTGGAAAATACAATTTAGAATCTCTACCAGCCCAGTAGAATTCATTATCAGTAGTTACAAATATTAAAAAGTCACTATCATTTGTAACAAATATATCTTTTATATTATCAAATGGAATAGTACCATCCTTTGTAACTTTTACATATTCTTCTTTTTTTGATAAATCACCCCAACAACCTGTAAATGTATCACCTTTTACATATAATTCTCCAGTATTTAAAAGTACATATTTTGCTGTTGGAGAAGATAATATTTTCTTTACATTTGTTAGTTGAGGATTTTTATACGTCAAACTCTCCCATATATTAGTGTCTTTATCAACTATACTTATATTATTTTCCATACCCTGTACAAATACTGCATTATTAAATACTTCTTTTAATGATGTTCTAACCCTTTTTCCTATTCGTGTTATATCAGGGTAGTCACTCATATAATAAATACCATTACTCTTAAAAACTCGCATTGATGGAAAACTCATTTTTTCGTTAACATTTGTTATTGATGGATAGTATGGTGTATAAGTTAAACTACCGGATTCAACATTATAATTTTTTGTATACATCTTACCATTAGAATATATAATTCCACCATTATTAATAATTGTATTTACATCATTTATACCTTCAATAGTTTTTGGAGATACATCATAAATCCTATTATTATTTGAATCATATCTATATAAACCGTTAACATATATTTTGCCATCACTAGTTTTATATAAGATGTTTGAATTAAATGATTCCTCATAAGCAACATCTACAACATTAGAAGCAATTTTTACAAAACTGTTATAACTCTCTTCACCATTCACTATGATAGAACCATATCCATTATATCCACATGCATACAAATCACCTTCATTAGTTAAAATGTAACTTGTAAATGCACCGCTTATAATTTTCTTAGCATTTTTATAAGAATCTAGCTTTATAAAACTATAAGAATTATCATAATTTCCATTTGCAAATACGCCGTTATGATTTTCACCGCAACCATATACTGTTCCATCGTTATATTCTATCAATGTATATCCTTCACCTAAACTTGGATATATTTCTTTAATTTTACTTCCATCAATTTGTGTAACATTTATATAACCTTTGTAAGTATTATTATTTCCTTGACCTAGAGTACCTCTTACATTAGTTCCGCATGCCCAAACTCTGTTTTCTGTATCCAAAATCCAAGTATTTTCTAGACCAGCCCAAACATCTTTTACTTTAATTGGTTGATCATTTACTTTTATATTCTCATTAATTTTTATAGGCGATGTTACATTATTTGAATACCCTTGTCCCAATTTATTATTTACATTTTCTCCCCAAGCCCACAAATCATTATTTTCATCAATTATATATGCTGTTCCTGAAGAAAAATAAGTTTTTTTCACATTTTGTGGATTGCTTATTTGTTCTGGATATATAAATTCTTTTAATCCCCCATACTCATTTGCTTCATCAGAAGTTTGTCCTGTTATATCATTTATTTGCCCTAATACCTTTAGTGTTCCATAACCATACAACTTAAAAGTATTATTATTAAGAGCTATATATTCTGAATTTAGTACACTTCCAAGAGGTATAATACTATATTCGATTATCCCTTTATATTTTACTCCTTTTATAGTATACACATCATAACTATTATCGCCAATATAAATATATAAATCATCATTAAATACTTTTGCTGAATTTATCAAGTTAGTATCTAATTTATAGAACTTTTTATAATCTATGTCTTCGATATCCGGTATATTTGAATTATCTTCTGTCTCATTTGATTTCTTTATAAGAATATATTTTAATTCATTAGTAAATTCCTGTTTTATATTATCATCCAAACTATCCATTGTTATATAGTTATTATTTGTGTCCTTTTGAATTGGATATAAATCCAGTTCGTTATTATAGTCTATATATTTAGTCATTCTATAAAGTTCAATCTCATCTTTTATATTAGATATATTGTTTAAGACTTTTGCATCTCCAGCAGAAGAAAAAACATCATTGCTGCTAAAATTCATTATCACAGCACCCGCTAAAATTATTATAATTATTATTGTAATTATTAATACAATTAAAGAAATTCCTTTCTTTTTCATATTATTTCCCCCTATACATATTTAAGAATATTATACATTAATTTATAAATTTCTACAATATTTTTTATATATGTAACAAAAATATATCATAATTGTAATATTTATGTATTAAAGCAAAAAAATATCCAATATTGGTTGCGCAATTAGACCAAATTGAATATTTTTTATATTTATCCAATAAATAATGGATTTTTTGAAACTATTAAAGATATATTTTTATTTTTTATTTTATTATATTGCCCTATTTTTCTATAAACTTCATTATATAATTCTGTGTTAACTTTAGTTTTAATTATTATATTTATTCGATATTTATTATTTATTTTTTGAATATATGGAGATTTAGGCGAAAATACTTTATATAGTTCTTTATCATCTGAATTTAAAATATTATACATTTTATCTGATTCTTCTTTTACTTGTTTTAAATCATTTCCAACAAATTCAAATAATATTATATCCATAAATGGAGGATACTCAAATATTTTTCTGTATTCAATCTCTTTTTCATAAAAACTATTGTAATCATTATCTACAGCAGCCTCTAATATATAATTCTCAGGATCATTTGTTTGAATTATTACTCTTCCTTTTTTATTACCTCTTCCGGCTCTACCAGACACCTGAGAAATATTAGAATATGCTTTTTCAGTTGCAGTATAATCATTTATTGCAAGCATATTATCTACACCAAGTACTCCAACAAGTGTCACATTTTCTATATCATGTCCTTTACTTATCATTTGAGTGCCTATAAGCACATTAATATTTTCTTTTTTGAACTCATCTAATATTTTTTGATGAGAGTCCCTTACAATAGTGGTATCGGCATCCATTCTAAGTGTTGTAATCTCTGGATAAATTTGAGATAATTCTTCTTCTAATTTCTGAGTACCAATGCTTGATGTTGATATATTGTTTCCTCCACATTTAGGGCATATTTTAGTATTTTTTTCAGTGTGTGAACAATAATGGCAAAGCAGAATATCACTTGTTTTATGATAAGTCATAGCAACATCACATTTTTTACATTTAAATATATACCCACAATCTTTACAAGTAAGATAAGAAGAATATCCCCTTTTATTTAAAAATATCATAGTTTGTTCATTATTTTTGATGTTAAATAATATTTCATCTTTTAATTTTTGACTAAATACAGAATAATTTCCAAGCAGTCTATCTTCTTTCATATCCACTAACTCTATCTTTGGTAACACAGCATCCTTTGGTCTTGATTTTAATTCTATTAAATCAATTAGTCCATTTCTTGCTCTATAAAATGTAGTTACTTCAGGTGTTGCGGAGCCAAGTAACAACACTGCATTATTTTCATTACAGATATACCTTGCAATTTCTTTTGTTGAATATTTTGGAGTGGTTTGAGAATAATAACTTGAATCGTGTTCTTCATCGATTATAACTAGTCCAACATTTTCTATAGGCGAAAAAATCGCAGATCTTGCGCCAATAACTATATCTATTTTTCCTTCCTTAATTTTTTTATATTCTTCTTTCCTTCTTGATACTGTCATTTTACTATGAAGGACTGAAATATTATTTTCAAATCTCGATACAAATCTTGTGACAGTTTGATATGTGAGAGATATTTCAGGTACTAATATAACAACTTTTCTTCCTTGATTTAACACGGTTTCTATTGCTTGTAAATATACTTCCGTCTTGCCACTTCCAGTAACACCAAACAGTAAGCATTCTCTAAATTTATTATCTAATATATATTCATTTATTTTATCTATGGCATATTTTTGTTCTGAAGTAGGTAATAATTTTTCACTTTTTTCTGCTTTGAATTCTTGTAATAAATCCCTTTCTGGTTCAACTTTTATTTTTTCTATATATCTTTTTTTTATTACAGTATTTATTACAGCTTTTGAAATCCCCATACCTTCTACTATGTCATTTACGAGTACTAAGTCATTTTCCATAAGAAATCTAAGCAATCTTATATGCTTTGCACTGCTTATTTCACCCGATTCAATATCTTGCATTATTTCTGATTCACTTTTTAATAACCTAATTCCTAAATCCTGCTTTGTGTCTATACTTTTTTTACTATTTTTTGATTTTGTTCCAGGTGGAAGCATAAGCTTTATTGCATCAAATACATTGCAAAAATATATATGTGATATATATTTGGCAAATTTTAATTTATCTTCATTAATATATGATTCATCATCAAGTATACTAATTATCTCTTTTAATTTATATTTTGAGTTATATTCTTCATCATCTATTATTTTTACTATTATTCCTTCTTCATTATCAAGTCTTGATTTTCCAAAGTTTACTTCAACTCTCTTACCTATTTCAATGTCTTTTACAAGATCTTCTGGAACAGTATAATCATAAACTTTATTTAGTGATTTAACAGATGTATTTATTAATACTTTAACAATCATATTTCTACCTCTTATAATATTATATATAACATGAATTGCATTGTCAACTTAAAATATTAAAACTAATTTTAAAATATATTTCTACATATTCTGCATAATATACTATATTCAAATAATATAATTTAGTATATTATAATGAAAGGTCGTGTATATATGATTTTTAAAGGTTCTGGTGTAGCCCTCATAACGCCTTTTGATGAAGAGGGTAATGTTAACTTTAAGAAACTTAAAGAGTTACTTAAGTTTCATATTAAAAAAAATACTGATGCAGTAGTTGTATGTGGTACTAGTGGCGAAGCTGCAACTCTTAGTGACGATGAACTAAAAGAAATAATAAAATTCAGTGTAGAAAACGTGAATAAAAAAATACCAGTTATAGCAGGCACTGGTTCAAATAATACAAGACATTGTATAGAATTATCTAAATATGCAGAAAGTGTTGGCGCAGATGGGTTACTTATAGTTACACCATATTACAACAAATGTACTCAAGAAGGTCTATATCTCCATTTTAAAGAAATAGCAAATAGTGTTACACTACCGATAATAATTTACAATGTTCCAACTAGAACATGTGTAAATATTGAGCCAGAAACAGTTGTCAGATTATCAAAAATTTCAAATGTAGTTGGTATTAAAGAAGCAAGTGGAAATATATCTCAAATTGCTAAGCTATTATCGATTGCTCCAAAAGAATTTGCTGTATATTCTGGTAATGACGATGAAACACTTCCAATCATGTCACTTGGTGGAGCTGGTGTAATATCAGTAATTGCAAATATATATCCAAAAGAAATGCATGATCTTTGTAAATATTTCTTTGAAGGAAATATTGAAAAGTCAAGAAAGATACAATTTAAATATTTAGATTTAATGAAAAAGTTATTTATAGAAGTAAATCCAATGCCAATAAAAGAAAGTATGAATATATTAGGAAAAAAAGTTGGTGAATGTAGACTACCTCTTTGCAAGATGAGTAATTCTAATATTGAAATATTAAAAAAGTCTTTAAAAGAATTGTAAAAAATTAAAGCCTACCAAATACATGGTAGGCTTTAATTTAACACTTTTCCAATTTAATGTGTTCATTATATTCATTATTAATTTTTTCTAATATTTCATTTCCAATAGAATCGCATGTTAATATTTCATTTTTTCTCTCATAACATAATACATCTATTTCGTCGTTCAAATACCATTCACTCTCATTTGCAATTAAAAGAAATTCTCTCTCATCATCACTCTTAAAAGCAGCAATAATAATAAATACATCCTCTTGTCTTTCTTTTTCCGTTTCATCATCGACATATATTTCTATATCAAATTTCTCAGGTATTTCTCTGTGGTTATATTCATTACAGTTTAAGCAAAAAATTAAATCTAATTTCATTTAATAATACCTCCTCATTTTAAAATAGAAAATGATTTACAATAATATTTTAGTTATAAAAATATATTAACATATTTTTTATAATTTGTAAATTAATGAAAAGAAAATAGCATGAAATAATGCTATTTTCTAGTATTTTATATATTATTATATTATATTTCCAACTCTAATTTCTTGTTTTTCTACCACATGTTTAAAGATTCTTTCTAATTCCTTAGCCGCTTTTATAGCTTCATCTTTATCTTTTAATTCAATACAAGTCTTATAATCCAGTATTCTTTCATCTATATTTCCTATTTCCTCATGATCAATAAATATTGACCATACTGTTTTTATGTTTTTCCATGAATCATCAATAGAATTTATCTGTTCATTAGCTAAAGTAAAATTGCCATTTTCAACTAAATTTCTAGAATATTCTAAGTCAGATAGTGCATATATAGAAGAATTCTTAAGATAATTAATTTCCCAAATTCCAGAAAGTATAAGTACTATAAGTGATACAATTAAAATTAACCATTGTTTCATGATTTCACCTCATCCTTTAATTGATACATGAAATTTGAATTCTCATCCATAGTAGCTAATAATATATTCTTCATATCTAATTTATTATTATGTAGCAATTTATTTAAATCATCTTCTGTCATATCTAGAAGTTTAAGGTTAGTTTCGGAGATTTTACCATCTTCTACTATATTTAAAGGTAACGCATTAAAATTATCAGAATTTTTTATTACATTTAAGTTTCCATTTGTCTCTACTAATGCATATTTTACATCTTGTATTTTAAAAACATCACGCTCTCTTAATTGTTCCATTAAATCCGGAATAGTATAATTTTGTTTAGAAAATTCACTTTCAATTAATTTTCCATCCTTTATTATCAAAGATAAGGTACCACATATTACATCTTGAACTTTATTGCTAGATTGAGTTACAAGTGTAAAAATACTATAAGCTATAAGAAGTGTAACTATTGGAATTATTCCATCAAAAATTGAAATTCCTCTTGAGGCTAAAGGAGCAGAAGCCAAATCTGCTATTAAAATTATTATTGCAAGTTCAAATGGTTGAACTTTAGATAATTCTTTTTTTCCCATTAATCTAATTATTATAAATACAACACAATATAAAATTAGAGATCTAAAAAAGACAATTAACATTCAAAATCACCTAAAATTATTTTTTGCATAGAGTCGAAAAAATATACAAATAATATTAAAAATGTATTTTTATATATTTGGGAGGTTAAAATGGAAGATGTTCAAAATATAAAAAAAGTATCTGATTCTTTACGTATTTCGCAAATGATAATACGATTCCTAACTTCACTTTCAGTATTTGCAGTAACTGTATTTTTTACTCCAAATTTTCATATTTCTTCTTTTCCTATTCTTATATTAAGTTGTATAGCAATGATAATTTTTGATTATTTAATGTCGATAATAACAGGTATACATGATATTCCACTAGGTCGAGGTCTTGTCGGATTTACCTGTGCTGCGATAATTATATATATGACTCAATTTTTTGTAGATGGATATTATATATCTGTTACTAGTAGTC
The DNA here is from genome assembly GCA_023410645.1 of Bacillota bacterium. Lineage (GTDB taxonomy): Bacteria > Bacillota > Clostridia > TANB77 > CAG-465 > CAG-465. Next base: position 51,101 of record JAEYPQ010000019.1, on the reverse strand, counting down.
TAATTGCAGCAGCAATCTATGGTATAATTGATGGATTATTACCTAATAAAACTGGTTAAAATAAAAACTAGGATAAATCTGAGTTTTATTTTTATATTCTACATTCATAATTTGAAAACTAAATCATATTATTATATTGTAATATGAAAGGAAAGGTAGTTATAATATATGTATAATCCTTATTTATATCCTTATAATCCAAATTTAGTATACGGTCCTGAAAATATGTATGGACCATGGAATGCATTTCCAAGATTTATCCCACCTCAACTTTATAGTAATTATAATAATTTTTATGATGATTTTTATTACGATCAAAGATTTGCTTTACCATATCAACTAGCTGCAAATCTAAACACAATAGATATAAAGGACTATGGACCAGAACCCTTTGTTATTAATATTAATGAAGCTACATTAAAAAACACAAATTATCGTACTGCTTTATGGACAGGTAAATATCTCCAAGTTACTCTTATGAGTATTAATGTAGGTGAAGATATTGGACTAGAAATACATCCTGATACAGATCAATTTTTTCGTATAGAGAGTGGTCAAGGAATTGCTAAAATGGGAAAAAGTAAAGATAAACTTGATTTTCAAAAAATGGTACGTGATGATGATGCAATATTTATTCCAGCTGGTACTTGGCATAATGTAGTAAACACTGGCACTAGACCATTAAAATTATATTCAATATATGCACCACCCCATCATCCTCATGGGACAATACATCAAACAAAAGCTATTGCTGAAGCAGAAGAAGATTGATATATTCATTAAAACATATGAAATAAAAAACACGCATTTTATTATTAATACGTGTTTTTTTATATATTAATTTTTATTTTTCAATACTTTCCTTTAAGGTATGCCAAGCAAGTACTGCACATTTAACACGTGCAGGCATATTAGAAATATTTTTAAATGCTATTGCATCACCCAAAGATTCAAGCTCATTTTCATCAGTAATCTCTTTTTTAATCATTTTTAAAAAATCTTCTACCATTGAAAGTGCCTCTTTCTTTGTTTTGCCTATTATTTGTTCTATCATTATTGCAGTAGAAGCTTGTGAAATAGCACATCCATGTCCAGTATATGAGGCATCAACTATTTTATCACCATCAAACTTCATTTCAAGTGTTATTTCATCCCCACAACTGGGATTATGACCAAGTTCGACAACATCTGGGTTTTCAATGTGTCTTTTATTAATGTTATTTTTGCTATATTCAAGTATCATATCAGTATATATATCATTAATTTCCATATCCCATATGCCCCCTAACTTTCTTTAGTGCATCTATAAATATATCAATCTCTTCTTTAGTGTTATATAGATAAAAACTTATTCTACATGTTGAATTCAAATCTAAATAACGCATTAAAGGTTGAGCACAATGATGACCAGATCTTATTGCAACACCATATTTATCAAGTATTGATGCAGTATCATGTGGATGTACATCATTTACATTAAATGATATTACACCTACTTTATCTGATATATTATTATCACCATATACAGTTATATTTGGTACTTCATTCAATCTTTCAAGTGCATATTCCATTAACTCATCTTCAACTTTTTTTATATAATCATAGCCAATAGACTCTATATATTCAATTGCCTTTGCAAGTCCAATTACTGATTCTACATTTTGTGTACCAGCCTCAAACTTAAATGGTAGTTCAGCAAAAGTTGAATTTTGTTCTGTTACATATTCTATCATATCACCGCCGTATAAAAATGGAGGCATTTTCTCTAAAATTTCTTTTTTTCCATATAAAACACCAACACCCATTGGGGCTAACATTTTATGACCAGAAAAAGCTAAAAAATCAGCATCTATTTTTTGAACATCTACTTTAATATGTGGTATACTTTGTGCTGCATCAACTATTGCTATTGCGCCAACATTATGTGCCATTGACACAATTTTTTCTATAGGATGTATCACACCAAAAGTATTAGTTACATGAGCTATACAAACAATTTTAGTCTTATCTGTTATTTTTATTTTTAATTCTTCATCTGATATTCTTCCATCAGTATCAGTATATATATAATTTATTTTTGCATCTTTTTTTATTGCAATTTGTTGCCAAGGTATTAAATTGCTATGATGTTCAGTTATACAAATAGTAATTTCATCACCAGAAGATAAATTATTTTCGACATAAGAGTAAGCAACTAGATTTAAGGCCTCAGTTGTATTCTTAGTAAATATAACTTCTTCTGTTGATCTTGCATTTATAAATTTTCTTACTTTTTCACGCGCATTTTCATAAGCATCAGTTGCTTCTACACTTAATGTATGTGCACCTCTATGCGGATTTGCATTATATGATTTATAATAATCTGCTATTGCATCAATTACAAGCATGGGTTTTTGAGTTGTAGCAGCATTATCAAAATAAACTAATTTCTTACCATTAACTTCTCTGTTAAGTATCGGAAAGTTTTCTCTTATTTCTTTTGCATTATTCATTTTCAAGCCTCCTCTTTATTTCTTGGATGACTTCTTCCCTAATATTCTCATCAGGTATATTATTTATTATATTACTAAATTCGCCTTCTATAATTACTTTTTTTGCCTCTTTTTCATTAAATCCCCTACTCATTAGATAAAATAATTTTTCTCCATTTATTTTACCTACACTTGCTGCATGTGCTCCAGATACATCATCCTCACCACAAAGTAGTAAAGGTACTGAATCAGTCTTTACTGAATCAGAAAGTAGTATAACATGTTCAGATTCTTCACCTTGAGATTTAACTGCTCCCGTTTTAAAATCTATTGTACCTCTAAAAGTTTTTCTAGCATTATCTTTTAGAGCACCTTTTACTTCAATTAAGCTATTTGTTCTTCTACCAATATGATTCATCACAAAGTTCATATCATTTAAACTATCATTTGAACCAAAGTAAATATTTTTTAGCGTAGCTGTAGCATTTTCTCTAACTAAATCATTATATTGATTTTGAACACTAACCTTAGCACCTATATCTATTATTGTTGTATCTAATTTTGAATTATATCCCAAATATGACATATTTGAGTCGAAACTATATGATTTATCATTTAGCATTTGAACTTTAATCAAATTAATTTTAGAATCATCATCTGCATATATTTTTAAAGCACCATTATGGAATGTATAATCCTTAATATTTGAATTATATCTTATAACTATTGTAACATCACTACCTTTTCCTGCAACTATAGTTATATTATCTACTAAAGACAAATTCTTTTCATCTAAATTATAGTTAAAAATAATAGGCTCTGTTACTTTTTCATTTTCTTTTATATATATACAATATTTTGAATTACTATTTTTCTCATTTAATTCAATTATTTCATTTGATACACCAAAATTACTAACATAATCATTAAAACTATTAATTATTTTTTTTACTTCAATATTATTTATATCAACTAAATATTTGGTATCTTCTTTGTTTAGTATGGCTGCATCATCATATGATATAGTTTCAGGTATATTAACCTCTTGCAAAGATAGGTCGTTTACTTTTAGCCATTTCCATGTTTTAACTGTTATTTTATTTAATTCATTTAATTCTTTTATCATAACCTACCTCCTATCCTATACTGCCTTCAAGTTCAATATTAATCAAGTTATTCATTTCAACTGCATATTCTAGCGGTAATTCCTTTGACATAGGTTCAACAAATCCTCTAACAATCATAGCTTTTGCTTCTTCTTCGCTTATACCTCTACTCATTAAATAAAATATAGTTTCATCACTTATTCTACCTATTTTTGCTTCATGTCCTAAATCTACATCATCTGTATGTACATCAACTACTGGTATTGTATCTGATCTTGAGATATTGTCAAGCATTAATGATTCACAAGATACAGTTGATTTTGAATATTTTGCTTGTTTTTCAATTCTTACAAGACCTCTATATACGGCAACACCACCTGATTTAGATATTGACTTAGAATTTATATTTGAATATGTATTTGGAGCTGCATGTACTACTTGAGCACCTGTATCTAGATTTTGTCCTTCTCCAGCAAAAGTAACACCAGTAAATTCGCATTTTGCTCCTCTACCTTTTAGTATACTAGTTGGATATAACATTGAAACTTTTGATCCAAATGATCCAGATACCCATTCTATTGTTCCATTTTCTTCCACTATTGCTCTTTTAGTATTTAGGTTGTACATATTCTTTGACCAATTCTCAATGGTGCTATATCTTAGAGTTGCATTCTTCTTTACAAATAATTCAACACAACCTGCATGTAAATTATTTACCGAATATTTTGGAGCAGAACATCCTTCAATAAAATGTAATTTTGCTCCTTCTTCTACAATTATTAATGTATGTTCAAATTGACCGGCACCAGGTGCATTAAGTCTAAAATATGATTGTAATGGTATATCTACTTGTACACCTTTTGGAACATATACAAATGAACCTCCAGACCAAACCGCTCCATGTAAAGCAGCAAATTTATGATTATTTGGTGGAACACATTTCATGAAATATTCCTTAACAATATCTTCATACTCCTTTACTGCTGTTTCCATATCAGTATATACAACACCTTGTTTTATTAAATCATCTTTTATATTATGATATACAACTTCAGAATCATACTGCGCTCCTACACCTGCAAGTGATTTTTTCTCTGCCTCAGGTATACCCAATCTATCAAAAGTATTTTTTATATCTTCTGGTACATTATCCCAGTTATTTGCCATATTAGTATCCGGTCTTATATATGTTATTATTCTATCTATATTTAAATCAGTAATATCAGGTCCCCATTCAGGTAGACTTAACTGATTATATACTTCCAATGATTTTAATCTAAATTCAGTCATCCATTCTGGTTCATTTTTTTGTCTTGAAATATCTCTTACAATATCTGAATCTAATCCATTTCTGCTTTTATATCTAAATTTAACTTCATTTTTTATATCATATATTCCTCTGTCCACGTCATGGACATATGTTTTTTTCTTTTTTTCCATTACGTTACTTTCCTTTCCATTTTCCTCCTTAATTTAAGTTTTTATACGATTCGTAACCATTTTGTTCAACTTCTGCAACAAGACTTGCATCTCCAGTTTTAACTATCTTGCCATCAACTAAAATATGAACAAAATCTGGTTTTATATATTGTAATATTTTATTATGATGTGTAATTATTATTATTGAACGAGTTTCATTTTTTAGTAGTCTTACACCCTCTGATACTATTTTTATTGCATCAACATCAAGTCCAGAATCTGTCTCATCTAGTATTGCAAGCTTTGGTTCTAATATTGCCATTTGTAATACTTCGTTTTTCTTCTTTTCTCCACCTGAAAAACCAACATTTAAATATCTTTTTGCATAATTTTCATCAAATTTTAAAAGTTCCATTTTTTCTTTTAATTCTCTTCTAAAAGCAAGTATTGATGTCAATTTACCTGTTATAGTATTTTTTGAAGTCCTTAAAAAGTTCTCAACTGTTATACCAGGAACTTCTTCTGGATATTGGAAAGATAAAAATATACCCTTTTTTGCTCTTTGATCTGCCTTTTCATCATTAATAATTTCACCTTCAAATATAATTTCACCTTCTGAAATTGTATATTTGGGATGAGCCATTAATGTATTTGCTAATGTGGACTTACCAGCACCATTTGGTCCCATTATGACATGGATTTCTCCCTCGCCAATTTTAAGATTAAGTCCTTTTAATATTTCCATATCTTCAACTTTCGTATGAAGATTAATTATTTCTAATAAAGTTTTCAATGTAATTCTCCTTTCACAGATAGTCTGTGCCGACTATCTATAAAATTATATCATTTTTTAATACTTTTTACAATATTTTACTTTACTTTTTAAATTAAATATGATATATAATTAAGTTCACAAAAATATGAACCTAAATAATAGTATTAACTATTACTTAAGTTCACTTAGCATAAAAAATTTCTTAATAAAAAATTTCCACTAATACATCTGTTCTCGTATCTTCAATTACACTGGTTACATCAAAATTTAAATCGTTATAATGTTTCCAAAATGCTATGTCATTTAAAAATTGCCTTACCATATCTTGCTTACTTTTTAACGAAAAACGAATGTCATTTTGATATAATGCAAAATAAGTTATATCATTAGTATTTAATTTCACATTTCCCGTTAATTTATCTCCTTGCATAGTACGTTTTATATCCATTAATAATGGCTTCCAAATATTATTATATAAAAATTTAAAAACTTCATAACTTATTATGTACCCTTCTTGTTCTTTATATTGCTCGCTTAAATCATAACTATTAACAGTAGCAAAAGAGATTTCTTCAGAATCAATATCACCTTCATTATCTTCAAAATAATCATCTAATTGTTCATTTTCAATATCAATTTCAAAAAATTCCATAATTTCATTATAATAATCTTCACAAAGATCTAATTCTTTAGCAATTGCCTTGACATATTCTAACAAATCATCTTCAAAAATGATATAGTTATCAAAGTTAATAGAAAAATTATATATCTTTTCAATATATTCGTTATTTAGTTCTAAGTTTTCTTTTAAATATTTCATTAAATTTAATACAACATACAGTATATCATTTAAACAAATTTTTGAATTTTCAAGTTGCAATCTTAATTTAAGATAAATATTCTGTTGCATTCAAATTCATCTCCTTTCAAATCAAAAGGGTTATCAGTAACAAATTTTGAAATATTTATACAAAACTAAATTAAAATCTTTTCTTTATTTTATCATTTGATTTTGATGTTGTCAATTAGAGTTTATAAAATTCGAATAATAAAAAACAACCTAAATGAATAAATTCTCATTTAGGTTGTGGTATTTTTTGTTTTCTACTTAAGGTTCCATCTTTGTGATAGTCAATTGAATGTCTCCAATCTTTCCTATTAATATAATTTTCTCCAATAAAGTTTACAAAGAAACCAATATATTTTGTTAGCTCTGATTCAGATTTTGGAGGATATACAATAACAGGAAGTCCAATAGTAGCATTTAATTTTGAAAAAATCCAAAATAAATTACCAAAATCATATACTATATAATCTGGTTTACCATATGAAGATAGGAATGCATTAATTGTAATTCTTGGCCACTGAGTCTTAATTACTTTACTTAAGCTATTACATACAATTCCTCTTTTATAATCAGGATAATTTTTATAGAACCATCTGATAACAAATGGATTAAATGATTGAACATAAATTTTTCCTTTAAATTCAATCTCTTCAATAACTTGAATCATAGCTTTTTCAAGCTTTCTATCCCTAGGATGTCCATCTTTAATATCCAAAATCAAATAGGATTCTTCATTATTAACAGCTTCAAGCATATTCCTAAAACTAACAGCTTCATCAATCGGTAGTTTTTCACAAGCACAAGAAGATTGTTGCTTTATTACTTTTCCACTAAGCTTATCACTATGATAGCAAACAGGCCTTCCTTTGTACCAAGTTACATCAATTTCTGCCATACAATTTCTTTTTACGCAGTCTATAATAGATTCAATTGAATGTTCCTTAAACATTTTATTAACTAATGCTCTATGTGCTATAAGCATTCGCATTAATGGGTCATCTTCCTTAATTCTTGACTCATATTGATTTACTATATACCAAGCCTTCTTTATTACATCTTTAAAACCATTACTTTCCTCAATTGATACAGCAATATCAAAAATTTTACTGACTTTTTCATGATCAATATTAGAAAGTTTTTTATAAGGTTTGATATTTTCAATAGTAATCTTTTTCCGAAAAATATTTTTAGAATAAAAAACTTTTCCTTTAAATATTGGAATTCTATTGAGTTCATTATATAACTTAAAATTTGATGCAAATACATAAAATTGACATTTATACTTAGTAAATATTTTTTCTATAATATATAATTGTCTGCTAGTAATTTTACCTTTAAATTTTACTATTATGGGAACTCTATTGTCAATAACCTTTAAAGCAGCAAGTAACCTAGTAACCTTATTTTTAGTATTGTATAACTTACACTTTTCTATTTCATAAGAATATCTATTTCTTATTCTACCAGGTAACCCTAATGATTCACTCATATATCTGTAAGAAAAACAAAATGGTATATCATCTTTAGAAAACTGTATATCAATTTTAATTCCTACATTTTTTTTAAGTTGTATTGCCCTCTCATAAGCCTCAAATGTATTTTCTGGGCTAGTTAAATGGAAACCGCCATTAAAAAAAGTATACCCATATATTTCAGAAGACTTATTAGACTTATACCGAATTTTTTCAATAAGATTTCTTACTTTAGCCTTGTATTCATCAACATAAGCAATAGAAATAAATATAAATATAAATATACTTAATAATAAGATACCAAAAACTAATTCTATGATATTCATCTATTTCGCCTCCTTTTTTTATTATAAAAAGAATTTATTAAAATAACGTAATAATTATATCATTTTTATCATTTTTTGTCAATTTTTGTCTAATGCTACATAAATAATGACATAGTAATTTTAAATATACTATGTCATTATTATTTTTATACAATATAAATTGATACACATAAATCATCATTTAATTGATATACACTTATATATGGAATTAAATATTCATAGCTAATCCAAAAATTTATTTGATTAAAAATATCATTAAGTATACTAAAATATTCCTTTTGATTTGAGCATTGAAATCTCTCATATATTAATTTTTTCTTGAAAATTTTCTCTTCTTCAAAATATGGCTTACCATTAAATAAATTGTTTATAATTTTGGTTATAGAAAAATTCATAATTTCAAATATAAATGTAGAAATTTCATACATTACTTTTTCTTTTCTATAATCCTTATCAAACTTTATTCCAGCATTATACGCTTTATATTTTAAATAGGCTCTTAAATTTTTATTATCCGACTGATTTATTTTTAATAAAAATTCTTCCAAATATTGTTCTGGTGATAAAGTATTAAACTTATAAAAATCAGAAAAGTAGTCTAAAAATATTTCTTTATCTAACTTAATATCATTGCAAATAGCAAATTCATATACACTTCTAATTAGTATTATTACATCTACAAAACTCATTTTTTTGTCATAAAAAAGTCCATTTATAGAAATTTCAAATTTCTCAGTTTTAACCATAAGTCTTCCTCCTTTTAATGAATTTTTAAATAACATCATTTAGAATTTCCAACTTTATAAATATTCCTACTCCAACATTTTTTATTAAAACTTTTTCTAATTCAACATAACTATCTAGCATTTCAACTGAATTAATATGCATCAAACCTTCGAAAATTTCATCAAAACTAATTCCATAATACTTTTCACAATTTTCCAATATTAATATAGTACCATAGTAATCCTTTATTTCTTTATTTTTAAATAAGGTAAATAGCAAATATTCTAAAATAATTTTTAATTCATTAAAGAAAATTTGATTAATATCATACCAAACACATACATTAACATCATAAAAAGATTTTAAAAAATAACCACTATTTGAAACTTCTAGTTTTAGTTCTTCATTGTTTTGCATTCCAATTTCTAATAACAAATATTTTAGATATTGTTCTTCCGAATCATAATTAATTAAGTTTTCAAAATCTAAAATATATTTAGAAAATTTTTCATAATTGATTGGGAGGTTATTGTTATTACAGAAAATATAGATACGTTCAATTAATAATACAAGCTTGGATAATTTTACTCTTTTTTTATAAATTCCACTATTAATATTAGTATAAAATTGAATCATATTTTATATCCCTCCCTTTAATCAAAGATTGTTATCTTATAATTTTAATCTATTATATCATTAATTTGCAATAAGTCAATTTAAAATTAAAAAAAGACTGGATTATAAAAACTACACAATGGTTTAGTTTTTATAATCTAGTCTCAAGTTTATTTAAAAATTAATCTTATATCCTGATTGGAATCCAAAAATGACATAATCGAATTAATAAAGAAATGATATTTTAACCATATATCTAAATCTTCTTTAAAAATATAATACATCTCCAATTTATTACTTAAATTGGCATCTTTGTCTATATTACAAAATTTAGACCATTCATTAAATTTAATAATAACTTGAATATTATTTCTAAATTCTAAATTATCTTTCATACTATCAAGCATTCTTTGCTTAATAGTATAATCCAAGAATTCTCTTTTTTCTTTTTTTATATTCATGTAATCTATATATGTTGGATTTTGACTCAAGTCTTCAGGATTTGTTAATCCTCTATAACTTTTAGTATTAAATACTATCTCAGTAGTTTTACTCCGTAAAAAGTTAATATCATGACAACTTGAAATATTTAATTCTTTCATGTATTCAATTGCCAATTTTACCTTTTCGATATTTTTTGATGTTTCATATAAAATATTAATATCAATTAAAAGATCATTTAGTCTTATTACCATATAAATTATTCTCCTTAATAATTTTAATATTAAATAGATACTTTTTGTCTTTTTGAAATAAAATTTAGAATTAATCTTGAAAAACTTATAGATTCTTTTCTATTAATTTCATATTTAATTTCTTTATGCAATAATACATTATAATATCTACTAACTTGTATATTAATAACATCATTTACAGTATATACATTTATAAAATTTTCTGATCTGTTATATTCTATCCACTCTTTTAGTCTTTTTGAAAAGTCTTTTATACAGTCTTTGATAATGGATTTTTCGGAACTATTTATTAAATTATAATTGATATTTAATCCATAAAACTCCGACCAAAAGTTAGAACGTATTTTTATATTAATTACATTCTTATTTCCATATATCCATTCTTTTAATACTTCTTCTATTATTTTATTATATATAGAACTATTAAAAGATTCTAACATTTGTGGTGAAATATTTTGTAATAATTCTTTATTTTCGTTAATGGAATATTCATTCTTTAATTTATAAAATAAGTTCCTTTTTTCAAGAGATTCATTGTATAAATTATCTAAAATGACATCATTAATATTATCAGTAGTAAAATCATCTTTAGTAATATCATCATAATTAATGTTTTCTAAAATTTCCTCATTTTCAAATAACTGAAATAAGTTTAATAAATATCCCATCAAAATCATATAAATTTTACCTCTTCAAATTAATATTATAGTGTAAAAAAAGCATAGCATATTATAACTTCTAATATGCTATTATAGTTGTGTTAAGTATTTTTAATATCTTCAGTTTTAAAGAAATATTGATATGCATTTCTTAAGAAAATATTAACGATTCCCCACTTTGATTTTTTTATAACCTTTAATAATGGAAACCTTTTCCTAAGCGGATTAAGCACCCAAAATGAATAATATCCATATTTTTTTCTTAACTTAAAATATGTTCTGATTTCTTTGCAATGAAAAAATAGAAGAGATTTATGTTCTTTTCTATACTTATCTACAAGTATATTAAACTTTTCTTCAAATTCCTCATTCATAAAGCCTTTTATTTCAATTAGAACTAAGACTTTTCCTTCTATTAAATCAAGAACATCTTCAAGCCTGGACACTTTATATTCACCATCACATAGGGAAAACTTAAGTATTTCATCATATGTCATATCTTTTATTTTCAAATCTACACCTAAAAGCCGCCTTCCATTTTGATCATGAAATACAATTAATTCCCCATCTTTTGTCATCCTAACATCAAATTCAATTCCATAATTTCTATTTATTGCTTCTTTAAAAGCAGGAATTGAATTTTCCGGAAAAAAACAATGATATCCTCGATGTGCAATTATATTATCATATATATTAACCTCTGTTTTAAGTGCCTTTGATGGTATATACCACATATATTTACTCCTCCTTATCTTTAATAATTAATTAATTTATCAAACAAATATTTAAAAACTGTATATTATTATACCACTTTTACATTAAAAAGTAAATAATGTTTTTATGTAAACTTATTAAATTATTTATTTTTCCTTCTCTTTACTTTAATAAAATCAAATCTCCTTCTAAATACATTTAAAATCCAAAATACTTTATCACCATAAATTTTTTTTAGTCTAAAATACGTAATAATATTTTTTGCATGAAAAAATACAATCCCTTCATATTCATTTATCATATTTACAATTTTATTTTCAAATTTATCATTCATTAACCCCTTTACTTCAATTAGTAAGGCCACCTTTCCATTTACTAGATCGAGTACATCTTTTAAGGTTGGAACTTTATCTTTACTTTTAAGTATTGTACATTTTTCAATTTGTTTATATGTCATATTACTTGTTTTACCTTTAGCTCCAAGTAATCTTTTGGCATATCTGTCATGTATACAAACGATTATTCCATCTTTTGTAAGTCGTATATCAAGTTCAATTGAATCATTTCTCTTTAAAGCCTCAATATATGCTGGTATTGAATTTTCAGGATATTTAAAATGATAACCTCTATGAGCAATTATATGATCATAAATACCATTTTCTGTTTTTGCCTTTCTAGGTATATAAGTAAATTTCGTAAAAAAAGACATACTATTTCACCTCTAAAAAAATAAAAGTACAAGAAATTTACTTGTACTTAAAAAGATTATGCTTCCATTTGTTTTCCTAGAAATGATGCCGCTGTTTGTACCAATTTTACTTCAACGCTTGTAATCTTTTTACCCGTATCAAATGAAAAGAGTATTACACTTCCTATTGCATCAGCATCACTTATTATTGGAGCAATTATTTGTGCTGTATATTTTAGATCTTTATCATCCTTAGTGATTTGTATTCTATCATCCTCTTTTGAATACCAAGTTGCTCTATCTTCCATCACTTTTATAACATGTTTACTTATATCTTTATTCAAATAATCAAATTTAGAAGTACCTGCTACTGCAATTACTGATTCCTTATCTGTAATGCACGCCACAAAATCTGTTGTTGAATTTAGTGTTTCAGCATATTGTGTAGCAATTTCAAGTAAATCTCCCATTGGAGCATATTTTTTTAATATTATTTCTCCATTTTTTTCAGTATAAATTTCTAGTGGATCACCTTCTCTAATTCTAAGTCCTTTTCTAATTTCTTTTGGTATTACCACTCTACCAAGCTCATCAATTTTTCTAACAATTCCTGTAGCTTTCATTTTAACCTCCTAGTAAATTTTACTAATATTATTTGGAAATTAACATATTTTATACTTTATAATAATTTTTTTATTATTTTTAAAGCAAAAATAGAGTATATAAATTAATATATACTCTATAATATTTTTTATACTCTGTAAGTTTTTGCAATTTTTTCAATTGTACTTGAAATATTTTCAAGCAAAACATGTTTTATAGTTTTGTTTTCTTCATTATCCTTATTCTTTTTAATAATTGAACATAATTTCTTTAAGCTTTTATAATCTGTAACAAATAATTCTTCATTATCTTTATATCTCTCTTGTATCATATTTACAATGTTATATAAATCATAATTTGGGGTTAAATCAAGTTTAGAATATAAATCATCCATATCATATCTTGAAAATACTGGTATTTTACTGTAATCACCCATTATTTGTTTATAAAATTCTTGAATATTATTAGGAAGCATTTTAAATAATTCATTTGCATTTTTAGCTGCAATTTCTTGCAATGCCATATTTTTTATTTCTATGTATTTTTCCCTTATTTCTTCAATATCTTTATCTTCTATGTCATAATCAAAATCTAAATTATCATTTTCATCATACAAATCTTCTAAATTATTCATAGCTGAAATTTGCATTCCAAGTTCAAAGTATCTTTTTAATTCTGATAATTGAAATTTTACAAGTTGAATCCCAATTAAATATTTATATATTGCAAATAATTTTACATGCTCTTTAAATTTTACTTTTCCAAGTTTAATTTCCTCTAATACCTGTTTCCAAAGTAATTCAAATTCAAAATCTGGTAATTTCCAATATTCTCCATTTAATATTTTAATATAATTCACACTATCTTTATTAGAATCTCTATCTTTTCCATCAGTTACATCTTTTAAATTTTCTTTATATAACTTTTCATCAAAAAATCTTGTTCTAATATATACTTCAATAAATTTAAAAAATCTATATTCTTGATTTGAATTAATAAAATATTTATTATCAAATTCCCTCAAGTAAAATTGATTATTATCATTTAATATTTTAGATGTAAATATAACAGATTTATATTCATCATTACTGTTTATTGACCTTAATTTTTCTTTACTTATATTTCCAGCTTTAATCTCAAATGAAACAGCAATTGTAAAAGTAAGCATAGTACTTAATATTTCTTTAGTAGTATCTGGATATTCTCTTTTTACATTATCAAAAATCTTTTCAAAATCATTTAATGCATGTTTTAATATTCTTAAATTTCTAGTGTCAGATTTTTTGAATGCTGATATTATGGTAGAAGTATTTCTTTTATAGAAGTCATATAAATCTTCATTATATGAATATTTCATAATCATTCCACTTAAAATATATGCATATTCTGGTATATATTCAAATGTTTCTCCAATTAATTTCTCTTTTATCCTTTCATATGCATTTGCTTTATCAAAAATATCAGATATTTTTGATTCAATCATATTTGCAAGAGGAATAGTATGTTGTATACTATCATCGCTATTTTCTTTTATTTTTCTTTGTCCAAGATTTCCTTCCTTATCTAATATATATGTTGCAATTAAAGTTTTCATTTCAACATTAGTATTTTTAAATTTTGTAGCAAGTTCTTTTTCATTACAAATTAATATAGTTTTTATTCCATCATGTTCAACAAAGTTATTTATATATCCAAGTATATCAATAACATCAACATTTGCTCTTTCTAAGTCATCAAAACAAAGTATTTTATCTTCAATAGAAAATATTTTTGAAAAATCTACCTTGTCTGAACTAAAGCTTGTACTACCAAATAAATTAGCCATGTCTAGTCCAGTTTTAACATATTCTGGTATTAAGTTTCCTTCTCTTGAATCAACAAATTTTTTTAATGTTTTATTTATCATTGGATTTGTTTCAATAAATATTTTTTTACTTATTTCCTCTAAACTATTTATACCATAAAGCGACATATATATAGTTTTATATCTTTTATCATTTATTCTTATTGATTCAAGCCTACTTCTAAGTTTATTATTCCAAAAATAGGTTTTTCCACTTCCCCATTCTCCATTTATCATTATTGCATAGTCTGTATACGGTTTTCTTACATAATCACAGATACTTTCAATTAGTTCTTCCATTTTCTAATATCACCTCTAATAAAATTATTTTATCATAAACAAAAATTTTTTACAATTTTTTAGAAAAATATTTTTATATTTATAAAAAATATAGTACCTAAATACTAATTGATTTAGATACTATATTAAATTAATATTTATTTTAATTAAATACCATTTTTTGAATTTTGTATATTATAGTTGCCCAAACTATCATAACCTCTTACCCATAATGTACTGGTTCCATGTATTATGCTTCCATTAGTAAACGATGTCCATCCACTAGTTGGAATATCGGTAAATGATGTAGACCATGCATATTGTAATGTAGCTAAATCAACACTACTTAATACATCACTTGCAGTAATAATAAACCCACCAGACGTTGTTTTAAACTCAAACATTGGTCCAATATCATCAATATTTGTAATATTTTTATATACTTGTTGACTTTGATTTCCAGCCTCATCTATTGATCTTGCATAAACCTTTGTATTATTATTACTTATAATTACTGCCGAATTATATGTAACCCATGTCGTTCCATTTGTGCTATATTGTCTTATAAATGCATCATTTGGATAAGTTATTGTTACTGTTACATTTCTAGTTATTGTTGTAGGTGTCGAAGATATTGTAGGATCTGCTGGAGCAGTTTTATCTATTTTTACTATATATCCTGTCGATTCTGCACCCACAGTTCCAATGTTATTAACTGCTCTTGCTTTAACTGTATAAGTTCCTTCATTTGATATTATAATTCTTGTTGTAGCATTGTATGTTTGCCATGCTTCGCCGTTTATTGAATACTCATAATTTGTTACATCAGGTGAAGTCACAGGGTTTACAGTCAGAGTAACATTTTGATTTGTCCATACATTAGAACTTACATTTCCAGTTATAATTGGTGCTATTGGTATATCTGAATTTGTTGTTACACCACTTGATAACACTTCTCTTCTATTACCAGCTTTATCTACTGTTAATATGTGTAAATAATATATACCATTAGTACTTGAAGTTACAGTTATTGTTTGAGGTGTTCTAACAAATATGTCAGCACTATTCCATATTGCATCTGTATCACCATATGGTGATGAAACAGTTGAATATATATATTTACATCTTGGTATATCAATACCGCTTCCACCATCATTATCTATTAATGTTATTATTGCATCTACATTATTTGTTGTAGATGTCGATGGTATTACTATTGAAGGTTCATTTGGAACTACAGTATCCACGATTATCTTTGAAGATATTCCCTTTTTCTTATTACCAGCGTTATCAACTGCAAGTACATGTATATAATATTCACCATCACCATTTATTTCTGTTTGTACAGTAGCTACATCATCAATGAAATTATCTGAAGATAAATCTGTTGCTACACTCCATATATCGTTATTTTCTGAATAATTTTCTATATTTTTGTCAATTATATATTTGCTTTTATTCTTATCTATACCACTTCCACCCGCATTATCTGTTAATGTAATTTTTATATTACTTATAACAAACGAATTAGAATATTGTGGTACCACAATCTGTGGAATATTTGGTGCAATTCTATCTACTCCAGAAGTATCTCTATCCACCTCTATAATACCTTTACACCATTCTATTTGATCCTCATCATTACCAACATATATGAGTTCACCTGCTCTAACTTCAAGCACACCAATATATTCAGAATCTTTCATACTTGGTATAACATCAAATATTGTTTTATCTTGAACAAGTGCACCATTTTCATATAAAGAGCTTTCATTTGCATTTAATAAATCTGTCTTATACTTTAATAATAGATTAGATGTCCTTTCTACTTTATAAACTATTAATTCACTTTTAAAAGTGTCAATATCAGATAAAAATTTTGCTTTCTTAGCACTATTTATTGGATTATTGTTATTCATACTTGCAATTGCAGTTCCCGCAAGTATTATGATAACAACTATTGTTATTACTAGTACTATTAATGAAATTCCTTTTCTCATAAACATATCTCTCCTAAACTTATACTTATAAGTTTAATTGTAATACATATTTTTCCATTTATCAACAATTTTTTAATAAATTCTTCATTTTTCTGTTTTTTTATAGAATATTAATTATTTTTTCTTTTAAACCAGTCTTTCTATTTTTTGAATCTATATTATCTACCATGTAGTTTATTACTTTTTTACTTCCAATAATTATAAGCATTTTCTTTGCTCTTGTCATAGCAGTATATAATAAATTACGTGTAAAAAGTTTCTGATAACCTGTAAGTAAAGGTAATATTACATAATCAAATTCACTTCCCTGACTCTTATGTATTGTTACTGCATAAGCATGTTCTAATTGCTCAAATTCATCAAAATCATATTCTACTTTTTTGCCGTCGAAATCTATTTCCATATTTTCATTTTTTAAATCTATTTTTGTAATATAACCTATATCTCCATTATATATTCCTTCATTTACATATCCATCCAACAAATAAGATTTATCATAATTATTAATTACTTGCATAACCTTATCGCCTTCTCTAAATATTTTATCACCAAATCTTTTTTCAATTTTTTTTGAGGATTCTTTATTTAATATTCCTTGTATAATTTGATTTAATTGTAGTGTCCCAAGTTCAGTCTTTCTCATTGGTGTTAATATTTGTAAATCCTTTAATATATCTATATTTGCAAAACTTTCTAATCTGTACGTAAGCAGTGAAGATATCTCTGATATTGCATCTTTTATAGTATTTGAATTAATAAAAAACATATCTGTATCTTTTGTTTTAAATTCTGGATATTCACCATTGTTTACTCTATGTGCATTTAAAATAATGTCACTTTGTATACTTTGTCTATATATCTGCTTTAGATATACAACATTTACAACATTTGAATCGATAATATCTTTTAATACACTACCTGGTCCCACAGATGGTAATTGATTAATATCGCCAACAAGTATAATTTGGGTATCGAGTTTTATAGCTTTAAAAAGATTATTCATCATTAGACAATCTATCATAGAGGATTCATCCACGATTACTACATCAGATTCTATTATTTTTACTTGAGTTTCTAAAATTGAATCTAAATCTCTATCATCCACTTTTGTTATTTCAAGCAATCTGTGTAATGTTTTTGCTTCTTTTCCTGTAGTTTGAGTAATTCTTTTTGCAGCTCTTCCTGTTGGCGCGCAAAGTACATATTTTTTATCTAAACCTTCTAATATATCAATAATACATTTTATAATAGTAGTCTTTCCTGTACCAGGCCCTCCAGTTATAACTGATATATGATTGCTAAGTGATGTTTTTATAGCTTCTTGTTGCTCATCAGATAAAACTATGTCAGATGTTTTATTTATTTCTTCTATGCATTTATCAATATCAATTTTATCTGGAGATTTCATTGTATGAGCAATTATATTTTTTGCTATATTCTCTTCAGCAATATAAAAACTACGTCTAAATATATATTCAGTCTCATTAATTTCTTGCGAATAAATATATTCATTTAATTTTAATCTAATTATACTATTTTGTATGCAAGATACATCTACTTCCAATATTTTAGCAGAATGTTCAATTAAAATATCAGTTTCAACACATGTATGACCAAATTCGGTTATTTGATTTAAAGCATAAATTATTCCAGAATCAATTCGATCTTCATTATCAAGTGATAATCCTATTTTTTTCCCAATCTCATCAACTACTTTAAATTCAAGTGTTTTTACAAATTTAAGTAAACTGTATGGATTTTCATTAATTACTTTAATTGTATCTTGTCCAAGAGCCTGATAAATTTTATTTGCAGTTATAACAGAAATACCAAAATTAGATAGGTATTCTACACAATTCCATTTTTCATATTCCTCATTAAAGAAATTTGATAAATCATCTATCTTTTCTTCATTTAGACCTTTTATACCTATTAATTTAGATTTATTAAATCTAACAATGTTTACAGTATCATCGCCAAAAGTATCTATAATATTTTTTGCAGTTTTTTTACCAATACCTTTTACATTATCCGCGATATATTGAATAAGTGCCGAACTAGTTTTAGGTAAAAGTTTTTTATATGTTGAGAACTTAAATTGAGAACCATATACTTTATGAGTATCTTCTACACCATCTAATTCAACTTCATCCCCAACTTCTATATTTTCTGTTTCTCCAACTGCAGTAATATACTCATCAGTAGTTTTTACTAAAAGTACAGTCCAAGAGTTTGTTTCATTTTTATATATTATTGTTTCTACTTTTCCTTCTATTTTCATAATGTGATTTTTCTCCTACTTTGATAATTATATTATATTTACATATTTTTTTCAATTATTTTTATATAAATAAAAGAAGCTATTATTTTTTATAACAGCTTCTTTTGCTTAAATATTTAATGTGAATCTGAAACTAGATATAATGAAACAGTAGTAATCATACTATCATATCATAAATTTTTAATTCATTTCATTTATTAGTTTATATACTAATGTTTCAAATTCATTTTTAATCTCTTCTAATCTTTTTTCTGTTTCAGCTTCAAATCTTAAAGTTAATTTTGGACTTGTATTAGACATTCTTATAATTGCAAATCCATCTTCAAACTCTGGTCTTGCTCCATCTATTGTTGAAGTATTATATCCTCTCATAATACAATATTCTTTTACCTTTTCTACTATTTTAGCTTTATTTTCATCAGTAACATTTATTTTTATAACTGGTGTAGAATAATATTTCTTAAGAGTTGATTCAATTTCAGAAAGGGTTTTAGTTTCATTGTCTATAACTTCTATCATTCTAAGACCAGCATATATTCCATCATCAAAGCCATAAAATTTATCTTTAAAGAAAGTATGACCAGATATTTCTCCACCAAAAAGCAATCCTTCTTTTAACATCTCTCTTTTTATGTATGAGTTACCTGTTTTATATACTTTAGGTTCGCCACCATTTTTACGTATTTCATCAGATAAAGTCTTTGAACAACTTACATCAAACATTATACCTTTAATATCAATATTGGGCAAAATATATTTACTCATAATTGCCATATAATAATCGCTTGAAATAACATTTCCTAGGTTATCAACACAACCTACTCTATCTGAATCTCCATCAAATGCAATACCAATATCTGCATTAACTTCTTTGACTTTATTTTGTAAATCTATCATATTTTCAAGTTCTGCTGGATCTGGATGGTGATGTGGGAAATCAGGATCTGAATCACAAAATATATATTCAACATCTAAATTTAATTTTGAAAATACATCTTTTGCAATAATTGAAGCCGTACCATTTCCACAATCAACTACAACTTTTAATCTTTTCTTAAAATTAAACCTTGATACTAACATATCTACATACTTTTGTTTAATATCGATTTTTTCTGAATTACCACTACCTTGAATAAAATCTTGAGAAAATACAAAATCTCTAAACTCTTCTATTTCTTTACCACAAATTTCACCTTTTTTATCAAAAGCAATTTTAAATCCATTGTATTCCTTTGGATTGTGACTTGCAGTAACCATAACACCAGCATGTATGTTATATAGTTCATTCGCATAATATAACATTGGACTAGTTACAAGTCCTATATCTTTTACATTAACACCAGTCGACATTATACCTTTTATTAATGCATCAGAAAGCATAGGAGATGAAACTCTATTGTCATGCCCAACAATAACTAAATTTTGGCTATAGTCTTTTATAAGTAATGTACCATATGCTTTACCAATTGTATATGCTACATCCTCATTTAAATCTTCATTGTATATTCCTCTTATGTCATAACCCCTGAATATGTATTTATTTATATTATTTGTTATTATCATAAAATCTTAATAAAAATATAATTAAATTATATTTTTTATTCCCCCTCTTTCTAAATATTTTTATTTTTCTAACCATTTAAAATATTTTTGCTTTATAATTTCACACACTTCTTTTGGTTCTAAATTAGTAGTATCTAAAACTAAATCATAATTTGACATATCATCTTTTTTTACTCCATATACATCAAAATATCTTTTATTTTCAAGTTCTAATCTTTTTATCATATCTTGCTTTTGTTCTTCTTGTGTCTCAAACAATTCAGTATTTTTTCTACATTCATTTGTATCACAAAAAGCTCTTTTTGCTGCTACATCTATATCAACGGTTAAATATACTTTAAATGATTCAGGAACAACATACCATCCAAGCCTTGCATCTATAATTAAATTATCATGTTCTTTAGCATAAATTTCTGCACTTCTTTCAATGTCCCTATCTATTTCAGGATGTTCTTTTACATAAATATTAAATTCAGTAACACTCATATTATTTTTTGCAGCTAATTCTCTAAAATATTGTCCGTTTCTATATACAGAATATTTCAATTCATTCTGTAATATTTCCGTAACTGTGCCTTTTCCACTAGCAGGATCACCCGTTAATGTTATAATATGTTTTTTTAGCATAAGTTATTACTCCTCTTCTGTTTCTTCTAATTCATCCTCATCTTCTTCATCTGCTTTTTCATCTAATTTATCATCTTCATTATTTTTTTCATTTTCTTTTTTATCTTCTATTATTAATTCTTCTATTTTAGGTTCTATAATGTATTCACCAGCAACTTTAACATATGCTTTTTCTTCAACTATTTCTTCTGCAGCTAAATCAACAGCATCATGAATATCTTTATCCCCTTCTGAAACTCTTCTTTCTTCTATATTTCTGGCTCTCTTTGATAATGCAAGTGCAGCTTGATATCTGTTTCCTGCTTTTGGCATAATTTCTTTTACATTTGGTTTTGATAACATTTTTAATTCCTCCTTAAATAAACGTATTGAAAATATTTTATCATATTATTATTTTTTTTACAATGTTTTAAACAAATTTTACACATAATATATTGCATTTAATGACTGTTAGATATATAATACGATTTAATACGGAGGTGTATATAATGCCTAAAAATCCAATTGTTTTTAACAAACTTTTTGAATGTTTAGAAAATATAAAATTAAGTGAAATAAAAGAATTATTAATAAATAACTCTGATTTACCAAGTCCTAGATCAAATTTAGAACTACTATATGAATTTTCAAGTTACTTTAGAAACAAAAAAATAAGCTCTGAACTTTTATCTTTTCTATTTGAGCTTTGTATTATAGATGATAATCTATATATTGAAGATAGTAGAATTGAATATTTACCTTGTTGTGGATTAGTTGCTCTTGGTGAACAATATATACAAGTAGATGAAGATTATAAAAGTAAAATAGTAGAAGTAATAAGAAATGCAATGAATGATAAAAGATGGAGAATTAGAGAAGGTTCTGCAATGGCATTACAACAACTTGGTGAAAATAATACAAATTGTTTAAAGCAAATTATTCAAAACATGTATGAGAATTCAAATTTATTAGAAAAAAGAGCCTTCATTGCTGCACTTGCTCATCCACCGATACTAAAAGATAAAGATATTACAATTTTTTCTTTAAATTTATGCGATGATATATTAAACAAAATACTCGTACTTAATAATGATTATTTAAAGACTGAAGAATACAAAACTTTATCTAAAGGACTAGAATATGCCATAAGTGTATTTGTTGCTTATTTGCCTAAAGAAGGTTTTGAATTATTAAGTAAATTTGCAAGAATAAAAAATAAACAAATTGAAAAAATATTAAAAAGTAATTTATCAAAATCAAGATTAACAAAAAAATATTCAAAAGAAGTTGAAGAAATAATTATTATATTAAATAATTATTAAAAGTAATCCCTGTATGCTTTATCATACAGGGATTATATTTATTATTATATTATTTAAACTCACATATTGTAGTAATTCCACATGGTAAAAATATATCTGAATCCTTTTGTTTAATTCCTATTTCATCAAAAGAAATATTAGCTATTTTTTTATTATTTTTTAGTGTATTTTTTAATGTATTTTGAATAATAGTTCCAGAAAGACCACCTGTATATGTATTAACAATTATAAATAATGGATTATCTGATAAAAGATTTGAGCAAAGTGAAAGTAAATTATATAAATCATTTTCTATGCTCCAAACCTCGCCATTTTTTCCCCTACCATATGAAGGTGGATCCATTATTATACAATCATATTTATTTCCACGTCTTATTTCCCTGTTTACAAATTTTATAACATCATCAACTAAAAATCTAACTGGTTTATCTTGAAGTTTACTATCTTTTAAATTATCTTTTGCCCAATTAGTCATTCCTTGTGAAGAATCAACATGGCATACACTAGCTCCTGCATATGCACAAGCAATAGTTGCTCCACCTGTATATGCAAATAGATTTAAGACCTTAACTTCTTTTTTAGTTTTTGTAACATTTGAAATCTTTTCTATCATATAATCCCAATTAATAGCTTGTTCTGGAAATAGTCCAGTATGTTTGAATCCCATTGGTTTTATATTAAAAGTTAATTCTTTATATTTTATATTCCAGTCATCTTTAATCTTATTTAATTTTTCCCAATGGCCTCCTCCACTACTGCTTCTAATATATCTTGCATCAGCCTTCTTCCATATTTCAGGATGCATTTTTTCTTTCCATATTATTTGTGGATCAGGCCTTATTAATATATAATTACCCCATTTTTCTAGTTTCTCACCATCAGCCATATCTAGTAGTTCATAATCTACAAAATTCTTACTATATCGCATATTTTTTCTCCTTTATCATATTATTAAAATAGGTGTTTAAATGAATTATTTTAAGGTATATAAATTAAAACAATTATTTAAATTATTTATTTTCATATTTTCGATTGCCATATTGCTTGTATTTTCAAAAGAAAATTTTGAATCTGTAAAACAAAGTATAACAATGTTTATATCAAGTGTTGCACCTTCACTCTTTCCATTTATATTTTTTACAGAATTTATACTTGGTACCGAAATTATAATTCTACTAGCAGAGTTTATTGGAAAGTATATTCAAAAAATATTTGGTACAAGTAAAAATTCCACAATTGCAATAATAATAGGGTTTCTATGTGGATTTCCTATGGGTGCAAAAGCAGTATCAAACATATATGAAAAAGGAATAATATCAAAAAAAGAAGCAAATAGACTTCTAACTTTTGTAAATAATAATAATCCTATTTTCATATTATCAACAATTGGAATTGCTGCATTTCATAATATAAGTATTGGAATACTACTTTTAATATCACATTATTTATCAGCAATTCTAATTGGATTTTTCGGAAATATATTTAATACTTTATTTATTATACACAAAAAAGATAAAAATTTAAATAGTTTTAATGAAAATAACATCAAAAGCAAGTTAATATTTGAAAAAAAATATAGTAATATATCTTTTTTTGATCTAGTAAAAAAAAGCATTTTAAATTCATTTGTAACGCTGGGTATGATTTTAGGATTTATAATATTATTTAATCTATTTTTTAGTATTATAAAAGTTGTACTTGTAAACTTAAATGTAGATAGTAATATTATTGCTTGTTTATCTGGGTTATTCGAGGTAACTAAAGGAATCATGAATGTATCAATTACTGATATTCCTATACAAAATAAAATCCTTATCTCATCATTTCTTCTAGGATTTAGTGGCCTTTGCATAATTTCTCAGATTTATTCGACTGTATATATGCACAAAATTTCTATTAAGAATATACTATTTCCTAAATTCTTACAAGGCATATTTTCATTTTTTATAACATACATTTTATTAAGATATGGTAATTTTAATATTACTGAAACACAAACTGTTTTTAATAATAGCAGTACAAATATAGATTATGAATATTTTTTTGAAAACTTAAAAAAATCATATATTAACTCTACATTAATTATAATTGCCGTACTTTGTATAATTATGATTATTAATAAAATATTGATAAATAAAAAGAAAAAAGATATTTCAAGTCTACATTATAGTAAATTAAAGGATAAAAAGAAAGTAGTCTAAATGGAAAATAGACTACTTATATCAAAGAAGGGGGGTAAACTTTTTTATTTGTTTACATTAATATTTTGTATTTATTTTTCTAAAATATACAAATTAATGTATTTTTATTAAATTTTTTTATATTTTTTAGGAGGTGTACAAATGGATAAAAATCAACCATTTTTTGATCCATATAATTTTAATATGCAAAATATTTCTCATATGCAAGGTGTTGTTCCACCACAACAAGATATTCCTCAACCAGTAGATTCAATGCAAAATGTAGTGAGCCCAACAATGTATTATGAACAACAATATATGTATTATAGATATTTAACTCAAATGTTAGAATACAGAATTAAATTAAGGGAATATGATAGTTCCACAAGAAACGATAAAAAGCAGTAAATAAACCACGCGTATACCGCGTGGTTTTTCCAATTTTATACTACCATTCCACCATTTGGAGATATTACTTGACCTGTTATATAATCAGCCTTATCTGATGCTAAAAATAAAACTGAACCTGACACGTCTTCTGGTTTACCAATCCTATTTAATGGTATCTCATTGCATATTTCTATCAATTCATTCTCATTAAAATTGTTTATCATATCAGTTTCAATTACACCAGGTGCAACTGCATTTACTGTTATATTTGAAAGTGAAAGCTCTTTTGCAAGTGCTTTAGTAAATCCTATTATTCCGGCTTTTACCATTGAATAATGTACTTCACATGAAGCTCCGACTTGTCCCCATATTGATGATATATTAATTATTTTGCCACTTTTTTTATTAATCATATATTGTGTTAGTACTTCTTGTGTAACATTAAACATTCCAACAAGACTAATTTTTATCATATTATCTAGATCACTTTGCGTTATATCAGTAAATAGCTTATACTGAGCAATGCCAGCATTATTTATTAAAACATCAATTGAGCCAAAAATAGATATTATATGATTGATCATTTTATTTACTTCTTCTCTATCTGAAACATCACATTTATAGCAAATTACATTATATCCTTTTGAAGTTAATCCTTGCATAAGTTCATTTGCTTCTTTTTCAGATTTATTATAGTTTATACATACATTGTATCCTTCTTGTGCAAAATCAATTGCGATTTGCTTGCCAATACCTTTTGCAGCACCAGTTATTAAAACAGTTTTATTCATTAAAATCACCTTAGTATAATGTTATTTTTCTAATCCAAGAACTTTTTTCCAATTCTTTTTTTGACCTATTTTATATATTTTATTATAGTATGATCTCCACATTTTAGTTACGTTTTCCTCACTATAATATTTACTACATTTATCCGCAAGTAAAGCTGCCTTGTTATAATAATTAGAGTCAGACATTAATTTTTTTATTTCCTTTACAAACTCATCATTGTTTTTCCCTTTTAAATAATATCCATCAAGTATTCCTTCATATAATTCTATATCTCTTAATAATATTGGTATTTTACAATTAGCAGACTCAAGAATTGTCATAGGAAATAATTCTTCATAAGATGGTAAAAACATAACATTAGAAATATTGTATAGATTATTCATTTCTTCTCTAGGAACAATGCCTAAAAACTTCAAGTTACTTGGAGGATTTTCAATAAGTTTTTTTATTTCATCATAACCATCAGATATTTTTTTGAAAGAAAATCCCCCAGCCCATAAAAATTGGACATCAGGCATTCTCTTTGCTACTTCAATAAAATCTACTACACCTTTTCTTTTTTGTAATTGACCTACACAAAGTACAACAAATTTATTATTATCTATTCCATATTTTTTCTTTTCCATAAGTATATTATTATTACTTATTTTATAAAATCTCTTACTAGATACATAATTAGGTATATATGTTATTTTTTCTCTATCTATTCCATAACTAACTAATCTATCAATAAAATAAGGATTTACAGTAACTAAAAAATCCATACTTTTATAAAACTCAATAACATATTTATAAAATACTTTTTTTGCAAATTTAGGAAGTTTTATACTATTTTCTAAAGTTTCAGGTAAAAAATGAACATAACCGACTGTAGTAGATTTAATCTTTGTAAAAGGTAAAGTTAAATAATATTTTAAATTTATAGTATGATAATGCATAATATCTGCAAACTTTACTTCATTTACTTTAAGTTCATAAGTATCATTTAAATTATTCTTTACAAGGCTTACTAGTTCCTCATAGGCTGATAGCACTCCTTGACCCTTAACAGTATCTGCTTCTGATAACATGTTTATTGTTCTAGACATAATAAAAACTCCTTTGCTTTCTTCCATTATAACATATAACGAATTATAACACAAGAAAATAACATTACATTACAATAATGTTATTTATATTACATATTATTACTAAAAAGTATTTATATTCTGATAAACTGTTTTTTACTTTCTATACTTTAATATTCTACTATTACATTAGATTTTTTGCAATAAGAAATAAATTCATTTAGTTTCATACTTCTATTTGCATAAATTCTAGGTATTTCATAATAATTATGTTTGCTAGAGTAATACACTCCACCATCCATTGCAAGTCCAAATGTATAATACTTTTTGGTTTCATCAATAACTCTTCTATCATATGATCCATATGGATAACAAAGTACTTCAGAATTTATGTTTAAAGAATTGTACAAATTTTCCTTTTGCTCTCTAATTTCATATTCTACATCACTAACAGATAAAGTTGCAAGTCTATAATGATTAATTGTATGAGACTCAATTGCTATTATTCCACTTTCACTCATCTCATTAAGTTGTTCTAGATTACAGTAACCTGGTTTGCCAGTAAATTCTTTTACCACAAATAATGATGCCTTCAAATTATATTTTTTTAGTAATGGATATGCATTATAATAGAAATCAGCAAATCCATCATCAAAAGTAAGTGCCACAGGTTTACTGTATTTTTCCAGATATGGTAACTCAGTTATATATATGGTATCATAGTTATTTTCTTTTATATATTTAAGTTGTGCTTCTAAATCACTTGGTCTTACAACATTTTCTGGATAGGGATTATTTCCAACTTCATCAGAAATAAAATGATACATAAATATAGGTACTGATGATTCTATTTTGGATGGAATATTGTGCTCAATTAAAGTTAGTTTTTCATTTTCTAACTCTTCCGTAATATTATTTTTTATTAAATTATTACTTAATTCATTATTAGATTCATATGAATAATTATAAAATAATAAATTTAATATAAGAATTAATAAAATTGATATAAATATAAAAATTAAAAATTTAAAATCAATTATATTTTTCATAATTTTCATCTCCTAAAATATTATAATGTAATGTTGCACAAAATTTCGAGTTGAAATTTATATTAGTAGTCCTTAGATTTTATTAAATTATATCATATTAAAAAATGTAAAACAAGGAAATAACATTTATATTATCTTATAATGTTATTTCCTATGATTATTAGTTATTATTTTTTTCGAAATTCCAACTATCCCTACACATGTCTTCTACAGTCTTAGCAGGAATAAAACCTAACTCATTTTTTGCTTTTGTAGTGTCAGAATAATATTCAGCTAAATCACCTGGTCTTCTTTGTGCAAACTTGTAAGGTACATTTATATTATTTACTTTAATAAAGGTTTGAACTAGTTCTAATACACTAACACCTTTACCATTTCCCAAATTATATATATATATACCGCTACTACCCCTTTCTATTTTTTCTAACGCTTTTAAATGTCCTATTGCAAGATCAACTACATGTATATAATCTCTTATACATGTACCATCAGGTGTGTTATAGTCATTTCCAAATATAGATAATTCTTGTAATTTTCCTTTTGCTACTCTAGTAATATATGGCATAAGATTATTTGGTATCCCTTGAGGATCCTCTCCAATTAAACCACTCTCATGAGCACCAACTGGATTAAAATATCTAAGTATACATATATTCCAAGTATTATCTGAGTTATAAATATCTTGTAATATTCTTTCTATAAACAACTTAGTTGTACCATATGGACTAGAGGTAACACCAAACTCCATCTCTTCAGTATATGGTATTTTACCTGGATCACCATATACTGTTGCAGAAGAACTAAATACAAAGTTTTTAACAGAAAACTTTTTCATTGTATCTAATAATATTAGTGAACCTGACACATTATTAATGTAGTACTCAATAGGTATTTTTACAGATTCTCCAACAGCTTTGAATCCAGCAAAATGAATAACTGCTTCAATACTATTTTCTTCAAATATCTTTTCAAGATCTGCTCTATTTAATAAATCAATTTCATAGAATTTAAATTCTTTTCCAGTTATTTTTTTTATATTTTCTAATGTAGATTTCTTGCTATTGGAAAAATTATCCACTACTATTACATCTTTTTCATTATTTAATAACTCCACACATGTATGAGAGCCAATATATCCAGCTCCACCAGTAACCAAAATTGCCATATAAATACCTCCAAATATTTTTATTAATAAGATTTAATTTACTTTCTCAAATTATTATATAATTTTCTAATAGGAATCTCAAATATAATCTCAATT
Source organism: Bacillota bacterium (assembly GCA_023410645.1). GTDB lineage: Bacteria > Bacillota > Clostridia > TANB77 > CAG-465 > CAG-465. The sequence goes on along the minus strand of JAEYPQ010000019.1, from coordinate 21,352 downwards.
TTGCGTACATTTTTTAATATGTCTAAAAATATAATTCCAAAGTTACCAACATTATTATATTTTTTATGATAATATTTTTTACTTTCAAAAAGTATATCAATTTTTCTTTTTGCACTAATAACCTTACCAATTGTCTGACTATCATAATGAATAAATTTAATATTATTTAAACTAGTTATATTATAATTATTTTTCTCCAATTTCCTTGCTATTATATCTTCTTCATAAAACAAGAATGTATTTTCATCAAAGTATCCTATTTCCTTGAATTTTGATATATCTGCAACAAAAAATGAACCAGCAATTGTATCAACATTAATCTTTTCTTTTGCAAAATCCTGTTTAGTATATTCACCTTTTTTTAACAATGGAAGTAATAAAGCCTCAGTTATTCGTGTTGAATTTGCAACATCAACCCAAAATGTTCTATGCTTCCATGAACTTCTTCTTGCAGGACCATTTATAAAATACATTCTCGGCGCAACAATTACAGTATTAGGATTGTTCTCTAATTCACCAATACATGCATTTATTGCTTCTTCTTCAACACTTACATCAGGGTTAGAAATTATAACATATTTAAAATTCTCTTTATTATATTTACTTTCTAAATATTTAAGTCCAAAGTTATTACCGTATGCATAGCCACCGTTTCTATCAGAGAATATAACATCAATTTTATCAGACTCAAGTTGCTTTAAATTTTCTTTCATACCATCATTCGAATTATTGTCTACGATTATAATTTTATCTAATGAATTATAATTCTTTACTATATTTGTATATTTTGATGTATTATCATAATCATTATAATTTAATATAATAATTGCTGTTTTCATTTTTTCACCTTCTATAAGAGTAATTTTTATTTATATCTTTAACTTATTTTCGTTTTCAGTTTCCTTTAAAATATATATAGGTCTTTTCTTAACCTCCAAATAAGTTTTAGAAATATACTGACCAATAATTCCTGTGCAAAATAACTGAATACCACCCACAAATAAAATTATACAAGTAAGTGAAGGCCATCCTCCAACAGAGTTACCATATATTAAAGTACTAATCACTATAAATATTACCATAATTATAGCTATTATACAAAATAAACATCCAATAATAGTTGATATTACAAGTGGTGCGGTCGAAAAGGCAATTATTCCATCAATAGAATATAAAAATAATTTCCAAAATGACCATTTTGTTTTTCCTGCAACTCTTTCAATATTCTTATATTCAATCCACTTTGTATTAAATCCAACCCAACTAAATATTCCTTTAGAGAATCTATTATATTCACACATTGATAATATAGCATCTACCATCTGTCGTGTCATAAGTCTAAAATCTCTAGCACCATCAACAATATTTGTATTTGAAATCTTATTTATAATCTTATAAAATAATTTTGCAAACATTGATCTTATTGGTGGTTCACCAGTTCTAGTTGATCTTTTAGTTGCAACACAATCATAATCATTATCCTTATTTGATATAATATCATACATTTCAATTATAAGCTTAGGAGGATCTTGTAAATCAGCATCTAAAGTAGTAACATAATCTCCTGTACTTAATTTAAGACCAGCATATATTGCTGATTCTTTTCCAAAGTTTCTAGAAAATGATGCATATCTTACTCTTTCATCTTTTACATTTAATTCTCTTAATACATCTAAAGTTTTATCTTTTGAACCATCATTTATAAATAAGAATTCAAAATCAAGATTATTTAATTTTTCTGCCACTTTACAAATTTCATCATAAAAATATGGTAATGATTCCTCTTCATTATAACATGGCACAACAACTGATATTTTTCCCATAAAAAAACCAATATATAATATTAAATAAATTTAAAATATTATTATTAATATTATATTCCTTTCTATTTAACTTTTATATTTTACAAATACTATGTAAGATATAAAAATATCCCACATTATTATACATTTTATAACAGAAATATTAAAAAATCAATACAAAATTACATTTTTTATTAAGTATAAAAGCAAAATAATATGAATGACAGATAAACTATAATTTATCTGCCATTCATAATTATTTAACAAACATCCTACTATCAACTTCAACAGTTTTATATATATCTTTAATAATAACTTTTTTAACTTTATTTTTTATCACATCTGGGAAATCTACAAAAACTTTATCAATCATTGAAGTAGGTATTATAAATATTACTCTATCTTTTACAGTTAAATTAGGCATTTGTAATACTGTATTTAAAATCCTACCTGATACAAATTGATTTGTATCTTTATTAATAAGATTATAATTTTCTATTTTCTCTTCATTGTCTAAAATAATTTCAATCATCGAAGTATCTTTATCTAAAGCAGTTATAGAGTTAAATCCATAATATCTTGCTATATATGTATTTATGATACTTATGTCCAAAGTTTTTGGAAATGGATCCATATATATACCTAATTTTTCTGCTTGATCATATCTTTCAAATTTTGTTAAAACTACATCCTTATTATTTGTTAATCTAGCATAATTTATTTGTTCATCTATTTCTTCCTTGTATGGTTCAACATATTTAAAAGCAAACCAAGTTTTATATGTTAAAATTGAAATCGCAGATATTGATACAATATAAGTAATTATCATCATGCTTTTTTTATTCTTATTAAATTTGTTTTCTAAAATCATAATATTATTAGAAATACATATCATGAAACAAATCTCATATGCTAACATAGCTCTTTGTGGAAATTCGTGTATTATAAGCATAGGAACTAATGCAATTCCACATGGTATCATAAAATATAATATTTGATGTAATATTTTATCCCTTGATTTAGTGGATATAAGTGCTAATACTGTAGTTAAAATATAAATTATTATTAAATACTTTATTTGACTAAAATTGTTTAAAATATGTTCAAATGTTACAGAAGTATCAGAATCTCCTAGTCTAGAGAAATTTCCTGGTGCAAATATAAGCAATATAGCTCCTACTCCAAATAATAAAGTAGAAATTATTACTGTACTACTAATTTTATTATCTCTTTTAAGTATCTTTTTTATATTTAAAACTATTATAATCATAAAAAATGAACCAAGTACGAAAGCTGCATTTTCTTGTGACCACCCTGCAAAGAAACTCATAAAATATAAAAATGCTTTTTCTAATGATTTTAAACTCTTATTATTAATTATAATATTATATATATAATACATTACTATAAGTATTGCAGTAACAGGCCATAGATAGTTTAGACTACCTGAAATCCATATAAATTTTTCCCAAAATGAACCTATTGCAAAAACAATTAAAAATAATACCCCAGATATTTGTAAAATAGAAACTTTATTATTTAAAACTTTACAAATAAAAATTAAAGCTACAATAAATACAAGTGAATTTACTACATTATATACAGGAGTACCAATATATAAGAATAATTGTATTAAGCCAGATACTGGAATTCTTCCTGTCCATTCTTTGTACATATTAATTTGTGTTTCTATTATATCACTAACTGAATCTACTCTTTCATTACTTCTATCAACATTACTATAGTTATACTCATCTTGTGCAAACATTTGATATTTGCAAAGGAACATTATAAGAAAAAAAGTTATAACTATTATAATAAATAAAAGTTTGTTCTCCGAAATTTTTACTTTTATATTTTCCATTCTTACCTCCAAAAAATAATAAACATACTAAATATTAATATTATGGCTTGTACTAAATTAGACCTTATTAGGATTAATCTGATATATAGCAGTATCCAATCTAAAATTTGGATTAAAGAAAGGATCTCCTTTTTCAAGTTCTTTTTCCCATTTCAATTTAAACCTATCTATTTCAGATTTAAATCTCATTTGTTTTTCAGGTGTATCTTCATATCCTCTTGTTTTTGACTCATAATGATATAATTTTGCATATGGTGTATATACAATTAATTTATTTAAATTTCTAATCTTCATACAAAAATCTACATCATTAAATGCAACTTTAAAATCTTCATCCAAACCTTCTACTTTATCATATAATTCTTTTTTTATAATAAAACATGCAGCTGTCACTCCACTATAATTATTAATTACTTTCGCTCTTGCAAAATATCCTATATCATCATCTCTTATTAGTTTATTAATATGTCCGGCAATTCCACCCATCCCTACAACTACACCGGCATGTTGAACAGTATTATCTGGATATAATAATTTTGCACCAACTATTCCAACATCTTCTCTTTGAGCAAATGATAACATTTCTTCCAACCAATTTTTTGTTATTATTTCAACATCATTATTTAACAATAATATATACTCACCAGTTGCAAATTTTTCTCCAAAGTTATTAATTCTAGAAAAATTAAATCCCTTATCTGGATAATAAACTACTTTAATCCTATCATCATTTTTTAAAGAATTATAATAATCAAAAATCTCATCTGTTTCACTATTATTTTCTATTATAATAATTTCATAATTATTATAAGTTGATTTTCTTATTGACTCAATACATTTTTTTAAGTCACTTTTGGCATCCTTACTTGGTATTAAAATTGATATTTTAGGATTTCCAATTATATCATACTTAACTCTATAAATTCCTGGCAATTCTTCTTGTTCTGCAATACCATTTAATCCAAGTCTATTTATATGATCTTGAATTGCTTTTCTTCCTGCATCATAAGCATACATTTTTGCGCTTGCATTACATGCTGTTGAATTTGGATGTACTCTCCAATGATACAAAATTTTTGGTATATGCACAATATTTTTTGCATTTTCAGTAGCTCTCAAAATTATATCATAATCTTGTGCACCGTCATATTCTTTTTTAAATCCACCTAATAAATCCATTAATTCTTTTTTAAATACACTAAAATGGCAAATATAATTATAACTTCTTAGTGTATCAGGTGAAAAATCTGGTTTAAAATGAGGATCATATCTATCAGATAATTCAAGACTAAATTTATCTTCATCACTATAAATAAAATCTGGCTTTTCATTTTCATTTATACTTTTTACAACTTCAAATAATGCAAATCTAGCAATTAAATCATCATGGTCTAATAAACCAATATAATCACCTGTAGCCATTTTTAATGCTTCATTTGTATTATTTGATATCCCATCATTTTTTTCTAATAATTTATATTTTATTCTTGAATCATTTTTTATTATCTTATCAATACTTTTTGATTTTTCAGGACTACCATCAGCTAAACATAGCTCCCAATTAGAATATGTTTGATTTTTTAAACATTCAATTAATTCTTTAAAGAACTTTTCTGGAGTTTTATACATAGGAACCAAAATACTAATTTTAGGAGAATATTCGAATTTGTATTCTTTTTGTAAACTTAAATCTTTCAGTGTTGGTTCATTATTTCTTATCCAACTCTCATATGCTTTTTGTTCATTAGTTGGTCTTGGTGATGTTACTATTTTGTTAAACATATTTTTAAAAGCAATTATAAATCCATTTCTTTCCATATCATTTTTAAATATATTACAATTTTCTTTATTTATATATCTAGGTAATCTATACAAAAATTGCATAAATTTTCTTCTCATACTTCCCATTGGAAATAATAAATTCTGAAGTTGATAGTATTTTTGTTTTAAAGACATTATTTTTTATCCTCCTTGTATTTCTTTAAAATCTTTTGAATAAAACTTAAATTTTCATATTCAACTAATTTGTCATATAAAGTTTTTAATTCATTATTTTCTAAAACAAGTTCATTATACTTAGCTGCTAATTCGTTATAATTATTTGCAACTATTTCATATTCTCTAGAACTTCTTACATACTCTTCATATATCTTTTCTTTTTCCACTTTTATATCTTCTAAGTATTTAACATAGTCTTTTAATTTAGATCTATTTTGATTAGAATTAAAATAATTAGTTAATTCAAATGAAATAACTTCTAATTGAAATTGTTTTTCAAGTTCAATAAAGATTTCTACTTCTTCAGTTGTTATTTCATATAAATTAAGCATTTCTTCAAAGGTGATATAATTAGAAATTCTTGTTCTTAGAAACATACAAACTACATTTCTATATAGTATAAATTTCAATGGAACATTTCCTTCGATCCATTCTTGATCAAAAAAGAATAATTTATCATTTTTATAAAAAGCATTACAAACTATAAAATCTAAATATCCATCTTTTAAAAATATCATTTCATCTTTTAGTTTTTCAGATACTTTAATTCCAAACTTTTCAAATACTGTATTTGATTTATCTTCTAATATGTCAGATGTTTTTAAAACCAAATCCTTAAATTCTACAAACTTTTCTTTAAATAAACTAATATCTTTTTCAAATAACTTTGAAAGTTCATAAATATATAGAGGAGACTCTTCCATTTCAGACTGAGTAGTATTTTCATTAATAAAATATTCATTTATTGTGTTTAATCCTCTTTCAGTTAATAACTTATTTTTTTCAACTAATGTTTTTAATATTTTATTATTACTAATAGCAACTTTATTAGCCTTATCAGAATATAGTTTTGTAATAATTCGATATTCATCTTTTCTTGTCAAAGACGAGCTTATAAAATTAACTTTATTTAATTCTAGATCCTCATTTGATATTTCAAATAAATATGAATTTGTAACAATATCAAATGAATTATTTATTATATATTTACGTAGTTTTTCCTTTTCATCATATAATATGTAATCAACATTAAAATAATTTGTATTATATGAATTTAAGATATCATCTGAAGTTGGCAAATAATCATCTGTATATATAACTTGAGTAAAATATTGATTAGGTAAAGGATAATAATTTCTTACATTTTTAAATCCAACTTTATTAAATATATCTAAAAAATCATTCTTGGTGTAAATAACTTCTTGTTCATTTAATCTATTATTAATATTCAAACCTAAAGAATTAGTTATAGAAAAAAGTATTTTACCATTTTCCTTTAATAATATCTTTAAATAATTGAAACAAAAATCTAGTTTATTATTGCTAAAACTTTCACAGAAATCATGTAATTCCCCAACAAAAATTACATAATCAAATTTTTCATTAAATTCAATTTTATCAACAAAATTATTGATTATTTCCAAATTATTATAATCTTTATATCTGTATTTTACAAACTCAACGTCTTCTGTTATACTAACAACCTTATTTGCTTTTTTTGTTAATAATCCTGTAATTGCACCTTTTTTGGCACAAATTTCTAGCACATTTGAATTGGGTTTGAAATCATACCAAAATAAAATATTTTCACGAACAGGCGCAAAATCTATTACTATCTTATCATCAATGTATTCTTTTATTCCCTCATAGAAATTAGTTTCTCTATACTTATTAATAATTTCTTTTATTTTGTCATCAGACATAAGATTCCTCCATCTATACTATTTTACTACTTTGCTTGTAATTACCATATATTATTAAATAGAAATACTTTTATTTATATCTAGCTAGTTTTTGTGAATACAATAAACTTACTCATAAAATAATTACTAATAATAACAACTATTTGAGTAATTATTTTTACAATCACATCATCAAAGCCTAGTAAACTAACCCCTAAAAACATTATTATTATTTCCATTATCAATGAGAAAATTCTTACAGAGAAAAATTTACATAATTCAATAATCAGAGTTCTTTTTTTATTAGTTTTTGTTTTAAAAACATATGACTTATTCGTTATATATGCAACTAAAACAGCTATAATCCAAGAGATTACATTACTTACCATATAATCGATATTTAGTTTTTTAGTTAATATGGTATAAACTAATATATTAACAAGTGTAGTAACTACTCCCCAAAAAAGATAAGATATTATAGGAATATATTTTTTAACGTTATATTTTTTATCAATTTTACCATAAATACCAATTATTAATTCTAGCATTATTTTTTTACACCTTTCATATGTATTATTTTAATAAATTATTTTTTCTTTTTTAATTTTCTTAGTATGTTAGTGTATCTCCAACTTCTTGAATGATATACTTTTTCTAATTCATCATTTAAAGTTAAATTATTTTGCTCTAAAACCCTAATTTGTTCTTTAAGATTATATATTTCATCTTCAATATTAATATAATCTTTTTTAAAGAATTTTATATATTCATTATTATTATTTTTAGTATCTTCTATTCGTTCTAAGTATTCATTAACTATTTCTTCTGATTTATTTTTCTTATTTAACTCTATTTTCTCATCATAATACTTGTTATTTTTACATTTAATAACATTAATATTTTGAATTTTATCTAAACTATTGAATAATGCAAATTCAACATTTTCTTCTATTTGCTCTTTTGAACATTCAATAAAAAATGAATTAGAAAAGAAATCAAATTTATTATTTTTTATTATTTCCTTATATGCTTTCTTTTCATTAAAATTTAATTTTGTATTTTCATAATAATATGTATCATAATATTTTTCAATCATCTCTTCGTCAGGTAAATAATTATCTGAGAAAACCACATTTGGTAATTTGTAATCAGGTAGCGTATAGTAAAATTTTACATTATTCAAACCAGCCTGTCCAAAAATACTAATTAATTCTTCTTTTCCAAAGGTTTGAGGTCCAATTTTATTGTTATATCCAAGAATTCCATCATATTTAACACTTGTATGATCCTCAACTGCTCCCGCAAAATATTTAAGTCCGAATTTATTTTCAATTGCAATTAATATTTTACCATTTTCTTTTAAAAGTTTAGCTATATTTTTTAAAAAATCAACAAAAGGATTTTGACTATCAGTAAATAGAGCAGCATATTCAAAAACTCCTATCAGTGTTATGTAGTCAAATTTTTTATCAAATTTAATATCATTTAAATTTCCAACTATTATTTCTAGATTTTCCTTATCCTTATGCCTTTTAGATATAGCAGTAGCTCTTCTTTTGGATAATTCAACGGAAGTGACTGATTTTGCATTTTTGCATAATACTCCAGTTATTGCACCCATACCAGCTCCAATTTCTAATACATCACAGCCTTTACTAAAATCATACCAGTTTAATATATTTTGTCTTATTTGAGTTAGATGATAAAATACAGGCCATCTCATATCATTTTCAAATATTTTTTCATATTCTTCTTCTGGAAATTTATCAATATAATTTATAATCTCATCTTCGATATCTCCGTCACTATATAAATCTTCACCTTTATAGTAATCAAAATTTATTTTCATATTCTCTAATCCTCTCCATTATTCTTTTACAACATCTACTTCTATATCAGTTTTTAAATCAATAAGTCCTAAACAATCTCTATTAGATAATATTTCTATAAAAATTGCATCATATGCTCTATCAAATACTTCCAAATTACCGTTATTATCAAACTTAGTACACCCAAATGAAATAGTATACTTTTCTGGTGCAAGGGGTACTATTTGCTTGAAGGAAACTACAGCAATATCTCCCTTATTAAAGGTGCCAGTTATTTTTTTATATGCATAAGTATTTACGCCACAAAGTTCAAGTCCCTTAAAATCTTTAAATGACATTGCAAATATTGGTTCATCAATCATTTCATTAAATTTTATTTTTGCTTTTATTGTTATTTCTTCTGCATTATTAATATTTGTCACGAAATTATTGTGTTCATCAAATATTCCATAATCTATTATTTCTGCTTTTTTATTTCCATAGCTTAGCATTTCATCGTTTAAAACAAATTGATCTTTCCAAACTTCTCCATCCACATCTTTTCTAACTTCTATCTCAGCTCTTAATTCATTTTGTACTTTATCTTCTTCAATTTCTTCTTCTGGAGAAACACCAACTATAATCTTCTTATATTTATCAACTGCAGTTTTTACATCACCATCAAATATCTTTTTACCATCATTTATTATTATAGCTTTATTACAATTTCTAATTACATCCACAATACTATGTGTTACAAAAATTATTGTTTTTCCGCTGTTTTTAAACTGTTCAAATTTCTTAAAACATTTAAGCTGAAATGCCATATCTCCAACAGATAGCACCTCGTCAACAATTAATATATCTGGATCAACATTTATTGCACATGCAAATGCAAGTCTTGCAAACATACCAGAAGAATAAGATTTTACAGGTTGATATAAATGAGCTCCAATATCTGCAAATTCAATAATTTCTTTTTCTCTTTCTTTTATTTGTTCGTTAGTAAGTCCCATTACTTGACCATTTTGATATATATTTTCATATCCTGTAAGTTCAGGATTAAAAGCTGTTCCAAGTTCAAGTAAAGAACTAATCTTTCCATTTACTTTTACAGTTCCTTCAGTAGGAGAAACTACACCAGTTATAATTTTAAGTAATGTAGATTTACCTGCTCCATTTTTACCTAATATTCCTAGAACTTCACCTTTTTTTATTTCTAAATTTAAATTATTTAAAGCTTTAAAAACTCCATGCCTTGGTTTAAATGGAAATAAAGTTTCTAATAATCTATCTTTTTTTCTAGCAAACATCTTATATTCCTTAGTAAGACCTTTAATTTCTATAACATTATCGCTCATTTATTTTTTCTCCTTTATGTAAAATTACCTTTTCCCAAGTAATTTAAGTATATTATATCTTAATATAAATACGCCCTTTGCTAAAATAGGAACATTCATAATAATATATTGAATCAAGAAATATGAAAAAGTATCATATTTATATAACTGATAAAATAGATTTATTCCTTTGAAATTAATATATTTTTTATCTTTTAATTGCAAAAAGTATTCTAAACATTTTTTATTAAATATATTTTGGTTATCATTAAAAGCATCAGGTCTTGATACAAAATCTGTAAAATGTTCAATTTTAACTCGTAAAAATAATTCTCTTACTTGCTCAAATCTTCTAAATTTATGAGAAGTCTTTTCAGTACCAACTTGATTATTACCATGTTGTCTATACTTTATCAACTTTTCATCTAAATATGAAATCTTACCATGTAGTGATACATATAATGTGATCCAATAATCATGCAACATGAACTCCGAATCGTTTGGAAGTGGTAACATTCCTTCTATGAATTTGCTTTTAGAAATAATTGCACAACCATTAGCACAATTATATAAATATACCATTTTATAGTCATTATACTTTTTTATTTTTTTATCTATCTTCAAATATTCCCAAAAAGATGGAAATATGGTATTAAGTTCTTTATCTACAACTTCTAAATCACAAAATACTAAATCTGCATTTTCTTCAATTAAATGTCTATATGATTTTTCAATTTTTTCTGGTAGCCAAACATCATCTTGGTCTGATAACATATAATAGTCAGATTTAACTTGTCTAATTAAGAATTCAAAATTCTTTACATATCCAAGATTATTTTGTTGAACAAATACTTTAACCCTGCTATCTCTTTTTTCATAATCCTTTAATATTTCTACTGTTGAATCTTTTGAACAGTCATCCGAAATAAAAAGATTAATATTTGAATATGTCTGATTTAAAATACTATCAATTTGTTCCCTAACATATTTTTCACCGTTATATGTAGCAAGTAATACATCAATTGTTTCCATCTTATTCTCCTATAATACATCCGCGAAATCTTTTTTATTTTTCTTAAATATTGAATTTCCCCATAAAAATATAAGTATAGTAATTACCCAGAAAATAATAGTATATATACCATTATTTTGATATATAAGATTTCCATTTATAAATACTTCTCTAAATCCAGTAACTAAGTAAGTAAATGGCATACACCTGATTGCCTTTGATATTAAAACATGATTTTCTAACATAGATAAATTCCACATAATAGGTGTCAACCACATAAATAATTGCATTGCAACACTTAATAATTGCGAAAAATCTGGTACTAAAGTAGAAATTGCAGATGTTAATCTAGTAATTGCAATAACAAGGCAACACGCAGCAAATATCATATATATTAATTCTAATACATTTGCAAAATATCCATATACTGTACAAACAACTATAGATATAATAAATAAAAATATTGAAATTATACTCGATGCAGTAAGTGAAATTACTGGTATTATATCTACGGGGAAAACTACCTTTTTTACAAGATAACTATAATTTCTAATTGAACTACTTGCAGTTAATATACTATCGTTTAAAAATAGCCACATTGACATTCCAGGTAAAAACCATACTACATACGGATCTGAACCTGCACTGCCTGCTTTAAGTATATATTGAAATACTATTACATAAGTCATCATAAATATAAAAGGTGATACAAAGCCCCATACTGCACCTAAACTTGTACTAGCAAATCTATTTCTAAAATCATTTTTTCCTAATTGGAAAACTAATTTTTTGTTTTTAATTAATGTCTTAAAAAATTCCATAATTTCTCCTTTATTATGAATAAATGTCTAGCATATTATATCATTAACATATAATTTTTTCAACATTTATAGTAAAAAAGTGACTTTCTTTTACGTACTATATATAAAAATTACACATAAATTGTTTTTCAATTAAACTAACTAGCATTTATATTTTGTTATATTGATATTCTTTTCATAAATTTTGAAAATATAATTGATAAGAATTTTTATATTTTAAATAAAAAATAGGCTAATACAATTTGTACCAACCTATAATTAATATATTAATATTCTTTTGATAAATACCATCTAATAGTTTTCTTTAATCCTTCTTCAACAGTAATTGAAGGTTCCCATCCTAGTTCTCTTTTTATTTTAGAAGAATTTATTGCATATCTATAATCATGGCCTTTTCTATCTTCCACATATGTAATTAAGTCTTCAGACTTACCAAGTTCCTTAAGAATAGTTTTAACTATATCCAAATTAGTTTTTTCGTTATTGCCACCAACATTGTATATTTCACCTTTTACACCCTTGTGTAAAACTGTATCTATTGCACTGCAATGATCTTCAACGTATAACCAATCACGAATATTTTTACCTGTACCATATACAGGAAGATTTTCGCCAGATTTAGCTTTTTTAATCATAAGTGGTATTAATTTTTCCTCATGTTGATTTGGTCCATAATTATTTGAACATCTAGTTATACAAACATTCATTTTAAAAGTTTCACCATATGCACGTACTACAAGATCAGAACCAGCTTTTGAAGCAGAATACGGACTATTTGGGGCAAGTGGTAATGTTTCAACAAACATTGCATCCCCATCTTTTAAAGTCCCATAAACTTCATCAGTTGATACATGTACAAATCTATTTTGACTTCCTTCTCCCCATACTTGTCTACAAGCTTCTATTAAAGCATTTGTTCCAAGTACATTATTTTCAGTAAATGTAAGAGGTCTTTTAATACTATTATCTACATGTGATTCAGCTGCAAAATGAACTACTGCATCTATATCATATTTTTTTAAAGTTTCAATATCTTGTTCTAGATCACAAATATCTCCTTTTATAAATATATATTTTCCTTCTGATTCTTTCAAATTATCCATATTAGCTGCATATGTTAATTTATCATAAACTATATAAGTATATTTATCACCATATGTTTTATTCATATAGTTTATAAAATTTGAACCTATAAAACCAGCAGCACCAGTTACTAATATATTTTTCATATTTTCCTCCAATAAATTTTAATTATTTTAAATTTTTAAACAAATCTGTATTTCTAAGCTCGCCTAAAGTTGGCCATTTTTGATCTTTTTCAGATAACAATAATTCTGTATCAACTTCTGGCCACTTTATTCCAACTTCAGGATCATTCCAAATAAGTCCGCCTTCTGATTCTTTGTTATAAACATCTCCACATTTATATGTAAATTCAGCTTCATCTGAAACAACTAAAAATCCATGTGCGAAACCTCTTGGAATCATAAACATTTTTTTATTTTCTTCAGAAAGTAAAACACCTTCCCATTTACCATATGTTTTGCTATTAGGTCTCAAATCTACACATACATCAAAGACTTCGCCTTTTATAACTCTAACAAGTTTAGATTGTGAATTTTCCTTTTGAAAATGTAATCCTCTTAGAACGCCTTTTTTAGATTTTGATTGATTATCTTGAACAAATTTATCAAATATTCCAATTTCATTAAATTCAGATTCACTATATGTCTCCATAAAATATCCTCTTGAATCTCCAAAAACAGTCGGTTCTATTATATATACTCCTTCAATTGAAGTATCTATTTTGTTAAACTTCCCCATTACTTTTCACCTACTATTTTCTTTATATATTTTCCATATTCAGTCTTAGAAAATCCTTTGGCAAGTTCTAATGTTTGTTCTTTATTTATCCAACCATTTTTATATGCTATTTCTTCTAAACAAGCTATTTGTATTCCTTGTCTAAGTTCAATTGCTTTAACAAAATCTGAAGCATCATTTAATCTATCAGGTGTACCAGTATCAAACCATGCAAAACCTCTACCTAAAGTTAAAACCTTAAGATTTCCTTTTTCCATATAAACTCTATTTACATCTGTTATTTCAAGTTCACCCCTAGCACTTGGCTCAATGGTATTTGCAATTTCAACAACTGAATTGTCATAGAAATATAATCCAGGTACTGCTAGATTAGATTTTGGTTCAGTTGGTTTTTCTTCTATTGATATAGCATTACCACTTGAATCAATTTCAACAACACCATAAGAAGTAGGATCAGACACTTCATATCCAAAGATCACTCCACCTTCTTTTAAGTTACTAGCTTCTCTTAGCATTTCTTCAAGACCTGGTCCATAAATCATATTGTCTCCAAGTATTAAACATGCTGTATCATTTCCAATAAAATCCGATCCAAGTCTAAATGCATCAGCAAGACCAACTGGTTTTTCTTGAATTTTATATTCAAGACTCATTCCAAGTTTTGAACCATCTCCTAAAAGTGACTCAAACATTCCTATATGAATTGGTGTTGAAATAATCAATACTTCATTTATACCTGCTTGCATTAAAGTAGATAATGGATAATAAATCATTGGTTTATCATAAACTGGTAATAATTGTTTTGATATTGCAAGTGTTATTGGGTATAATCTTGTACCACTTCCACCTGCTAAAATAATACCTTTCATTATTTAATTTCCTCCTTTAAATAATCTTTTAACGCTTCAACATAATCTTTAGGATATATTCCTATATTATGTAATTTTTCTTTTGATAACATACTATTATGAGGTCTTTTTGTTGGTGTTGGAAACTCATCTGAGTCTACTGGATTTACAGTTACATTTACACCACTTAATTCAAATATAGTTTTTGCAAATTCGTACCAAGTTGTAAAACCTTCATTTGTAGAATGATATATTCCATAAGCAGGTTCTTTTACTAGGAACTGCTCAATAATTTCACATAAAGTTGTAGAAGATGTTGGACTTCCATGTTGGTCTGCAACTACATTTAATGTATCTCTTTCACTTGCAAGTTTAAGCATTGTTCTAACAAAGTTTTTACCTTTACCATATAGCCAAGCTGTTCTTAAGATATAATATTTTTCTGCCTTTGCTGCATTTTGTTCGCCAAGTAATTTTGTCTTTCCATATGCACTTACTGGTCCAGTTTGCATATCCTCAGTATATATTTGATCTGTTGGTAGTTCCCCATCAAATACATAATCTGTACTTATATGTAAAAGAGTAGCACCAACCTTATTTGCAGCTTCTGCAATATTTTCAACTGCTTTTCCATTTACTGAATTTGCAAGTTCAAAATTTGTTTCACATCCATCAACATTTGTATATGCTGCACAGTTAATTATAAAATATGGATTTTCTTCTTCAACTTTTTTTATAACAGCATCTTTATTACATATATCTAAAGTAGATATTGTAGTGACACTAACTTCATATTCTGGATTTGCTTCAAGTCTTAATGCAAGTTCTCCACCAAGCATACCATCTTGACCTAATAATAATATTTTTTTCATTAAATTTTCACTCCTTAAATTATATAATAAATCATAAAACTATTTTAATAGACTCATAAATTCTTTTTGTATTTTTTCCATATCTTCTAAAGTTATACCTTCAAATCTTGCAGTAATATTTGGTCCTGTATTAGAAGCTCTAACAAGTGCCCATCCATTATCAAATTCAGCTCTTACGCCATCAATATCATTTACAGAATATCCTTTTTGTTTGCAATATTCTTTTACTTTTTCTATAACATTAAACTTTTCATCATCAGTTGACACAATTTTAATTTCAGGTGTTGAATAGTATTTATTTATTCCTTCAAGTAACTGGCTTACAGTCTCATCTGTTTTAGATAATATTTCAATAAGTCTAAGACCAGCATAAATACCATCATCAATATTTGGCCATTTATCTCTAAAGAATACATGTCCAGAAAGTTCGCTTCCAAAAGCGAAATTTCCATCTCTCATTTTAGCCTTCATGTATGAATTACCAGTTCTATAGCAAACGGGATTTCCACCTAGTTTTATAATTTCATCTTTTAATGATTTAGAGCATTTGACATCAAATAGTGCATCTTTATTTGATACTTTACTCATTATGTCTCTCCAGATAATTATTGCATAAAAATCAATATATATCATTTTACCATTTTCATCAATAATACCTACTCTGTCACCATCACCATCAATACCAATACCAAGATCGGCCTTGTTTTCAATTACAGCCTTCTTTAAAAATTCATTATTTTTTTCTTCACTTGGATCTGGATGATGATTTGGAAAATCTGGATCTGAATCACAGAATATTGGAACATATTCTACACCCATCATATCAAAAACATCTTTTATTATTATTGAAGCTGTACCATTACCTGCATCAATTACTGCTTTAACTTTTCTATCTCCAAGTTTAATTGAATCTTTTATAAGATCTAAATAACCTTGTCTAATATCTACATTTTTTACAGTTCCTTTTCCAGAATCAAATTCACATGCTTCAGTAAATATTCTAAAATCTTGTATCATTTGTCCACAAGCATTTCCAAAATCATCAAAAGCCATTTTAAGTCCATTATATTCCTTTGGATTGTGACTTGCAGTAATCATAATACCTGGCATCATATTTACACCATCATTTAATTTGATTTGTGCAAAATAATACATTGGAGTTGTAACAAGTCCTAAGAACTCTACATCAACACCAGTACTAGTTATTCCTTCAAGTAATGCTTCTGAAAGTGGAATAGAAGATGCTCTATTATCATGTCCAACAACACATCTTTCATATCCCTTTTTCTTTATGTATGTACCATAAGAAAGTCCTATTGTGTACACAACATCTTCATTTAGGTCTTCACCATATATAGCTCTTATATCATATCCTCTATAAATGTTAGGATCGATATCTTTTACAATTTCATATTTTTTCATATTTATCACCTGGCAAGATTATATCACATGCTTTTTAAATTTTAAAGTATTTTAAGTAAAAAAAGCACTAATTTATGCATGTTGACATAAGTATATTAGTCAAATTATGTCAATAAAAAAATATAGTTAAAGCATTTTAACTATATTTTTTATACTACTATTAAACATTTCTATTTCTAGCAATTTCTACTAAATTATCCATTAAAGATATTACAGTAGTAATCCCAACTCCACCTGGTACTGGAGTTATATATTCTACTATTTCAGATACATTATCAGTATCCACATCTCCACATATTTTTCCATCTATTCTATTAATTCCAACATCGATAACAACAGAATCTTCTTTTACCATTTCACTTGTTACAAGATGTGGTACACCAGTTGCTACAACTAAAATATCAGCTCTTTTTGTATGCTTTTTCAGATCGGTAGTTTTAGAATGACATGTAGTAACAGTTGCACCTCTATTTAGCAATAACTGTGCTATTGGTTTTCCTACAATTATACTTCTTCCTACAACAACAGCATCTTTTCCCTGAATATCAATATTAAGTGAATCCAATATCATCATAATTCCTTTAGGCGTACAAGGAACTATTCCATCACTTTGATTGGCAATTAATTTTCCTAGATTTACTGGATGAAATCCATCAACATCTTTCTCTGGTGATATATTATTTAAAATTATATCTTGATTTAAATGTTTAAATATTGGAAGTTGCACTAATATCCCATCAATTGTTTCATCATTATTCAATTTATTAATTATATCTATTACTTCTTCATTAGTAACTTTTTCATCTAAAATGTATTCTATTTCTTCAATTCCAAGTTCCTCACACATTTTTCTTTTTTTACCAATATATATTTTAGAAGATTCTTCATTATTTGCAAGAATTACTGCAAGTTTTGGAAATACATTGTTATTTTTTAAATTAACTATTTCTTCTTTTAATTCTTGTTTTTTATTTTCAACTATACTTTTAACGTCTATTATACTACTATTTTTCATTCTACTACCTCGCTTCATTTTTATAATTATATCACTTAAAGATATCATTTTCAATATGAACAATTAAGGATTAATATCATAAGACAAGAATACGAATAAATATTCTTGTCTTATCTTTTAATATGCTTGAGTTACTGTTATAGAACCATTTCCTCCTGCTCCACCTTGCAGATTTGCAATACTTTCGGCTTTTAAAGTACCTTGTGTTGTATTATTTTTTACAAATATATTTACAGAACCAGCACCAGAACTTCCTCCTTCTGCATGAGTTCCATCTCCTCCACCTTTAGAACCATTTGAAGATATGGTAGCATTATTTATTAATGTATCAGTATAAATAATTAGTAACCCACCTGTTCCATCTGCACCTTTTAGCGTTGCTGTTGCACTATTATTTAGACTTCCAAGTCCACCACTATTTCCAGCTCCACCACCGGCTTTGTATGTGGTAGAATTATCTCTTTTGGTAAGTCCAGCACCACCAGCGCCACCATTTATTGCACCAGCTCCTGCATACCAGCTTCCAGAATTCCTAGCAGAGCAACCGCCACCACCTGCTCCTCCTGAATATGATGTACCAGCAGCTCCTGCACCAGAATAAGATGTTGCTGTTGCCCATCTACATGCAGAACCTGATCCACCACCACCAGTTTGTCTACTTGCTCCGTTTGCACCTTTAATACCAGCAGTTTCTCCATCTGAAGCTCTAGATACTCTTGCTGCTCCAGCACCACCTACTGCTGGTATATATTCATATGTCCCATCTAAATTTTTCCATAAGTAAACATTTTGACCAGCAGCCATTGCGCCACGTGCGGTCATTGTAATTTCTCCGTTATTAGTAAGTACACCTTTTACGCAAACATACATACCCTTTTTTCTTACTTGTGGTGCTATTACAACACCAGAACCTATTGTTAAATTTTTATTATATTTTAACACCAACATTGTTGAATCAGGAGTATTATTACCAAGAACTGGTGTTGTTGTATATTCCATATCATCATTAAAATTATATACTTCCAAATTATACGTTTCACCATTTACTGTTATTGGATATACACCATCAGTAACTTCATTATCACGAATAAGAGCAACTAAACCATCATTATCAACTTCTAATTTTTCCGATAACTTCGTATCACTTGCATATGTTTTTGAATTCATTACTACATTAGTTTTTATATAATATTCTTTACTTACATCTATTTCAGTTTTAGTATAACTTGTAGTAGCAGTATTACCTTCTAATTCCACTGGTGTAGTATCTGAAAATGTATTATCCTCAGAAATGTATAAATCAAATTTATCAATTGTACTACCATCTAATAAAGCAGTTTTAGCAGCATTTTGTACATTAATATTTACAGTCATTGTTCTTGCTATAACATTTTTACTAACAGTTAAATCTACATATACACCTGATACTTCAATATTAAGCTCCTGTGACCAAACTATTTCATTTTCATCTGATCCAACATATATTAAATTACCATTTTCAACTATGAATATATCTACATATCTTGTATTACCAATTGAAGCAATAATATTAGATATGTTTTTTGACGTATCTTCCACTCCATTTTCAATGACTTTATCTTTATATGCAAATAATTTACTTGTATCATAATTTCCAGCTGTCTGACTAGATTTTGATATTTTATATAAATTTAGTTCATCTCTAAATGAATCAACTGCAGAATAAAATTGTGCTTTTCTTGCACTTTCTATTGGGTTATTTTGACTTAAATTAAGTATTACAGCTCCCGCTAAAATTATTATCACAATTATTGTTATTACAAGTACTATTAACGATATTCCTTTTTTCATATTATACCTCTCTTAAATTTGCGTTACTTGTATATTCTATATTATTTACTACAATTTTGTCAATCACATTTTCTAAAATCATAAAAATAAAATTATTCATAATACTATTTTTTACAATACTTAATTTATATATACATAATTTAATTATTAAAATAAAAAGTGAATGCAAAAATTTGCATTCAAAAGATGTTAATTTAATCTATTTATTATTTATTTTATATTTCATTTTCTATTTTTTCAATTGTATCCTTTAAATATTTAGCGGCAGTATATGGTGCTACTTTACTAGGTAATGATAAAGCCCAATTAAAATTAATTTTGAGTTCTTTTGCTTTTACAAAATCCATGCCTCCTGGACTTGAAGCAAGGTCTATGACTGCGCATTTACTATCAAGTATTTTTAATCTTCTTTCATCTAATATTAAATTTGGAACTGTATTAAATATTATTTTCATATCTGGTAAATACATATCAAGATGCAATAATTCAACTGGCTTAAAACCATATGCTTCTATCATTGCTAAATCACTTTCTTTTCTAGCTTCACAAAATACATTTGCCCCTATTCCATTAAGCATTTTAGCAAGTATTTTGCCTAT
This sequence comes from Bacillota bacterium, assembly GCA_023410645.1. Classification (GTDB taxonomy): domain Bacteria; phylum Bacillota; class Clostridia; order TANB77; family CAG-465; genus CAG-465. Next base: position 615 of record JAEYPQ010000019.1, on the reverse strand, counting down.
TCTTCCAAAACCTAAAATAAGTATATTAGAACCATGCAATGTAAAATCTGTCATTTCCATAGCAGCTGCAATGGCACCTTCTGCAGTTGGTATTGCATTTAATATTGCTACATTATCTAAATCCATTAAATCATAAAACTTAATTTTTTTCTCTTCCAACTCATGTTTCATATTTTGTGAAAGAGCGCCTGTATATACGGTTACACTCTTTCCTGCAATACTTGATATCAATTCATTACATTCTAATATCTCACCATTAATCTTTATATCATCTCTAGAAAAAGGTATTGGTGTAATAATTACATCTGCTAAATTATAATCTAAAATTTTTATTCCCTGCTCCATATACATTTGCCTTAATGATACACTTCTATTATCTGTTCCTAAAATACAATAACTTTTCAAAAAAATCACCTCAATAACATATTTTAATTATATTTACTTATATCTTGTCTTATTCTTTCAAAAAATCAATTAAATTTAAATAATATAGGTTTAAAATAGATATGTCACACCTAGATAGAAAAAACAAATAAAAAATTGAAGGAAGTACCGAAATATGATAAAGTATAAGTGACGAAACTTAAAAATATCAAATGGAGGTACTTCCTATGG
>JAEYPQ010000016.1 GCA_023410645.1 Bacillota bacterium | reverse complement strand
GATTTTTAGATGAAAGTAAGAAAATAATAAGTTCAATAAGTAAAACTACAAGAGCGACATATGATGAAATATATACAATACCAGTCGGAACAAAATGGATAAGATATGAATGCTATGTTGGAAGTTCAAATGCCTGCATACTTTATGAAATACAACCAGTAATTTAACTTACTATATATTCCATATAAAGAAATTTTATAAATAAAATTTCAATTAAACATCAAAATGTAATAGATTACTACATTTTGATGCTTTTCTTGTAATATCTTTATAATATTTTTGTATAAAAAGGTTCACAAATAGGAAAATATATTGTATAATATAAGTATTGTAAAAAGGACGGTATAAAAATGGTAAAAGAATTAAAAAAATATATTGTTATAGTAATTTTAATTGCTGTTAATTTATTAATGTTTACAAACATAAATTATGGAGTAGATTATAAAAATGGCATTAATTCTAATCTAGTTATTTTTGGAAATAATATAAAAACTGATTATTCACCTTTTGTTGAAAATGGTGGCATATACGTTTCAGTGGATACTATTTCAAAAATCATTGATGAAAACATTTTTTATGATAAAGTTGCAACTAAAATTATAATTACTACATATATGGATGTTCTAAAATTTAAAATTGATGAAAATAAGATGTCAAAGAACATGGAATATACTGATACAGCAACAACAGCAAAATTAATTGACGGACAACCTTACTTAGATATAAATATGGTTAAAGATATATATAATATTAAGGTAGCTTATAATGAAAGAACTAATACAATAACTATTGATAAAAAAGATACAAGTGATATTCCAATAAAATACAATAAAGTATATGTATACAGTGATTTAAATACAAATTCTGATGTATTACAAATTTTAAATAAAGATAATACTGTTACAGTTTATACTGAAAGCTTAAATCATGTTAGATGGTATAAAGTAAAAACTGATTCAGGAATTGTTGGTTATATATCAAAAAATAATGTTGATGTTGTAATAGATGATACAAGTGATGAAATAGTACAAGAAAATTCTACAGATAATAGTACAGGAAAATTATCTATGTTTTGGCAATATGGCAGTGATTTGAATGTATTAGGATCACAAAAAATAGATGGAATTAATGTAGTTTCACCTACATGGTATGAACTAAAAAACTCAAATGGGGAAATTTCTTCTAAATACAGTAGAGATTATTATAATAAAGCAAAAAGTTTAGGATATAAGTTGTGGCCAATTATAACTAATGGAATTGATTCTGCAAGTTATAGTGCAGCTGATACTTCAGCAATGGTTAATAGCGAGTATAATAGAGAGCAATTTATAAAAAATCTTTTACAGATATGTAAAAATGATGGAATTGACGGTATAAATATAGACTTTGAAGCAATGAAAACAGAAGATGAGTATTTATATACTCAATTTATAAGAGAACTTGCACCTATACTAAGACGTAATAATATAAGTGTATCAGTAGATATGTATTTTGTTGCATATATAGATAGAAAAGGTGTTGGTGCAGCAGCAGATTATGTTGTACTGATGGGATATGATCAAAGAGGTGCTTGGTCTACAGAACCAGGATCTATTTCAGAAGTATCTTGGGTAGAGAAAAATATAAATTCATTAATTAATGATTCAAATATACCAAGTAATAAAATAATCCTTGGAGTACCATTTTACACTAGATTATGGACTATAAAGGCTGGTGAAAATAAACCAACAACAAAGGTATACACTATGGAAGATTGTGTTGATTTCTTAAAGGATAATAATCTTACTCCAGTGTGGGATGAGGATGCTGGTCAAAATTATGTTGAAATGACACAGGGTGATTTAACATACAAATTATGGATTGAAGATAAAGAATCAATTAAAAAGAGAGTGGAAACTGTGAATAAATTTAATCTTGCAGGTATAACTGGATGGAGAAAAGGTTTTGAAACTAATGATATATGGAATGTTATTAAGGAGAATTTAAAATAGGAGATATAGTAAATGTTAATAACTGCAGATGAGATAAATAAATTTTTAAGGCTTGCTGGAAATGAAGTTACAAATATTGGTAAAAAGTATTTTGAACAAGGAAAAGTACAAATAGAAGACTTTGACTATAAAAACGATAATAATTATACAGCAAATGTAACAATAAATGATAATGATATTTGTAATCTAGAAGTAAAAAAGATAAATGGGATTTTAGACTATAGATGTAGTTGCCAAGAAAATCCAGAAAATCCTAATATATGTCAGCATTTGATTGCTACTTTGTTTGATATGTACATAAATGATGATAAATATATTTTATTTAAAAAAAGTGAAGAAAAGCTAAAGGTAAACAGTTCATTAGAAAGTTTTTTAGTACAAAACAATGATGGATTGAAAAACAAAGATAGTTTCATTTCATATTATGAAAATATAGAAATGAATGAGCATAAAAAAAGTGATGAAGTTGATATAGAACCAATATTAGATATATGTCTTAATGATTTAGAAGTATCATTTAAAATTGGAAATACTAGGATGTATATTTTGAAAGATTTATATGAATTTGCTGATAGTATGAGTAAATCATCTCTTGTTAAATATGGCAAAGAATTTGAATTTATAAATACTATTCAAAATTTTAATGAAGTATCAAGAGACATGGCAAACTTTATTACTAAGAAAACTTTAGAATATTATCAAGTATTAGATTTAACATCAAGTTATACTAATTTAGAGAAAAAATATAGGAATGTTTTTAAATTAAAATATGGAATGTTAGATGAGTTCTTTGAAATTATAAAAAATAATTATCACGAAATAGAGATTAAAGATAGTTCTTATGAATATAAAATCATAAAATTTATAACTGAAGATCCTTTTCTAAAATTTGAAATATCAGAAAGTCAAGATGGAAAACTCATAGTTAAACATAACTATGATAAATATAAATTATTTTATGGTCAGGAATATGTATATATATTATATAAGGATTATTTATACAGGTGTAGTATCGATTTTAAATTAAAAGTATTACCACTTATTGAAGAATTCCTGAAAATAAAAAAGGATACATTAAGTATTTCAGTAAATAAGGCTACTAGTTTTTGTGAATATGTAGTTCCAAATTTATCTGAATTATCAAGAGTAGTTGTTAATGATGAATTACTACAAAAATATAAGGCAGAAAAACTTGGTACTAAAATATATCTTGATATAGATGAAAAAAATAATATAGTAGCTGAAATTAAATATTGCTATTTGGATGTTGAATTCAATCCATTTGATATAAATGAAGATTTAAAATGCAATAGAAATTATATTGAAGAGAAAAAAGTAAGTGATATATTAAGTAGATATAACTTTATGATAGATACTAAGAGAAAGATTGTATATTTAAGCAAAGAAGAAGATATATTCAATTTTTTAAAAGATGGTATTAATTTATTTATGGAAAAATTTGAAGTACTTGTTACTGATAAATTAAAAAACAAACAAATTATTACATCGAAAACCATTTCTTTAGGTGTTAGGATACAAAATGATCTTCTAGAATTGAATATAGAAAATTTTGATTTTGATAAAGAAGAAATAAGTAACATATTAAAGACATATAAGTTCAAGAAAAAATATTATAGACTAAAAGATGGAAGCTTCTTAAATTTAGAGTCCTCAGGGATAGAATCTTTACTTAATATAGCAGATAGTCTTAATATTAGTGAAAAGGATTTTTCAAAAGATGTTATTGAGCTTCCAAAATATAGAACTATATATCTTGATCAATTAGTAAAAAGAGATAATAATATAATTATAAAAAAAGATGATAATTTTAAACAAATAATAAGAGAAATAAATGAAGTTGCTGATTTAAGTTTTATTATTCCAGAATCAATAAAAAATATTTTAAGACCGTATCAAGTAACTGGATTTAACTGGTTAAAGACATTACAAAAGTATAATTTCGGTGGAATTTTAGCAGATGATATGGGACTTGGAAAAACAATACAAGTAATATCATTATTGATTGATGAAAAAGAGCATGATGAAAAAACTTCTATTGTTGTATGTCCAAGTTCATTGTACATAAACTGGCAAAAAGAAATAATGAGATTTGCACCAGAGGTTAAAGTATTAGTTATATCTGGAAATATAGAAGAAAGAGAAAAACTAATAGATACGATAAAAAATTATGATGTTGTTATAACTTCATACGATTTACTTAAAAGAGATATTGATAAGTATAAATCATTTGTTTTTAAATATGTTATTGCTGATGAGGCTCAATATATAAAAAATAATAATACAAAGAATGCTATTGCACTCAAAGATTTAAAAAGTGAAGTAAGATTTGCACTTACTGGAACACCTATGGAAAATTCACTTTCTGAACTTTGGTCAATATTTGACTTTATTATGCCAAGTTATTTGTATAGTTACAAAAGATTTAAAACTGAATTTGAAACACCAATAATAAAAGATAATGATAATGATGCAATGGTAAAGCTTAGGAAATTAGTAGAACCATTTATACTAAGACGTATTAAAAAAGATGTATTAAAGGAATTACCAGATAAAACAGAGACGATAATGTATAGCAATATGACAAATGAACAAGAAAAAATGTATGCTGCATATTTAGATATTGCAAAAAAAGAGATGCAATATGAAATAGCAACTAATGGCTTTGAAAATAGTCAAATAAAGATACTTTCACTTATTACAAGACTTAGACAACTATGTTGCCATCCATCGCTTTTTATAGAAAATTATTCTGGTGAGAGTGCTAAGCTTGAACAATGCTTAGAGTTGATTGACGGTGGAATTAATGCAGGACATAAAATATTATTATTTTCACAATTTACTTCTATGCTTGATATAATAAAAACACAACTTGATAAGAAGAAAATAAAATATTCTATGCTAACAGGTCAAACGAAAGTTGATACAAGAATAGATATGGTAGAGAATTTTAATAAAAGTAAAGATTTAAGTGTATTTTTGATTTCACTTAAAGCAGGAGGCACAGGACTTAATTTAACAGGTGCTGATATGGTAATACATTATGATCCTTGGTGGAATTTATCTGCTCAAAATCAAGCAACAGATAGAGCTCATAGAATTGGTCAAAAGAGTAATGTACAAGTTTTTAAACTTATAACTCAAAATAGTATTGAAGAAAAAATTCAAAAACTACAAGATAGAAAAATGGATCTAACAAATTCGGTAATAAAAGCAGGAGAAACTTTTATAAATAAGATGTCAAAAGAAGATATCTTGGATTTATTTGAAAAATAGATTATGTTTTCTATTGTATTGGAAGTAAAAATATATTAAAATAAAAGATAATAAATAAATTGTTATCTTTTATTTTTTTTATCGTTATATTAGTATATGGAAATTTTATTAGGGGGAGAGTTGTGAACATTGAATATTTAATAGAAAAATACAGTAAATTAGTATATAAAATATGTTTTAATATGTTAACATCTCCTCAAGATGCAGAAGATGCAACGCAAGATACATATTTGAATTTTTATAAATCTAAAGAAAGGTATGAAAATTTAAGTGAAAATGAGATAAAAAATGTAATTTGTAAAATTGCATTAAATAGATGTAAAGACATTTTGAAGAGTAAATTAAGAAAAATAGAAAAGGCAACTGATGATGATATAATTAGTCTAGAAAACTATGAAGATGATAACGATATTGAAGAATATATAATACAAAATGAAGAAAGCAATTATATGAAAAGGATAATTAATGAATTAAAGGAACCATATTCAACTATTATAACCTATTACTATATAGAAGGTATGACTCTTGATGAGGTTTCAGATAAAATGGATATTCCAAAATCTACTCTTAAAATGCAAATATATAGAGCAAAGAAAATATTAAGGGAACAAATAATTATTGATAAAGGAGGTGACTTACTTGAAAGAAAATGATATATTAAATAAAATAGATGAAATTAATATTATTCTGAACAATAATATAGAATTTGAGAAATATATAGATGAAGTATCAAATAATGATGTTGATATTCCAAAAGATTTGAATCTTAAGATAATGGATAATATTGAAAATAATGATAAAATAAGAAATATTATTAAAAATCAAAAAATAAGATTTTCAAATATTTTAAAAATTGTTGCATGTACTTTATTTGCAATAATTATATGGGAAACCGTGTTTTCAAGTAGTGTAAGTTATGCCAGTCATGAGAAAATACAGCCATCAAAAATTCAAGTTATGTACAATAAAATTAGTGATAAAATAAATGATAAACTTGAAGAAATTAATAATTTCTTTACAAAATCAATTGAAAGGGGAAAATAATATGAAGAAAAATTTATTTTTTACGTTTTGCTTTAGTTTTATACCAGGAGCAGGACAAATGTATCAAAATTATATGAAAAGAGGACTATCAATAATGTTATTATTTGCATTATTTATGGGACTTTCTATGATACTATCTACTGAAATATTTGTGTTGCCATTACCTATAATATTTGCATATAGTTTCTTTGATACTTATAATATTAGGAATAAAAAAGATGAAGATGATGAACCAAAAGACGTTTATATATGGGAGGTATTTGATTTTGGAAATACACTTAGCAAATTCAATATAAATAAGAGAAATGGGATACTTGGAGTTATACTTGTATTTTTTGGAATATATTTAATATTAACTAATATATTTAACGAAATAGCTTATGTCTATGACATAGAGGAATTGGAAATATTTACTAGTATACTTACTCATTATTTACCTATTTTAATAATATCATTGCTATCAATTTATATTGGTTCTAAAATGCTTACAAATAACAAGAAAGATGAATAAAAGGGTGTGAAGATATGGAAAAAAATGATGGTAATGTAAATGAAAATATTGTTACGAAAAGAATTGGCATAAATACACTTGGAATTTTACTTATAGTATTTGGTATAATATTATCTATTCAAATGTTTGTTAAGACTGATTTATTCAGATATATATTATTACTTTGGCCAGTTATATTCGTTTCACTTGGTATAGAAACACTGTATTATAACAATAATAAAAAAATTAATGTAAAATTTGATATAGGTACAACATTTTGTATATTGACAATTCTTTTCATAGCTTTTGTATTTGGAATCTTAAACTTTGGCTTAAATCAAGTGTTATATAATAATGATACTAAAGAATTTATTTCGGAGTCGTTAGATAGACCAAACATATACTATTTTGACAAAGATAATTTAACAATAAGCAATTATACAGATAAAAATGTAGCTATTAAAGTAATTGAAAATTCCAGTGAGAATTATACTAAAGCAACAATAAATTTAAAGTATGTTGATAAATATAAAAATAATTTGATATTTGCAATGTCAAATTTAAATTTAGAAAATAATATTTTATCTGTAGGTAATAATTCAATTGAAGTGTTAAAATATGATAGTTATATTGAAAATATAGAAATAATTGTTAGCATAAAAGATAAGAATAATTTACATATAAATGGGAATTTTACTAAAGAATAGGAATATAAAATATATAAGAAAATATACTATGTTATATTGACATAGTATATTTTTTATGATATCATATGAATATATGAATAAGTATTCATATATGTAATAGGAGTTGAATATAATGAAAAATAAAGAAAAAAATATAAATAATGAAATATTAATAGCTGAGGTCGCTGATTTATTCAAGATCTTTGGAGATAGCACAAGAATTAAAATATTAAATACTATGTTAAATAATAAAATTTGTGTTACAGATATTGCAGAAACTATTAATATGACTCAATCTGCCATATCACACCAGCTTAGGATACTAAAGCAAGCTAATTTAGTTAGATCACAAAAAGAAGGAAAAGAAGTGTATTATTCACTTGATGATGAACATGTAAAAAGTATATTAGATATTGGAACTGAGCATGTGGTAGAAAGGGGATTATAGTATGCATGAATGTAACTGTGAGAATCATAATCATGAAGAATTTGAAAAGGAAAAAATTTTAAGTAAAGAACTTGTAATTAATATAATGGGTATAGTAGTATTAATAGTATCTGTCTTAATAAGAAATAAGATAAGCGAAGGCACAAGTTTAATATTATATTTAGTCAGTTATTTATTAATTGGTTGTGATATTATATATTTTGCAGTATCAAAATTATTTAAAAAAGATATGTTTAATGAAAATCTACTTATGGTTATTGCAACAATAGGTGCATTTTTTATAGGAGAATATGTAGAGGGAATAGCTGTACTTTTATTTTATAAAGTTGGTGAATTCTTGCAAGAACTTGCTTTGTCAAATTCCAAAAAAAAGATAAAGAGCCTAGTTGACTTAAGACCAGATTATGCAAATTTAAAGATAGATCAAAGTATAGAAAAGGTAGATCCAAATGATGTAAGAATAGATGATATAATAGTTGTAAAAAATGGGGAAAAAGTTCCACTTGATGGAATTGTAATCTATGGAAAAACTGATTTAGATGTATCAGCTTTAACAGGAGAAAGTTTGCCAAGAAGTGTTTCAGTTGAAGATGAAATATTATCAGGTTCAATAAATATAGGTTCAGTTATAGAGATCAAAGTAACAAAGAATTATCAATCCTCAACTGTATCAAAAATAATTGAATTGATTGAAAATTCATCATCAAAGAAATCAGAAACTGAAAAATTCATAAGAAGATTTGCAAAAGTTTATACTCCAATAGTTATTGTTCTTGCTATATTAATAGCAATTCTGTTTCCATTTATACTTAATATTACATTTGAGGAATCAATATTTAGAGCATTAACATTTTTAGTGGTATCTTGTCCTTGTGCCTTAGTTATATCAGTACCTCTTGGATTCTTTGTTGGAATTGGAACAAGTAGTAAAAATGGTATATTAATTAAAGGTAGTAATTATTTAGATATGCTTACTAACGTTAAGCAATTTGTTTTTGATAAAACGGGTACACTTACAAATGGTAAATTCGAAATTAAAGAAATACATAGTTCTAAAAGTCTAACAAGTGATGAAATTGTTGAATATATAGCAATTTGTGAAACTTACTCAAATCATTATATTGCTAAAGCAGTTATAAATTCATATAGTAAAGAAATTGATAAATTAAGAATTACAAATCATGAAGAAATTGCAGGAAATGGAATAAAAGCAGAAATTGATTCTAAACAAGTTTTAGTGGGAAATCTGGAACTTATGAAAAAAAATAATATTGAAGTTGAAGATAGTAAAAAATTAGGTACTGTTATATATTTAGCCATTGATGGCACTTATGAAGGATATATTTTACTTGCAGATAATTTGAAAAATAGTGTAGAAAATTTATCAAGTAAATTGAGGGAATTTGGTGGTAAAAATATTGTAATGTTAACCGGTGATAATAAAAATATAGCAGAAGAAATGTCAAATAGTTTAGGTTTTGATCATGTATATTCTGAATTATTACCAAATGATAAAGTTAATATATTGCAAGATTTAAAGAGAAAATTAAATAAAAATGAATATCAAGTATTTGTTGGTGATGGAATAAATGATGCTCCAGTTCTTGCTACATCTGATATTGGAATTTCAATGGGAAAAGGTTCTGATATAGCAATTGAAACTTCTGATATAGTTTTAATGACTGATGAACCATTAAAGTTAATTGATTCACTTAAGATAGCAAAGAGAACTAAAAGTATAGTTAATCAAAATATTATATTCGCAATTACCATTAAAGTATTATTTCTTATATTTAGTGGAATTGGAATACTTACGATGTGGTTTGCAATATTTGCAGACGTCGGAGTTTCGTTAATTGCGATATTAAATTCTATGAGAATATTTAATTATAAAAACGTAAAATAAATTTGAAAATTAAAAAATAATGAAATAAAAAAAGATAGCATTTTAGCTATCTTTTTTATCGCATGTAATTTCATCAATTCTTTCATTTTTCTTATTATGTCTTTTCCTATTTAACTCAAGTTTAATTTCAAATAATTGATCTTTAAATTTATTAAATTCTAAATCTGGGAATGCATTAATTAATCTTTTATAAAGTTTACTTGTTCTTTGTATCAGATTTACTCTCATTTCTTCTAATTGTTTTGAAATCTCGATATTATATTTTTTGCTATCATTATGAGGCAATTTAATAGAGTCTGCTAATTGTTTTATAGTATTTAACTTCTCTTTGAAGTTTAATATAGAGTTAAGTGTAAATACAAAATCAATTGTTAAAATAAAAAATGAAACAATGGTTAATTTTTGTAATATATCTATTGGTATTTTATATATGAGTTGTTCAATATTTGGATGTAAGATATAGATTAATAATAAACTTAATAAAGCAAATTCTACTGAATTTAATAGACAAACTCTTCCGTTTATATTAAATTTATGTTCTGAATAATCCCACCACTTAGCATTAAATAATTTTTCCAGAATAAAACTTGTTATATATTCAAGTAGCGTTGTAAAGAACATACTTGTAAAAAAAATAATAAATGGATTATATGAATAACTGTATAGTAAATGTATTACTATAAGGCTACCAAACCCATATATAGGGCAATATGGTCCATATAAGAACCCACGATCTACTATTTTTCTTTGACAAATAGCACAATAAATCATCTCAGCACACCAGCCAAGTATACTATATATAAGAAAATATGAGAATGTAGTGTATAAATTCATATTAAATCACTTCCAAAGAAAATTATAACCTAAATATCAGATTTTGTCAATTTATATAAATTTGATTATGTAATGTTAAATAAACTAATAAAATGCTAAAATAATAGTATTTTAATATAAGTGCTAGATTTTTTGTCATATTTAGTATATAATATAAGTATTATATTTCATCTGTTTGAAATATAATATTTTTTAGAAGGTGATTATAATGGAAAAAAGAAAAACAATACTTACTGGTGATAGACCGACCGGTAAATTACATATAGGACACTATTTTGGTTCACTACAAAATAGAGTTAAGCTTCAAGAAGAATATGAACAATATATACTTATTGCTGATGTTCAAGCGCTAACAGATAATTTCAATAATCCTGAAAAAGTTAGAAATAGCGTAAAAGAACTTACTTTAGATTATTTAGCGTGTGGAATTGATCCAAATAAGACAACAATTTTTATTCAATCAATGATACCTGAAATTGCTGAACTTACTATATTTTATTCTAATTTAGTAACTGTTGCAAGATTAGAAAGAAATCCTACCGTAAAGTCTGAAATAAGTCAGAAAAAAGAGTTATTTGGAAATGATGGAGAGAGTATTACATATGGTTTCTTAGGATATCCTGTAAGTCAGGCAGCAGATATAACTGCTTTTGGTGCAGATTTAGTTCCAGTTGGGGAAGATCAGTTGCCTATGATTGAACAGACAAGAGAAATTGTTAGGAAATTTAATAGTATGTATGGTGAAGTTTTAGTTGAACCAGAAGTTATGATTGGAAATGTTGCAAGAGTAAGAGGACTTGACGGGAATGCTAAAATGGGAAAAAGTCTTGGAAATGCTATATATTTATCTGATTCAGAAGAAGAGATTACAAAAAAAGTAATGAGTGCTGTTACTGATCCTTCAAAAATAAAGAAAGATGATCCAGCAAATCCTGAAATCTGTATGGTTGGATATTATCATACTTTATTTAGTGGAGATGAAAAAGAAACCGTATTCGAAGAATGTAGAAAAGGTAAGAGAGGTTGTGTGAATTGTAAAAAGCAATTAGCACATAATATAACTGAGTATTTAAGACCAATAAGAGAAAAAAGAAAATATTATGAAGAACAACCTGAATTAATTAATGAAATATTAATAGATGGTACAAAAAGAGCCAAGAAAAAATCAGAAGAAACATTAAGAAAAGTTAAAACCGCAATGAAGATAAATTACTTTGATTAATTGGCTAAAATGTGAATAGGAGAGAAATATGCTTATAGATTTTGTAAAAATAAACGTTAAATCAGGTGATGGTGGAAACGGTGCAATATCTTTTAGAAGAGAAAAATATGTTGCAAATGGCGGACCAGATGGAGGAGACGGAGGAAACGGTGGTAGTGTATATTTAAAGGTTGATTCTAATATAAATACATTACTTGATTTTAAATATAAAAAGATATTTAAAGCAGATGATGGTAAAAAAGGTGAAGGTTCAAGGTGTACTGGAAAATCAGCAGATAATTTATATATTTTAGTACCAAAAGGAACTATTGTTAAGGATTCTGATAAAAATGCAATAATTGCTGATTTATCAGAAGAAGGACAAGAATTTCTTGTTGCAAAAGGTGGAAAAGGCGGAAGAGGAAATCAACACTTTGCAACTCCTACAAGACAAGTACCTAATTTTGCAGAGCAAGGACAAAAAGGTATAGAAAGAAATCTAGAATTAGAATTAAAAATGCTTGCTGATGTCGGTTTGGTAGGTTTTCCAAACGTTGGAAAATCAACAATCATATCTACTGTATCATCTGCAAGACCAAAGATAGCAAATTATCACTTTACAACACTTGAACCAGCACTTGGTGTTGTAAGAGCAAAAAATGGAAGCTCATTTGTAATGGCTGATATTCCAGGTATAATTGAAGGAGCTAGTGAAGGTGTAGGTCTTGGACTTAAATTTTTAAAACATATTGAAAGAACTAGATTATTACTTCATGTAGTAGATGTTTCTGGAAGTGAAGGTAGAAATCCAGTAGAAGATTTTTATAAAATAAATGAAGAATTAAAAAAATATAGTGAAAAATTATCAAATAAAACACAAATTGTTGTAGCAAATAAAATAGATAGTTTAATTGATGCAGAATTACTTTCTCAATTGGAAAATGTTTGTAAAAAAGAAAATTTGAAGTTATTTAAAGTTTCAGCTGCAACTAAACATGGTCTTGATGATCTTGTTGAATATGTATCAAAAGAACTAGAAAAAATTCCAAAAGAAGAACTAGTAGATATAGAAAATATATATGAAGATAACGAACTAATTGATCAAGAATGGTATATTGAAAAGACTAATGAAGGATTTGCTGTAAAAGGAGCACCAATAGAAAGGTTAATGAGTAAAGTAAATGTTTATGACATTGAATCAAGGCAGTATATGCAAAGAAGTTTAAACAATATGGGTGTAATGAAAGAACTAAAAGAAAATGGATTAAAATCTGGTGATATAATAGATATTATAGGATTCCAAATGGAATATAGTGAATAAGTTTTATTAGGGGATGAATTTTATGAGTAAAATTTTTAGTAGTGATCTTGAAGAAATTGTTAAAGAAAGAGTTTCAGTAAGAACATATAAAACAGATCCAGTACCAAATGATATAAAAGATAAAATAAGAGAATACATTGAAAAATTGGATTCACCATTTAATGAAAATGTTGTTATAAAGATTCTTGAAGATGATGAAACTATTGATACCAAAAAATTAGGTACTTATGGAGTAATAAAAGGGACATCTAATTATATTGCAACATCAGTGAAAGATGTAAATTTATCTTTGGAATCTCTTGGATATCAAGTCGAAAAACTTGTTCTATACATTACTTCACTTGGACTTGGTACTTGTTGGCTTGCAGGTACATTTAATAAAAGTAATTTTAAAGAAAAAATGGAAATGGATGAAGGAAGTATTTTACCTATAGTTGTACCATTTGGATATTCAGCAGAAAATATAAGTTTAGTAGATAAATTTATGAGATTTGCAGCTAAATCATCAAAGAGAAAAGAATGGGAAGAATTATTCTTCAATAATGACTTTACAAATACATTAAAAAAAGAAGAAGCAGGAGAGTATGCTTTTCCTCTTGAAATGTTACGACTTGCACCTTCAGGTTCAAATGCACAACCTTGGAAAGTTGTAAAAAAAGATAATTATTTTCATTTTTATAGAACTAATAGCCAAAACAAATTTCATGAATTTGATGTTAAAAGAATTGATATAGGTATAGCCGCTTGTCATTTTCATTTAGCAACAATTGAAAATGAATTAAATGGAGAATTCATGCAAAATGAAGACAGTACAATAAATGTACCAGAGAATTTTATTTATGCATTTTCTTGGAAATGTAGTAATTAATAATTTTTATTGATATAATAACAGCCAGCACTTATATTTATTTAAGTGCTGGCTTTCGTTATATTGCAATTTTTTGTTGTTCTATTCCAGAAATTATTTGAATTATGCCGCTATCATTAATTTTGTATTTCTTAGAATTGTCCAATTCTTCTGCAAACTCCAAGTCAAATAAATTAGACATTTCATTTATGAAATCTCTTTTATTTTGAAAAGTGCCATGATTTGCAAATAACCCGGTTATATTAAATTTTGAGAAAAGTCTAACAAATTCTTGGAATCTACCATGACCTGAATATTTACCAGTCCAAAACACATTGGTATATTCTTTTGAATTAACTAAGTTATATGCTTTACTTTCTGGGGCTATATGATTAGTAAAGTATATAATCCACTTAGGATTATTAACTGCTCTTTCCATATAAAGTGGAGAAGTTCCGGTAGACGAAGCAAGAATAATTTTAGGAGAATCATCTTCAAGTAATTCTTTACGTGAAATTTTACTTATAAAATGTAAATTTTCTGGTAGGAAGAAATTCCCTAAAATGTTTATATGATTAATTAATTGCTTTATACCAATCTTTGAATCTATACATATTTTGTATTTGGTTGATAAAAGTCCAGAATCTTGTGCTAATTTTAATTCATACAAAATCTGTGGAAATCTTCCAGCTATACTATTTATAAGCGCGATTTTTCCTTCATTTAGAGAAGAAATAATTTTTTCAATGGTATCATCCTTACTATTCTCTTTTTCCTCAATTCCATAAGTTGATTCTGAAATAATTATTAGATTTTTTAATTTCTTTACCCAACTTGGAATTCGTGGTGATTTAAATAGTATATTTTTTTCCTTGTAATCTCCTGTAAATAAAAAAGAATATGGTACATATCCAGGATAAGAGACTAGGACCAATATCATAGCTGCACCTAACATATGAGAATTTCCAAGTAACATAATTGAAAAATTCTCATCAATTTTAATTACTTTGTTGTATTTGCACGCTTCTACCATTTCCATTGTATTTATAATATCTTCTCTACTACAATATGGCATCAATCCTTTTCTATAGAATGACTTAGAATTCTTGAAACTAAAACTGGTTTCCATTTGAATTTTTGTTTCATAGGTAGTATAAATTTTTCTATCATATCCCTGTTGTGGTAAACAAGCTACTTTACCAACATGATCAAGATGGTTATGAGTTAAAACAACACCAATTAATTTACTGATGTTATGTTCCATATTGAAATTCAACTCCACATATTTAGGTTCTTGGAACATACCATAATCAATCATAATTGATTTTTCAGAATTATCTGGAAAATGGGTTGTAAGTATATTACAAGACCCAGTTACTTCACTATGCCGACTTTCAAGTATATGATAAAAATTATTATTTAATTCCATAATTATATATCCTCCTTTTAAAAAAAATTAAAAGTTACAGTAGAAATTTTTTAAATATTTACCTATACATTTTATTTAAACGGATTATACACTTAATGTCGAAATTTGTCAACAAAATATTGTTATTTTGTATCAATATTTATATATAGAATATAAATCAAATTATCAGGAACATTATTGTTCATAATAATGACATTATTGCTGTATAATTCAATATATGATAGACATATTTTGTATTTTTCGACATTTTTCTTGACATGGCATTTATATAGTAATATAATAGCTGAAAGTTAATGTAACCATGATAGTAATTAATTTAGTACTATCATAAACCTTTTTATCATTTGATAGGAGGAACAAATTATGAGTGAAAGAAAAAATTTTATATTATGTACAGATGTTATATTGCATGATCCATCATGTTTTACAAAATTTAAAGGAAATAATGTATATATTCCTGATTTTGTAATCAAGGAACTAGAAACTATCCGGGAAAATAATGTAAGAAAGATGAGTGATATTAGTGTATTCCAGGCAAAGGAAGCTTTTTCTAAGTTAAAACCTTATTTAAATGGAAACTTACAAAAAACAATAAGTAATGATGGTATGAAGCTGGAGGATGATATAAACCTCAGAATAGTTAAAACTGATAATAAAGATGTTTTATCATTGGCTCAAAATTATAATAAGGAAACAGGAAATAAATTTATAATAATATCAAAGAAGGAGAGCATACGTATTGATGCAGCTTTTAAAGAGATAGAAGCAGAAGATTATAAGTATGATCGGGTTCTTGAGGAGCAAATAACTTCTACAAAGGATATTATACTTAATGAAAATAAGTATGCAGGATTATTTTATCCAGAAGATGATATTCTAAGTGAATATGCCAGCAATCTTTTTCCAAATATGTTTGTAAGATTTCATAATACCGTTATAAATCCTGAAACCGCAATATTAAAAAGATTCAAAGGAAATAAATTTGTAAATTTATCAGAAGAATACCGGGAATTTTGTAGTATAAAGCACAGAAATGTAGAACAGCAAATAGCTTTTGAATTGTTAAGTGATAAATCTGTTGAATGTGTTACAATTGCTGGGGGAGCTGGTTCAGGTAAAACTATAGTTTCAATAGCAGCTGGAATACAGCAAACTATAATTGAACCAAAATATGATAAAATTATATATGTAAGACCAACAGATGTTGCACAAGGTGCTTTACCTGGGGATTTGTATGATAAATTAAAACCCTGGATGATGCCATTTTTTGACTCTTTAAGAGTTATACTTACAAAAAGTGAATTAGCTTTAAATAAATCTTTATATAAAGAAGCATTTGATTATGATGAAAAATCTAAGCTCATTATTGAAGAAGTAGTAAAAAAGCTAATTGATAATGAAAAACTTGAATTACAAACTTTTGATTATATGCGAGGAAGAACTTTTCATAATTGTTTTATAATTATTGATGAAGCTCAACAATTTACACCTCATATAGCAAAATTACTCCTTACACGTAGTGGTGAAGGATCTAAATTTGTTATGATTGGAGATCCAAGTGATAATCAGATTGATAATTCTACTGTGGATCCTAGATCAAATGGACTTGTTTATATCGCAGCAAAAATGAGACCAACTGAAGCATCAGGCCATATTACGTTTTCAAAAATTGAGCGTAGTAAACTTGCAGCAATTGCTGACGAATTACTGCAATAGAAATTAATAATATAAATTAAAAAATAATATGAACAGTAGAAAATCTATTGTTCATATTATTTTTTTGTCGAAGAATATATAAAAAATAGAAAATCAAATAATAATGTTTAAAAAAATATAAAGAGTAAATAATAATTGCAAGGTGGTTATATGGGTTGGTATATTTTTCTAGGTATATTTATTTTAATTGCATTGGCTATAGTTATTCCAATAAAAATAAAAATTAAATATACTGCTATTAGTAATACAGGCAATAAGGAAGGTGAAGAACTTAAGTACGATAACTTTATACAAATATATTTATATGGTTTTATAAAAGTTTTAAAAATTTCACTTGATAAAAAAGATCAAAGTGATAAAACTGCTAATACAAAAATATCAACTGAAAGCAGCAGTGCAGAGGAGGCAGATAAAGTAGTAGATACTGTGTATAATGTTTTAATAAAATTTATAGAGTATTTAAAAGTCCTGCAAGTTTTGCTAAATAAAAAAGATATAAGAAAAATACATGATAGTATTAATTTTAAGAAATTTAATTTGAATCTTGGAATAAATTTTAAAAATTTAATATTAAATGCATATATTGTAACTTTTGTAACATCTATTATAAGTATATATTTAGCAAGTAATACAAATAAATTTAATAGAAAAAATTTAATGTATAACGTTTATGTTTCAAATAAAATTATAGATTTAAATTTAGATTGTATAATTAAATTTAAATTAGCAAATACTATTGGTATAATAATAAAAATTATAAATAAATTAAGAAAGGTGGAAGATAAAAATGTCAGAACAACATCCAATAGAAAATTTGATGATGACAGCCATGACATCTATAGAAAATATGATAGATGTTAACACAATAATTGGAGATATTGTAACAAGTCCAGATGGAACTACAATAATTCCAGTTTCAAAAGTTTGTTTTGGTTTTGCAGCAGGAGGTAGTGAATTTGGAAATCAAAAACCAGCAAGAGATAGCGAATCAGAAAAGTTACCTTTTGGTGGTGGTAGTGGAGCTGGTGTAAATATTTCTCCAATGGGATTTCTAGTTGTTAAAGATGGAAATACTAAGTTACTAACTTTAAATGGTACAACAACTGCTGTTGATAAGCTAATAGATTTAATGCCAGATGTAATAAACAAAGTAAATGCCTTTGTTGAAAAATCAATGGATAAACCTAGTAGTGTACTAGCATCAAAAAGGAAACAAGAGAAAAGTCCAGATGACTTTGAAGAAGAATAGTAAAAAAACTTAAAAGGTAGCAAAATACTACTTTTTAAGTTTTTCATTTTTTTGATTTCTAATTATATATACGATATTAAGGACTAATACAAATAATGTATAAACTCCAAGCAAAATATATGCTAATGTATTATTGTTGTATCCATAACAATAATTACGTATGTATAATACATTATCTAAAATGTATAATAAAGATATTATACAAAATATCGTTACAAAGTTAAATAAAATTGATTTTATTATTTTCATAGCATCACTCCAAACTATAGGTTATAATATTATATTAAATAAAAAAAGAACATGTGATGATTACATACACATGTCCCTTTTTATTACCGATTTGCCTTCCATGTCTTTTTTATTTTCCTTGCATATTTTTTTATTGTATTAAATAAAAAAGCTATACAAAGAGATAATAAAATTATTACTGGAATTAAAAGTTCGGATTTGGAATCAGGATATATATTGGAGACAGGCCCAAAATAAAAAGCAACTATTGATATAATTAAGCAAATAAAGAATAATATTTTTATAATATAGTAACTGCTTAATTTCTCGATAATAATATCAAATTTTGATACTTCAAAATCGTCTTCAACATCTACATTATCATTTACTTTATTAAAGAATAACATAATTATAATCCTCCAAAATATTATTTTAATTAACATAATTATACCACTTTTTAATATGAAAGTCAAATATTGTTAATTTTATTCATATAAATTATATAAATAAAGTTAGCAATTTATATCTAAATTTATCCGATTTATTGACTTTTATTATATATAAATATATAATTATTATATAAAATTTGGAGGTCTCAAATGGAAAAATTAGGAATGATGGATTCTTTAAAAGATATATTTAATATTAGATGTGATTTATTTAAGGATAAAACCGCATTTTTAGAAAAAGATATGAATAGTACAGAATTTAAATCCATAAGTTATTCTAAACTTAAAGATGACGTAAATTCACTTGGAACAATAATGTTAAAAAAACTGAATTTAAAAGATAAAAAAGTAGCAGTAATTGGTGAAAATAGTTATAGATGGTATGTAACATACATGGCTGTTGCATGTGGAGTTGGTGTTATAGTTCCGCTTGATAAAGAATTACCTGAAAATGAAATATTGAATTTGCTTGAAAGATCTGGTGCTGATTGCATAGTGTATTCAACAAGAAAAAAAGAATTTGTTGAAGATTTAAAGGGTAAATTATCTAAAAAAATAGTATTTATTGAAATGAATAAAGAAGTTTCAGATGATACTAGTTATTCTTTTGATGGACTAGTAAAAGAAGGAAAAGAATTACTAGACACAGGAGATACTTCATATATGGATATAGAGATCGATAAAGAAGCATTTAGTGTTTTGTTATTTACTTCTGGTACAACAGCATCACCAAAAGGTGTAATGTTAAATCATAGAAATTTATGTTCAAATGCATATTCGTGTAGCTTTATTGTGCCTCAAATGGGACAATATACTTATCTATCAGTACTTCCTATGCATCACACTTATGAATTTTTAACTACATATATTTATGGAACAAGTGTTGGAGCTACAATTGGTATTTGCGAGGGATTAAAATATATTAATAAAAACTTTAATGATGTAAAACCAGATGTAATTTGTGTTGTACCTGCACTTGTTGAAAAAATGAGTTCAAAAATTGAGAAGGCAATAAAAGAAACTGGAAAAGAAAATGTTGTTAATGCAATGGCAAAAATTGCTAATGGATTAAGCAAAGTTGGAATTGATTTAAGAAGAAATTTATTTAAGAGAGTTCAAGAAAATTTTGGTGGAAATCTTAAATATATATTTTGCGGCGCAGCACCTCTTGATAAAGAAATTATAAGGAAGATGGAAAGTTATGGATTCACATTTTATGAAGGATACGGAGTTACAGAAGCTTCACCTTTAATTGCAGCATCATATGGTGATAAAAGAACACCTGGAACTGTTGGAAAAGCGGTGCATGGTGTTGAAATACGAATTGATTTAAGTGATAATGATGATGAAAATAGTAATGTTGGAGAAGTTATTGTAAAAGGCGATAATGTAATGATGGGTTACTATGAAAATGAAGAAGAAACTAACAAAGTATTGAAAAAAGGTTGGTATTACACTGGTGATATGGGATATTTTGATTTACAGGGAAATCTAGTAATAGCTGGTAGATACAAAAATATGATTGTAACATCAAATGGTAAAAATATTTATCCAGAGGAATTAGAATATCTTATAAATAAAATACCATATGTTGAAGAGTCAATGGTATATGGAATACCGGATAAAGATAATAAAACTGAACTAATTGTTTCTGTTAAAGTTACTCTAAATAATGAATATATTGATGAAAAATTTGGCGCAAATCGTCCAAGTAATGAAAAATTACATGATTTAATTTGGGAAGAAATAAAGAAGATAAATAGGACTTTAGTATCGTATAAAGCAATAAAGAAAGTTGAAATAAAAGAGGATGAATTTGTAAAGACTACAACCTTAAAAATAAAGAGATTTGCTGAAATAAAAAAATAGAAAAAATTTGTCTTGTTTTGTCGAATAAGTGTTATTAATTTTATAAATTTGGTATAATAACTTGAGGTGGTTAAAATGTCTATTTTTAAGGGCGTCAAGTCATTACCAGAAGAATATAATTACTACAAAATAGTTAAGGAAAAATCTGATAAAATATATTATGAATATATATCAGTTAATATATATGATAAAAAAGAAGAAGAAGTATTAAAGCAAAGGCTATACAATTTAATTTTGAATTTATGTAATCAATCAATTTATGATTATATATATGTATTTACTGAAGATGACTTTAACTTTATAATTGATTATAATATTAACTTAGAAAGTGTATTAAAAAATTTTATCGATGATATAGTAAAATTAAAAGAGAGAAATAATTTAAAATAAGATAAGTAATATAATGTTGCTTATCTTTTTCTATTGTATTAAGATTATAAAACATATATAATATACTTATATAAAATAACATAACTATCACTATTTTATCACAAACATATTGTATAATTAGAATGTAATTATAAAAATATAATAAAAGTGATTCGGAGGAATTTATGAGATTATTAATAGTTGATGATGAAGAAAAAATAAGAAATGTAATAAGAGAATATGCTGAATTTGAAGGATATGAAGTAAAAGAAGCAAGTGATGGTATGGATGCTGTAAATAAATGCTCAAAGGAAGATTTTGATATTATCGTGATGGATATAATGATGCCAAAACTTGATGGATTTTCAGCTATAAAAGAAATAAAGAAAACTAAGAATATTCCTGTACTTATGCTATCTGCAAGAGGTGAGGAGTATGATAAGTTATTTGGATTTGAAATTGGAATTGATGATTATGTAGTAAAACCATTTAGTCCTAAAGAGGTTATGGCAAGAATAAGTGCCATTATAAATAGAGCCAAAAATGGTAGTTTAGATGTTAAGAAGAAATATACATATAAAGGTCTTGAAGTTGATATGTTAGCAAGAAATGTTTATGTTGATTCAAATAAGATAGAACTAACTCCAAAGGAATATGAATTACTTGTATATTTAATTCTAAATAAAAATATAGCTTTGTCAAGAGAAAAAATATTAAATGAAGTATGGGGATATGACTTCTTTGGTGAAGATAGAACTGTCGATACACATATAAAGATGCTTAGAAATAGTATAGGAGATTATAGAGATAATATAGTTACAGTCAGAGGGATGGGATATAAATTTGAAGAGTAAAATTATTGAATTATTAAATTATATAAAAAATAGACTAAATAACTCAAAAGAAAATGTGACTCAAATAGTGAAAAAAGAAAAAAATATTTCACTTACATATAAGATTTGGATTTATTTTGTATTATTTGCAGTGAGTATATTTATAATATTATGGTTTATGCAAGTTATATTTTTACAAAGTTATTATAGCTCAATGAAAAAAAATGAAGTGGTAAAACTTGCAACTAAAATAGAAGAAGAGTATTCATCTGGTGATTTCTCTGATTATATAGATAGTGTAGCATATAAAAATGTATCTAATATATATATTATAAATAAAGTTGGAAATATAGTATATTCATCAAATTCAAATACACAAAATAGCCAATTACCAACAAGGCCATACGTAGTTGATTTAGGCAGTGTAATAAACACTATCTTAGAGAGTCCAAACCATAAGATGAATTATACTTTAAAACTTGATAAATTAAAATCAGAAATATTTATTTATGGAAAACAAATTCAAAATAGTGATGATTATTTAATAATGGTTACATCAATAGATCCAATAGATGCAACAACTAATGTACTAAAAGGTCAGCTTGTATATATAACAATAATATCTTTAATTATATCTTCTATAATTTCAATATTTATATCTAGGAATTTATCAAAGCCAATAAAACAAATAAATGAATCTGCAAAAAAGTTGGCAAATGGAAATTATAATATAAAATTCCAAAAAGCAGGTTATTTTGAACTTGATGAATTAGCAGATACTTTAAACTTTGCAACGGAGCAACTTGAAAAAACAGATAAAATAAGAAAAGAACTTATTGCAAATGTATCTCATGACTTAAGAACTCCACTTACTATGATAAAAGCATATTCTGAAATGATAAGAGATTTATCAGGAGATAATAAAGAAAAAAGAGAAGAACATCTTCAAGTTATAATTGACGAAACGGATAGATTAGGTAGACTTGTTAATGATATGATGGATCTATCAAAAATTGAAAGTGGTATTACAACATTAAACAAGGAAAGAATTAATTTAAGTGAAATTACAAAAAATATTGTAAAAGGACTTAATATTGAAAGTGATAATTGTAAATTTATATTAAATATTCAAGAAGATTGTATCGTAATGGCAGATAAAACTAAAATTGAACAGGTAATGTATAACTTAATAAATAATGCGATAAATCATAGCTTACAAAATAAAGTAATTGAAGTTAATGTAAAAAGTACAGGAAAAAAAGTAAGATTTGAAGTAATTGATAATGGACCGGGAATTTCAAAAGAAGATTTACAGCATATATGGACTAGATATTATAAAATTGACAAGACATATCAAAGATCAAGTACAGGAACAGGCCTTGGGCTTTCAATTGTAAAAAATATACTTGAAAAACATGAAGCAGAATATGGCGTTGAAAGTGAACTTGGTAAAGGCTCAAATTTTTGGTTCGAACTTGAAAAGGTAAAATGAAGGTATTATTATAAAAAGGTGAGGTAAAATTAATATTTATTTCACTTTTTTATAATAATTAACAAAAATAATAATTTTTATTGACAATTTTAAATATAGAATATAAAATTAAATTGTAAAAAATATTATAAGAGGAAGTGAAATGTTGAAAATGAAAAAATATGATATCATATCTTATCTTATGCACTCTTATGCACATAGTTATATATCATTTAAAGTATTTATAAAAAATAATAGTCTAAAATTTAGTGATTATTGTAGTTATTTTCAATATATAATGTAATAATATTGATTTAAGTATAAATTTGGCTTTATACTTAGGTCTTTTTGTATATATTTTATAATTGAAAACATATAAAATGGGGGAGCATATGGAAAAGAAAAAAGGAATATCTTTAATCGTATTAATAATAACGATAATAGTTATAATAATTCTTGCCGGAGCAGTAATACTAAATTTGAGTAAAAATAATCCAATAGAAAGTGCAAGAAAGGCGAAGTTTTTAAATGATATAGATACATTTAAAAGTGAATTGTCGTTATATGAGTTAAATCAAATGTCGGGAACAGATGGAAATTATAATCCAAAGTTATTAAATGCAGATAAGAGTGGTTCAACAGAAAATGGTGATCCGATAAATGTAGATAAAAAAATAACAGATATAATAAAATCAATGGTCAACACTGACTATACAGATAAGCTAGAGGTAATAGTAGGCGAGTTAGTATACGTTGGAGATAACGAAAAAGAATCAAACTGGTCAGATGGAGTAATAGAAGTAAAAGACTTTAAAATAGATGTAGCAGTAGTACCGGATACAACACATTTGAGTGGAACAATAACACTTAGTGGAATGATGGTAGATCCAAGTAAGATAGAATATTATAGAGTATATTTATCACAAACAAGTGGAGAACATGGAGATATACCAGCACAAGAAATAACAGAAAAAAATGCAACAGTAAACTTTAATATAACAGAAGGAATAGTATCAAATACTGAGTATTATATAATAGTAGAATTAAAAATGAGTAATGAATCTGATGTAAGAGCAAAAGAAGTAAAAGTTAGAACTTCAATAGACGATGTAACACCAAATGAACCACAAATATCTAAACCAAGTTATTCAAAGACTTTAACTATAACACCAATGGCAATAACATTAACAGATAATGAAGGTGGAAGCGGAATAAATAAAACAGGAAGTAAATATGTAATAGATATTGTGTCAACAAACTATAGTGAAGATGATAATATATGGCAAACAGGAGCAACAAATCTAACAGCAGAAAGTTTTGTAGGAGATGTAGCAACATTAGGAATGGAAGTAGCAGGAGATGGAGAGTATTATGTACATGTTTTATCAATAGATAATGCAGGAAATAAAAAGACAGCGACATCAGGAAAGGTAGTAGTGGATACAATAGTACCAAATGAAGCTGGAATAACAATACCATCAAGTACAATAACAAATAGTGTAGATGCAACAGTTGTGTTAAGCGATAATGAAGGTGGAAGTAGTATAGAATTATCAGAGTGTAAATACATATATTCAACAGTATCATATCCATATGGAGATACAGAAGCAATATGGGATACAGGAACAGTGTTTACAAGTGAAACACAAATAATAACAGTAACATCAAGTACAAATGAAGTATACTATTTACATGTACTTATAGTGGAAAGGCTGGAAACAGAAGAGAGGTATTATCAAGTGGAGTAGCAATAAACACGGATATACCAGTGGCACCAGTAGTATCAGGAACAGTGGGAACAAATGTATGGACAAATCAAAATGTAACATTAACAGTAAGTGAAGTAGCTTCACCTGGTATTATAAGATATGAATACTCAATAAATGGGGGAACATGGCAAACATATAATGCAACAAATAGAATAGTAGTAACAAGTGAAGGTACAACTACTATAAAAGCAAGAGCAATAAATAATATAGGAACAGTAGGAGCAGAATCAACAGGATATATAGTAAAAATAGATAAAACAAATCCAACAGTAACGTTTGGAACAAATGGTGCAAGTAATGTTGAAATTGCAAATACAACTGTAACAATAAGTGATAATGCAAGTGGAATAAATGCAAGTACATTACAATATGTATGGAGTACAAATACAACAGAACCAAGTAGTGGATGGACAGCATTTAATAATGGAACAACTTTAAGTTATTCATCAGATGGAACTTATTATTTATGGATAAAAGCAAATGATAATGTTGGAAATAGTATTTCTGCAAGAACAAATGCATTTGCAATTACAACAGAATATAATGCAACAAAAGGAGTTAATAAGCCAAGACTTGCAGTAGGAATGACTCCAATAAAATGGGATGCAAGTGGAAATGTAGTTGCAACAACCGAAAGTGATCCAGATTGGTATGATTATACAAATAGTAAATGGGCAAATGCTGAGACAGCAGATGGATCGATGTGGGTGTGGATACCAAGATATGAATATAAAATACCGACATCACATACAAGTACTTCTCAAATAATACAAATAAATTTTATAGCTAATACACAAACAATGGCAACAAGTGGGTATATAATGCATCCAGCATTTACATTTGGAAGTACAGAAATAACAGGAATATGGGTGGCAAAATTTGAGGCAACTGCAAGAGAAGGTATAGCAAATTCTTTAAGTGGAGATAATGTAACTACAAAACATATAAAAGTACTTCCTAGTGTAAATTCATGGAGAAATATACATGTATCTAATATCTTTGCTGTATGTAGAAATATGGAAAATGATAGTACATATGGATGGGGAACAAGTGGAATCGGAATAGATACCCATTTAATAAAGAATGTAGAATGGGGAGCAGTGGCATATTTAACAGCATCAAGATATGGAAGGAATGGTCAAGAAGTATGGATAAATCCAAGTAGTAATTTTATAACAGGTCAATCGGGAACAAGCGTAGATGCTGCAACTACAACAACTACGTATCCATACAATGATACTACATATGGTGTAAATGCAAGTACTACCGGTAATACATATGGAATCTACGATATGTCTGGGGGAAATGCTGAATATGTAGCAGCATATGTAAATAATGGCAATCCAGATTTACAAAATTTAGGTAGCAATCTAGTTAATGCTTCAGTACAATATAAAGATGTATATATATCAAATGGTGATACACAGAGTGGAAATTATGCAGCTACTTCTAATAGAGTTGGCGATGCAATTTATGAAACATCAACAGCTGGAACAGATGCCACTTCATGGAATGGAGATTTTTCAATGATGCCATATGGTAGTAATATGTTTATGCTAAGAGGTGCTGTATATTGGGATAATACGCAATCAGGAATATTTTATTTCTATTGTGGTTCTACTAATTATGGTGATATTGGGTTTAGACCAGTTATACAAGTATCTAGCGGTTTATAAAATAGTAGATAAAATATCATTAGAAATTAGCCTTTATTAATAATTTGAGTTAAAAATTTCTAAAGTTGATTAGATTAAGTAAATGTAAATTTGATTAAAGTCAGATACGATATAAGCTCTTAAAGTTTAAAAGTTAAAAATATTAGCTCTAAAATTATCTGAATATTTTTATACATAATATTTATTTATTATTAAGCAAAAAAATAATAATTTATATTGACAAATTTTTGCATATATTATAAAATTAAATTGTAAAAGTTGTAAGAGGAAGTGAAATATGGAAAATGAAAAAAATAATGGAATTAAAAATGTATATTTATTTGCAAATATATTATTTAAAATACTTTATAAAAATAATAACATTAAAATGAATGTTAATTTTAGTCATTTTCAATATATAGTATAAGAGTAATATTGACTTAAGTGTAAAACATTAAGCTTTATACTTAGGTCTTTTTCGCTTATATTTTACAATTTATTAGATAAAAAAGGGAGAGCATATGAAAAGAAGGAAAGGTATATCATTAATAGTTTTAGTAATAACAATAATAGTAATTATAATATTAGCTGGTACTATAATACTAAATTTAAGTAAAAATAATCCAATAGAAAGTGCCAAAAAGGCTAAATTTTTAAATGATATAGATGCATTTAAAAGTGAGTTATCATTATATGAATTGGATCAAATGGCAGGAACAGATGGTAATTATAATCCAAAGTTATTAAATGCCGATAAAAGTGGTTCAACAGAAAATGGAGATCCAACAAATACAGATAAAAAAATAACAGATATAATAACATCAATGGATAATACTAAATATCCTGATATATTAGAAATAGTAGCAGGAGAATTAGTATATGTTGGAGACAATCAAGATGAATCAAATTGGTCAGATGGAGTAATAGAAGTAAAAGACTTTAAAATAAATATTTCAGTAGTACCAGATACAACACATTTTAATGGAACAATATCACTTATAGGAATGATGGTAGATCCAAATAAAATAGAATATTATAAAATATATTTATCAGAAACAAGTGGAGAGCATGGAGATACACCAGTACAAGAAATTTTAGAAAAAAGTGCTACAGTAGAATTTAATATAACAGAAGGAATATCTCCTAATCAAACATATTATATAACAGTAGAATTAAAGATGAGTAATGAATCAGATGTAAGAACAAAAGAAGTAAAGGTAAACTCATCAGTGGATAATGCAGCACCAAATTCACCACAAATATCAGTACCAAATTATTCAAGAACATTGGTAGTAACGCCAGTAGCAATAACACTAACAGATAATGATGGTGGAAGTGGAATAAATAAAACTGCAAGTAAGTATGTAATAGATCAAACATCAACAAATTATGAAGTGGATAATGTAGTATGGCAATCTGGAGCAACAAATTTAACAGCAGAAAATTTTGTAGGAGATGTAGCAACAGTAGGGATTGAAGTAGCAACAGATGGAGAGTATTATGTGCATGTATTATCAGTAGATAATGCTGGGAACAATAAATCAGCAACATCAGGAAAAATAATAGTAGATACAGTAGTACCAAATGAAGCAGGAATAACAATACCATCAAGTACAACAACAGGTAGTGTAGATGCAACAGTAGCACTAAGTGATAATGCAGGAGGAAGTGGTATAAACTTAAATGAGAGTAAATACATATATTCAACAGTGTCATATCCATATGGAGATACAGAACCAATATGGGATACAGCAACAGTATTTACAAGTGAGACACAAACAATAACAGTAACATCAAGTAC
>JAEYPQ010000011.1 GCA_023410645.1 Bacillota bacterium | reverse complement strand
GGATTCGCCGTCCACCACTGACGGATCTGATTGACATCCCGCGTAGCGGCTTTCAGGCCGTTCGAGGGAATCGGATGCTTACCGGGTGAGGTGCATGCCGTCCCCTTCGGGCACTCGCATACGCCTTTCTGCGAAACGCCCCAACAGGGGAAGACCGATAGCGCATGGCGGTGACTGTTAGGCTCCGCGTAGGCCAGAATCATATCAATGGGCTTCATGTGTGCCTCCATTGTTTTGGGTCTCTGAGAAAACTCCTGAGGATAATCGACCCCGCCTCAAATTGTTGATGTTCGCGACGATGTCCTCCAGGAGTGCGTTGACAGCCTCCACGTTCTTTTCATCGCCCATGAGCGCAGGCTGCTCATAAGTGTCCCGAACGAGATTTGCGAATCTCTCCCCACCCAGCCGGATCTCGTTCAGCACATTATCAATGGTGTACTCCACCCCGCCATTTTTGCCGTGGAGCGAATCCGCGATGTCCGAGAGGATCTGCATGTTCTCGCGCAAGTCGGCCCGCATGTCACTAACCCTGCAGTTGGCGGCCTTAACCGCCGCGCTGCACTGGCGGCAGTAGGATGCAACGCGCCCCGCTCCCTGCGTAGTGAACTGATCAAGTGGCAACATGCGCCCGCACAATCGGCATTCCTTCGTTTTAACCTCGAGTTCCGGTGGATCGCCACGCTCCATACGCTCGACAGCTGCTTTACGCTCCGCCTCCGGCTTTGTAGCGATCTCCACGATCGCAGCGCGGGGCTGGTTGATCTCGCCCGCCAGGATCTTGTGCTTGATCGTCTGGGAAGCCTCAGCAAGCGCGTCCACAGCGCGGGCGTATTCTCCAGCGCGGCGGACAGTGTTCCTGCCGATATCAAGCTCGGTGGCGATGCGCTGGGCCGTGGCATTCGAACCGGAAACTTGCCCACAGTGGGCAAGTTTTTGCGGTCGGCCCTCTCTCTGCTTTTCTGCCTCGTATCGCTTGCCCAGCAGGTACGCCTTCTGCTCTGGCGTGATGTTGCGGCGCGCGTTCTGATTGGCACAAATCCAGATGATCACATCCTCGCGGCCTTCGAACTCCATCTGCCGCACCTGAAACGGAAACCCGCGCCGGGTGCAGATTTCGTGGCGGTTGTGTCCATCCACGAGCGTGTCACCCCATACGATCAGCGCGTCCCGGCACCCTTCGCGCTCGATACTCTCTTCAAGTGCCGCTGATTCCTCCGTGGTCAGGATGGGCAGAAGACTCCGAAACTCCGGATCAATCTGCAAGGTGTCCTTCGTGTTCCCCTCGGTTTGCATGCTGAGTTCCTCCTCTGTGCGGATCTTGCCGCAGTTTTCTTGTTGGGTCCCGTGTTGCTGGCCCTGTTTCAAGGATAGCCGTTAATGGCGGTATAGTCGACATGAAGTAGCTTATATTCCATATGCAGAATAGGAGAAAGATAAGGCATTGACTTTTACTGCGAGTAGATGTATCCTACCAATAATGAAATGGAGGTCTGCTCATGAAAAAGAAGAAGCCTGCAGCCAACCCCGAAATGCTCCCATTCGCCCAGCGGTTGCGTAGCCTGCGCGAGGAAAGAGATTGGACCCAGGCCGAGTTCGGAGCGCGATTAGGAGGGGTCGAAAGTCCGGTCCCGCCTGCGACTATCTCATCCTGGGAGCAAGCTGACAAAAGGCCTACGGTCGACACAATTATGCGCATGGCAGATTTATTCGGAGTGACGGTAGATTTTCTGCTTGGAAGAGAAAACGTGTCGAAGGTTATGGTAAGTGAACTCGACGCACTGGACGCTCTGCAGGGATTAATCAGAATCATGATGGATGAAAACGGTAGATCGGGAACAATAATGCTGAACGAGGATTTTGTTCAATACCTGATAGTCGCAGGACGCGTCGAAACAGCGAGGCGGAAGATTGGCCTTGCAGACGATCTATATGAAATGCTTTGTAAGTCTGTCAAAGATAAACATAAATCCACACTGGCCAGGTCAAATATGGACGAACGGCCAATACAGCTATATTCGTATAATTTGTCATTGCATTTTGAAAACTATGGGGAATGGCTTCGCGCGATGAGGTATTCGGGATAGAAACGCAGCGTCATGGCAGAATCATCCCTCAACGAGTCGAAAACCTTAATGGCCGGCACACAGTGACTGAAGCTGTTGCTTAGTTCAGAAGATCGCCTTATCGAGATGGATCGAATACCGCCATCGCTCGCAGGCCAGCCCCAGCGTGACGGCGCGCGGCGGTCGTTTACGAGAGGCACACCGGGGCGACGTGGGAAGAACGAGGTCGCACTTTTTCTTA
This sequence comes from Bacillota bacterium, assembly GCA_023410645.1. Taxonomy (GTDB): domain Bacteria; phylum Bacillota; class Clostridia; order TANB77; family CAG-465; genus CAG-465. Next base: position 710 of record JAEYPQ010000011.1, on the reverse strand, counting down.
GTCAACGAGCTTATGGCCTTAAAGCCAGCACACGGTAGCGGATGCCGTTGTGTTATTCTCCACGACCATCGCCTCCAGCGCACTGAGCATCTGCGTTCCTCAATTATCTTCGAACGTCGCGATGGCGATGTGCAGATTGTCATACTGTTCGCCCCTGGCGTACAGGCCGTGCTACCGGATGGCAGGCCAGCACCACGTTAACCGCCCCAGCGTTCGAAGCGCTCCGCTGCCGGAAGATGGCTGCGGAGGTTTACGCAATGAACTCATGGCTCCAAGCGAATAGAATCTCGTGGCCCAACCACAGGTGGTAGTATGCTGCCGCAAACAACGCGCCCCTCCCGTATCGGAAGGGGCGCTTCGTGTTAACCGTTAAGGGATGGATTTACTTGGACAGTTCCTGCGCGCGGGCATAAGCGTTCTCCGCGGCGATGATGCTCCAGGTGGTGGCCATGCCATGGCCGATGCCGCCGATCGTGGTGAGGCCGCCGATGTTGGCCGAGCCGATGATCTCACCGGTCAGGTACGCACCTTTGACGACGGTGCCATCTTCACGAACGAGTTCGCCATTCCCATTGATGCGGGGGCCGCCGGCGCTCATGAGCACGTAGGGGACGGTATAGATGGCGTAGAAGGGGCCTTCGTCAAAGGCCACCAGGTTCTGAGTGCGGCCAAAGCTGCTGTCCGAGCCGGCCTGGCAGTCGGCGTTGTAC
>JAEYPQ010000005.1 GCA_023410645.1 Bacillota bacterium | reverse complement strand
GGGCATACATGTTCTCGCTATCATCCTGATCCTTGGCGTCCGGCATCTTGTAGCTGTACTTGACGATGTTGGTCAGCTTGTTGTCACTGTTGCGCATCGAATCACGCACGCTGGTCAGCCACCAGTTTTGCCAGGTCCCTTTGCGCTTGGCCGTCAGCCTGCGCCGGAAGGTCATCACGCTGTGGGAGCGGTCTTCGATCTCGATCTTTTCGGAGATCGCACCTTTGGCTTCAACTTTGGTCAGCTTCAGACCCATGCCTTCCACGTCGTAAAGCTCTTCCTTTTTTGCGCGGTCTTTCTTGTCCTTGTCCCGCTTGAACCAGTGTTCGGTTCCGTCGCCGTCCACCCAAACATAATAATGCCGGGCGTCTACCTTGGTTTGGTAAATGTACTGCAAGCCGCTATGCTTCCAGCCAAATCCACAACGGTAAAGCGTACTGTAGTCAGGCCTGATGCCATCCTTGGGATCGGGCACCTGATCCGATGAGCCGCTTGCGGATTGACAGCTGTTGTAGAAGTGGGAGACCGATACCGGCATACGGTTTCCGGTCATCGCGGTATCCTGATGCGCGAGCACCACGTTGCCGTTGAACAGATCCACATTGGCCGTGCCGGCGCGCCCGGCGGACTGACTTTCATACGTCCACCAGTTTTCCAGCCCCGCGTGGCTGATATAGTTCACGATGAACTGCGGACGCTTGCTCTTGTCGCTGCTCGGTGAGCCCAGATTGGCGGTACCCGTACCGCTCTCCATGCGGACCAGGAAGCCGCGATTTTGCACCACCTTGTTTGCATCGTTACCTACAACACGATACCAGTCCCGGTACATGTTGGTCAGATCCAGCGTAACCGAGCTTTTGCCCAGGGCCGTATAGTCTTGTAGCTCGGTCACATTGGTCAGCTTGTTGTTCGAGCCAAAGAAATCCGCCTTGACAAACGAGCCCACGTCCCAATCCTTCGTGATGCCGTACACGCCCATGTACTTACCACTGGTCTTGGACGCGTTGGTCACCGCCAGCTTCAGCTTGGCCGAAATCACGGTGTCGCTGGATTTGATCTGTGCTAGCTTATTGAGCTTCATGACCATGATGGTCTCGCTGCTCGAGCTCCGGATCACCTTGGGCGTGCCCGGCCGCACGGACTTCGTGCCGCCGGAGGTGAGCGTCGCCCAGTCGATATCATTCGTCGGGCGCACCTTGGTCACGGGGTCAATCGTCACGGGGTACTTGCAAACTGCCAGGAAGTCGTCGTCGATCTCGTAGCTCAGGCGCATATAGTCCGCGCGCCGTTCGAGGACGGCCTTTCCGATCACGGTCATTCCGGCTGCATCGTACACCACCGGCGTATCGAAGAAGAACCTCTCCATGCCCAAATCATCGCGCACCGAAATGCTCTGATCATTGTTCACCGCGTACTGGTAACTGCCCGGAAGCTTCAGGCTCACCCCAGCCAAGGCATCCCGGTCCGCGCATACGATGTCTTCCTTCAGCTGATCGCCCGACAGCGTATAGCGCACCGTCACACCAGGCAGGATTCCCTTGTACAGGACCTGCGAGGTCTTGCCGGTGGTATCACTGCGCCGTGCTTCCGGTGTCTCCTGGCTCCTCAGTTCCTCATCCGAATAGGCGTCGGCGCTACGCTGCTGGGGACCTTGGTTTTCCTTTGCCAGTTTGAGCAACCGCTCGCGCTTGAGCGTTTCGCCGCTCAACACCTCCGCCTGTACGGGGTTAACGTGCTGTTCGAACGACCAGGGCAGCACGTGCTTTCGGTGCTTCAGTACCACAAGAGGGCCGTTATCTGTTTCAACCGCCAGTTCGCACAACATGCTGTTGGCCTTGTTCCGAAGTACCCTTCGGCCATCCGTTTCATCCTCAACGAGGTTGTTGTCGATTTCCTCCCACTTGCCCGCTTTCCTGTAGTGCACGGGTTCGGGGTACACCACCGCCTGATAGCGGTTCTCGCCCAGATCGAACTGCTTCGAGTTCTCGCCTCGCAGCGAGATCACTTCTTCGCCTTCGGTCCACTCGAATTCCTCCGAGGTGGTCGTCCGCTGCGATTCGAAATCCGGTGCGATACTGTCCAGCTCTTCCCGCTGGATCTGGATCTCTTTCTCCATGTTGTTTTCCTTTCTTTTTGTGAGTTTTCCATGTTGATTGGGGTTGTTGAGACCACATGAATTATGTTGTTTCCATGACGAAGAGCGGGCCAGAACCCTGACCCGCTCATCGGTATTCTACTGAATTACAATGTAGTATTGAGCAGTGTATTGAGTCAATTCTTAACCCAAGCGGCCTCAAGATTTACCGTACGAACAGCCGCTTCGATCGCGGCAGGGTCCACCTGATACCCACGCCGTTCAAGCTCATCCCTCACATACTGAAGCTTTTCCTGCCCTTTGCCGGAACCATAAAGCTGCTCCGCGGCGCGCACGAGGATTTCCGTAGTAGACCGCAGCAGCACCTGCTGCTGCGCCGTCGTGCGCGCCTTGATCCAGGGGATGACTTTCAGCGTGATGAGTGACGCGAGCAGCGCGATTACCGCTTGCAAAAGCGGGGTCAGATCAATCATTCTCATGCCTCCCGATGTCTTTGACATCTTCCCTAAGTTCGTCGAGTCGGTTGTAGAGTGTCTTGGTATCCCGCTCCAGGATCGCAGTGCGCTCAATAATACAGTTGTGCTTGTCAACCTTCTTCTCGAGCGCTTCGATCCGGTAGTTCGTCAGGCGGTTCGCTGTCAGGATCCCGATGATGGACCCGATCAGCGTCCCAGCCAGCGACAGGAGCGATACCATGGTTTCGCCGTTCATTAGATTTCCTCCGTTGAGCTCTTCAAGATTGAAATGTTCTGCTGTGCCACGGCGCTGGTGTTCAATTGAAAGAGTGGTTTATCCTACCATTTCCGTATACTTCTCGCTGATCCAGCACACCTCGTCGTCGACCAGTACCGGGCGCCAGCCAGCCGTATCAATTGAAGTCAACACAGCGCCTTTCTTTACATCCTTTACGATGTCATAGTTGGTTCCAGGGCCGACGCGAACGTTTACGGCGTTCCCCGTGACATGAACGCCTTCAGCTGGCGCGACGGTCTCCATGGGATCGGCATTCGTATCCGTGTTGGATCCGTTCGAAGTTGAAACAAGGCCCAGCGCGGCACACGTCGTCGTGTCACCGCGGCCGGTAACCGGGAGACCAACTTTCTGCTGAAACTTTTTGAGCGCAGTCTGCGTATTCTCGCCGAATTCGCCATCGCTGTTCAGATCGGCGCCTTTGTCATTGAGCGCCTTCTGCAAGGCGGTGGTGCGGTGGCCTTTATGGCCCAAAACCAGATCGCACGCCGGATTGTACCGCGTCAGCGCGCAGACCTTCCCGGCGTAGTGCGTCAGACTATCCATCCGGACGCCATAGGCAGTGCCCCTGGCGTGCACGATCTTGGAGGCCGACGCCACCATCGTGACGTGGGTGATCTTGTTCGCCCGGCTGGTTTTCTGGGTGTTCAGGAACTGCAGGTCGCCCGGCTGCTTCGCCTTGGCGATCACAGACGAGCCACCGAACTTCTTCCCGATCTCGGCGTAGGTTGCCGGCCAGAGCAGTTCAAAGTCATCATCGTACACCTCATGGCAGGAGAGCGGAACGCGACCGCCATACTTCCACGCCTTGCCCATTGCGCTATACGAACGCGCGACGAGCGATGAGCAGTCGAAGATGGTCTCCTGCGTCCGCCTTGCTTGGCTGTACTTGCAGCCGATCTTGGAAACCGCCCAATCCCGGGCGCCCTTTGCGAGATCCGAAAAACTCATGAAATACCTCCCTAATACAGCGCCACCAGCGCGAAAGACTTACAAAATCGCGATCCAATCGACCCATACCGTCGCTGAACCCGTCGATCCATTATTGATTTTGACGCGGAACCCGGTCGTGGTAACAGCCGTTGTAACGTCGATGCTGTGATAGGTGCTAGTCATACCACCACTCACGCCGATAGCAGCCACAAGCGTCGTGGGAATGGCGGGGAGCATCTTACCGAACGCGACATTGATATACTGTGTGGGCGAACCTGGCACGCTGACCGTAGAATGTCCGCAGTAGATACCCAGCGCCTCCCGCGCCATGCTATGGTTCGCATACGCCGGAGCAACGTCAAAGTCGACCGCACCTCGGAACCGGCTTGCTATGCCCACGTCAAACTTGCTCGGATCGGTCGCCGGCTTGCCAATTGCCACCCCTTCGCCGGAACCGTGTAGGTCAAACCAGATCGTCCGACTGGCCAATTCCGCCTCACCATTTACGCTGTTACCGAATCTGTCTGCCAATGTGGAGCTCACAACGTATCCACCAGAACCTATACTGCCTTCATCCGGATCCTCTGTTTGTCCAAGAAGCCCAGTAAGCGTGAAATTGTATACCGATCCCAACGCACCCGTGTCACAGGCCAACAAAATGGGATCACCAAAATCATCGTCAACAGACCGGAACTTGATCGATCCCGCACGCATGTTAAGATTGCCGATCGGCGAGAACGAACACGACAGGGAGTATTTCAGGAATGTTCCGCTATTAGTCGAAATCCCTTCGTGGTCCGCCCGCTCGGCGCTAAATGCCGTGATGACCGGAGCCGCATAGGGATGCACAACGATGGGCTGAGTATCGATCCACTCTGCTTCCCTGGCTCGTGTGTCCACCACCCTTACTTCGCCAAGTAAGTTCCCGCTTACCATCAAAACATCCGTCATGATTTGTACGGGCACTTCCGGATCTTCACCAGCTGCGACCGTATAGGACTTCCCTCCGATGGTCAAAATGTATTGCTCAATTTTCGCACTGTATACGGAATGTGCCGTAATCGTGCATTTGGTTTTGCTACGGGTTTGAACGTACACGCCTATATCGTCATTTTCCGGGTTGACTACCTCATAGGTCACATTCGTGATCGCAGGAATCATCGATTCCGGGATGTCCAGCGGGTAGCTGAATTCGATCCGCGACGACTCCTCCCCATTAAGATAGGATATAATCATCATGACGATGGTGCCGCGAGTACCACTCGTAATCGCGTTCGCAAGCTCCAGTGGCGGCGTCCAGCCTTCCTTGACATGGCCACCGTCTACACCTGCGCAAATGGTCCCGCTGTACTCGCCAACTGTGTAATTCAAGGTATGCGTCAGCCCGGTCCCTTCGGTTCCGACGGTAATGTCTGTACCGGAGCCAATAGTAAACCCTTCCGTCGGGATCGACATGGTGGCTTCTTCATACTCGATGACGAGACGAGGCGCACTGCCGGAGGTCCCGCCAGAAAACTCGCAGTAGGAGTTGTCTCCGGAGCCGTGTCGGACATGCAAATACCACGTCCCCGTGTAACCTTGCAGGATGCCCTTATATGCGGTTAGATCCCATTCCTTCGTGTTGGTGCCACTGGATACAGAAATGTTCTTCGTGAAATCGGTCGAAGTTTTGTAATCCCAGCTACTGTCGTCCCGCGAACCGACCTTTAGCGCCTTCGACGAGTATTCGTCGATCCGCCTCATTCGTAGCTTGATGGACTTGATGTACCAAGTCTTGTTGATGGCCGGGAAGCCTATCCGGCCATAATAGGTGGCCGTGCCCGACTTGCCGACATACAGATAGTCTGTGTTGCTGGTGAACCCTGAGCTGCCCCACCTGGCGCCATTGCTTGTATATACCGTTGACGTCTGCATGATGTCACGCCTTTCTGCACGCAAAATTGCCCGTGCTGCTATTGAACTCGAAGACGCCCTTCCCCAACTTCATTTTAGGGTTGATAGCAGTATCTACACCTATCTGGAGAAAGGGTGAAGTGATCGCTTTAAGGGTGCTAAATTCCGTGAAACTCTCGTAACTTTCTCCTACCCTTTTCAACAGTTCGAATTTCTTCGCCGCAACACGAGCGGCAAATTCTTTTCCCTTACTTTCAATAGTCATATCTAGATCGGAAAAGTGGACTGAATCAGTGAGATTATCGAGCAAGGGTATCTTGCTAATAATATGCTTGAAATATACATTCTCAATTATATATGGCAAGATGAATTCTGACAATTTGCCAAGAAATTTCGCATCTTCAAAGATAGAAGTAACATTGAGCTCTCGAGTAGTAATCGTCCCTTCTTCCATGTCTTCGCCATGAATCATTACCTCGAGCGGCGATGAAGCGCCATCTCCACCATCCGGAATTATCTGAAACATTTTCCCATTTGCGCCACGCACCATAAGATTACCCACTTCTAGGTTCTCGATATGTGCGGCGGCGATTGAAGCAATTGAGGTGGTTAAGCTGGTAATTTGCGCCCAACTAATGTTTGCGTCAATAATGTTAGCCGTTGTAATTTGGGTTTTTGCGATCGAAGCTGCGGCTGTAGCCAATGTTTCGATATTCGCCCAGTCGATGTTTGCTTCGCGGATGCTGGCAGTGTCAATCTGGGCTTTAGCAATCGCGGCAACATCCGCGGCCAGGTTAGCGATATTCGCCCAATCTATATTGGCCTCCCGTATGTTCGCCGTGGTAATCTGCGCTTTGGCGATCTGGGAAATGTCTGCCACGAGATTCGCAATACTGGCCCAGTTGATATTGGCTGCGTCGATCTGCGCGGCGCCAATTGCGGCATCACCGATTTTTGCCCTGGTGATAGCGCCATCCACGATCTGCAGCGAATCG
>JAEYPQ010000075.1 GCA_023410645.1 Bacillota bacterium | reverse complement strand
TTTCCTTGGACTCCACGCTGCCCCAGATCAACACCGTCAGCTTCTCTGGCTTGGCTTCCTCGGCGACCGCTGTGGCGCCAAGGGCGCACACTAGCACCATCATCAGAAGCAAGGAAATCAACTTGGATGCGCTCTTCATCGTGCTTCCCCCTATTCGAATTGGGTATGATCCCTTCCAGCTTCATGATAGCGAGGTCCGTCGCCCCCGAAAACCAGAAATATTTAGTTTTGGATAGAAACGTTCATGAATTCGCATTCGAACTAGGCATCACCCAGGCCTGAAGGCGGTATTCACTGGGCGTGAGTCCGGTCACGCGCTTGAACACGTAGGAGAAATATTTATAATCCGAATAGCCGGCGATTGCGGCGATCTCATTAATTTTGAGGCTGGTATGGCACAACAGTTCCTGCGCCTTTTCGATACGCATCCTTGTGACGTAGGAAAAAAGGTTTTCGCCAGTCTCGTCCTTAAACAGCGAGGAAAGATACTGCGGATTCATGTTGACCGCCTCCGCCAGCGTGGCCAGACTGATGTTCTTGTCGATCCGCTCGTCGATGATGCGCTTGACCTTTTCAATCACGCGGGCCTGCATCCCCGTCTCATCGGCGCCGCCCGGATTGGACCGGCCGTGGCACGCCCGCTCCGCGAGCACTGTGCCCAGCTCAATGCGGTCAATGGGCTTGAGCAGATAATCCTTCACGCCCATCAAAAAAGCCTCGCGCACATACTCGAAGTGATCATACGCGCTGAGTACCACGACCTGCACGGCCGGGTATTGTGTCCGGATACAGCCGATCAGCTCCAATCCACTCATTCCGCTCATGCAGATATCGGTCAGGACCATGTCGACCCAGTGCGCCTTCATAAACGCGAGTGCCGCCTCGCCCGAAGAGAAGACGCCCTCCACCGCGACGCCTGGGAAGCTATCCAGAATGAACGCATGCAAATTTTCCGCCGTGCGGCGCTCGTCCTCAACGATCAGGATTCTCATAGACGCCGCCTCCCTTCTCCCAGAGCACCGGCAAACACAACTGTGCCACGAATCCCCTGCGAGGCTGCCTGGGAAACGACAGGCCGAAGCCCTGGCCGTACAGAAGTACGATGCGCATGTGGATGTTGCGCAGCGCATAGCCGTGATGCCGTTCGCCCTGTGCCGGAGGTGCCTGTGATTCGTCTTCGATGCGCTTGCGAATCTGCTCCAAGCGGCTGGCGGTGCTGCCCTTGCCATTGTCGGCGATGGTCAGCATCAGGTGCCCCTCGGCTAGTTCCGAGCGGATGTGGATCATCAGCTGCTTAGCGGATGCATTATGCCGGTACACATTCTCCACCAGCGGTTGCAGTACCAGCTTGGGTACCAGAAGGTATTCGTGGGCAATGTCAACATCCTGACCGAGTTCAACCCGCATGCCGCTGGCGAGGGTTTGGACGCGGATATAGTCCTCGACGATGCGTAGTTCATCGGACAGATACACCACGTCCTCATCCTTGTCCGACACATGCCGCATCAGCCGGCTCAGCGCAACGATGCCGTCAGACAGCTCGTATTTGCCCTCCGACAGCGCGATGCGGCTCATGGCCTCCAAGGAATTGTAGATGAAATGTGGCCCAATCTGCGCCTGCAGAAGCGAATACAGGATTCTTCGCTCCTTTTCGTTCGCCGACTGGATCTCGTCCAATAGCCGCCGGATCTCCGCGGCCATGCTATTGAAGCCCTCGGCCAACTCTCCAACTTCGTCATTTGTCCTGACATCCAGGTGCACATCGAAATCCCGTTGCGTAAGCCGCTGCACAACTGCGCGCAGCGCTCGCAGTGGCTTCACGAAGGTCCGTGTGATCAGTATGATCATGAGTATCGAGCAAGTCAGCGTGCAAAGATAGGTAATCAGCAGCGTATAGATCAATGAATAGCGGCTATCGATGTACTGGTCCTCCGTCAGAGCGCCGACAACGGTCAGTCCCATTCCATGGGTCCTCGCACTGGAGATTAGGTGCCGATCCCGGTACAACATATAATAATCCTTGAGCAGTTCCTGCTGGGTACGATTCTCCGGATAGGGATACAGGATTCCACCGCTGGCGCTGAGCACATAAATCTTTTCGCCGTAGCGCGCGGTGTCCGGAACACACATTTGAAACCGGTCGGTGCCCAGCTCGATCACAATATAGGCCACGTTCCGCATATTGGCGGTATCCTTGAGCACACGCGCGAAGGACACGGTCCGGCGTCCGCCGTCCACGTACCGGGCATCGTGGTACGGCAGAAGGGACAGCGCGCCTTCCTCATCGCAGCCAGCCAACCAGGGCAAGTCCTTCATACTCCAGCGCGTGCTTTCGTTCTGCCGGTTCATCGTGAAAATCTGGCCGTTCACTAGCGGTATGTAAGTGGTTGAAACGATGTCCTTCATCTCCGCGATGTATAAAAGCTGTCGGGCGACCAGCTTGCGGTCACTATTGCTAAAGAAACCCGGTGGCTGCCCGGCATATTTGCTGATGACGTCGACGATGCCGGAATAGTACGGCATTGTCGTCAGGCGGTCCATGTCGTCGACCAGCCTGTCCAGGTCATCCCGCACGTTGCCGACGACCGCGTCCAGGTATTTCTGCGCGTCCTGCATCTTGTTACAGGTAAAGTTAACGTAGCTGATGATGGCACACAACAGGAATGCAACCGATACGATCAGGCACACGGCAATGGTGAGCTTTTTCTGCATCGTAGCGCCCTTGGATCGCATCCCATCCATCCCTCTCCGGCTGCGCCAGAATCATTTCGACGCGTCGATTGCCCTCGCCAGGCAGGCGCCCATGTTATAATAATCCGCAAGTGTGTAGAAACCGCCGGCGACAGGGCCTTGATAGCTCACTTCCAAAGTCGCTGCGGCGACGCCCAGCGTCAGGTTAGCATAGCGAGCGGCGGTCATGCCCGTCCGGGCGCTGGTATTGGTTCCAGCGGGCGGCCGGGTGATGCCGCACGGCTCATAGCCATGCTTGGAAAGCTGCTCGTTGAAGGCGGCCGTGAGGCGCTCGATCCGCTCGGCCTGAACGCGCGGCATATCTCTGTAGATGATAAAATGCAACCCACGGATTTCGTTGCCCGGAGAATGCATGTCCAAAAGGAGCGTTCCCTTGGTGGCCTCAATCCAGTGATCGATATCGTGCTGAATGGCATGCAACTCCGTCCGGCTGGGAAACGGCGCGCCCCAGGACCGGTTGAAATCGCCCCACACCTGATCCTTCCCGTAGCAGCCTTCCTCGACGCCGTCCACATCGACGATTGGCACGAACCACCAAGCCTTGTCCGTGTGCACGTCGCCTCCCGCCAAATGGTGTAACATACCATCGATCAGCCAGCCGCCGCCCACTTCGCCGGCGTGCTGGCGGCCGATCACGTAAATGCCTCCGGAGGATCCGGGCGCGGCGTCAACAAACGCGCGCACAATCGGCCTGCCCATGCTGGAATAGCCAATGACCGCGCGCCGCAGCACAGGGCACGCCGAGAGCGTCTCATCAAGCTGGGCGCATTGATAAGGGTAGCAGAACGCGATTTCCATCGATTCGGCAAGGGTGGGTACGTCAAACCAAACCTCAAGGCAATGCGCGTCGTTCCCCTCGCAATACACCCTGGACACGAGCTCCCAGGGACCGCCCGCCGCGCGGTACACCGGATGGTTACCGGTCCAGCCCTGGACTCCAAAGTCGTCCAGGCACTGCTCAGCGTTTGAAAGCACCAGCCGTGTGCGCTCACCGACGAGACCGTCCAGCCGGAAGTAGAACCAGTTGGGCTGTGGCTCCCGATACTTGGTCATAGCCAGAAACGCCACGCGCTGGCCATATTCGGTGGACTCCGCCGACACGAGTCGGCCGTTGCCACACGGGAAATCCGAGCTCATCTTTACCATATAGAAAACTCCCCTTCCTGTCAAGTCTTGAGACCGGAAAGCGCGACGCTTTCCATGAATTTTCTCTGCGCCAGAAAGAACATGATCAAAAGAGGCGCCGTCGCGATCACTGAGGCCGCCATCAACTCAGACCACTGCACGGTCTGCGAGTCGGCAAACAGCGACAGGCCCAGCGGAATGGTGTAGAGCTTGGCGCTACTGAGGTAGATCAATGGATCGAAAAAGTCGTTCCAGGCGTTCATGAAGTTGTAGATGGATAACGTGGCGATGGCCGGCCCCGATAGCGGAAGAAATATGCGAACGTAGGTCGAAAACGGATTGCAACCGTCGATCTTTGCCGCCTCGCACAACTCCGAAGGGATGCTCAGGTAATATTGGCGCATCAAAAACACGCCGAACATGCCGCCCGCGCCCACGATATGCGGTACAATCAACGGCACATGGGTGTTCACAAAGCCAAGCCCGCCCCAGATGCGAAATAGCGGGATCACGATCACCTCGTTCGGGATCATCATACTGCACAGCGGCAGCAGGAACAGCGCGCTGCGGAATGTAAAATCCAGCTTGGAGAACGCAAATCCGGCCATAGAAGCGACCGCCGCTCCACCCAGCAACACGAGCGCAGTAATCTTGAAGCTGTTGCCTAGGTAATTCAGCATCGGCATATGGCGAAACACATTCGCGTAATTTTCCGGAACGGCCGGATTCGGAATCCATTGAGGAGGGAAGATGAACATCTTGGATTCCTGCTTCAGCGAGGCCGACAGCATCCAAAAAAATGGAAGCATCAGGACGGCGCAGAATACTGCGAGCACCAGAAGGCTGAGCGTCGCGCTCGCATGGCGTTTAAACCTCATTGTATACCATTCTCCTTCGCATGTTCCACTGCACCAGTGTGAGCGCCAGAACGAGCGCGAACAGCACCATCGCAATGGCGGAGGCATACCCGAACCTATTCTGACGGAACGCCTGCTTGTAGATGTAGTATACGATCACCATGGTCTTGTTCGCGGGACCGCCGCCGGTCATGATGTATACATTGCCAAAGATCTTCAGTGCGCCGATACAGGTAGTCACCAGTCCAAGGAAAATGGAAGGAGAGATCATCGGAAGCGTTATGTGAAAGAAGGAACTGCGCGCGGAAGCGCCGTCAATCACCGCCGCCTCATAAAAGACGCGCGGCACACTCTTCATCGCAGACAGGAAGATCACCATGTTCAGCCCCATGCCCTTCATGACGGTGGTCACGATCAGCATCGGCATGGTCAGGTCGCTGTAGAACCAGTTCACGCGTTCCAATCCGATCAACACCAGAAACCCGTTCACCAGCCCGTAATCTACAGCCAGGATGTACTTCCATACTATCGACCATACCACGATTGAAGTGACGACCGGCGCGAAAGCCATCGTTCGATACACGCCCACTCCAGGCAGATTCTTGTTCAAAAGCGCCGCCATGAATAGCGAAAACGTTATGTGCAGTGGCACAAGGCCGGCCATGAAGTATAGCGTGTTGGCAAGCACTGTCCTGAACAGCTTATCCTCCTGGAACAACTGCTGGTAATTAGCCAACCCTAGAAATTCTCCTGAGCCAAGCATTCCGGCATCCGTCAGGCTCAGATAGGCGGAATACACCAGCGGGCAGAACAACAGAACCAAAAAACCAAGTATCACCGGAGAGATCATCGCGTAAGCGTACCATTTGTCCTTTCGGTTCGGCCCTTTGCCGCGCGATGACCCGCCCTTTAGCCTTGCCATCATCCGGCCCCCTCCTATGTTTCAATGGGAAGACTTCATAATCCATTATAGTGGCCCTCGGAATCCACACAATCCAAAATTATCATTTCCAGTTAAAAATCTCGAGATCAAGGAAAGCATTTAATGCGACTGCGGCATCTCAATATCCGGATTTCCCCGGTTTGAAGTGCCACGATTCAGCATCGCCTGCGCGGAGGATCTTATGAACAATGAAGAAGCGCGGAAGGTGATGCTGGAGCTTTTGCAGGATTATCGGCTGAGCATGCATGAACTGGCCGTATCGGGAGTGTAGATCACGGTCAAGATGAAATTCAACTTTGGTGTGCCGGAGACTACAATAAACCAAGTTACGCGGTGCGCCCAACGTTCGTCTATCATCACCATCCTCTGTTCAGAAACGTCTACCCCAACACGTAGGAATGAACTGATCTGATAACAAATGGGAAGATAGATTTTTGAGTCTCCCCTTGCGCGTGTTGAATATTGAATGCTGTGGATAACAGATCGGCAACCATATCCAGCATTAATCTGATTCAAGATTACCAATGACCCCTAGGATCCTCGAGGTTTTCTCTGACATCCCCTGACATTCACTGACATCACCATTTTTATGCGCCTTTGCAAACTATCACCGCCTCTTCGCCCAATTCCTTACATACATCTGATCCAAGATCAGCGATACCAACCCGCAATTCTCCCTAAAAACCATCCCAACCCACCAAAACAACCCGAAAACACCCCATCGAACCCACCAAAACCCCATTTTCACCATTGACTTCGCCTCGAAACCCTGCTATAATAGCTTACGCTGGTTTTTTATCCTGGAGAGATGGCCGAGTGGTTGAAGGCGCTGGTCTTGAAAGTCGTAGATGAGCCAACAAAGCCTTATAACACAAGGGTTTCGCCGATGTTTGACATCGGCGTTTTGCTTTTTGGAGGGC
>JAEYPQ010000013.1 GCA_023410645.1 Bacillota bacterium | reverse complement strand
CAGGTTGTGGCGGTACTCGGAATTCTTAAGTCCGGCGCTGCCTACTTGCCGATAGATCCGGCCAATCCTGAAGAGCGGCGCTGGCAGCTTTTGCGTGACGGCAATATCAGCCTGATTCTCACTCAGTCCCGGCTGGAAGCGGAACTTAACTGGCCCGCGGGCGTTGAGCGGTTGCTTGTTGATCAGCTGCCGGCCGGGGATAACCCGCTCGATCTGCCGGCAGCTGCCGGGAAAGCGGAAGATTTGGCCTATGTTATTTACACCTCGGGGTCGACGGGAGTTCCCAAGGGGGTTATGATCGACCACCGGGGGGCCGTCAACACCATCCAGGATATAAACAGGCGTTTTGCCGTGGGGCCGGAAGATAGGGTACTGGCGCTGTCCAATTTGAATTTCGATCTGTCTGTTTACGATATTTTCGGTATGCTGGCAGCCGGGGCAACCATCATCATGCCTGAGCCTGATAAAGCCAAAGATCCGGCCCATTGGCTGGAATTGATGCAGCAAGAGCGGGTCACGGTGTGGAACACAGTCCCGGCATTGATGCAGATGCTTTTGGAATACGCCGCCGGCAGGGGGGAAGCAATGCCGCAATCCCTGCGGCTGGTGTTGCTCAGCGGTGACTGGATACCTTTGGATCTGCCGGACAAAATTAAGTCTCATTTTCACGGTGTTCAGGTAGTCGGCCTGGGAGGGGCTACCGAGGCGTCGATTTGGTCTAATCTGTATCCCATCAGTGCAGTTGACCCTGGCTGGAAAAGTATTCCGTATGGCCGGCCGATGGTCAATCAGCGCTATTATGTGCTTAGCGAACTAATGGTGGATTGTCCTGTCTGGGTGCCGGGCCAGCTTTATATCGGCGGTATTGGTCTGGCCAGGGGCTACTGGCAGGATGCGGCCAAGACCGGCGAAAAGTTTACCCGTCATCCCCGTACCGGCGAACGTCTCTATTGCACCGGCGATTTAGGACGTTATTTGCCTGACGGCAATATAGAATTCCTGGGGCGGGAAGACTTCCAGGTAAAAATCAGGGGCCATCGCATTGAACTGGGCGAAATCGAAGCAGCACTGAAGCGGCATGACGGGATAAGAGATGCGTTAGTTGCCGTAACCGGTGAGGCGCGCGGGGAGAAGCACCTGGTCGGCTATGTGGTGCTTGACCGGGAAAAGGAAACAGAACTGCTCGCGACCGAACACGCAGATGCCGCCGGCAGTGCATCGCGCTGGCTGACAATCCGGACTGCGGGCCAACTGCAGGCAGCCCAGCTTCCGCCTGCCGCCGATATTGAAGCGGCGGCGATTTTCCTGGATTATGCAGATCGCCTAAGCTGCGCTTTTATGGGCAATACATTAGCTGACCTGGGTATTTTTGCAGACGACGCCGAAGCCTATACTCTTGATGAACTGATGAGCCGGTTTAAGCTGCAGCCCCGTTATCAGTCGCTGCTGCTGCACTGGCTGAAGGTACTTGTCGAGGAAGGTGCGCTGCTAAGAAACGAAGCCGGTATTTACCGGCGCCGGCGTTCTCTTAAGACAAAATGGCCTGATCCCGCTCTGCAGAATGCGTTACCTGCATTTGTCAATGCAGCGGAAGCGTCACAGAAGCTTTGCCGCTTTTTTAAAGCAGGCGGTTCTGCCTGCCTGGAACTGCTGCAAGGCGCCCTTGATTCACGGGAACTGCTGCTCAGGGAAGATTCTTTTCCGGCACCTGCAATCTTAAGTCAGTTTAACTTTGCCCGGGAGTATTACCGCGGCCTGGCCCGCGAGGTATTCAGCACCCTTGTGGATTCTTATCCGCCGGATAAAAAAGTGCGGGTGCTGGAAATCGGCACGCGGGCGGGAAGTCTGACCGCCGACCTTCTGCCGCTTTTGCCTGCAGAACGCGGCCAGTACCTGTATAGCGACGAGTCCTCGTTCTTTACAGACCGGGTACGGCAGAAACTGGGAGCAGAGGCTCCCCTGACATACGGTCTGCTCGATATGAACAAAACACCATTCCGCCAAGGCTACGAACGGCATTCTTTTGAGGTGATTGTTGCGGACAATACGCTGCACCGCAGCAGGAATCTGGAAGCGACACTGGCTTTCTTGCAGGAAATGCTGGTACCCGGCGGCTTGCTGCTCTTCGTCGAAGCAACCCGTAACCGGCGTTTGCTGCTGACTACCGTTGGTTTTTTCGAGGATGGCTTCAGCCACCTGGAAGATGAGCGGAAAACCGACCGGCTGCCCTTACTTACAGTGGAAAAATGGCACAAGGCTTTAGTTAAGACGGGCTTCGCCAAGGTTATGGCTTTGCCGGAAAGCTGGCCTGGCGAAGCGGTATTCGGCCAGCACTTGCTGGTAGCGCAGGCGCCGCTTACGGTCAGGGTATTCCAGCCTGACAATCTGTCGGCGGCCCTGCGGCGGAAGCTGCCTGACTATATGGTGCCGGCAACCTATGTGCTGCTGGATGAACTGCCCCTTTCCGCCAATGGAAAAGTAGACCGGAAAGCGCTTGCCGGGCTCGGCGGGGAAACCGTGATTTTGCCGAAAAGGACACACGTTGCGCCGGCCACTGAGACGCAAATCAAATTAGCAAATGTCTGGAAAACAGTGCTTGGTTGTCAAGAGGTGGGAATTCACGACGGCTTCTTTGAATTGGGCGGAGATTCTTTGCGGGCCATACAGTGCATCAATCTGCTGAAAGAGCGGTATCAGGTGGAATTATCCCTGCAGAATCTTTTTGAGGCGCCCAGCATTGAACTGCTTGCGCCGGTGATAGAGGCGCAAGCCTCGCAGGCGGAAGCAGAACTGGCGGAACTATATGAGGAGGGGCTGATATAGCTTTATGAATCCGGCGGAAAGAACCATCGGCATACTGGGAGCCACAGGCTATGTAGGCAGAGCAGCGGCCAGAACGCTTCTCGCCCTCCCTGGCCGCAACATTATGCTGGGCGGACGGGAACCGGAGAAACTCCGTCAATTTTTTCCGGAGATAGAGTCAAAAGGCGAGTGTTTGCCGGTAGATATTTATAATGGGGAGTTGCTGGCCGGCTTTTGCAGCAAGTGCGATATTCTCGTAAATTGTGCGGGACCTGCCAAACAAATTAAAGACAGGGTTGCGTCGGCAGCCATCGACCAGAGTGTTCATTATGTCGATGTTTCCGGCGATGAATCGCTCTACAGGCAATTGCTGACAAGAAAGCCGGAAATAGAAGCAAAGAAGCTGCGGATGATTGTCTCGGCTGGGGTATATCCCGGTTTGTCTGAGCTAGTCCCTGCCTATGTTGCAGAAACCTATTTTGATGAAATGGATTTGCTGGAAGTATTTTTTGCCGGCCAAGGCGGTTTCTCGCTGAATGCGGCCTACGACATTGTCTCTAGTATCGAAGAAGATACCGGCTTAGGAATGCACTGCTGCCTAAAAGGGGAAGCCCGCAAAATTACGGAGGCATTCCATAGCAGCTATACACTGCCCGGTCCTGCCGGTAAAGTTGACACCTATCCGATTTTGCACCAGGAATTTAAGCAAATGGCAGAACGCTATAAAATCACAGCGGCTTACTTTTACAACACGTATCCCAACAGGTCGGTACTGAACCAATTTATGATGATTAAGGCTCTGGAGCAATACAAAACCGAAGAACAGAAACGGGCGTCGGCGAAGCTTTTAACCGAACAATACGCTGGCCATAAAGCGGCAGCGCGCGATTTTACCATGCTTCACCTGCTGGCCGGTGGCTACAAAAACGGTAAATATTTGCGATTGGCTGCAAACCTCCTCACTAACCACGACTGGAACACCTTATCCGGTATCGTTGCAGCCAATATTGCCAGAGTCCTTGCCGGGGACAACCGGGAAAGGACCGGATGTTTCTTTGCGGCCGAAGGCATACACGTTACTGAATTGATGAAGGTACTGGCCGGGCAGAATATTGGTCTTACCTATACATTTTTCCAGAAGTGACGGAAGAGGGTGAAATATGAGCGGAAAAACCAGGCTGCGGACCGTGGTATGCGGTTCACGCTTTGGACAGTTCTACATGGAAGCCCTGCAAGCCCTGCCGGGACAGTTTGAACTGGCCGGGTTGCTGGCAAATGGCAGTGAGCGCTTGGCAAAATGCGCAGAGCGCTACGGAGTAACGCTATACACAGCGCTCGACCAGCTTCCCGGGGACCTTGACCTTGCCTGTGTGGTAGTGCGGTCGGGAGTTATGGGCGGCGACGGTACCGAGTTATCGCTAAAACTGTTGAACCGCGGTATTCATGTGATTGAGGAACAGCCGGTCCATCACCGGGATTTGGCCGCTTGCCTGCGAGCGGCCCGGAAAAACGGCGTATTTTTCCGGACCGGGAACTTATATGTACATTTGCCTGCCGTACGGCGGTTCATCGCCTGCGCCCGGGTTATGCTGGCCCGGCAAGCTGCGCTTTACCTTGATGCAGCCTGCGCAACACAGGTT
>JAEYPQ010000025.1 GCA_023410645.1 Bacillota bacterium | reverse complement strand
TGTATAAATTCACAATCATATTTTTAAACTCATCATCATATTGGCTGCTTATTGCTATTATAGACAACTTCCTTTATCGTTATTAATTATATCATAATTATTTGTCTAACTAAATGTGTCTATATATCTATACTAGCACCAAATGTGTTATAATTTTAAATATAAACTGTATTATAATTGAACATTTAAAAATGATATTTGAAAGTATTTTTGAGATGGGAGTGATAAAACTATGAATTTTGTGTTTTGGTTTATTCTATTAATTGATTTTTTGATTATGATTATGCATTACTTATACTCAATCGAAATGTCTAAGGAGAACAAACATTTTTTAAAAATGAAAGAAACAATGGAAAAAGTAAGTAAAGACATGAAGGACAAGATTCCGAGTAGTGTGCTTGGAAAGGTTATTTATGGAGTCCTTACATTAATTGTAGTTATCTTATTAATTGCCTTTTTAACATCTATCATTTGGCTTCCAATTACCATGTGGATTATCTTTAATTGGCAATCTGGTCTAATCACGTTTATGATAATCTCAGCTATATTGTCACTCTTACTAATCTTTATATATGTGAAGATTGTCCCTGGATATGTATTAAAAGAAGGAGCTATAGTTAAAGAGACAATATCTGTTTCTTTCTTCGTTCTTTTGAGTATTTTTGTTAAATACGGATCCCCTTTTCCTTTAGATCAACTGGTGGAAATTGTGTACACACAATCTAGTGTATTTAATTCAACCTTAACTGTACTAGTACCTGTATTGATTATCGGGCTAATGACGACAAATATCTATCTATTTATCAATGGTTTAGCCTATATTGTTGACAAGTCAAAGAAGGTAGTTAAAGCACGGACCAAAATAATCGACATACTAACGATATTTACATTTAGTTCATTTTTCGCTTTATTTTATGTGGTAGATAGAGATTGGTCTTATTTAAACCCTTTAAATTCTACAAGGCATTACGAAACAATTGATGTATTCAAAAACCTATTAGTTGCCGTACTTGTTCCATTAATTTTGTCACGATTTATCAGTACTAATTCCAATGAGTTTGCAAGTTCCTCAAATATTACTATTGATAATGTTGTGAAAGTAGAAAAAGTAGAAACTGATAGTTCTTTATGTTCAGTTAAAGACATTGAAGAACTTGAAAATAAAAGCAAAGTCGAAGATTGCGAAGAGATTGTAGCAAATCAAAAATATTGAATATAGATATCATTATTCTGGAAAACAGTTTATTGAAAATTGCAAAACAATATACAGGGATTATCAAGATAAATAACTAATCAAGTTTAACGGAGATGACAAGATATTATTTGGTGTTTAACGAGCGGGTCATTCTGGAGTATACTGGTTCAAATACAGATTAATGGATGAAGAAAATGGACTCCATATTATAGGAAAAATAATTCATATAGGTCATGATGATAAGGAAATATAATTTTCAAAGAAAGAGAAAGTGAAAGAGATTATATTCTTGATTATCTTTATCATTTTTACTTGGTGGATTATCATAATTGTTTGGTTCATTAAAACAACTAATAAAATATATAACTAAATTATTGGAAAGAAATCAGAACCTCAGATAACAAAAGAGGAAAAATTAGATAGATTGATGATTAATTTGTTTTGCTGCAAAAAAATACAATCTGCCGAATTAAAATAGTGGACTTTATTAGGCTTTTAATAGATTAATATAAAATTCCAAGATTGTTTTAGACTGATCTCTTTGGTAAGCCATTTTTTATAGGGGTGCTAAAAATGTAATAAACCCCTATGCTTTAGACAAGAGCAAAGTATTGGCCTAATACAATTTATATTGGGACTTTTTTACACAAACAGAGCTATTTATCTATTTTTGAATTGTACTAAATTATATAAAAATACAATATAGAACTACCCATTTTACTACAAAAAAAGAAGTCTCTTACACGATTATAAAAAGTATTTGAGTTTTTTAGACTCAATAGTGTATAATTATAATAATAATTGTTTAGTATTAAAACATTACACGTATCTGTTTCAATAATTAAAGGGATGAGCCAATGAGACGATTAAAATACCCATTTTCAAAGCGCATTGACAAGAAGTTGCTTAAGAAAAGAATTGATCTACTAGGTAATTCAGCACGACAAAGATATATAGCAAATAGACGGCTTCGCTGGATCTTTGGAGCCTTATTTTGGATATTATTTGTTTTCTTCTTGAGTATTATGATTGTTCTTAAGCAAAAGATAGAACCAGTGATTGGAAAGACATTATATACGATTTTGGTTATCTTTGTCAGTCTAGTTTCGCCAGTATTGTTATTATGTACTCCATATTTCAGACTGGAGAAAAATTATCCCCCCCAGTTATTAGAAAACATTCCAAAAAATATTATTGCTATTATTAATATTAAGTTATTAAGATACTATAAAATTCCAGAAAACTATTTAGTTACTAAATGTTTTGATTCTTCAAATCAGCTTCTTGCTAATAAGGATGTACTGCTATTCTTTCATAATGACAAATTGAGGATTGTTAATGATTTTACCTCAACAATTAAGGATTTCGGTTGTTATGAATTTGGATTGGATGAGTTTGAGTTATCTTATGGAAAAATAGAGGATATTGTTACAGCAGAAATTAAAACAAAGAAATTTTATTTATCATTAGGAAAGAGAGCAAAACCATTTATTGCATGTAGAGGAGGAAATGAAAATGTTTAAATTTTTTAAGAAAAAGAATATTGAAGAAGAACTAGAAAAAGATCTAGAAGAACATAGAACTAATTTTAGAGAAAGACTAGAGATTAACAAAGATAAAAACGCCACTTTTGAAGCGATGTACATTTTGTTTAATAACCTGGATATTGAAATTGTTGAATTAATGAAAAGGTATAATCTCTATATTGATTTTGATTTTGTTGATGAAGATCAATATTATGAGGTAATGGTACAAACCATTAATGGTGGAAAAAAAGGTATGTATACTACTGTTGGTACAGAACAAGGTAAGAATATAATGACTCTTGATAGTATAGGAGATACGATATCGACAGATGGATTATCTTCAGGAGATATTATTTCTAGAGTGATTGATGAAATAAAAACTTTTTACGGGAAATAAATACCCATATGAGGATACCCACAAAATGATTTGGATTGATAAGAAAGCGTTTAAAGAAACCTATTCAATACTTAAGCAGAAAACTAGTATGAAGCCTATCTTCGCTGATCTAAAACGATTTATTGAAGATATGTATTCGATTAATGTTCTTAACATAGTTTATGAGAAAATTAAATTCAAATCCAATAAGAATTCATATATATATGGAAAGAAGTATAGATTGATCTGCTATGTATCCTCTTATACCGAAAGAGAAAAGATGCAGAATAGAGTTGATGTTCAATTGGATAACTTTCCAAATGCACATAAAATGGTTAATGATAAAGACATACAGAATACAATTTTATATGAATTTTTTCAATTGTCAAAGAAATACAATTTTAAAATAAATGTTAAGAAGGAAGACATTTGGGTTGATTATTTCTATTGGTTTTCTACACAATACATGAGTTTTATTGTAAGTAAAGTACAAAAGAAACTAATAGAAGATGTGCTTTTCAAATACAAAATTAAAGCAAATATATGGGGTATATATACAGGAACTTTTGGCATTGTTATATTCTATGATACAGATTCCAATAAACTGATTAGCCAGCAAAATGGTATTTCAGAAGAGATTAAGAACGAGATTTATTCAGGAGTAAAGCAACTAGATGAATTTGATTTTTATAAAGAAGAGTATATAAGTTTTGACTCAAAAGAAAATCTAGATAAAAATTATCAAGGAAGTCTATATTACTATTTTAAATAGTAAAATTTGCTATTTTGATACAAGAAATTACTACATGAAAACCACAAAAAATAAAATGGCTAAGTTAAGCCATAATTTAGGGGTGCTAAAAAAAGTAGTAGGGGTGCTAAAAATCCTGATGGGATGCTAATTTGTATCAAAATAGGTAATGCAACCCATTTATGAACATTAGGTTTGATACAAGATATCAAGCCTTTTTTTGTACTTTTATAGGGGTTCAAGTCTCCCACGTATTAGATAATATCAATAAATATTTATCAAATTATAGTATTTTTATAAGAACTTGTGTGTTAATTGTATTTATATTTGCTAAACGATTTGACAGGGTGGTTTCAAATTATTAAACGATTATTTGTGAAAATGAATAATTATTAAACGATTTAGCAGGTGGTTTCAAAATAGTAATTATACTTTTAAAATGACAATTTTTATGTATTATGATATAATATAAATGTTAGACAAAGTAGAATTTATCTATTAAATAGAGGATTATAATATGAAAAAAGAATTAAATGTTTTACATTTATTATATGTATGCTGGTCGATTGCAATTGTTTGTAACATTGCTGTTTATAGTAGTAAAAATGATATTAATTCTCTTATATCCCTTATTGTTTTAAGTATTTGTTTAGGTACTTTAATTATAATTGACATTATTTCATCAAATAGTAAAATGTACGTTGTTATAGTTGGAAATACATTTTATAGATATTCAGAAAATATTATTGAAAAAGCAAAAATAATAAGTACAAAAAAAATAATCAATAAAAAGATTCAAAGTAAAATAAACGGAAGAATAATGAAGAAGTGTATATTCGAAAATAAATATGCAAAAGTTTATTTTGATTTGATAGAAGGAAAAGATAGTTATTCATTAGTAACAATAAAAAAAGTTAAAGAAAAAAAGAATGTAATATTTTCTTTTGATAATATGATTGAAGATAATAGAAGAAATTTTCTGCATATTAAAGAATATATAAAACCAAAGGGAATTATAAATGATAATCTGATAGAAATTAAATATGATGATAAAGCTAATAATGCAATTGCGATTCATGAAGAAAAGAATCTATATTATTTAACAAGTTATAGATTACGCTTAGCTAATACCTTTTTGAAAATAAGTCAAATTGATTTTGATTTAATTATATGGGATATTGATCATGAATTATATTGTGAGCAATATAAAACGTTGGATGGGGCAATTGAGGAAGCAAATCAAATTATCGAATGGTATAATTATGGATTTTCTACTCCGACTGATAAAATGTTTTATACTTTATCTGAAAAAAAGGGAAATGGATACATAGAATTTCAATTTTCAACAAATGATTACCCTTGTTTTAATAAATATGATTTTTGTAATCCCACATCTTTATTTGTTGATGTAATTAGTGATGATTTCATGGATGAATTCTTAGAAAACTATGGTTATATATTTAGAAATGGGTTGCATCCTGATAAATCTAGATCGTTAGATTTATTTGGAATAAATTTTTATTCTCTTCAAGATGTAGAAATTATTATACATGAAATAGAAAAAAGGAAGCCTAAAGATTACAAAAAAATCTTAGATTGGCTTCAAATTGCAAAAGAATACTATAAAGGTTTTTATATATTAGGAATATAAGATGGAATGATAAAATAAAATACTAATTGAAAATTTTGTTAATATTTTTAAACGATATGCCAGGTGGTTTCATTATTAAACGATTACAAGCAGGTGGTTTCAACTATTAAACGATTACATCTGAATTGTATTAATAGTGGAGTGCCTTGCCATTAAAGAAGATGTGAAGTGATACACGTGTATTGCTTCTTTTTTTGTTTTTAAGGGTATTTTTAGCCATAAAAGTAGTGTTTTCGATCGAATTTACGATTTGTAGAAATTACTCTTATGTATTGAAAGTACCTTTTTTGTTCTTCTAACTAGGGTATATAGTACTAAAATGGGACGATTGTCGGGACTCGAAACTAGTAAATATGCGTATAATTAGGTGTACTAAAATGATACAATTCAATTAATATTAATATTATGGTTGGACCTAGGTCAAGTTTTTAGACACAAAATGTTAGACTTTTTATTGAAAGCTTAGAAGGTAATTTTTATATGTTTGATTAGGGGTTCTATAATTTAACGAACCATGAATCCTTTTATTATGATA
>JAEYPQ010000087.1 GCA_023410645.1 Bacillota bacterium | reverse complement strand
TAGGACCTGCTATCATCAAAATTGGTGCCACTATGATTAACAAAATAATCAACCCACTTACCCTTGTGCCTATTACTCCCATTCTCCCTGTCACTTTATTTCTATTATCTTTTTTCTTCATGGTATCAGCTCCTATTTGCCGCAGGCTTTGACGTTAAGAGTTATAGTATCATAATCAACCCATAACTCTTGCATAGAACTGTTGTACACGTTAGTCCCTATGCTCAAATCTGCATATCCCTCGTACCAGGTATTTGTTTTTATCTTATAATCGTATTGCTGATACAAACTAGCTTCTTTGACCTTATTGCTGCTGATCTTAAATTTCACATATACTCTTACATATGTACCGTTACAAGAATAGAATGTGCTAGGCTCAACATAATAATCCCCTACAACTTCGATATTATTGTTCTTGATGTAACTCATATACTCTTTAATATCTACTACATATGAGTCTTTGTGTGATGTAGGATATGTCTCTACTAACTCATTCGCCCAATTTGAATTAACCGTCTTATAACTTACATTAAGCCTTAAATCAAGGTTTTTCTCTAATCTTGAAACCCAATTATTTATATTCTCTGCTGTAAAATAGTCTAACGTGTCCATATTTTTAGGTCTAATAAAATGATCTCCCTCAACTGGCTTTATTGACCAATCCATTTTCTCATATCTCAATTTACCTTCATAAAGCGCATTAGGAACACTTGAAAGAATGTATTTATATTCTTTTGCATTCTTAGGTAAATTAGTACTTCTTATCAATCTACCAAATAGATCCGTCTCCCCCTTTAGCTGATAAGTAAGATTTACTGTGTTTGTACTCTTATCAAATTCAAGCTTTGCCCCTACTTTATTAGCAACTTCACGAACAGGCATTGTTTTCACTGAATTACTAATTTCTACCCCTAAGGCTTTCTCTAGACTTGTTACATCAACATATGTAGTGCCATTTTTAACAGTTGGTAGCTCACTCATGAATATCTTTTGTCCGTTTAAATTTACCTTTGTGATAGTGCCAGCTTGCAGAGAGCTGACACCTAATAAACTTACTAATACTATTAAACTTGCTTTTAATTTTTTCATCATACAAAATCCCCCCTGTTTTTAGTTGTCTTTCACATTAATTGAAACTATATAACCTACATCACAGCCATAGTCTTCACGCTCTAGCGTAGTAAGGATAATTTGAGTATTTTTTCTAAATAATGCTCTTATAATTTTCAGTTTTGTTCTAATCTCTCCAAGAGCTTCAAGCTCTTGAAAAACTCTTTCTCTCATAGCGTAATAATTAGTATAGTTAATTGCTCCAACTTCTTGATCATAAAAATTCATCATTTGATATTTGTACTCTTTCATTTGTATCACTCCTATTTTTGAGTTATACTAAACTTGCGAAGGTTTAGCTGTGTATTCGAAAAGGTGCATGGCTATTTTTTATTTCTTGATATCTGCTATCAGTCTGTCAAACTTGTCTTTCTCTCTTCCTTTAACTTGTTCCTCCTCTCTCTTTCTGTTCAACTTTTTGATTAAATAAAGAATAATATCTGATTTACTTTCAAAGCCAAAAAAATTAACTGTCTCTTCTAGCTTGTCCCATTCATCATCCGGACATCTGAAATTTCTCTTTGTAGTTTGATACGATTTAGTAGCCATTTATTGCACCCCTTTCATATTTATATTGTACCCCTTTTATACCTCTGTTGTCAATATTTTTTATTATCTGAATAATTTTGGAACGTTTGTGGGACAAAGGTTTTATAGGTGTTACACTCGGTATATACCGAATAGGACAGCACTTTTGACTTTTTTAAAATTCAGTGAAATTTAAGCTTTAATTGATGTATTTGTTTAACAACTATCAACTTAAAGTAAATCATTTTAGGCTAAGATATAAAAAATTTATTGGGTAGGGGTCCCAATGAAATTTTTATATCTTAGCTCTGCAGGCGAAAAATAAAAAAGTAGATGTCTAAATGACATCTACTTTTTGGACTATCTCAATGAGTCCGGCACACACTACCGTTTTAATACTCATCTTCAAACTCATCTGTTTTTGTTTTCATGTACGCTACAGCTTTTTTACGAGCATTCTCATACATCTGACGTGCATCTTTTTTACGTTCTGGTGGAACAAGATCCATAAGAGCCTGTGTGTTTAAAAATGCTGCTGCCGCTGCCATGTGTCCCCCTTTAGATGATAACGCACATATTCTTTCTACATGTGGTTTCATCACTACCTCTACTTGCTGTCTAACAACCCGAGCTATCACATCCATATTTTCTTCTGTGACTCTCTCTGTTAACGCTTTATCTAGCAAATCTCTCATAACCTCCGAAACCGTAACCCCTTCTTTCTTAGCGATATTTTCTATAACATCATATTGCCTTTGATGAAGCTTTACAGTTGTTTTTCTTAACTCTCTATCCATTTTTACCCCCTGTCGGACATTTAATATATTGATAACACTATAGTTAATTATGATTTTACTCTTATTGTCGGACATTATCAATAGTATTATCTCAATTGTCTTACCACAAAACATATTAAATTTATCGGCTTTGCCGAGAATATGTAGCCGACTTGTCGGACTCCTTATCCTGCCCTTGAATTAAATTTTACAATTTATCTACTTTGATAAACATTTTTATAAGCTGATGTTCTAATTCTTCAAAGGTAAATTCACCCTCAATATATTTCTCATACATTTCTAAAGCTATACCTGTAGGCTCTGGCCCTCCTCCTAATGCATTTAATGCTATCCCATTAGCTATAGCCTTTCTTCTCATTTCTTTTTCTTCTTTACTTATCTTTTTTTGCTCATTATTAAGGCTCTCATATATCTCCGTACTTTTAATGGTCTTACCCAAGAGCTCTTGTTCTGTAATACTATAATCTTTCTCAATTTCTGCATTTGATAGCTTTTCTTCTATGTTCTCAAAAACTTCTTGACCATTTAATGTTTCACTCATAATCCTACCTCCTGTCCTATTCGGTATATACCTAATGGGATACCTGTTTTTTCTGTTCAAAAACAGCTTGAATTTACCCCATATTTATCGTTGTTATCCTTGGTGTATAACAAGAATAATGCTTACTCTGAATACTGATATTTTATAACTTCATCATCAGCTATTCTATATACGTCTGTAGTTCTAACTTGATAACCATCCTCCTCTTTAACAACTAGCTCCCAATACCCGTTATATTCAACTAAATAAAAGTGTATATCTGCCTCTGAACTTTTAGTTGCATAGTATTCAAAGTTAACATTTTCTATACCTATTTTCTTAGCTATCCTTAACAGTTCTAGTATACAAACTTCATCTTTTTGCTTGATCTCGTAAAATGGTTTTGTTCTTCCTGCATCATATCGCATCATTCTCTCATTCATTCCCTTCACTCTCCTTTCATCTGACTTGATATAATTTTTATGGACAAGCTATATTTGGTGTGATATCATTTAATATATAGAACATGTACCGAATTTTGCATATTAAATATGATTTTTAGTATATTCTATAGGATACGGTGCATACTATATATTTAAGAAAGTTGTTTTCTAACTACTTTCAGATAGGTTGACAACCCTATCGTCCGCCCCTCGGACTTTAATCTCGGGTTATTGCCTTTATGGCTTTATGGCTTAATAAAGCGTTGTCCAAAAAATTAAAGTTAATTATAATTATTAATAAAAGTCATCTTTTCTAAGATGACTTTTTTTCTATGGTTTTAAAACCTTTGTGGATGATAGAATAGGAAACTCTTTTTGATTTTGTAAGAAAACATCTGCATTACTATTTGCAAGTTTTCTTACAAAGAAACATTTAGGTGTTAGACGATAAGTACCGTTAGTTGAGACATTTTCTAATATTAGATGTAAAATGCAGTTGTCTATTACTTTATATATCAGAAAATCACCTTGGATATCTGTTGTTTTTAATTTTAATGCATGGATATTTTGTACTATTTTAGAATTATAAAAAATACCACTACTTGGCTTATCTAAAAGCTTATGAAATTTGTCAAAGTACTCCGTTCTTATATTTGAATGCTTTTTTACAGAATGAGGTAAGTTGTCCCATGTTACAGTTTCATCTTTTATTTTATTATAACCATTAAGCCCTTTGTAATTCTGTCGCATAGGTAAACCTTTATCAATGGTACCAAATAAGAGATGACATACTTCACTTGGTTTAATGTCAAATTCTAGCGTTAAATTGTTTTGAGATTTTATTATGTAATTAAAAGGTGATAGTACTGTGTCATAGTGGTTAATAATTTCTATTAATGAGAGCATATATTACTCCTTTTATATTATTTAGATTAAAAAAATAGCATATATATATTATATGCTATTTTTTTAATTGTGTATTAGAATCTACCTTTCATTCTATAAAAATATATTTTGTTTACTCATTAACTGAACAGTTATAATAAATCAATAATTATTTTTGCAATAATTATCAGCGCTGCAACAATAGGAAATATAAGTCTTTTATTATCAGTCAATTTAAGTTTATATATTAGAAAAGATATTAATAATAATACCACTACCATTCCACACTCCATAATAATGGTATGCGATATATAAAAATTTAGTATAAATAATAGAATAATAACTATGATACTTAAAGTAATTAAGATATTTAACATTTTTTCTTTTGAAATTTTCATTCTTATTCCTCCTTTCTTTTTATTATAACACATAATTTATATTTTAAAAAAACAATTGTAAAAATAATTATTTTTTTCCAAAAACTGTTTATTTTTACAATTGTTTGTACTATACTATAAATTGAAAATACTACTAAGGAGGTTTTTTTTATGTTTAAATCAAAGAAAGTATTAAGTCTATTTCTTGTTATGTGTGTGCTTTTATGTAGTTCAGGTGTATTTGCTAGATCGTGGAATTATTCCTATGCAAATAGGTTATTTGATGGATCAGAGGTTACAGCTGCATCACTTACATCAACTACATGTAGAGACGGAGTTCGAAGACAGTATAAAATCAATAAAACATATGCAGATAAATTGCTAAATGATATTGATACACTTATGTACGAAAATAATAAGATGATATCCTCAGTTAATAAATTAACTGGAGGAGGCACTCTCACCACTGGTGTTGGTGGAGCTATTCTAGCTATAAAAACTGCTATAACAGGAGCATTAGTAGCTTCAATTGGTGTTCCCATATATACTTACGGAACACTTGTCATAAATGAAATTGAAAATCAAAATGATACTCTATATTCTTTTAAATCAGAAATCAGAGAGTTCATGCAACACAGTGGGACAAACTATATTATCATTACATTTGAAGACTCAATACTAGATTATGGATTCTTAGAATGTATTAAAACAGGCTTTAAACCTATTAGCGTAACAGAGCGCTAATCTATAACATCTAAAAGAGTCATGCAACAGCCAACTTCTGGCTGTTGCATGACTCTTTTGGATGTTATAGATTAATGGATAATTGGTTACTTATTATCTGTATACTATCAAGAACATACACACATAATGTTTAGTTATCGGTGGTAGTTTTTTAAGGCTATGACTATCAATGTACTTAGACTTTCCCCTATGCAAAAATTTATTTATCTTTATAAAATCTATCACTTTTTGCATAAATATTTATCTTTTTATCTGTCATATTCATAAATTTACCTTTAAAATTCAGCTGGTACATACCAATCGCCCCAGTTAGTATAAACCACCTCAATACCTCTGATTTCTTCTTCAATGATATATATCTCTCTTTTATTTATTTTTATATCAACCTTAGGCAAGTCTTTTTCATAGATATTAAAATGTTCACCCAAACGACGATCATATAACGGTTCTATATCATACATTATTATTAAATAATCTTCTCTATATATTAGGTTAGTAGCCTTTATAATCACTCTAGTTATAGTTGTTACATCCTCTGTTACTACATAAAAATCTCCTAGATTAGCTGTTATTATCTTAATTAAGAATCGATATTGACTTGCCTCTGCAATCATTTTCTTTATTCTTTCAATCTTCACGTCATTTACTCCTAGTTGTTTTTATTTCTTCCCATATATTCTTTTAATGCCTATGCCAATAAATCTCCCTTAACAAATTCTCATATAAATATCCATATTATTCACTAGATAAAACCTGTTAAATACCTCTTTCTTATAATAACTAGAAAACTAGTTTTTTATAAAATTAGTTTTCTAGTTATTTCTAAAATATTGTTTTAATGCTTCATTTACAATATCCGCTTTCTTTTTCTTCGTAGTAGCTGCCATTATGCCTATTTGAATGTACACATCTGTATCTATAAAACAAGCTATCTGCGATTTGTCTTTCTTACTATCTTTTACACTTGTAACCTGATCTATATTATTAGAAACGGCTGTTTGAATTGCACTCTTTCTTTCTCTTCTAATTGTTTCTTTTTGCTCAAATTTATTTGCCATATATACCTCCATAAAATAAAACTAAAATTCTAGTTTTTTAGATTTTTACTTTTCTAGTTTTCTAGTGTTTTAGCAATCTTTTTATATTCAACTGAAATATCTAGTCCAGGTGTTTGAACTACTACGGGTATACCTTCTAAAATCCCCTTGTATGCAGTAGCTGTTTTCTTTATTACTCCCAATACATCATAATTCTTTTCTAGTAGTTCAAGTATCTGTTTATTATCATTTACAACCTTCTCGTAAAGTGTTGCTATAACTCCTTTGATTTGAAGTTTTGGATTAATCAAAGCTTTTATTTCACTTATACTATCTTCAAGTAAAGTTAAACCACGATAGGATAAGTAATCTGCTTTACAGCATATAACTACTTCATCAGCACATGATAACGCATTAATGGTTAAAATTCCCAAGGAAGGTTGACAATCTATTAAGATGTAATCAAAACAATCTTGAATTTCTTCTAAAGCTCTTTCTAGGATCTTCTCTCTGCTAGCTCTACTAAGAAGCTCCATTTCTAAAGTTGCGAGATCAATTAAACTGGTAACGATAGAAAGATTGTTCACTTTTTGAACTGGATAAATACAATTAGAAATAGAGATTCCGTTTTTTTCTAGAACATCTACAATACTATGTTCCATTTCTAAAGGCTCATATCCTGCTGAAATAGTTAAGCTACTTTGGCTATCTAAATCAATCATTAATACCTTTTTATTTTCTTGTGCTAATGCGGCTGCTAGATTAAATGTGCTAGTTGTCTTACCAACACCACCCTTTTGATTGGCTATTGCTATTACTTTGGCCATATCTTACCCTCCTTCTAAAACTATTAAGTTAGTTTTATATATTTCTAGTTTAATAGTTTTCTAGTTAATTTTCAACTGTTTTGTATGCACATCAACTGCAATGATAAGATTTTTCTGATACATATGTTACTTTAGTTCATATAATATTTTTTAAACTCACTCCATTCCTTGTCCTTATTTAACCTAGTATGCCTCAACCTAATAAGTAATGATGTTTCCTCTCTACTATCAAATAGAAGGTTATTCTTTATATTCTTAGAACTCATTTCTTATCTTATTGTCCATACTCTAGTTGACTCAATGTTTCTTGATAGATAATGCCCTTTATTCCATTCTTAACAATACTTTTCATAACCTTTATAAATTTATTATTTATACGAGGTATTCTTCTATCTCTGAATATGCAAATATACATTTGTTATCCATAAATTAACTATTCTATATTCTCAAATTACTACAAACATGCATTTTTACTTATTACATTATATTCAAAATATTTAAAAAAATAGTTGTTTTGTTATATTATTTTAAATATAATGTAATAAGTGGGGGAATATGTCTTAGAATACAATTCAAAGGGGAGATAAATATGAAGAAAAAAGTACTAGCTCTTTTAGGAGCAAGTCTTGTACTATCATTAACATTAGGGCTTGGCACTACAAATACACCAAAAACTAAAAATATAAGTACTTTAGAAACACACTCTATTCCTGTATCAAATCTATCAAAAGAGGAATCTGCTTTAAAAATGAAAGAGCTTTATGAATA
The DNA here is from genome assembly GCA_023410645.1 of Bacillota bacterium. Classification (GTDB taxonomy): domain Bacteria; phylum Bacillota; class Clostridia; order TANB77; family CAG-465; genus CAG-465. The sequence continues at coordinate 5,245 of JAEYPQ010000087.1, read as the reverse complement.
TCAAAAACAAGTACAGAGATACGGAGCTAGATCTAGTACTATAAATGTTAATGTGGATGTAGCTGCAGATCAATATTTTACTAGCACCTATGGAAGCACTGCCTGGAAAAGTAAAGCCGCTACATATGTTTCACAAGGAAATACACCTATTAAGAGCTGGTTTGGAATAACTTATGTAATTAACTCTTATAAAACTTGGACAGCTGGAACATCAGATGATAGTACTGTCAGATATACAGAAATGAATCAAAAAGTATTTGGGAGTTCTCCATTATTAATTGGATTTTCTGGTAATGAAGCTATTGGTGATAATGGTAATGCTGTAGGTGGAGAAGCTGGTGTTGGCTCTGATAGTCTAATTGTGTTTGATCAAGCGGATGATTATTCCAATATTGTGTCTCTAGCTCACGAATCAGGTCATTCATATAATTTAAGTCATTGCAATTCTAATTGTCTAATGAACGCAGGTACTGCCGCATATCAATATTTCCATAATTTATGTGCACCTCATACTACTCAATGGAATAGTCAAAAAAACAGATATTAATTAAGATAACTTTGACTAATTCCCCCTACTTACATTCTATGTTATAAGAAATGAGATTTAATGAATGAATAAAACGAAAAAAAATATTATAAGGATAATCTTAATATTTTCCTTGCTTTTATTATTAAAAGAAGTAGGAGATAGCATAATAAATAATATTGTAGTAGCAACTATTGATGATCAACCAATAATTTTTAAAGATATTTATAGAGTTTACAAAGAAAAAAATACCGAAGTATCTGGTATCACATATGACAAGATTCTTAATGATACCATAGATGATTTTGTCTTGATTGATATATCAAACTTGAGTGAGGACTATGTCAATAATCTAGCTGTAGAAAGAATAGAATTATTAAAAAACTCAAATCCCTCACTATATCAACATTTAATTGGAAAATTATCAGAGGATAAGTACAAAGAATACTTAAAGGATAATCTTAAGATACAAAATTCATTAGAAATGATAGAGAATAAATTTTCTGGAACAATTAATATTAGTGAGAACAGCCAATGGATATGGTATACCCAAAACATATCTAAGATTAGCAAAAAGGAATTTAATAATTTTAGCTCTCAAACAAAAAAAGATATATCAAACATTATATATAGAATTAAAATAAATGAAGAAATTAACAACTATATGAGTAGCTTAAGGACGCAATATACCATTAATATAAATAGTAATTTATTGAATATTTGCTCGTTATATGCGAATATATTGAGGTTATAATACGTAATTAATTCATTGAACCTGCTAAAGTTCGTAAAAATAGTCTTCTATGATAAATTTATTTTATCATAGAAGACTATTTTTATTATATAAAAAAGAATGTGTAAAATGTACGTGTGGATTAGGTAATAGTAGTTTTTATAAATATTATCTTACCTGAATATATTCATTATGATAATGTATAAAAGTAATTACTACCCTCCCTAAAATAATCAATATTTTTTCCAAGTAATCGAGTTAACACTTTAATAGGTAAATAGGATTTTCCATTTTCTAAAACTAGTGGCATATCAATTGCTACCTCTAAATTATTTATATATGCTATTTTACTATTTTTTACTACTTTAATAATATTCTTCTTATCTTTAATTTCTACCGAATGTGTTTTCTCTTTCCAATTTACCTGAACACCTAACACATGTTCTAAATCCCTCAAAGTAATATAAGTATAATTTGATTTAATAAGACATTCAGCTTGATATCTTTTGCCTGATGAATTAGTAAATATATAAACTGGTTTATTATCATTTACATTTTTTATCCATCTATTAATTTCATTAAAACAATTTATATAGTAATCATCTTTCTCAACTTTCACTTTTACATTATTAACATTTAATACTTTATCTATGGATTTTTGATTAATTTCTTTTAGAACTATAATTTGTTGAGAAGAATCTATTATATAATGTTCTTCTTGATTATGCGTTTCTTTTAAAAAAAGTAACACATAATCACCAATTTCCCCTAACTTAAGGTCCGAACCCATATGAACTGTTGCATCTTCTGATCCAGGTGTTATTACTACCATTGATTCCTTTATTAAATCTTTACCTGTAATATTTTTTATAACATTTAAACCCTTTACTTCCCATTCAGTGTCTGCATGAAAAAATTCTCCTTCTTCATTTTTCTTAGTTATTGTTTCTTTATTAATCATACCTTTTTCATTAATTATTTGAGCAAGTATAATTATATCAGTTCCCTTAACTAAAACATCTGGCTTAATAGGTATAATAATACCTAAGACATTATTTGATATCATGAGTAAACAAATAATAACAATACATTTCTTTTTTAACATTTTATACCTCCTATATAAATAATAAAATTTGATAATACAATACTCAATTATTATTAAATTTATTATAACATAACTTAATATATAACTGAATAATTAGAATAGTTTAAATATAAAACTATTAATGCTTGTATTTTTATATTACTTATTAAAAAGGTCTATATTTAATTTAGGTATGCCGTACCCATCTTCAGAACTAAAAACTAGTTTTCTATATTTCTAGCATAATAGTTTTTCAGTTCTGGCCAAGTACCAACCTATGTAAACTTAAAGTATATTAGCTGCTCACTACGTTCACGACTACCGCCTTACACAAGTGCGAACTACTCTACGTTCCGTTCCCCCTTGCTTCAGTTGCTTCAGTTGACTCCCTTTGGTCGTTATTTTTTTTACACTTGTTTTTTTAGTTGACTAGAAGGTCTCCAACAAGTATAAGCTCGAGGTAAAGTTTAGCTGAGGGCAGAGTTCAACCAAGAAATCAGAAAACTGTACCTACACAATGTTTTGTATAGTCTTTAGCTTTCGTCATTCTTGATTGAACTCTACTCTTTGGTTATAAGCCGTCGGCTTGTCCCCTTCGGTTGACACGTTTGTTCATACAACATTATTTAACGCTCACCAATCCCTTGCAGCCCCATATTAGGGGTAATGTTGTTGTAAAAAGATGGTTAGTCTTTTTACTGGCTTCCTTAATAGTCACCGCTCCCGATGATCCTATCGTCAGTTTCTTTGCCTGTTGGGTTTCCAGTACCCACTACTAGCCATGTAAACGTGTAAATATGTATTGCTAGTAGCTCCCCTTGTCAATTCACTTATGACTTTTTGCAACGGCTCTGCTGTGGGGCAACGAGCCTATCTCTTTTATAGAGTGTATGGCTTCTCTCTATACGTATAAAAGAGTACTTACCCTTTTACCGTATTTCCTAAATCAGTTCTAGGCAACTGCTACTACTCTTCTTAGTAGCTAGTATTAAATTTGACAACAAGAAACACATCCTCAAATTACCCAATTTAAAAAATTGTGAGGTTTCATGGTTAATTAATGTACAAATAAAAAAGCTCTCTAGGTACAAATAACCTAAAGAGCTTAGAGTGTCTTAGAATGTATCGCTAAAAGTCTTTTAACTTTTTAGACGGATAGACTTTACAACCATTGGAAAATCACATATAATTTAGTTATTCAAATGAATAACTATGCTTTGGTTGTATTCACTAACTTCTTGGTATTGGTCGTACCTTGGGTTACATCAAATTGTTTGGCGACAATAAGATGAACTGAAGCTTCTGAAAAAGCACTTACAACTCGTAAGTGTTTTTTCATATGTACATATTCAATTTATTAAATTGTAGTATAAAATGCCATAATATACAAGCTTTTTTTCTAAAATATATTGATAGTCAACGTTTTTTGAAAGATATCTTTCAAAAATAGATATTGGATTTAACATATTAAAAAATAGCGTTCTATTCGGTATATATCGAATAGAACGCTATTTTTTAATATGTTACTACATCAATCGGCTTACCTCTTTTTTGATTCTCTTCGAAGTAAGTTTTTTTCAAAACACATTTTTTCCCATCAACTTCAATTTCCATTGGAAATTCTACCGAAATGTCCTCACCTGCTTTGTACATTCCTAATTCTTCTCTTGAATACAGCTTCCCATTTATGAATATTTCTTTGTACGCTGCATATTTACTTCCCTGAAATTGTATAGGAATATTATAATATGCTTTTAGATCTTCTTTAGTCTTCTCCCCCCAAGGAGCTGCATTTACTATAGCGTTATATGAATAGTAATACTTATCCCCTATTCTCTGACCTGTTGCCTTATTTCTAACTTCAAAAACAGAATCAAGGTAAACTGTTCCCCCTTCTTCTACATTTAATAGATCCGCCTGCGTAAGAGCTAACAAAACTCTATTTTCAGCAATTTCAAAATCTGTAATAACACTTCCATCTGGTAATGTTTCTTTACCTACTTCTATAACTCCATCACCCACCATCTGTCCAAAACGTTCTTTGCGATAGGCATCCATAGTAGGAATAGGGTTTTTATGAATTATCCATCCTACTGTTTTGTAAATCACATCACTCGAAGCTGCTTTGTCTTGAAACTGAATTTTTATTTTCCCCTGTTCAAAGCGAATGTATTTAAGAGCTGCAAACACATCTTTTTGAGTTAAAATTAATGTTACAACTATAGTCATAACAAGCATTACTGACACTCCCATTCTTTTTTTCATCCTATTCCTCCTCATAAAATTCTTGATAGATTTCCATATTATAAAAACTGCATAGCTCAGCTTTTTGAACTTGTGTTAGTCTTTGATCTTGCTTAATACTCTCGTATGTATAATATGTTCCTTCAACATTTCCATTGTCCGTATTGTAAACTTCAAATATCGTGTCAGCATTAAAATGTATTGGGTAACTGTAAACTTTCCCCTCTTCTATTACCTTTATTTCTTCAAAAGCATCTAACTCTAAGATTGCATTCAAAAAAACTTCTGTGTCCATTTTAAAAGCTATTTCTTCTATCCCATCAAGTGATATAGATGTTCCTCTGATCAGCTCACCATCATCAAACACAAATTCCTTTTCTTTATCTTGCGCTGTTCGATGAAGTACTAAACCTACAGGCCTATATCCATACTTACCTGTATCTCTTAGTTTTACAAACTTAAACTTTGTCTCAATATCATCCATTTCAACTATCTGCAAAGGCATTTGTATTATTTTAGCTGCTTGCTCTTTAGGACCTGCTATCATCAAAATTGGTGCCACTATGATTAACAAAATAATCAACCCACTTACCCTTGTGCCTATTACTCCCATTCTCCCTGTCACTTTATTTCTATTATCTTTTTTCTTCATGGTATC
>JAEYPQ010000081.1 GCA_023410645.1 Bacillota bacterium | reverse complement strand
GTAGTAGCCACCTTAACAGCTGCGAAACATTATCCCCATAAAACGACATGGTGTGTATTCCAGCCCCACACCTATACCAGAACAAAAGCGTTCTTGAAAGAATTCGCTTCCGCCCTTTCCCTTGCCGATAAAATCGTGTTAGCCGATATCTATGCAGCAAGAGAAACCAATCCCGGAGACATTTCTTCCAAGGATTTACAGGATGAACTTATAAAAATTGGTAAAGATGCATACTATCTTCAAAGTTTTGATGATATTGAGAATTTTTTATTACAAAATTGTAATAACGGCGACCTGTTGATAACTATGGGTGCCGGAGACGTTGTAACCATAGGAGAAGCACTCTTAGGTATATAGTTATCCACATTATCCACAACCTTATCAACAATTTCACTGTGATAAGGCTGTGGATTTTTTAGTTCACATAATAATTTTCTGCAATACCGGTAAGATTAAATAAGAATAACTGATTTTTATCGTTTTCTACTTGTTTTTACATTATTTTACATATTTCTCATTGCCTATTATCCACACTATCCACATTATCCACATTAACTGCCTCTGGAATATTTCCAGAAAAATAGCCTATTTCCTTATATTCTTTCCTGTGATATAATTGCATGGCAAAGAAAGATAGTACCCCTTGTGATTGAGCTCGAAGATAGGAGTTAAGGCGATATGAGTACAATTATATTAAATTCCAACAGTGTTTCAGATACTACTATAATACCGAATCAATTTATTGATCGATTTATGCCCTCTGCCAACGGTTCCTACGTGAAGGTATATTTATATCTGCTTCGCTGTATCAACTGTCCTACTGAGGTAGAGATTTCAATTTCATCCATTGCAGACCGGCTGGATGATACGGAAAAAGATATTATTCGTGCTCTGTGTTATTGGGAAAAAGTTAATTTAATATCCCTCGTGCGAGGTACTGATAATGATATTACTTCCATTACCATAAATGATATAAACTCCCTGGGTTTAAAAGAAGCAGAGCCGGTTCAGGCAACTCAGGCAACGGCAACAAAAGAACCAAAGGAAAAGGCAGAGCCGGCATTGCCGGAAAGAAGCGAACCGGTACCAGGCAGAATATTCGAAAAACCCACTTATTCCGAAGCCCAGATTAAACAGCTTACTGATACGGATGAAGTGAAGTGGCTATTGAATATTATCGAAATCTATCTGGATCGGTTGATTAAACCCATGGATCTGCAGTTAATTCTGTACTTATATGAAAGTGTGGGATTCTCCGCCGAATTAATTATGTATCTGTATGAATACTGCGTATCCAAAAATAAAAAGAATCCTTCTTATATTGAAGCCGTTGCTCTGTCCTGGGCAGAAGAAGGTATCGATACGGTAGAAAAAGCGGAAGCAGCTACCGCACTTTATAACAGCAATTACAATGCGGTAAATAAAGCATTTGGTTTAAATCGAGCTCCCGGGCAGATAGAAAAGCAATTCATTAACAAATGGCTTAACAAATACGGATTTTCCATTGATATTATCGTAGAAGCCTGCAACCGTACCATATTGCAGACTCAAAAACCGGATTTTAAATACACCGATAAAATATTGGAGAACTGGCATAAAAAGGGTGTTAAGGAACTGTCTCAGATCTCTCATCTGGATGAAGAACATCAAAAAGTTGCAGCTATTAAAGCAAATAATAAACCTGCTGCCATAAACACCAAACCAGCTCCAGGCAACCGGTTTAATGCATTTCCTCAAAGAACCTATACCGATGAAGATTATTCCTCCATGGAACAGCGGTTATTACATAAGCAGTAAACCTGAGTTTTTATGATATTTATGTTAGTAGACAATTTCGAAACTAGATTATTGTTAAAGTTTAAAGGAGCGTTCCGATATGGCTTTAAAGAATTATCAGTACAATAAGATTTTACGGGAATATGACAGGAAGCAGTTACAGAATAAACACGATCTGGACATTCGGACAGAAGAAGTCTACCGTGTCATTCCGGAACTGAAACAAATTGATGATGAGGTGGTAACCTGTGCGGTTTCCAGTGCCAAACTTCTTTTAATGGGTGACGACAACTCCATGCCGGCATTGAAGAAAATGACAGAGGAAGCTTCTGCTAAAAGAACCGCATTATTAATAAAGCACGGATATCCGGCGGATTATCTTAAGCCGACTTATCACTGCCCGGATTGTAAGGATACCGGTTATATCGGCACTGAAAAATGCCATTGCTTTAAACAGGCCATAGTAGATATTGTTTATTCCGGATCCAATATAAAAACCGCTATTATACGGGAAAATTTTAATACCTTTTCTTATGAGTATTATTCCGAGGATTATGTTGAACCAAGTACCGGAATGTCTCCCAGGGATAATATAAAAAAAGTCGTAGAGGTTTGTTTAAATTATATTAACCAGTTTGATAAAGAATATAATAATCTCTTATTATACGGCAATACCGGTGTGGGTAAAACATTTCTGGCCAACTGTATAGCCAAGGAACTTTTAGACCGGGCACATACGGTTATTTATCTTACTGCTTTCCAGCTTTTTGATATTTTGGAGAAAAATAAGTTTGGAAAAGGAGAAGATAATTTTGAATTCCAGAATCAGTTTGATTACATTTTGGACTGCGATTTATTAATTATCGATGATCTTGGAACAGAATTAAATAATTCTTTTGTAAATGTACAATTATATTTATGTATTAATGAACGGTTCCTAAGACGGAAGTCAACAATTATATCAACTAATTTGTCTCTGGATAATATTAATACCATATACAGCGAACGGGTATTTTCAAGAATTGCAAGCAATTATTCCTTACTTAAAATTGTTGGGGAAGACATCCGTCTTAAGAAGTTATTTTAGTTGTGCTTAGTTTACTATTTAGCCTTGACTTAATAAAGGGTTAATGGTATAACGTTAATGGACATTTTACCATACATATAACGACAGCATTTTTTAAGTTGCAGTTGTTAATCAAATTTTATTGGAGGTCAATAGAATGCCGCAGCAAGAAAAAATATTTGAAACGATCCCAGTTGGTACTTTAGGTATTATATCACTGGAAAGCAGTAAATCCCTGGGACAAAAGGTAAATGATTATATTGTGGAATGGCGTAAGGCAAGAGAAAGCGAACACACTTCTACAATTGCATTTGCAGGTTATCAGCGTGATTCCTATCTTATCGATGCCGGCTGCCCGAGATTTGGAACCGGAGAAGCAAAGGGAGTAATCAGAGAATCCGTTCGTGGTACTGATTTATATCTGCTTTTGGA
>JAEYPQ010000056.1 GCA_023410645.1 Bacillota bacterium | reverse complement strand
ATTCCGGTGGCGGGCGGGTTGTTTGACATTGACTCCTGCGCTATCGCCACCGGCCTTACCGAGGAAGAAAAGTTGTGCATTATCGCGGGAACGTGGAGCATTAATGAATATATCAGCAAGAAACCGGTGGTCAGTAAGGATTTATTTATGACGTCGCTGTATTGCTTGCAAGGCTATTGGCTGACCACTGAGGCCAGCGCCACTTCTTCCAGCAATCTGGAATGGTTTGTGACGCATTTGCTGGCGGGGGATGCCGGACGCTGCCAGGCTGCCGGTCAGTCGGTGTATGACTATGTGAATGAACTGGTCGCCAGTGTCGAACCGGAAGAGGCCGGGATTGTATTTCTGCCGTTCCTGTATGGCACCAATGTCAATGCGGATGCCAAGGCTTGCTTTATCGGCATCAACGGCTGGCATACCAAGGCGCATGTGCTGCGGGCCTTATATGAAGGTGTGGTTTTTTGCCATAAGGCGCATATTGACAAGCTGTTGGCCTACCGGCCGCAGCCGAAGGCTATCCGGATTGCCGGCGGCGCCGCCAAGTCGAAGGTCTGGGTGCAGTTGTTCGCCGATGTATTGCAGATCCCGGTTGAGGTGACGGCCAGCACCGAGCTGGGGACGCTGGGGGCGGCCATGTGCGCCGGGGTGGCGACACAGCACTTTGCCTCCTATGAAGCGGCAGCAGCCGCCATGGTTAAGGTGGAAGCCGTCTGCCTGCCTGATCCCGGCAAAAAGGCGGTATATGAACGCAAGTACCGCAACTATCAGGCTGTTGTCAGGGGCTTGGACGGCTTGTGGAAAAGCTTGCAGGGAGAGGAGGAGGAGTCAGGATGGAGCTGAATTTAGCCGGGAAAACCGCGTTAATTACCGGTGCCTCGTCAGGGGTGGGCCGTAGTATTGCGTTGACTTTAGCGCGGGAAGGCGTAAAAATCGTGGTCGGTCACTACCGGGATGAGCAGAATGCGCAGGCGGTGGTTGCGGAGATTGAGCGCATTGGCAGTGCAGCCATTGCCGTGGATGCCGATATTGCGCAGCCCGGGCAGTGCCGCTCCCTGTACGGGCGTGCGGAAAAAACGTATGGCTCTGTGGATATTCTGGTCAATAATGCCGGCCTGTGGCCGACTCACTGGATTCGGGATATCGAGCTTAAGGAATGGGATCAGACCATGGCCGTCAATCTTACGGCAGTATTTTTGCTCAGCCAGCTGTTTATCCGCAGCCGGCTGGACGGCAAACAGGGCGGCAAGATTCTAAACATTACCTCGCAGGCTGCTTTCCATGGATCGACCACCGGCCATGCGCATTATGCGGCCAGTAAAGCCGGGGTGGTGGCGTTTACCGTATCGGCGGCCAGGGAGGTTGCCCCGCAGGGCATTAACGTCAATGCCATTGCGCTGGGGATTGTGGCAACCGGTATGATTCAGGAGGCCCTTAAGGTCCGGCCGGATTACTACATCAGCCGGATACCGCTTGGGCGGGTGGCCCAGCCGGAGGATATTGCCGGGATTGCGGCGTTTCTGGTTTCGGATGCCGCCAGCTATATTACCGGCGCTACCATTGATGCAACCGGCGGCATGCTGATGCGATAATTGCGAGGAGGAACCGTGTATGTTGGTAACGTTAACCGAGGTTTTAGCGAAAGCGCGGGCTGGGCGGTATGCCGTTCCGGCGTTTGATTGCACCGAAGATGTCATGATCAGGCCCGTCCTGGATGCGTGTGAGGAAATGCGGTCACCGGTCATATTAATGGCGCTGGAGCATGATCTTAAGGGGCGGGGGATCGATTATATTACTTCCATCATCAAGGGGGTTGCGCCCCGCTATGATATCCCCATTGTGCTGCACCTGGATCATGCAATGGAATACCGGTTGATTGAGCAGGCCATTGACTATGGCTTTACTTCGGTCATGTATGATGGCTCGATGCTGCCGTTTGCCGAAAATGTGGCCAATACCAAAAAGGTAGTGGCACTGGCGAAGGCTAACGGGGTAGCCACTGAGGCCGAGCTGGGCCATGTGGCCGGCCATGAACTGGATGGCAGCAGTGCCGGGGAGATGCTGCTGACCAAGGCCGGAGAGGTGGCGCAGTTTGTAGCGGAAACCGGGGTGGATGCCCTGGCGGTATCGATTGGGACGGCGCATGGCGTTTATGTCAGTACCCCTGAACTGAATATTGCCCGGCTGAGCGAGATCAATGCCATTAGCACTGTGCCGCTGGTGCTGCATGGTGGCTCAGGGACGCCGGAAGATCAGGTCCGGGAAGCCATTCGCCATGGTATTACCAAATTAAATGTCTACGCGGATTTGCGGGTTATGATGTCTTGCGGTGTGAAAAAAGCGGCCAGGGAGCAATCACGGGCTGACCCGCTGCCCGACCAGTTATTTGAACCGGTCAAGGCATTCCTCAAACAGGAGGTCATTGAGAAAATTAACCTGTGCCTGTCGGCGAACAGGGTGTGAGGGAGGAACTATAGTATGAAGGTTTTAGCCATTGGGGATGCCTTTATCCCGGAGCCGCTCATGGCGGCGGGAGTTGAGTCGTTGCGGCAAGCCGGTTTTACCGTCACGGTGCGGGAGTGGCAGCATGCCAATCAGGAAGCATTGCAGCAGGATAATCTGCAGATTGAACTGCATGGCCCGGCTGCTGTCCGGTTGCCGGCAGCGCTTTTTCAGGATATTGAAGAATATGAGCTTGTTATTGTGCAATTTACGCCGCTGCCTCAGCCGGTTTTGGAACAGGCTGTGAAGCTGAAATTGATCGGGGTATTGCGCGGGGGCGTCGAAAACGTGGATGTTGCCTTTGCCACCACCCGCGGCATTGCGGTGGCGAATACGCCAGGGCGGAATGCGCGGGCTGTGGCCGAATTTACGGTGGGCTTAATCCTGGCTGAGGTCCGCAATATTGCCAGAGCGCATGCCGCGTTAAAAGCGGGCGTGTGGCTGAAGCAGTTCCCCAATAGCGGTGCGATCCCTGAGTTGTTTGGCAAGACAGTGGGGCTGATCGGACTTGGCCATATCGGTCATTTGGTCGCAGGCTATTTAACGGCCTTTGGCTGCCGGATTGTCGCCTATGATC
>JAEYPQ010000017.1 GCA_023410645.1 Bacillota bacterium | reverse complement strand
GTGTATTGGCTCCAACATCGCCATACTTGTGGGCATCAGGCATTGCGCCAATGCCTACACTGTCGAGTACAATCACAAATATTCGTTTAAACAAGTTACTAGCTCCTCTGTAAGCAGTATATAGTTATAGTATTATGCGCGGGGATGCGTTTTATCATATACTTCTTTCAGACGATTTTTTGTTACATGGGTATAAATCTGCGTCGTAGAAATATCAGCATGCCCTAGCATTTCTTGTACTGAGCGTAGATCTGCACCGTTTTCCAACAAATGGGTAGCAAATGAGTGACGTAAAGTGTGGGGGGTAATTTCTTTGGTAATGCTGGCTTCCAATGCATATTTTTTGATAATTTTCCAGAAGCCCTGCCGGGTAAGACGGTTACCATGATGATTTACAAATAACGACGGTTCCTCGTACGTGCGTACCAGCTTAGGACGGCCTTTGCCGATATATTCCTGAACACATTTGGCTGCAATCGAACCAAGCGGGACAATCCGCTCCTTGGCCCCTTTTCCATAACACTTAATATACCCCATATCCAGATTAACATCAGATATATTAAGCGAGATGAGTTCAGAAACTCTTATTCCGGTAGCATATAACAATTCCAGCATGGCTTTGTCCCTAAGTCCTGTAGGCTGAAAAGCATTGGGTTGTTTTAACAGCTCTTCGACTTCGGTAATGGTAAGAATTTTTGGCAGTTTTTTCTCAAGCTTGGGCGATTCCAAATTAACAGCGGGATCTTTCTCAATGTGGCGCTCGCGGACAAGGTATTGATAAAATGACTTTATCGCGGCAAGATTGCGCGAGATGGTGGAGACAGCCCGGCCTTTGACTTGGAGACTGTTTAAATAACTCAGGATGGTGTCACGGTTCGAATTCCGTATAAAATCTAATTGACTATTTTGCAAAAACGTATTGAACTGCCTTAAATCCCGCCCATAGGATTCCAGCGTATTTTGAGCTAACCCCCGCTCCACTGCAAGATAGTTAATAAATTCATTAACATAGGATTCCATTTTATTTACCACCCTTTTTCCTTCCCAGATTTCCGGACGACAGTTTTACAGTATCTGGTCTAGGTTCATTATTCAACATGAAGTTTACTTTTCCTTTATTTGTCTATCATGTTTTGTAAAGTTTTAGAGTTTTTTTGTCAGAGTTGTTATTCCCTGTCACACTATCAATGGCCGGAAGATTGCAATCCGCCATAACCCGTAAAGGTTTTTCCAGTAAATGCTGATCACGCATTTTTATCCCCGGGTTATTATATTCCCAAAACATGGTCAACAGTTTGGGTAGAATATAGAAGATAATAAGCGTTAATAGGACGATTTTTACATATAAACCCGATCGTTTGATTAAATTTCGCCAAGAGAACGTCACTACCATGCGCTCGTACACCTCCTCCCCCGAAAAACTATTTATTGGGATCTGGCTTAACTTAATATCATATTACATAGCTACTATTTATCTATGCTTGCACAGACCCGAATATGCTATGTTTATTAACTTTTAGCATCATTCAAAATTAGTACCTTTTAAATCGATTGTAATATTTATTGTAATACAAAACCCGCAAAGCATTATTCTAAAACTGTCTAATAAGCAAACGAAAACCGCACCCAAGGGATGCGGCCTAATTTAAGTATTTTATTAACATTAGTCTAGTCATTTAGCAGCAGGCTTTTATCAGGGTTTGTCTCATTTTTGGCGTTATATCCAATGCCGCCACCTTCATCTAATGGGCCGATGCGCTTGCCGTTCGCCATAGCTTCCAATTCAGCCCGGGCATGTTCCTTTTTAAGTCGTTCCATTTCTCCCGTAGTGAATTGATATTTATTTTCTGTACCCCAAAAGTATCGGCAAAACGTACGGCGCAACTCAACTATTTCATTAGCGTCTACGGTAGCAATATTCCATATTTCCTCTAAAACCCTGTCTGCCGTTATTTCTGTTCGATTGGCCCGCTCTTGTTGTGCTTCTGTAATTGCGGCGGCAACACAAGTTTTCCCAAGTAGCTCTGGGCCGATTCTATCAGCAGTCTTAGGAGAATATCCTGCGCGAATAGCTGCCTGAGTAGCGTTTAAATCTATAAGGTATTCATCTACAAATCTTTGCTGTTTGCGAATGATAATAGTTGTGTTTTATGGCTATTGTTTAATAGTGGCCGTGATTTTAATGTTTTGATTTTGCTGAATTTATTGGTTTTATTTTGTGTGGTGCTTGATAATTCAGGGGACAATCGGGAGACAACCTTTTAATGTTCAATGTACCACTTACCGTCTAAATTATCGCGAAACAAATTGACCTGCTTATTGCATATCCGGCATACATACTTCTTTCCTAAACCGCTACCAAAAGTAGGAGCCGGTCTAACGTCCAGCAGTCGGTCTACTTCAAAATTCCTGCCGTCTGGCCAGAGGATTACCAGCGGTGTTATGCTACCGTCCAATTCGTGCATGGCCCGCACTCCTACATATGTTCTAGCCATGTCTATCACCTCAAAGTTAGTATGGAACATATGTTTGTATTTTGCAAGCGGTAATGGCTGGAAATAAAAAAGGACCCGGCGCTGCAACCGGGTAAAACTAGGTATGTATGATTTTGCAAAGGAGATGTTCTTAATTATTAAGAATAAAACCGCACCCCGGGGGGGATGCGGCTAAGATATAGCTAAATTAGAAATTGCTTCATAATATTAAGGTTCGGCTTAAGTCTACCATTTTCGCTTATAATGAGTTTTTTAGTTAGCATACTTTTGTAATCACGTACAATCGTCTTATCGCTTTTTATCTTGCTATACAACGAGGCAATTATTGGGTTTCTACGCGTCCTAAAATCATTTGTGCTAATTTCTGAATTAGTTTGCATCATGTATAAGAGCAAGTTGTAAACTCTTGAATTAATTTCGCCATCCTGCAACAACTCGCCTAGATAACTTTCATAACTAAGTTTGGTATAAAACTCGATAATTTGATCTTGAACATTTTGTAGTTCTTCTATAAATCCCTTTAATGAAAACTCTATAAAGTTGGTTAACTTACCATTATATTCAAATCTTGCTTTTTGCAATTCCTCTACGTATTGAGGGCGGTTTTTATAGTAGTAATTTGCCAGGGAATAAAAACCACGTACATTATATCCGGCATGGTAAAGTATAAAGGCCTCTACAGCCCTAGATGTTCTGCCATTACCATCGCCAAAAGGATGAATTGTAATTAGATAAAAATGAGCCATAATTGCCCTTATTAAAGGACCATATTTTTGAATTACTCTGGGAGAATTTATTAACTGAATAAATTTTTTCATTAGATCCGAAACTTCTTCGGGCCTAGGTGGGGTAAAATCACCTACTACATTTTGATGTCTCCGGTATTCCCCCGGAATACTGTCTTTGTAATTGCATTGATCTGTATTGATTCTGTGAAGTTGCTTAATAAAATCCTCTGTTA
>JAEYPQ010000078.1 GCA_023410645.1 Bacillota bacterium | reverse complement strand
GGGGCCTGGCTGGATTTAACCGAGGTTTATTACGGGCTTAAACTGCAGCTGTTAACATACCTACTGGTCGCTGTCAGTACGCAGGCCGGTACGAATGGCTGCCTGCCAGCCGGGGTATTGTATTATTTCCTGAAGAATCCGGTTGTGTCGGGAACTACCCTTAAAACGCCGGAACAAATTGAAAAAAGTATTAACGCCAGGCTTAAAATGCCTGGCTGGCTGCTGGCAGATCCCAATATTGCCGGGTTGCTGGATAAGGATATGAACGGCTGGTCGGATTTTTTCCGGATAGCCCTCGGCAAAAGCGGCTTTTATGAAAGCTGTATGGATAAACTCAAAACCGGCGAAGAGTTTAAGCTGCTGCTCGCACATGCAGAACAGGAGCTTGTGGCTGTGGCTTCGGCTATTTTAAGCGGTGAGACAGCGATCAGGCCCTATCGTTTGGATAAGGCGACTCCCTGCGGCTATTGCATTTTCCGGCCGGTTTGCCAGTTTGACCATAATCTGCCGGAAAACGAATATCTGGTATTGCCTAAAATCGCTGATGAGGATATCATGAATACTCTCCGTCAGCGGAAAGGAGGCGGAAAGTGATGCAATGCTCACCTGAACAACAGGCCGCCATTGAAACCCGCAATCATAATCTCTTAGTGGCGGCAGCGGCCGGGTCCGGCAAGACCTGGGTACTGGTCGAACGCATTATCAGCCGTATTATGGATCCTAAGGAGCGGCTGAGTGTCGACAGTCTCCTTGTTGTTACCTTTACCAACGCCGCCGCTAATGAGATGCGCAGCCGTATTGGCGAGGCCCTGAATGCGGCACTTGCCGACCCGGCTCTTACCGACCCGGAATTAAAGCGGCATCTCGAACGTCAGTTGGTGCTTTTAAATGCCGCCAGTATTTCTACCTTGCACGCTTTCTGTCAAAGCCTTGTCCGGCAGTATTTTTATCTCTTGCAAATTGAACCGAATTTCCGGATTGCCAATGACACCGAAATTACGCTTATCAAAAGCGATGTGCTGGAGGTTGTGTTTGAAGACGGCTATACCGGTGCTGATGGCGAGTTTCTAATGCTTATTGAACACTATGGTGATGAAGACGGGGACTATTCCCTGGCCGGTTTGGTACTAAAACTCTACGAATTCTCGCGCAGTCACCCCTGGCCGGAAGCTTGGCTGGACGGTCTATCCGAGGCTTTTGAGTTTCCGGCTGACGCCGGGTTTGATGCAACACCCTGGTCGGACTTAGTCCGCGATAAAATATCCCTGGATTTAGAGGACGCCAGGCAGGCGCTGACCGCACTTATGGCCGAAACCGGCAAGCCGGGCAACCCGGCAGCTTATGGCGCAACGCTGGCTGAGGATATCAATATAATTGACAATCTCCTGCAGGCGGCCAAGCAGTCCTGGACTGCCCTGGCCACAGCGCTGGAAGCAGTCAGCTTCCCCCGGATTGCTTCGGTAGGCAAAGAAGTGGCCAAAGATATAAAAGACCATTTCCAGGGGCAGCGCAATAAAGCCAAAAAGAAGATAAACGATTCCCGTGCGGCCTATTTTGAACGCAGCGGCGCCGAGCTTGTCGACGATCTTCGCCAGGTTCAGCCGCTTGTTCAGGCTTTGGTCCAACTGGTCAAAAAATTCGCGGCAGGCTACGCCGCCGCCAAGCAGGTTAAAGGAGTTGTCGATTTTAATGATCTGGAGCATTTTTGTCTGGCCGTATTGCGGGACAAAGCGGCTTCCCCCGAAGAGTCCAAACCTTCGGCCGTGGCGCTGGGGCTAAAAGCAAGATTCAGTGAAATTATGGTCGATGAGTATCAGGACACCAACCGGGTGCAAGAAGAAATAATCCGGCTTGTCGCCAGTGAAACGCAGCCAAACCTATTTATGGTAGGCGATGTCAAACAAAGTATATATCGCTTCCGGCTGGCCGAACCTGCCTTGTTTATGGAAAAGTACCATAGATACCAGGGGGATAATTTGGCCGGTTGCCGCCGGATTGATTTGAGCCGGAATTTTCGCAGCCGCGCAGGCGTACTCTATGCTGCCAATTTCCTGTTTGGACAGCTTATGAGTGAGCGGACGGCAGAACTTGATTACGGTCAGGCAGAACAACTTAATCCTGGCCCCGATTATCCGGCGACAGAGTTAAGCAGTCTGGCAGGGCCGGTGGAACTCATCATTGTTGACCGGGATAAAGCCGAGGCAGACGGACAGGAGACGGATATGGAAGCCGAAAATCCGCCGGCGGAAGAGGCTGAGCAGAGTGCTGCCGGCAGGACGGACAGCAGTATCGCGCAGGAAGAAGAAATGAGCGCCTTTGAACAGGAGGCCGTGCTCATTGCCCGGCGGATTCAAGGCTTAATGCGCTCCGGCTATCAGGCCTTCGACAAGCAGGCCGGCGGCTACCGGCCGCTCCTGTACCGGGATATTGTAATCTTACTAAGGTCGGTAAAAGGCAAAGCCCAGGCCTTGCAGGATAAATTGCGGCAAGACGGCATTCCCTGTTATGCTGAGCTGGA
>JAEYPQ010000074.1 GCA_023410645.1 Bacillota bacterium | reverse complement strand
CATCCACTTTCATCGAACGGGTGTGTATTTTTAATATTCTTAATCTTCCGAATCTATCGGGTGGATTAATTGATAATTCCCTGTCGAACCGTCCCGGGCGTCTAAGCGCCGGATCAACCATATCCGGTACATTGGTGGCACCGATAACAATAACCTGTCCCCGGTTCTTTAAACCATCCATCAAAGCCAGCAACTGAGCCACGACCCGTTTTTCGACATCACCAATTACATCAGTTCGTTTAGGCGCAATGGCATCAATCTCATCAATAAATATGATACCCGGAGCGCGTCGTTGGGCAGTTTCAAATATTTCTCTTAAGCGGGCTTCGCTTTCACCATAAAACTTATTAATGATTTCAGGTCCGTTTACATGCAGGAATGCCGCGTTAGTTTCACTGGCTACCGCTCTGGCCATCAGGGTTTTTCCCGTACCAGGCGGACCGTACAGCAGCACTCCCTTAGGGGCTTCCACACCTAACTGCCGGAAGATCTCAGGAAATTTCAAGGGCAGTTCTACCATTTCCCTTACCCGTTGCAACTCCTTGTCAAGGCCACCGACATCTTCATAAGAAGCACGAAAACTTCTGTCTTCCGAGGCATCCGCTTTTGTGACTTTGATTTTGGTAGCCGTATTCACTATAACCGGTCCTTGCGGCGCAGTGCCGATAACCGTGAAATACTGACTTCTTGCCCCGGCAAGGCTAACCTTAACCCGGTCACCGGTAATCAACGGCAATCCGTTTAAGACCCGCTCCAGATGTTTGATATCCTGGGCATCGCTAAAATCTATCGTCACATCCAGCGGGCTCAAAACCACCGTTTGAGCCTGCTGACGTATAACCTTCCGCACGGTTACTCTCTCGTCGATACCTACGCCGGCATTTTCTCTAACGATGGATTCCAGTTGGGCCAAATTTTGATTCTTGAATTGGCTGTAACAGGGAACCGCTTTAGCTACTGTCGTTTTGCGGCCCTGAATTTCCACAATGTCGCCTATGATAATCTCCAGTTGCTCCATATCAGCATTATCAAGCCGGACATAGCCTTGACCAACATCTTCAGGCATAGCATCAGCAACTCTAAAGGACAGTACCTTTTCCACTTTTGGTTATCCCCCTTTAGAAGGCGGTCTGTTTTGGATGTGCTTTACAATTCTCATTATAAGGTACACGCCCCAACTTGACTATTATATGGTAAATAAGGATACTTTTGTAAATATAATTCATACAAACCGCTCTAATTGTGCATGAAGAAAACACGGCTTGCACCGAGTCTTTGACGAAAGTGCAAGCCGATGTTGCCCTTATCCAGGCCTAAGGTTATACTTGCGAACAGGACAAAAAAGAGACAGCAAACTCTCGCTGTCGAGTTGTTTACTATCTCCTTAATCACTACATAGAAAATGAATCATTCTTAATGTATTTGTGTAACGGCCTCCCTACCGGACCATAGGAAAGAATACCTTTGAGCCAGCCGTTATCAAATAAATAGTTTAAATAGCGCCTTACGGTGACTCTGGATATGCCAACCAGTTTGGAAATTTCGCCGGCGGTGAAATATCCGGACTGATCATTAATTGTATAGAGAACAGATTCCAGAGTCACCTTGTCCAGTCCCTTGGGAATATGGTCCTTCAAATCATCCAGACAACTGGCGACAGTTTCTCCCGAAACTGCGCCCTTTAGACAGTCAATGTCCCGCTGACAGAGCTGCTGGGCGTTGCTTAGCCTATCATAGTATTGCTGATAATTCTTTAACGCTTTTTTAAAACGCTGGAAAGTAAACGGTTTAATGATATAGTCAACCACCCCGCATTGCATGCCTTGTTGGATTGTATCCGCACGGTGGGCGGCAGTAACCAGAATAACATCAATGTTAATGCCCTCAGCTCTTATTCGCCTCAATAAATCAATACCGCTTTCACCCGGCATATATACATCCAGTATAACTAACTGCGGCCGGCTTTTCTTGATGATTTCATACCCATCGGCGGCGTTTGCCGCTTGCCCGATCAGTTTATACCCTTTGATCTGGTTAATGTACTGCCGGTGAAGTTCCAGAACCATAGGGTCATCTTCCACAATAGTAATAGTGATTCCCATAATCCGGTTCCCTCCCTATCTTGCTCTAGGTTTACCGTATTGGTATCTCTTACCGTATTGGTATTTTTACCTGAAATGTACTGCCTTCATTTTCGCGCGAATGTACGGTAATCGTACCTCCGCAAATCTTCACCTCCTGCCTGACTAAAGCTAAGCCGACCCCCCTATTCCCTTGTTTTGTTGAAAAACCGCGCTGATAAATCTTTCTCTGAACAGACGCGGGTATCCCTTTTCCCTGATCACTGACCGTAATATTAAGATACTTCCTGCCTTCAAACACATAGACACTTATAGCCCGCCGTTCGGCCGGCAGGCTCTCAACCGCTTCCATGGCATTGCTGATTAAATTGCCCAGGACGGTTACCATAGATAAGCTACTGAAGCCAGGCGGCAACGCCACCAGTTTACTCCGGGAATGCAGTTTCAGCGAAATTCCCTGTTCGCTTGACTGGCTTATTTTCCCAATCAGCAGACCTGCTGTGGCTTGATCCTTTATTCGCCTGACGATAGAAC
>JAEYPQ010000022.1 GCA_023410645.1 Bacillota bacterium | reverse complement strand
TTTCTTTTTCTGCTAATGTTACTTTATCTGATATTGGTAGTTGATAGCTTGTATTATCTGCTGATAACTTACTCATTGCATATATTCCAACACCCTCTTCCACATTTGTGAAATTGGCCATAAATTTCGCTTTTACTGCACTATCTCTTGGATTGTTTCTTGCTAATCCTAGTATTACTGCTGTTACTAATATAATTAATACTATTATTGTTATCACTAATACTATTAAACTTATTCCTTTGTTTTTTCTCATATATTACCACCTATATTTATGTTAAAATTTCATATTCTATATCTTCTATGTTTGCTATATCAGTTGTTACTTGTACTGTTATTTGTTTTGTTTCTTCTTTTAATATTTTGCCTACATATCCTGTTGATTCTAGTATAGTACTTCCATCAATTCCTATATATTTTATTTTTAATCTTAAATTGTTTTGTACTTCACCTTTATTAACAACGTTTATTGTTAATACTGATTCGCTGTTTTTGTATACTAAATTCGCATTTTCTATTTGAATATCTCCAATTTGTTTTATTTTTAAAATTTTATCGCTTGTGTTTACTTTTGTTCCATCTTCCTGTTCCGTATAATTTGAAGTGTCTACCTGATTTTCATTATTATTTCCTTTATTTTTATTTAAAGCTAATAATAATATAATTACTATTACAACTATTCCAATTGCTATTATTCCTACTGCAACTATTTTCCTTTGATTTTCATTTGTCTCCATATATTATCCTCCTAACTAAATTTACATTATAATTTACCATATGTAAAAAATTTTTTCAATAATAATTACATTTTTATTTATGTTTTTTATAATTCATACAAATAGCAACATATTAATGCTTTAATATACAAGAAATAAGTAATATTTTAAAATAAATACTACTTATTTTTCATTTTTTATATTATATCAAACATATCCATCTGTTCTGATCTTGGCATTCCATCCAAGCAACCAGCTTTTTGAAGAGTTTCTACTGCAACTTTTCCAATTTTAGCTTTTGAGGCCATATCTTCTATTGAAGAGAATTTAGTTTCTTTTCTTGCTTCAACTAATTTATTTGCATCAACTTCACCAAAACCTGTAAGTGCTGATAGAGGTGGTCTTATTCCATCGTCTTCAACTAAAAATTTCTTAGAATCTGATTTATATATATCTACTGGTAGGAAATTTACACCTCTTTCATTCATTTCAAGTACAATCTCAAGTATTGGATACATATTTCTTTCTTTATTTCCTGCAGCATTTCCAAGCATGTCTATTTCCTTCATTTTCGCTTTTACTCTCTCTTTTCCATGTAGCATAAATTCACTATCAAAATCATCTGCTCTAATTGAAAAATATGCAGCATAATATGCTTCTTTTATATGTACTTTAAACCATGCGATTCTAAAAGCCATAGTGACGTATGCAGCGGCATGAGCTTTAGGAAACATATATTTGATCTTTTTACAAGAATCTATGTACCAATCAGGAACGTTGTTTTCTTTCATTAATACTTCTTGTTCTTCTGTTAATCCTTTACCTTTACGAACACTTTCCATTATTTTAAATGCTGGATTTGGCGGTAGACCCTGCTTTATTAAATAAATCATTATATCATCTCTTGTACATATTGCTTCATTTAAGGTTACTGTTCCATCATTTATTAATGTTTGAGCATTATTTAGCCACACATCTGTACCATGCGAAAGTCCAGATATTCTTATCAATTCTTCAAAAGTTGTTGGTCTTGTATCAACTAGCATTCCACGTACAAACTTAGTACCAAATTCTGGTATACCAAACGTGCCAACTTCTGAATTAATCTGTTCTGATTCTAAACCAAGTGCTTTAGTTGAACTAAATATTGACATAGTTTCTTTATCATCAAGTGGTATTTTTTTAGGATCTACTCCAGTTATATCCTGTAGCATCCTAATAACTGTAGGATCATCATGGCCAAGTATATCTAATTTTAATAAGTTCTTATCTATTGAATGATAATCAAAATGTGTAGTTATAATATCTGAATGAGGATCGTCTGCTGGATGTTGAACTGGACAAAATTCATATATTTCTCTACCTTTTGGAACTACTATAATTCCACCTGGATGCTGACCAGAGGTCCTTTTTATTCCAGTACATCCTTGAGAAATTCTATTTATTTCAGGTGACAACATCTTTTGTCCTCTCTCTTCAAGATACTTCATAACGAATCCATATGCAGTTTTATCTGCAACTGTACCAATAGTCCCTGCTTTAAATGTAGTGCCTTTTCCAAATATTACTTCTGTATATCTATGTGCCTTTGCTTGATATTCTCCAGAGAAATTTAAGTCGATATCTGGTTCTTTATCTCCATTAAATCCAAGGAAAGTTTCAAAAGGTATATCCATGCCATCTTTATCTAACTTAGTTCCACATTTTGGACAATCTTTATCAGGCAAATCAAATCCATTTTTATATCCATAATCTGTAAAATCAGAGTATTTACAATTTGGACATCTATAATGTGCTTGAAGGGAGTTAACCTCTGTAATACCAGTCATATTTGCAACAAATGATGAACCAACAGAACCCCTAGAACCAACTAAATAACCATCTTCATTTGATTTCCAAACTAATTTTTGAGCTATTATATACATAACCGAAAATCCATTTTTTATTATAGATTCAAGTTCTTTTTCAAGTCTCAATTTAACAATTTCTGGAAGTGGATCACCATATAGTTCTTTTGCTTTTGTCATTGCTATATCTTCAATTTCTTTTTCACAGCCTTCAATATGAGGTGGACATTTTTCGTCAGATATTGGAGTTATTTTCTCACACATATCTGCAACTTTATTTGTATTAGTTACAACAACTTCATATGCTTTATCTTCACCTAAATATTCAAATTCCTTTAGCATTTCTTCCGTAGTTCTGTAATATAGTGGTGCTTGTTTATCTGCATCACTGAACCCTTGACCAGCCATAATTATTCTTCTATATATCTCATCTTCAGGATTTAAAAAATGCACATCACAAGTTGCAACAACTGGTAAATTTAATTTATCTCCAATTTCAATTATATCTTTATTAATTTGTATTAATTCTTCTTTTGATTTAAGTATTCCTTGATCTAGATAAAATTGATTATTACCAAGTGGTTGAATCTCAAGATAATTATAATATCTAGCTATACTATCAATTTCTTCTTGTGGCTTCTTATTAAGTATTGCTTGATACAATTCTCCCCTTTCACAAGCAGAACCAATTATTAGTCCCTCTTTATACCTATTTAATAGGCTTCTTGGAATTTTAGGTCTTTTGTTAAAGTATCTAATATGTGAATATGAAATTAATTTATATAAATTCTTTAATCCTACATAATCTTTTGCAAGTATGATTATATGAAAATATGGAACCTTTCTTACATCTTCATCAATCATTGAATACATATATCCATATTCATCAATATTTAATCTTTCCTTTGCATCTTTCTGCATTTTTATTAATACCTCAGCAGTTGCACGTGTATCATTTATGGCTCTATGTGCTCCCTCAAGACTTACTTCTAAATGTGCAGCTAATGTGCCAAGTTTATGATTTTCCAAATTAGGATATAATTCTCTTGCCATAGTAAGAGTATCAACAACATAAGGTTTAAACTCCAATTTTTGTGCATTTGCAAAGTAATTTATAAATCCAATATCAAATCTAGCATTATGAGCTACTAATATTGAATCTTTAGTGAATTCTAAAAACTCAGGTAATACTTGCTCAATTGTAGGAGCATCTTTTACCATATCAGGTGTAATATGTGTAAGTTCTTGAACCTCCTCTGGTATGTTTCTTTCTGGATTTACAAAGGTAGTAAACTCATCTATTATCTCACCGTTTTTTACCTTACAAACAGCAATTTCAGTTATTTTATCAACCTTATTATTAAAACCTGTTGTTTCAATATCAAATACACAAAATGTATCAGGTCTTTTTGGTTCCGTTTCAATATCAACTGCAAGATAACCCTCTACACCATATATTACTTTTAGTGGTGAAGCGTCTAAAACTTCCTGTGTTGTTGGATAACCTTTTTCCTTCTTTACAAGTTTACTAAATGAATCCATTATAACGTGATGAGCTTCTGGAAATGATTGAACAACACCATGATCTGTAATTGCAACTGCATTATGTCCCCATTTTATCGCTTGTTTTATAATATCTTTTGCACTTGTCACACCATCCATAGCACTCATTTGAGTATGCATATGTAATTCTACTCTTTTTGACTCTGAATTATCTTTTCTACCCTCTGGCTTTGTACCCTCATTTATACTACTAATCATAATACAAAGTTCATTATTTGAATATGCGTCTATTTGAGGCTTTCCTTGTACAACAACATATGAACCTGTTTTTAATCTTGGATCTACTTCTTCAAATTTCTTTTTATCAAGAAACATCTTACAACAAATAGTACTAGTTTTATCAGTAACATCAATTGTAACTATCATTTTACCAGTTTTTGTTTCTCTTAAATCTTTTGCTACTAATTCTCCTACTATGCATACTCTTTCCATAGTAGGATTTATATTTGTAATTTTTTCTTTTTTATCTACATTTATATTTATACCATATATTACATTTTCGGGTTGAGGTTCTTTTGCAAGTTTTCTTTCTTCTTTTTCTTCCTCAGTAAGTGGTGCACGTCTTACAAAGTTATTACCATTATTTTTATTTTCATTTTGAATAAACGTACCTTTTGCACTATTATTAAAATCAGATGGAGTTGATATATCCTCTAACTTTACTATTTTTATTCTATTATTTTCATTATTAGATGATTTTATATTTTCATCATCTTGAATAATGATATTATATGTCCTGCCAAATTGCATAAAAATACAATTCTTTATATATTCATCGATTTTTTTTATATTTAAAAATATAGCATATTCTTTCATCAAAGTTATTTTTATTTCATTTAATCCATTATCTATATTTATTTTGCAATTCATAAAAACTTCATCTGTATATGCATATTTTCTTTTAACATCTTCAATAACGTTTTTTACATCTTTTTCTGTTACTTCAAGTGGTGATCCTGTATATTTATATTCAACTTTAAAGCTGTTTAATTCATACATACTACATGCTTTTCTTTCAAAGTTTTCTATTTCATAAGCGGATATGTTATCATTACTACTTGTTTTTAATATTACAGAATTTAACTTTTTAGAAAATTTTATTTCATCTATATTTGCAACTCCAAATTTAGTTTCACTACCAATACAGTTAAAAAATACATCATTAACTTTTTTTTGCACAATTACCACCTCGCATTTTTTATATTATATAATTTTTTATACTTTTTTTCAATGTATAAAGTTAAAATAAATACAATTAATGACAAAATAGGACTTGTTTTCATAAAATATAGTGTTAGGAGGTAACAAAATGAATTATCATGAATATTTGCAGGATTTAGGATATGTAAATTATCCTGTTATTTTCACTTATACATATGGAATCAAAAAAGAAAATAATGATGAAAAAGAAGAAGTCAGAAATGATACAGAAAGTACTTCACTTGAAGAAGATGTATCTATTGAAACAGAAGAAACTTCTGAAGAACAAATATCTTCTGAAACAGATTCAAGACCAAGTCCTATGGTATCAGGGGCAGAAAAAAAGGAAGCTCTTGATTTAATAGCTAGATCTGTTGGTGACGAATTAGAAGATGAACTCTTTTATGATTTCTTAATATCTCATGCTCCAAATTCTGAGCAAAGAGAAATAATTACAAGTATAAGAGATGATGAAAGAAAACATAATAGACTACTTAGAGAACTATACTTTGATATAACTGGAACTAGACTTCCTCAAGATACATTAAACGACTCTACAGCATTTAATATATCTTATATGCAAGGTCTAGAACAAGCATTGATGGGCGAACTAGCTGCAGTAAGTAGATATCAAAGAATATTAAAAGGAATGGATAATATGGATCATCACAATACAATACTTGAAATTCTTACTGATGAGTTAAGGCATGCAAACAAATATAACTTTTTGATAACAAAAAATTCACTTTAAAAATCACTATTATTTTTTATTTAGTACTTGTATAAATAATTTAAAATTATACAAGTATTTTCATTTATAATTAATTTAAAAGTTTAGTAATTGATTAATAACTTTTTTATGATCTCTATTTAAATATATATTTTCGTTTTTATTTATCTGATCTACCAAATTATTTAACATAAAATAGGCAAAATCATAATCTTTTTTAGTAATATCACTACTATCAAGTGCTTCAAGTAATTCCTCTTCATCCCAAATAATCATATAATCATTATTGAATTTATCAATTGTTATATCTAAATACAAATCATAATAATATGGTGAGTTATTTTCATAACCATTTTCCTTTGTTATATCAATATAATATTCAAGCACTTCTTTTTTATCATTTAAGAATACTCTCACAGAATAATTATCATTTATAGGTAAATATTCTATTATATAGTAACCTTTATCAAATAAATGTACATTCATTCCAGTATGTTTTTCTATATATGGCTCACTAACATTTTTAATATATTTTACACAAGTATAGCAGTTATATTCCTTATCTTCTATGATTTTAATATCATATTCTGTTACTCCTCTTAAATATGTTTTTGAAAGAAACTTTTTATACATACACTCCACCTATTCATTTTATGCTTTTGACACTTTACTAATTAATTATATTATAATAAAATATATTATACCATTATTTCAATATATAATATTATTACTTTATTATTAAATATTGATTTATAAAATACATTATGCTATACTAACAAAAAAAGTTTCTATACCCTAATTTATTAAGGAGGATTATTTATGGATAATGATTATTATCATTTTATTAACCTATTTAAGAAACATAAACGGCTTATAGACATATTACTTGCAATTTCGTTTTTTATATTTTGTATAACATTATTCATATTAGTATTTTCAACAGAAAATATCAACATTTGGCTAAAAATAACTATGATTTTAGCCTCAATCATTTTTTTGCTTTTCTCTTCATATTTTAAGTATTCATTAAAAAATGAAAAAAAAAATCTTTAATTTAAGATAAAAACTCCCGACATTTTTGCGGGAGTTTTCTTACAGTACAACCATATTTTAATTATTTATTTTTTAAATATTCTAATATTTCATTTTGTTTTTTCTCAATTTGTTCAATTTTTTTAGTATGTTTTAGAATTTCTTCAATTATAATCTCTGCTTTCATATTTGTTTCGAAATCTTGTTCACTTCTTATTCTATCTTTTTCTTCTTGACGATTCTGACTCATCATTATAATAGGTGCCTGTATAGCAGCAATACATGATAATGCAAGATTTAAAAGAATAAATGGATATTCATCGAAATGCACAAATATTTGTAATACATTTAAAGTAATCCAAAGTATTATAAAAAGTAAAAAACAAATTATAAATGGCCAACTACCCGCAACACATGCTATTTTATCCGCTACCTTATCTCCAACACTAAGTGTTTTATCATGCATTGTATTTACATTCTTAGTACTTTTTTTATTCATTAATCCTTCTATAAATTTTTCATTTTTTTCTTCTGCAGTTTCTCTACTACTCATATATCAACACTCCTTAAAAATTTACATATATTTTACTATATTGCGACATTTTTTGCAACTATAAATCTATATTTTTCTATCTTTACTTAATATATTATTTTATTGACAATTTATAAAAATGCTGTATAATAAAAAAAGATTTTATCAATTTATGCTAATATCACTCTAAATTTAATCTGTAATTTATTGGACAAATTTTCATATAATGTTCTGTAACTTATGATTATTTTAGATTTTTAATTGTAAAATGGGAGGTTTAAATATGTTATATAGAAGACTTGGAAAAACAAATGAATTAGTTTCAATTTTGGGATTTGGTTGTATGAGATTACCCCTACTTCCAGGTGGGGATCCAACAAAAATAGATGAGGAAAAAGCTATAAAATTAGTCCGACATGCTATTGATAATGGCGTAAATTATTTAGATACAGCTTATCCATATCATGGCACCGGAATGAATGGTAAAGGTGGAGCGAGTGAGCCTTTTGTTGGGAAAGTTATAAAAGATGGTTATAGAGAAAAGGTAAAAATTGCTACAAAACTTCCTAGCTGGCTAATAAAAAATAGAAATGATATGGATAAATATTTAAATGAGCAACTAGAGCGCCTTCAAACAGATCACATTGATTTTTATTTAGTTCATTCTCTTAATGTAAATACTTGGAATACTTTAAAAGAAAATGGAATTAAAGAATTTTTAGATTCAGCCCTAAAAGATGGAAGAATAAAACATGCTGGTTTTTCATTTCATGATAAACTAGATCTTTTTAAAGAAATAGTCGACTATTATGATTGGTCTTTTTGTCAAATACAATATAATTATTTAGATGAGGAGTTTCAAGCTGGTAAAGAAGGTCTTAACTATGCTGCAAGTAAAGATATTGGTATTGTAATTATGGAACCCCTAAGAGGTGGAAAATTATCTAATAATATTCCAGTAGAAGCAGCTAAGGCTTTTAATAAATATGATAAAAATAGAAGCCCTAGTGAGTGGGCATTAAAATGGCTTTGGAATCAATCAGAAGTTGCAGTTGTTCTTAGTGGTATGAACACTATGGAACAGATTGAAGAAAATATAAAGACTGCTAGTGAAACTGAGATTAATTCTTTAAGTGAAGATGAAAATAAAATAATTGATAATGTAAAAGACATCTTTAAAAGCAAAATAAAAGTTAATTGTACTGCATGTGAGTATTGTATGCCATGTCCAGTTGGTGTAAATATACCAAAATGCTTTAGTTGCTATAACAATCAAAGTATGTTTGGAAAAGATGAACAATATAACAATCTTCCAAACTCACAAAAGGCTTTTAACTGTATAAAATGTGGTAAATGTGAAAAACATTGTCCACAAAAAATACAAATACGTAAAGAACTAATAAAAGTTAAAGAAATATTCGAATAGTTTAAGAAAGGAACAAATGATATGCACATATATCATTTTGGTAAAATATATGAAAATATTATATTATGATTGCTTTTGTGGAATAAGTGGAGATATGAATTTAGCTGCACTAATAGACCTTGGTGTAAACAAAGAATATTTAATAAATGAATTATCAAAACTTAATTTAAATGATGAGTATGAAATACAAATAAGTAAAAAAGTAAAAAATGGTATAAGTGGTACAAAGTTTGATGTTATATTAAAAAATCAAAATGAAGATCATGAACATACATCTGAGAATGCTTCACATCATCACCATACCCATCACCATGAACACAGAAATTTAAACGATATAAAAGATATAATTAACAATAGTACTTTAAGTAATTCTGTTAAAAATTCTGCAATAAATATATTTATGCAAGTGGCAAATGCCGAAGCTTTAGTCCATGGGAAAAGCATAGATGAAATTCATTTCCATGAAGTAGGTGGGACAGATTCTATTGTGGATATAGTTGGTGCTGCAATAGCACTTGATTATTTAAAAGTAGATAAAATAATATCTTCCACTATTCAATTAGGCGGCGGCTTTGTAAAATGTGCACATGGTGTAATACCAGTACCTGCACCTGCAACAGTACAAATATTACAAGGAGTACCAGTAAAATCTGGTATAGTACAATTTGAAACTACAACACCTACTGGGGCTGCAATATTAAAAGCAAATGTTAATGAATATATTGATACTGTTAACTTCCAAATTAAAAATATTGGCTATGGACTTGGTACTAGAGATTTAGACATACCAAACGTATTGAGAGTATATTTAGGTGAAGATGATAAGAAAGAAAAAGTTGAAGAACAATTTATACTAGAAACAAATATTGATGATATGAATCCAGAGTTATATGGTTACATTGAAGAGAAGTTATTTGAAGTTGGCGCACTTGATGTATTTAAAACACCAATTATAATGAAAAAGGGAAGACCTGCAATAAAGTTAAGTATTTTAACAACTCCAAATAAAGAAAAAGAAATACTAAATGTAGTATTTGAAGAAACAACTTCAATTGGAATTAGAAAGTTTAATGTGGAAAAGGTAATGCTAGATAGAGAGTTTTCCACAGTTTCCACAAAATATGGAGATATAAAAATCAAAAATTCATATTATAATGGAAAAATAGTAAAAAGCAAACCAGAATATGAAGACTGTAAAAAAATTGCTAAAGAAAATAAATTACCTATACTTGAAATATATAAAGAAGTTAATAATATTCTAAATTTGAACTAGAATATTCTATATTGACATAAGAGAATTATTGATATATACTATTATTGTAACTATATAATATTTTGATAATATATTTATCAAAGGAGGCTTAAGATATGGTTGCTAAATTTAGTGTCCTTTCTGCTTTTGATATTAAAGAAGAAGAAGTTGAAATACCAGAAGAGATTACTTCAGATACAAAAGATAAGTATTTTAGGGCATGGATAGAGTTATATGGTAAATCAATAAACATATGTGGAGATAAAAAAAGCTCCTTAGAATATGCTAATAAATATGCATATTCTCATATGAAAAAACACTATTAAAGCACGATTTGGGTGGATAAAACTTTTTATCCACCTTTTTTATTATAAAATTACATAAAATAGTACAATATTGTTATATTTTATATAATAAATGTTGACTTTTATGAAACACAGATGTATAATTATTCTGCATCAAAAATATTATTTGATTGATAGAAATTTTATCAATTTTCAAGGAGGTTGTATTTATATGTCTCAGGAATTTGAAGAAAAGTGCAAATACTGGGAGAATTTATCAAAGGAAGTACAACAGAAAAAAGAACGCGATGATGCATGGCAACACCTATATGAAATGGCAATACATTTTGCTTATGATGAAGAAGGTGCAAAAGAATTTGCTAACAAATATATTGATTCTTATTGTGGAAGTCCAAAAAAGAAATAAATGATAAAATATGAATAAACAAAATTAATATATAAGGACCATTACTTAATTGTAATGGTCCATTTTAAAAATTATGATATATTCCCCCTATATTTTCCAACATAATATTTTTAAAAAAACATTATTATTTCATGCAATTATTAATATATACTAGACATAATCATTTACTTTTCTCACATTTTATGGTATAATAGTAATATATATTAATATTTTATGGAGGAATAATTATTATGACAAAAAAAGAGTTTTTTATAACTAAAATATTTTGGGTAATTTATGAGATATGCGTTGGAAATTGGGCATTTATGGGAGCAATCGTTTTCTTTGACGGACTTTTTATAAATGACTTGTTAAAAAATAATACAACTTTTAACCTAATTGATATTCTTGAGTTTCAATTAATATTAATTATTGCATTTCTATTACCATTCATATTCTTTACATATGTAAAGAAGGTCGCAAAAAAGAAGTTATTAAATTCTTTAATTTGAATTTAATAAAAATGTATAAAAGGTCAATACACAGATGTATTGATCTTTTTTATTTTAATAAATTATATTGAATGATAATATTGACATAACCTTATTATGATTGTATAATTTAATATAGAAAGAGGTAGATAATTATGACAAAAGGAAAGTCTTCCAAAGGAAATAAAAATGTAAAAACATTTGGTTCTAAATCAAATATATTTTCACAAAATAATAGTAGAACAACTAATTTTATGAATGGCAAATCACTAACTAAACCATTTAAAAACAAATAGTATTTAAAAGTAGAGCAATCTACTCATTAAATACTATTTATTTTTATTCTTTTACAAACCACATATTAGGATATACATTTTTTAAGTATTCATCTTCATAATTTTCATCAAGAAAAACATCAAATTCATTTTTAGGTTCAATATTATTCTTTCTTTCAGACATTCTTTTAACGGCATTGTATGAAATAAATGAATCAAATATAATAAAGCAAATTATAATACCAGTTAATATTTTCATATAATTATTGGAGATGCTATAAGCTAACTTCAATAAAAACGGTGTTATTTTCTTTATCCAAACTATTGCTAAAATTCCCCAAAATATAGAATAAGTTAAATTTATTCTTCCACTTATATTTAAGAGCCCTTCATCATATCTCCAAGAAATTGTCCCAAATACAAGTTCTTGAAAATAACTGCAAAAATATTCTACGAGAGCACCTAGTATGGCCCCTCCAATAAATACATATATCACTTTTTTCTTAATTAGCCAATATAATCCCAATGTCAAAACTAGTGCACCTATACCATACACTAAATTAAACTGTCCATATATTAGACCCCTTCTACTTTCAAAACGGTTAGTTGTTATATAACAAAAAATTGTTTCAATAACTACACCCAAGAATGAACCAGATATGAAAATCCAAAGCAATGAGAATAAGTCCAGTTTATATTCATAATACTTATTGTTTATAATTTCTTCTACCATAAGAAACCTCCTGTGAATTATAAATTCATTATATCACATTTTCTATTTTTCGACAATTTTTACAATATTTTTAATAAATTTTACTGCTATTATATGTATCAAAATTAAAAACTTGCCATAATAAAAATAATCGCACAAGATTAATTATTTTAATATAATTTAATCTCATGCGATAAAAGTTTATTTCAGGTTAACTTTAATATATCTATATAAACTCACTTATTCTCTTTAAAACTATATCAGTTAATTTCTTCACATCAGTCTCATTCAAGGTATACTTGGATGTATCATCACGTGTGGGCTTAGGGTCATTTGGTAATAAATCAACAATATGCATATCTACTACTTCAACTGGCCTAATACCAGCTCTTTTTTCTAAATCACTTATTAATCTTGGATTTTCTCCATCTGCTCCACCACTTATAGAAACATATATATATTTACACGGATTTGATTTAATATATTTTAGATATTTACGAAGAGGAGCTGCTACACTACCCATCCAAACTGGTCCACAAAATATAATTAAATCGTAATTTTCTAATACATTATAATCTGGTTCTACTTTTGGCACTCTATTAAACATCATATCAAAAGCAATCGTTCCTATAGTACGCTTATTAAGTTCTGAGATTTTTATATGTTGAGCAGAAATCTCTTTTGCTATACTACTGGCAAGAGCTTCGTTATTGCCAGTTAATGAATATGAAATAACTATTTTTTTCATTTCTACACCTCTATTAAATTTAAACTAATTATTACTTATTAACCTAGATTATACATCTTTTATAATTATTTCTCTGAATTATTTGTTAATCCCTTCATTATAAATTCAGTTATATAAATCAAGATTTGTGGAAAATACTGAATTCCAATTTCTTCTTTATGTATATCGATATATAATATAGAGTTAAAAATCGCATTTATCATATCATCATCTATATCATTTCTTATTTTTCCTTCAGATTTCCATTTTTGAATCAACTCTAATTTGCCACTACGAGTATTCTCATTAAAATTTTCAATATTACCCTGCTCATAAAAAGATTTTTCAAGTTTATTAAAAAGTTCTTTATTATACCATTCTTTAAGTATAAGATTAGAATTCATTTCATTTGCATTTTTTATAACAAGTTTGGTAATCATAGATACGGGATCTTCATTTAAGTCCATTGAATTTATCATTATCTTTTTAAGATTATCATTTTCATTAGAATAAATTTCTAAGAAAATAGCCTCTTTCGATGGATAGTAATTATAGAAAGTTCCAACACCAATACCTGCATTTTTTGCAATATCTGATATATTAGTATCTTTAAATCCTTTTAAATAGAATAACTCTCTGGCAGAATCAATAATATTATTTTTTTTATCTATCAATAAAATCACCTCTTATGAATGAATATTTATTTTATTCATTCATATTTTATCACTAATAATAGTATATGTCAACAATATATATTTATTTTAAGTTTTTATAATATAATTATCAAATTACAACTTCATACTAAAACCATTATATCTAAAATAAACTGAGCTAAAAGTTAAATACTTTTAGCTCAGTTTATTTATTCTTAAAATTTCTTTATTTTCACTGCATTACCTGTTTCAAGTAATTCAATATGATCTAATGCCTTACCTGTTCCCATTGCAACACATGATACAGCATCTTCTGCTATCATAACTGGTATTCCCGTTCTTTCTTGAAGAAGTTTATCTAATCCATAGATAAGGCCTCCCCCTCCAGTTATATATATTCCTCTTTCTGAAATATCAGCAGAAAGCTCAGGTGGTGTGTCTTCTAAAACTGCATGTACACCATCAACCAATTGTTCAGCACATTCTTTTAATGCATCAAAAATTTGCTCTGATGTAACTTCAATTTCAACTGGAAGACCAGATGCAACATCTCTTCCTTTTATATTCATTCTTTCAATAACAGTCTTAGGATACATACAACCTATATTTATTTTTATATCTTCGGCTGTTCTTTCTCCAATCACAATATTTCTTGTCTTTTTTATATATCTTACTATAGCTTCATCAAACTTATCTCCAGCTACTTTTAAAGACTTACTTCTTACGGCTCCACCTAGTGAAATAACAGCAATATCAGCAGTACCACCACCGATATCTACTATCATGCTTCCATAAGGCTTTCCAATATCTATTCCTGCTCCAATAGCTGCTGCAATTGGCTCTTCAATAAGATAAACTTTTTTTGCACCGGCATGTGTTGCAGCATCAATTACTGCCTTCTTTTCAACTTCTGTTACACAAGAAGGAACGCATATCATGGTTTTTGGGGAAAACACAAATTTGCCACATACTTTATTAATAAAGTATTTTAGCATTTTTTCAGTAATTGTATAATCAGAAATTACACCATCTTTTAATGGTCTAATAGCTACAATGTTTCCTGGTGTTCTTCCAAGCATTTTCCTAGCTTCTTGTCCAACTGCTAAAACTTCATTCGTATTTTTATCAATAGCAACCACTGAAGGCTCTCTTAAAACAATGCCTTTTCCTTTAACGTACACTAATATAGTTGCTGTTCCTAAATCAATTCCTATATCCTGTCCAAATACCACTATTTTCTCCTCCTAGTTTTCTGTTACAATTATATTACATTTTTGTGACAATTGCAATATTAAGTATAAAAGTTAAATGAAAATCAACCAACTTTTTCCTTTTTATATTTCATCTTAGTTGCAAGCCCTCCCCTAATGTGTCTTTCTGATTTATTTATTTCCAAAATTTTTTTTGCTTCACAAGCTAGTGATGGATTAACCTTCTCTAATCTTTCTGAAATATCTTTATGTACTGTTGATTTACTAATATTAAATTTTTTGGCAGTAGCTCTTACTGTACTTTTAGTTTCAATAATATATGTAGCAAGTATTTTTGCTCTTTCTTCTATGTCTATCAAAATAATCTCCCCTTTTTTGTATCATTTATACTAATATTTTATTCTAATTAATTAAAAATATAACTAGGATCTACTATTTCATTGTTTTTTATTAAAGCAAAATGAAGATGTGGATCATCTTTAATCTCACCTATTGCTGTATTAGAAATCTTACCTATTACTTTACCTTTTGTAACAGATTCTTTTTCCTTTACCGGAACGTCTTCATCTAAATTTGAATAACTGCTTTTATATCCTTGACCATGATCTATTACGACAGTAACACCATAAAAAGCATCTTCATATACTTTTTCAACTATTCCCTTTTCAATAGATTTCACTTTATCACCTATACTTGCTTTTATATCAATTCCTTCATGTGTTTTCCATAATTCCAATGTCTTAGAATAAATTAATTTATCAGCAGAATATATTTTTAAAATTTCACCATTTATTGGTTTTGAAAATACTAATGGTTCAACTTTTGGGACATCAATATTTTTATTACTATTGGTAGTACTTTGATTATTATTGCTAACTGTATTTTTATTATTATCAACATTTTTTGTATCATTATTACTTGTTTGTACTTCTTGTTCTTTAAGATCATCAATATCATCAGCATTATTTGAATTATCCGCATTATTAAATACTTGTGTATCTTCTAACGAACTCTCAGCAGTATCATATACTGTATAATCTTCTTTATTAAATAAATTATATGTTTTAGCTGCTAAATATACGCTTCCACCACCAAGTCCTAACATTCCAATAAATAGTAGATAATAACCTTTAGTTAGATTATTTCGATTTTTAAATAAGTTACTTAAATATTTTTTAAATTTATTTTCCTTTTCTTTCTTTACCTCCTGTTCAATAAATCCATTTTTTCTTCTTCTTACTCTTGGATTAATATCATCTATATTTTCTATTACTATTTCTTCTATATCATCTGATATCTGATTATTATCATCACTATCCACTTTTTTAAAATCCATTATGTTTTCTATTTTTTTCACTTGTCTTTTATTTTTTTTATAAATTTCATAATCGTTATCTTCTTTTTTTATATCAAC
The DNA here is from genome assembly GCA_023410645.1 of Bacillota bacterium. Taxonomy (GTDB): domain Bacteria; phylum Bacillota; class Clostridia; order TANB77; family CAG-465; genus CAG-465. The sequence goes on along the minus strand of JAEYPQ010000022.1, from coordinate 5,358 downwards.
ATTTTTAGAAAAGTTTTTAAATATATTATTGATTTTTATTTTCATAATTTGTTTCTCCTTTGTTATTTATATTATTTATTTTCATCTAATTTAATAACATTTACTCCTGTGTAATAATGTTTTATAATGTCTTCATATTTCATTCCGGTCTTAGCATAGTAATCAGCTCCAACCTGACTCATTCCAACACCATGACCATAACCTATGACGTGAAATGCAACAGAATTTTCTTTTACTTCTATTGTAAAATTCGTGGATCTAAGACCAAATAAAGTCCTTAGTTTCTCAGCACTTATTTTTTCCCCGCAAATATTAACTGCTTTTACTCTTCCACTTGTAGTATAATCACATATACTAATAGCTTTCAAAGTTTCTTCATCAAAACTACTTCTTGAACTATTATCTTTTTTTAACTTACTTAGCATATCATCCAAGCTTAATTCAACTGTACTAGTTCTATTTGGATAATCTTCTGCTTCTATACTTTCTACAGATACTAAATACGGTAATTTTTCACCTCCCCAAATTTGATCTACATTTTCTGTTTTACCTGGACTACTTGCATGAAAGAATGCCTTTATTAATTCTCCATTATATATTATTACCTGATCTTGTGTAGATACTACGGCTTCATTAACCTTTTCCCAATATTCTTCTCTTGTTTTTTCATCATACCCTCTTCCTTCCCAAATTTGTAATATTTTATCTTTTGGATAAAATGCCTGACAGTGGTTTGGATCATCACATATGTCAGCATTTTCACCTTCTGCATGTGCCTCAATTCTTTTATATGTATAAGTTCTTGCAACTATTGCTTGAGCTCTCAATGCCTCAATATCATAATATGGTGGCATTTCAGATGGTAAAACACCTCTTAAATAGTCATTTATATCCATAGCCACAATTTCACCAGTTTTACTCATTCTAACTCTTATAGTTTGATCTGCTTTGTAATCTATTTGATATTTGTCCTCTTTTTCTTGTTTCTTAGTTTCTTCTTCCTTTTTCTTTGCAATTTTATCTTCTATTATATTAACGCAAAATAGTATTGATGTAATAATAACTAATGCACATAAACCAAGGTAAAAGAATCTAACATTTCTCTTCAAATATATCACCTTGTTATATATATATTCACATATATTCCTAAATATTACAGTTTGTCCCCAAGTTACATAAAGATATATAATTAGTGATTTTTTAACAAAAAAGTAATAAAATACATCGTTTTTTACTTAAACCAGTTGAATTCATTAAATTATTATGTTAAAATAATAGAGTTTAAAATCAAAATGTATATCAAATTTGATATATAATAAAAAATTATAAAGGAGAATATTATGAAACGGATAATCAAAATTTTCGTCATTGCATTACTTTTTATAAATATATTATTTTACAGTAATGCTACATTAACTTATGCTCAGGAAAATGATACTAGTCAATCAGATATATTTTATACTCATGAAACAGATGAATATAAAATTAATCCTACAAAAAGTTTATTAAAATATCAAATAATTACTGATAAGTCAGGTAATTATACTGATAAAGTTTCAGTAATTGGAAGTTATATATTTGATAAAGGAAACATTGATGAGACAAAAGCAAATAGTGAAATCACAATACCAGAGAAAGTAACATCTAATGAGAAAATGTATACTGTTATAAAAACAGAAAATACTTTTTATGGAAAAAAAGAAGTAAAAATAGTAAATTTTCCAGACACAATTATTGAAATTGGTGATAATACTTTAAGCGAAAGTGGTATAACAAAATTTAATATGACTATCAATGTAAAAGATTTAAGTCCAAATGCAATACGTCATTGTGCTTATCTTAAAATAGTTACTGTAGATCAAAAAAATCCATATTACAAAGCTGAGAAAAATGTTCTATACAGTAAAGATGGGAAACAACTAATTATCACTGCTAACCTTGGAAAAGTAATAAATGTAAAATTAGGTATTGAGATAATCAAAAGCAATGCCTTTGCAAATTGTATTTATATTCTTTCCAATAATAGATATACTGGTTTAATCAGTTATATAACTCTACCAAGCAGTATAAAAGTAATTGAAGAATATGCTTTACCTAATTTTTATACTTCAACTAAGTTATATAAATTAACACGTTATATGAGATTTAACTCAAATAAGCCACCTAAAATATATGGAGATTTATCTGATTTTACATTTATTGTACCAGCCAATTCTTCTTCTAATTATAAAAAAATTAATTCAACTAAAGTTATAGAAAAAATTTCCACAAAAAACAAATCTAATAATACAGAATTTATAAAAAATATAGATTGGAAGAAAGCCACTGGAAAGTCAAGTAATATTACAGCAGGTGAATGGAAAAAACTCAAAACTTACTATGACAATCTTACAAAAGATACAAAGTACATGGAATCAAAAGCTCTTATATCTTTAAAGGATTTGCAAAATCGTATTTATTTAAGTTCAGAGCTTTACGGATCTGATGGCATGGGACCTCTAACTTTTGCATTTGATTACCCAGAATTATGCAAACCATATGCGGTATTTATAAAAAATAACAGAGGCACTATAAGAAGTAAAGCAAATGAGTTAGCTATTACGGTATTAAGAACTCAAAACATTCCAGCTGTTGAAGGATACTATTTAAATAATGGTGACAATTCACTTGACGCTTATTTAATAATAGCTAAAATTAATGAACGTATAGTATTAATAGATATTAATGCCGAATTAGGTACTAATTTCAAGACGTTTCAAGTTCCACTTGATAGCATTATACCTAGTTGGTTTGATATATCAAGAGAATTATTTGATATATCAAGAAAAATATTTAACATAAGTTATTATAAATAATATTATACCAACTTATACATAATGGAACTATCCTAATAGATAGTTCCATTATTACTATAATTGTATATTTAAGAGCATAATTAAAATTCTTTAATTAATTTTTATGTTTTCTTTCAAAAAATTTTTACTTTGTAAAAACGTGATTTATCTAATTAACGAATTTCAATTCAAAATACTTCACAATTCTATTATATTTTATTGTATAAATACACTCTATTTAAAATTTTATTATTATACTTACACTTTATTTAAATTATTTATATTCCTAACATATAGTACATTATGTAATTATTTCCAGTTATTCAAATATTTATTTTTTCTTTATATTCTTATGGATTAATCAAATAATTGTATACAAACTTAACCTAAAATAATCTAATACTCCTTTTCAAATATTAATCTGTTATATAATATATTCACATATATTATATAACATTACTGATTGTCCTTATGTTACATAAAGATATATACTTAGTACTTTTTTAACAAAAAAGCATTATTATATATCATTTTTAATACGTTTTTATACATTTTAAGTTATTTTTATTGACATAACATATATAGTGTGCTAAAATGGTATTAAGTTACACGTGGGTGTATATCGGAATTTGATATATAAAATAAATTATATAAGGAGGCTTTTCTATGAAAAAACGGTTATTTAGTATTTTTATTATTTTGACATTCTTCGTAAACTTATTTCTTTCAAATACAGTAAAAGTATGGGCTAAGGAGTACGGAGATTATGGAGATTATGGTATATTTTATACTCATGAAACAGATGAGTATTTAAAACAACCAACTGATAGCTTATTAAAGTATCAAGTAATAACTGATTCTTCAGGAAATCTTACAAATGAGGTTTCTGCTATCGGAAGTTACATACTCACAAACACTGGCATTGATGAGACAAAATCTGCTAGCGAAGTTACAATACCAGAGTCAGTAACATACAATGGAGTAAATTATTCAGTTACTAAAACTCAAGAAACATTTTATGGTAAAAAAGAAGTAAAAATTGTTAATTTTTCAAACTCAATTGTTGAAATTGGTTTTGATACTTTAAGTGCAAGTGGAATAACAAAATTTCACATGCTAAGTGGAGTTAAATATATGGATCCACAGGCAATGCAATACTGTGCTTACCTTAAAGAGGTTACAGTAGATTCAAAGAATCCTTTTTACAAGTCATATAAGAACTTTCTATATACTAAAGATTCTAAAAGGCTTATTACTACTGCTAATCTTGGTAAGAAGGTAAGTGTGCCGAATGGAATTACCGCAATTAATGGTTATGCACTTAACAACTGTATTTACTTTAATGGAGAGTATAGTTTTATGCCTATATTGAATGTACTTATATTACCAAGTTCAATATCAGAATTAGAAGAAAATTCTATTCCTGATAATGTTATGGTCATAAAATTCAATACTAAATCAGCTCCAAAAGTAAAATGTGATTTAACTGGAAAAAATGGCCCAATACTTCTAGTTCCTACTGGCGGAATTTCTTCATATCAAAAATTAAGCTACAATGGAACAAAAATACTTGCTAACCAAGTAGTAACATCTTTAAAAACTAAAACAGCTCTTGCAAATAAGAAGAGAAATGATGAATTCATAAAAAATCTCAAATGGAATTCAAAAAAAGAAGATATATATTTCAAGTCTACTTCTTCACAAATAAATGAATTCATAAAATATTACAAAAATATTGCTAACAAATATACTAATGATACTGATAAAGCCAATGCTATATTAGTTGATGTATTAAATAACATTTACATCAACCATGAATATTATGGAAAAAGTGAGTTAGATTTATTTGACTTTCCTATTAATCACCCAGAGTTAGCTTCCTTATATGGTATGTATAAAAATATGGACAAAGGTACTATCAGATTATACGCAGTTTCATATGCTGTGGCAGCTTTAAATGCTGGTGGAATAAAAGCAGAAGAAGTTTATCCTTTGGTAAACGGAGCTAGTTCTGTTGAAAACAATGTTATATTCTGCATGATTGATAATAAATTAGTTATTATCGATATTACAAAAGAGATGGCTACATTTAATGGAGGTGTAAAAATTAACTTTTATAAAGGATTTGAGTTAAAATATTATAATATTAGTTATGATATTTTCAACTATTCCTCTAAAATTTTTGGAGGAGATCTTTAAGTAAATGCTTATAACCTAAACTATACCTTCTGTAAATAATGAAAACTATAATTGAATTGACACCAAAATATATATTTTGGTGTCAATTCATAATTAATAATATTCATTAATATAAAAGAGTTGATCATGAAATAGATATCTTTTTTCATAAAATGTTATAAATAATAATTTTATTCAAAATCTTGTGCAGCTCTATTATCAGTATCATATAATATTACTGTTCCTTTCATCTTGTTATACATATTATTATCTAATGTCATTGTTGTACTTCCTAGTCTTAGTTTTAAATCTTTTGCTTCTGATCCTGGATTTACAAATCCTAGAT
>JAEYPQ010000009.1 GCA_023410645.1 Bacillota bacterium | reverse complement strand
CATTTGTTGCTCTTGCATATATTGTACAATTCTCGGTTACTTCAAATGTTCCTGTATATGGTGTATATACTATTCCATTTTTACTATATTCTATAGTCGTTGCATCTGAATAATTTAATGTTACATTTACTTTTGTTGCATACCTTGATGTTGGTGCTGTACTTATTGATACATATGGCATATTTGCTTGTTTTATATTACTTACTCTTTTAATTGCTGTATACGATACCTCGCCATCATATGTTATATAATATGCTCTTATCCATATATTACTTGTTACTGTTACTGGTGTTGTGTAAGGTACGTATGAACTATCTCCAACTTTTATATATATTCTATTTGCATTTCCTGGTGTTGTTATACTTACTGAGACACTATCTGTTAATGTTGTTGGTGTAATATTTATTGTCGGAGCCACTGGATTTAGTTTTTCTGGTGGTGGTGGGCCATCTGTCCTTCCTTCCTCAATATATATTCCTCTTATTGGTGACATTTTTCCAGACGCATCATAATATCTTGCTTGTACATATGTGTTATATTGTGGTATTGCTATTACATCTGTATATGTCTCCCACGTACCATAATTTACTCTATATTGTTTTGTTACTGCATTTTCTGGATATGTTACTTGTACACCTGCTACTTCACTTTCATTTCTTGCATTCACTTTACTTAATGTTGGTGGTGTCAAGTTTCCATCTTCTGGATCCGTTGGTGTCTCATCTATATATATTGATGATGTTCTTGATTTCTTTCCATCTGATGTGTAGTAATATGCTTGTATATATGTTCCCCAGTTTGTTACACTTACATCTTCTGTATAATTTTGTTCTACTCCATAATTTATTTTATATATTTTTCTTACCGCATCCTCTGGGTAAACTATGTTTACACTTGCTTTTTCATTTTCATCTCTTGCATCCATTCTCTTTATTGTTGGTGCATATAGTATCTCTTCTTGCTTTTCTTTTATATTTCCTATATAGTATGCATCTGTTCCTACTGCTTTTCTTTCTTGTATTAGGTTCCCATTTGTGTCATATACATTATCTGGTTTTTCTGCTCTTGCTTCTATTACTACATTGCTTGTTACAGTGAACTCTCCTGTATATTCCATCCAGCCACTATTTCCTATCTTGTATTCTTTCTTTGTTGCTCCCTCATCATATGTTATATTTACCTTTACACTCTCAACAGGGGCTGTACTATCTGGCGCTATATCTACTGCTACTTTTCCTAATGGTGGTATTATTACCTTTTTATTATCAACTATATAGCTTATCCATATATTTTCTACATCAGATAGTCTTACTGTTATTGGTCCTGTGTAGTCTTGCCAATTATCATATTCTGCACTTCTTACTTCTCCTGTCTCACCTAATCTCCATTTTCTTTCCGTTGAATTAGATGGATAGTATAATGATAGTGTTATCCAACCATCCCATATATCTATTACGTCATCTACTATATCTGGTAAATCTGAATCTTTTACTCCTGAGTCTAGTGTATGCCATCTTGCATCTTCAAAATATTCTCCACTATAATCATATACTTGTCTTGTTGAGGCATCTATTAAATATCCTTTTGTTTTACTTGAGTATAGATTTTCTGCTCCAATTAGTGTTGGGTCTATATGATACAAATCAATGTTATCTATTGTTTTTCCTGGATTTAACTGCGCTACTTTTGCTGCAAGTGTTGGTACATCCTTCTTTATTGTTTCTTTTTCTGTTAATGTTACTTTATCTGCTATTGGTAGCTGATAACTTGTATTTTCAGCAGAAAGTTTACTCATAGCATATATTCCTACGCCTTCTTCTACATTAGTAAAATTGGCCATAAATTTTGCCTTTACCGCGCTATCTCTAGGATTATTTCTCGCTAGTCCTATTATTACCGCTGTTACTAGTATAATTAATACTATAATTGTTATTACTAACACTATTAAACTTATTCCTTTTCTTTTGTTTTTCATGTAATCCTCCAAATATAACTATATATAATTTATCATAAAAAAAATATATATTCAAGAAAAAAATATCAAATTTTGTATTACAAATGAACTAGATATAAATATCTAGTTCATTAAAACCAATTATATATTTTTTATTTTTCATATTCATCAAGAAAACTATGCTTTATACCATCTTTATGATATCCAAGTGTTGCATCTAAGTTAATATTATCTGTACTTTTAAATATATTATATTCTATATATTTACTTGTTTTTCTAAGCCTATTAATTAATGATTTTATTTCTTTTCTTTTTGAGGCACCACCATCATCATTTATAACGCAACTTTCAGTAAATCTGCAAGCACAATTTATAAATCTAAGTTCATTAGAATTTCTCCAAGATATTATATCAGCCTCTTTTACTAAATACATAGGACGTATTAGTTCAAGTCCATAATTATCACTATGAAGCTTAGGTAACATAGTTTTAAATTCACCACTATAAAACATACTAAGTAAAGTTGTTTCTATAACATCATCAAAATGATGTCCAAGTGCTATTTTATTACATCCAAGCTTTTCCGCTTGACTGTATAAAAAGCCTCTTCTCATTCTTGCACAAAGATAACAAGGTGATCCACCTTCTGCTTTTTCCACCACATCAAATATATTGGACTCAAATATGGTAATTGGAATATTTAAAAGTTTAGCATTATCAACAATTACTTGTCTATTTATCTCGTTATATCCTGGATCCATGACAAGAAATTCTAAATCAAATTTAACTTTACCATGTTTTTGAAATTCTTGAAAGCACTTTGCCATTAGCATTGAATCTTTACCACCAGAGATACAAACCGCAATTTTATCTCCCTCACTAACTAATTTGTAGTCTTCAATTGCTTGTCTAAATTTTCTATATATTTTTTTCCTATATGTTGTTAATATGCTAGTTTCAATTTCAACGTATTTTTCCATTTTATTTCCTTCTTTCAAAGTTAATTATTTATAAGTTTATTATAACAAACATCAAAATACTTTAAGAAATCTTCTATTTCTTTTTCTGTTGTTAAATGTGATAGACTTACTCTTAATGTATAAAGAGCAATCTTTTTATCATTTGTTAAAGCATATACTGATCTAGAGATAGTATTAGTTGGACAACAAGCTGTTTTAGTAGATACATATATTTCATAATTCTCTAATTCTTTTGCAAGTAAAACAGAATTAATAGTTTTTATACTAAAATTTAAAGTGTATGGTATTGAATTTTCTGTACTATTTATTACTATATCTTTATACTTTTTTAATCCATCTCTTAATATTAAGTTAAGTCTACTCACGTATTCATATCTGGTATTTAAGTTATCTGTTGCAATTTCCAAGGCTTTATCCGTTGCAACTACAAGTCCAAGTACTGGAGTTCCACTTCTATATATAGTAGTACTCTTCCCACCAATTATTATAGGTTCTAGTTCTATATTTTCTTTTTTTATTAATATCCCAAAGCCATTTAAACCATAAAATTTATGAGGTGATATTGTCATCAAATCAACATTTTTGGTATCAACTTTAATCTTTCCAACAGCCTGTGTTGCATCGCAAAAAAAGAAGCAATTCGAGTGTTCTTTTACTATTTCTCCTATTTTATTAATTTCTTGCTCTATTCCAATTTCACTATCTACATATGGCACTGTTACAAGTACTGTATCATCTCTAAGTAAATCCTTTAAATGATCCAAATCAACATGTCCATCATGTAAAACATCTAAAATATCTACTTCATAACCTTCTTCTTGTAGCTTACTAAATTGTCCCATAACTGATGTATGTTCTAAAGTTGTTGTAATAATATGTTTACCCCTATTTTTATATTTATTTAATAAACCTCTTATTGCAAGATTATTTGATTCACTCGCACCTGATGTATATATTATTTCATTTTCTTTTACTCCAAGTGTTTTAGCAATATTTTGAGTTGATTTATCTAATATTTCTTTTGCTTCGATTCCTAACTTATGTGATGAATTAGGATTAGCTATATATTTTAAAGTTGTATTATAAAATACATCTAATACTTCTTTATCTACTGGTGAGTTTGCTGCATAATCTAAGTATACCATATTTACACTCCATTTCTTTAACATATAAATTTTAACATTTTTTATGTTAAATTTCAAGTATTTGAATTCATATTTTACTAAAGTATATAAAAAAATAGTCAGGATAATCCTGATTATTTTTTTACAATATTATTATAAACTAGATTGAATATCATATAATTTATTATATTGATTATTGTAACTTGATACTGTACAATCGAATCTTATCCATAATAATTGTTATTACTAGTACTATTAATGTTATTCCTTTTTTAGTCATTCCAATATTTCTTCCTAAGTTATATAAATATATTTAAATATTACTATATAAAATAACTTTTTTCAATAATTATTATTCTACAATTTACATATTTAATAATTTATAATTTTAAGTGAACAAAGATAATAAAAAATATTACATTTTTATATTATTTACTCTTATTATACTTATATTATTAAATAGTCAAAAAAATAAGTAGGAACTAAATATTTAGTTCCTACTTATCTTTTACTCAACACTTTTTATCAAATTCTCAATATCACTTTTATAGTTTTGATATTTTTCTAAATATATTTCAGATCCTTCATACTCTATTTTTTGAAACAAGAAGTCACCTTGTAATATATCAGCTCCATATTTAATTGCATCAATAAATTCTTCCTCAGTTTCAATACGTCCAACTATAACCTTATATTTTAACATTTTACATATTTTAATAATATTTTCAAATATTCCACTTTCTAGTGGGCTATTTTCAGAAACAAACTTACATGATAATTTTATTTGATCAACATTTAATTCTGAAAATAAAATTAATGATTTATATTTTATTTCAATATTATTAATGATTATATCTGCTCCACACTGCTTTAATCTTTCAAACATTATTTTATATGTTTCAATTTTATTTATTTCTATATTATCATTAAGCTCAATTTGAATATCAGATTTTTCAATATTATTCTCTGTTAATATTTCACAAAGTCTATTTATAAAATCTTTTCTACTAGCATGTCTGTTTGAAATATTTACAGCAATATGGACATTTTTATATCCTTTTGCTTTAAACTCATTTATTTTTTTACAAACAATATCTAGTACATACTGATCAAGTTTTATTGTAAGTGCCATTTCATCAGCTTGCTTTATGAAATACTCAGAATTAAGTCTACCTAATACTGGATGATTCCAATATAGTAATGCTTCAAAACATATATTTGATGTATCATTTACATTTATTCTTGGTTGAAGTGATACCCCAAACTGATTTTCAGCATAAGCAATCTCTAAATCTTTACCCATTTTCTTTTTATTTTCTAATCTTGCTTTTAATGCCTTATTATGAAAATAGTAATCATTTTTTCCATTTTCTTTTATATAATACATTGCATCATCTGCATATGTTATTAAATCCTGCCTTGTAGTAGCATCCTCAGGATAAATTGCTACGCCTAAACTATACTCTAATGATATTGCAGTATTTTCAATGATAAAAGGAACTTGCAATTGTCTCTTTAAATTATCAAGTATAGTGGTGATATCTTCAGTAGTTGAAATATTTTCAATAATAATTGCAAATTCATCTCCACCAAGTCTGTATGCAATAGCATTAGAAGGTAACTTTTGTCTAAATGTAGTTGCAAGTGCAATAAGTAATTCATCACCTGCATCATGACCCATAGTATCATTTATTTGTTTGAAACCATCTAAATCCATAAAACATACTGCAAATTTATTACCTCTAGTTATTAATTTATCCATTATAGTTAAGAATAAATGTCTATTTCCAGCTTTAGTTAATGGATCTGTAAAAGCCTGTACTTTTACTTTATCATTTTCTCTTACTTTATTTATAGTAAATACTTTATATATCATAATTCCTAGAATACCAAAAATTAAAGCATCTAATATCCAAAAAATTATACTATCAAATATTTCATACCCCATATATAACCTCTTTTCGTAATCTATATTAAGATACAACTACATTTACAATCTTTGATTTTATAACTATTACTTTTTTTATAGTTTTACCATCAATATACTTTTGTAATCTTTCATCTGATTTTGCTATATCTTCAATTTGTGTTTCATTTAAACTACTATCAACAACTATTTTAAATCTTACAACACCATTTACCTGTACTGCAAGTTCAATTTCGTCCATAATTAATTTGCTTTCATCGAAATCTGGCCATTTTGATTCAAATATATAACCTTCAAACCCTAATCTCTCCCATAATTCTTCTGTAACATGAGGTGCAATTGGATTTAATATTTGAAGTAATGGTTTAATGTACTTTTTATTTACTTTTTCCTCTTTATATAGTACATTTACATATGACATCATAGCAGCAATACCAGTATTATATTTCATTTCTTCAATATCACTTGTAACCTTCTTTATGACGAAATTTAACTCTCTATCTAATATTTTAGAATTAGTATCTTCTTCAGTTGTCATACTTTCAATTCTCATAACTCTATCTAAGAATTTTTTTACACCCTTTACACCATTTTCAGACCAAGGTGCTGCTTGTGAATATTCACCAATAAATAACACATATGTCCTTAAAGTATCTGCACCATATTCGCGTATTATATCATCAGGATTTACAACATTTCCCCTAGATTTAGACATTTTTTCTCCATCTGGTCCAAGTATTAATCCTTGAGCAGTTCTTTTAGCATACGGTTCTCTTGTTGGGACTACACCAATATCATATAAAAATCTATGCCAAAATCTTGAGTATATTAAATGACGTGTAACATGTTCCATACCACCATTATACCAATCAACTGGTAACCAGTACTTTAACTTTTCTGGATCAGCTAGACATTCATCATTTCTTGGATCTATATATCTTAAGAAATACCAGCTAGATCCTGCCCATTGTGGCATAGTATCAGTTTCCCTTTTTGCTGCTCCACCACAATGTGGACATGTAGTATTTACCCAAGAGTCTATTTTTGCAAGAGGTGATTCACCATCTTCACCAGGTATGAAGTTATCAACTTCAGGCAAAGTAAGCGGTAAATCTTCTTCTTTTAAAGGAACTAATCCACATTTTTCACATTTAATAATTGGTACTGGTTCTCCCCAATATCTTTGACGAGCAAAAGCCCAATCTTTCATAAAGAAATTAGTTTTTCTTTTGCCAATATTATTTTTTTCTATATATTCTATTGCAACTTCTTTTGCTTCTTTAGAATTTAATCCATTTAGAAAATCTGAATTAATACACTTACCCTCACCAACATATGGACCTGGATTTAAAAGAGAATTAAATACACCTTTATGAAGCTCATCAACAATATCTTTTTCAATTTGTTCTTTACTAACCCATTCTGCTTTAAAATTATCTTTTTCTTCTATATCTAAATTTGTATCATTTTTTTCTTCATCAATTAAATTAAATAATAATCCTTCTGCTTCAATTTCATAAGCTTGATTTTTATTATGTGCAAAGTAGTGATGATTTATTTTAAAAGTATTACTAATAAATTCTAAATTCTTATATCCTGTTTCTTCAGTAATTTCTCTTAAAGAACATTCTAATGAAGACTCATTTTCATTCTTTGTTCCACCGATAAATAATCTTCCGCCTAATTTATTCCAATTAATTGTTAAATATTTATTAGTATTAGGATTATATACAACAGCTACTATACTTTCCTTATGCTTTTCACTTTCTCTTTTTTGACCTGTAATTTGTTCAACAACAGGTATAATTTCAATGCCAAACTTTTTAGCAAATTCAAAATCTCTGTCATCATGTGCAGGTACTGCCATTATAGCGCCAGTTCCATATCCAACCATTACATAATCAGTAATCCATAGAGGAATTAATTTATGAGTTATAGGATTTTCTATTTTTATTCCTTTTACTTCTACTCCTGTTTTTTCTTTTGATAATTGAACTCTTTCAAATTCAGATTTTTGACTTGCCTTTTTTCTGTACTCTAGTATTTCATCAAAATTCTCAATTTTTTCTTTTAATTCATCAAGTAATTTATGCTCAGGAGCAATAGCCATATATGTAACACCAAATATTGTATCTGGTCTTGTTGTATATACTGTTAAAGTCCTATCTTCACCATCTATTTTAAAATCAATTTCAGCACCAGTAGACTTACCTATCCAATTTTCTTGTTCTAGTCTAACTCTAGGTAAAAAGTCAACTTCATCTAATCCTTCAAGTAATTTATCTGCATAATCTGTTATCTTAAGCATCCATACTTCTTTTTCTTTTTGAATTACTTGAGAATCACATCTATCACATTTTCCACCTTGTGACTCCTCATTTGCAAGTATTACTCTACAATTTGGACAATAATTTACATATGTTTTATCTTTATATGCAAGCCCATGTTCAAATAATTTCAAAAATATCCATTGTGTCCATTTATAATACTCTGGTGTAGTGGTATCTATCACCCTATCAAAATCAAATGAGAATCCTATTGATTTTAACTGTTTAGTAAAAGTGGCAATATTATCATCTGTTACTTTTCTTGGGTGAATCCCAGTTTTCATTGCATAATTTTCTGTTGGAAGACCAAAAGCATCAAATCCAATTGGAAATAACACATTATATCCTTGTAATCTTTTTTTTCTACATATTGCTTCCATTCCCATAAAAGCTCTAGCATGACCAACATGTAAGCCAATACCAGATGGATATGGAAATTCTATTAATCCATAAAATTTCTCTTTATTTATATTATCTTCTGCTCTAAATGGTTTTGTTTTTTCCCAAACATCCTGCCATTTTTTATCTATATCTTTTGAATACATATTTATCTCTCCTTTATATTTTTCTCATGCATACTTAATATATAATTATCAGTCATTCCGGCTATGTAGTCAATTACCTTTCTTTTATTTGAGTTATTTTCTATATATTCTTTACACATTGAATTTAAAAATACAGTATAAATATCTGAATCATATATATTATTATCTAGTGCATTTAGATAATAATAAAATAGATCATTAAATACCTTTTTTATATATTCTCTCTCATCATTAGTTGTAGACTTAGAATATATATTTTCATAGTTAAATTTTTTTAATGATTTTATTGCTGCATACACATCATCAGACATCGAAATATAATCTTTTTCAAAACTATTTTCTATTATATCAAGTATTATATTATTCATTATATCTACATTTGTATTTCCAAGTACATTTGAAATTTCTTGTGGTATATTTTCCCTATTAAAGTTACCAAGCCTTATTGCATCCTCAATATCTTTTCCTATATACCCAATAATATCTGAGATTCTAACAACACAACCCTCAAGTGTCATAGGTCTTAACTTCTCAATATTCCTTATATCTTCATAACAGCCTGAAAATTCATCCATAAAGTATTCTTTATTTTTATTCTTTGGCCTATACTCATGTGATACAAATTCACCATTATGACAAAGTATTCCATCTAAAGTTTGAACAGTTAAATTAAGTCCATAACCATTCTTTTCAATATACATTAGATTTCTAACACTTTGAACATTATGTGCAAATACTTGTCCAAGTTCTTTCCTTGATATTTCATCAAGAATGTATTCACCTTCATGACCAAATGGAACATGACCTATATCATGTCCAAGTGAAATTGCTTCACACAAATCTTCATTTAGTCCAAGAGCTCTTGCAATAGTTCTTGCAGCTCTTGATACAAATTGTACATGTGTAATTCGTTTTGATATTTGATCATCATCTACTAAATGATATACTTGCGTTTTATCTATATATCTTGTATATGACAGTGAATGCATTATTCTATCAATATCATGTTCGAAATTTAACCTTATATCATCGTCTTCATTATATAATCTAATAGCATTTTCTGATCTACAAGCAAGTGGTGATAAAATACTTTCAGATTTTAACATTTGTTTTTTTACTTTATCAAATATACTAATACTTTTCCTCAATTCATTACTCCTAATTATATAAAGATATGTATATTATAAGAACATTTTTATTCCTTTTTCAATACATTTTACTTCTAAAGGAAATTGTGGTCCTTCATCACCATCAACATCCGGTTCATCACAATCACCTTTCATTTTATTTATTTTTATCCATTTTTCCTTTAAATATATTACGTTTTTATCATCAAAATGTTTTCCAGTTAATACTTTTCCAAGAAGTACACTTGCCTCAGAGAATTTACATTCTTTTATTATAACTATATCAAGTAATCCATCTTGAATACTAGAACCAGTGGTAAATTTATTCATACCACCAACACTACTTCCATTAAATATTAAAAATAGATTAATTTTTTCTATAAAAATATCTTTTTCTGTTTCAATTTTTACTTGGAATGGTTTAAACTTAAACATTTCGTTAAAACCGGCAATAAAATATGAAAGCTTACCTACAGCATTTTTTAATCCCATATCAACTTTTTGTGATGTATTTGTAAACAGTCCTGCTGAACAAACATTGATAAAATACTTATCATTTGCAATACCAACATCTACTGGTTGAATATTTCCAGCGAGTATCTTGTCTATACATTCAGAAAAGTTAGTTGGCATTTTTATATGTCTTGCAAAATCATTAGAAGTACCAGCAGGAATAATTCCAAGTGGAACATTAATATTGTTTTTCATCATAATGTTTACCACTCTATTTACAGTACCATCTCCACCTGCAACGATTATTCCATATATGCCTTCTGCTTCTGAATCTTTTAAAAATTCATATAGATCAGTCTTTTTACCTGCTCTAAAAACTGATGCTTCTACACCATTTTGCATAAATTTTTCTATAATTGTATCTAAAAAGTATTTAAATTTACTTTGACCTGCTACCGAATTATATATAAGTTTGACTTTTTTCATTTTTACCACCCTTCAAGGTATATAAATCACATTTATTATATTATATATTTATTCCAAATTCAATAAAAATAGATAAAAATTGGCAAAATAGAACTAATTTTAATGAATATTTCTGCGTTTTATTAAATAATATTTTTATTAACAATAAAAAAGTACATTGTTATATTAACAATATACTTTTTTTGCTCTATTTATCTTTTTCTTCAATAGTAACATATTTATCTACGACAAAATCTTTCACTTTCCTTTTTGTAACTTGAGATAAAAATCCAGTTTTAGCATTATATAAATATACTCCCATCTCATTTTTTACTTTATAAAATACTGTATCTTCTATTATGTATAAATATTGAACGGACATGGAAATAACCTTTTGTTTTTCCTTAGTTCCTAGATTAATTTTCCATAAAGTATTACTATCATCAACATTTATATAATAAAGATTATTATCATTTACAAACATATAATTGCTGCCATCAATTTCAGTAATATTTCCATTATCTGATATAGAAGATATATCATCTATCTTTGAAAGTCCACTACC
This sequence comes from Bacillota bacterium, assembly GCA_023410645.1. Lineage (GTDB taxonomy): Bacteria > Bacillota > Clostridia > TANB77 > CAG-465 > CAG-465. The sequence goes on along the minus strand of JAEYPQ010000009.1, from coordinate 14,795 downwards.
ATCTTTATTTATAATATAAAGTTTATTTGAATCACCTTTATTTACAAAATAGATTTTATCATCTTTTTGTATAATATATGATATATTACAACTGTCTGAAAGTACTTTTTTATTTTGACCATTTAAATCATATTTAACTAGTATTTTCTTCGTTTTCTCATCAATTGTAGCATACATATTATTTTCGTCTAGTAACAATTCAGATGCATTATCTATTTTCAAATCACTTATTTCTGCTGTATGTATATCTACAGAAAATAATTTATTATTTACATCAATATAATATATTTTATCACCACTAAGTGAATATTTTTTTACATCTTTTTCAACTAACATTTCAATTACATTAGTCTCTTTATTTAATTTATATAATCCATTTCCTTTCATTCCATATATATATTCTTCATCTATTTGAATTGAATGCATACCACTGTTTTGATATATAGATTTATCTTCAAAACTATCTGAATGAATACTATTTAATGAATATACTGGATCATATGTATATCCTTCTGTAACATAATATAACTGATAAACTTTTTGCTTTGCCATATTATCGTCTTCTGTATATTTTAAGCTATTTGATCTGCTATATACGTAAAATTGTGTAAATACATATGCACATAAAACTACTATAACAGAAATTATTATATATGAAAATTTGCTTTTTGGTTGCAAAATTTTAGATTGCTTCTTTTTCCTCTTTAGATATTCTTTCCTAGTAAGCTTCTCATCAGGACTAAGTTGTAATCTTTGCATAAATTATCAACTCCTTTTCCTTTGTAATTATAGAAATATTATATAACAGATTCTGTATTTTGTAAATATTTTTCGACAAAACTTTATATGAAATTTATTATAATCAAATAATATTAATTATCGACCTTATAATAAAACAATTATTTTATTTTGCAATACATTGAATTTAATCAACTAACTGTTTTTTAATTTAATTATTAATAGTTACTTAATTAAAGTATTTTCTTAGAAAATTTTATATATTTTTAAAGAGCATACTTTCGTATGCTCTTTAAGTATGAAATTAAATTATCAATACTAATATATTATCATAAATAATATATCTATTTAGTTCTATTAAAGTGAAAATCCAACTACTAAAACAGGTCTGAATGAATCTACTGGATACGGATTACCACTTGAACCAGTAAATGCGAATAATCCTGCTCCCGAACCATTATAGAAAAGTCCACCACGGTTAAACCAAGGTAAATGAGCATGTCCTACTAAAGAATAATCTCCATTCCAACCTTGAGTAAATTGTGCACCTAATGTTGAATCTCTTAATTGATCTATTAACCATTCATAATTCTCTGTACCACTTGTAAATTTCCCATGATAACTAAAGGAATTTGAAGTCTCATATAATGCATCACCATTTTTATTTGCAAATTTTTCATATGTTGCACCACTAAGTCTTTTTCTTATTAAATTATTGTCTGCCTGACTTACATTATATGGTGCTACTGAATTCCACAAGTTTTCTCCACCTAGTGCATAGAATGTTGCCCCTTCTTTTTCCTCGTCTCCTGGTTCATATACATCATAGTATTTTGCATATTGAGGAAGTACTTTTTGATTTTGTATATGTTCTATTTTCCTATGTGATGTTATATTAATATTTCCATTTTCAATAAATGCAGCTGTTCTTTCCCATGAGCCCCCAGCCATATCATATATTCCATATATATTACCTGTTGTACTTGCTTTTACTCCATTTGTTGTATTATATTGTGCCAGATTTTGATTTCCTTCTTTTAATGGCTGACTGTCTTTAGTTGTTCCAGCATAACCAGTTTTTAATTTCCACGATCCGTCATCTGTATCACCATATGGATTATTCCAAGGTTCCTCACCATATTTGCTTTGTGATAAGTATGCTACTGCTCCCCACTCTACATTTTTCATTTGATGTGTATCTACATTTGCACTTGTTCCTACACTACCATTTGATGATGCTATATTCATACTTACCGTTTGTGCATTTCCAGTTGATATATTTCTCCAACTATATACATTTGGCAATACTCTTACTTGTAATGCTGTTGTATTTCCACCTCCTGTACTTGCACCTACATACGTACCATCTGTTTCAATTCTATTTGGATCACTACTACTTGCTTCATATTTTGCAACCCAAATACCGCTTAGTTCTTTACCTCCAAAACTAAAAGCTGGATGTACTATATAGCCATCTATGCTACTTCCATCTGCTGCCTCATTGCTTGTACCATTTAAAAATTTTATTTCAATTTTTTCTGCTGTTTGAGTATGTGGATTATTTATTTTATATGCATATCTTGGTATCCATACCCAATATGCCTTATTTCCGTTATTATTTGTATATATATTTGCCCATTTCTTTGCAGAATAGTTGTACCAAGTTTTATCTAACCTTGCTTCAAGTAAAGAAAGTTCACTTTCTTCATTATTGTTATTCCATACCACTGCTTTTACTGTTTGTGCCGGTAAATATGATAAATTAGGTTTATTATGTTTTATTCCACCAACTTCTACTAAATATTGATCACCATTTAGTTCTTCTATTATATCTAGTATATCAAGATCCTCTCCAATAAACGTTATTTTTCCGTTTACTATTAGAATCTCATCATCATACTTAGTCATACCTGGTATAAAATCTGATACCTTCCCATTCATGGACGTTTCATCGAAATTTCCATTAGTTTTTGCCGTTTCTGATAGTTTATACAACTGTATTTGCTCTTTTATTGTTTCTATATCATTCTTTCTAACAGCTTCATTTGCAGCATCTATTGGATTATTATTTGTTAAATTTAGTATTATTACTCCAGCAAGAATAATTATCACTATTATTGTTATTATCATTGTTATTAAACTAATACCTTTTTTCATTACATCAACTCCCTTTATTTATAAAGATTTTAAATGCAAAAAATTAAATCCAAAATGCTGCTCTTCGCTCAAGTTATAATATATAATTAATACTATAATGTCCGACCCATGTGTAATTATATTATTAGATGTATGTTGTGTAAAAATTTAAATATGCATATTTATTTCTTAGTATTTACTTTCATTTTTAAATACTCTTTGCATTTTATACCCAAACTTAAATGTATATTATTCCATCAAAAACATTCTACAATATATCATTATTTTTGTCAATATATTTCAAAAAGAATTAAAAAATAGTATAAAATTAAAAATATTGACAAAATAAAACAAAATATTAAATTTAAGTTATAAATTTAATATTTTTTCATTGTCTCTTAAAATTGTCAATGTAGTATTTTATATCTTTAGTACTCAATATAACATCACAGCCTTGCTTTATTAGATAATTTGAAAAATAGCTTGTATTTTTATATATATCAGATGGAACTACTAATATATTCTTCCCATATTCACAAATGACATCTGTAAGTGATACAATTTCTTCTTGGTATGCTGCTTCTGGAACTAAAAAATGATCTAAAAGTGAAGATAATATTTCAATTCTATTATCATTTGAAATTAGATTATTAAAGATAAATGAGGATTTATCATAATCTTTATTACAAATTCTATCTATTCTAGATAAATCTTGCTTTATTGCTTGGCATAATTCTTCATTATTTTCTATATTGTATGATTTATTAATTAAATAAATATTACTTGACTTTTTTACTTGAAATTTTACCAAATCTTCTATTTTTTCAATATTAAATATATTAGTTACATTTTCTTTTTTTAAGAAATCAATAAAAGTGTTATACACATTTTTTCCATTACTACTAAAATTTTTATTATAATACATATATATTTTAGGTTTATCATCTGCAAGTATTTTTGTGTTACCGTAAATAATTATACATAATTTTGGATTTACCGTTGATAAAAGTTCATTCGGATAATATTTTGAATTTAAAGTTATAACTTTAAGATTTAATTTTTGTACATTTGAATAAATATTTTGAGATTTTAATTTTATATTCGAATTTGTTAATTGATTAAAAATTTTCTGATCTATATTTAAATTATTATCATTTAAATAATCTTTGAATAAATAAATATTACTTGATATTTTATAAATATTTTCTATATTATGAAATACTTTCTTTAGATTTAAAAATAACTGATAGTTTATTCCATCAATTATGGATAGCCATATGAATAGAAATTCTTCTTGTATCTGTATCACTCCTTATCTTAAATTTTAAAATAGTATTTTTCAAGAATACAATTAAAATATTGTATTCTTGCTATAACTATTACTATTCTAAATTTGGTCAAAACTAATTTTTCCTATTTTTCCATTTTTTATATCTTCAACTAAAATTTTTGCTGCTCTTTCCATATCAACATTGCCACCTGATATAATACATCCCCTTTTTCTACCAATTACTTCCAAGATATCGTATATATCAAGTTTGAAATCATCATCTTGAAGATTATATTTTTCCTTAAGCATTATTTTATATTTTTCATTAGTTAGTATAAGTTTTAGTCCTTCACAAGCTAACTCCTCTACATCCAATATTTCCTGTTTTATATTACCAGTAAGTGCAAGCTTTACTCCAACATTGTCATCATCTAACTTAGGCCAAAGTAATCCTGGTGTATCTAATAGATCAATATTATCAGAAATTCTAATCCATTGTTTTTTCTTTGTAACACCTGGTTTGTTACCTGTAATCATTACTTGTTTATTTGCCATTTTATTAATAATAGTAGACTTACCAACATTAGGTATTCCTATTATTAATGCACGAATTATTGGTTTAATTTCTATATTTCTATTTTTATATTTTTCTTCATATATTTTACTACCAAGCTCTTTTATTGTATTTATAATTTGTTGAATATTTCTTGAATCATTTGCATTTGAAGAAATACATGTAAATCCTTGTTTAGTATATTCTTTTTTCCATGCATCAAGATTTTCACTATCTGCTAAATCAGCTTTATTTAAAAGTATTATTCTGCCTTTATTTTTCGCTAACTCACTAATAATAGGATTACTACTAGACCTTGGAATCCTAGCATCTAATATTTCTATAACTATATCAATAAGTTTCATACTTTCTTTTATATCATTTTGTGCCTTTACCATATGACCTGGATACCAATTTATATTCATAGAATCCTCCTTCTCTAATTTCTGAATTATAATCTTAATAACTATTAAACATTTAATATATGTGAATAAATATTTCCTAATGTACTATCTTTGTAAAAGAAAAGTTCATATGATTCTAGTATTAAAAAAAATGTAAAAATTACTAAAAATATAATTATAATTATCATAGTTGATTTTTTCATATCTTACCTAACCTTATAAAAATATATTTGTTATTATACATCAAAAGCACAAAAGAGAAAAACTTCTAATTTGTGCCTATCATGTATATAAAATTAATCTAACTTTTCTTTAGTCTTAGCTGCTTTACCAACTCTATCTCTTAGATAGTATAATTTAGCACGTCTAACTTTACCATTTCTTGTAACTTCAACTTTTTCTATTTTAGGTGAATGTACTGGGAAAGTTCTTTCAACACCTACACCATTAGATATTTTTCTAACTGTAAATGTTTCATTAAGACCAGCATTTTGGCGTTTTATAACTGTACCAGCAAATACTTGAATTCTTTCTTTGTTTCCTTCTTTAATTCTAACATGAACATTAACAGTGTCACCAATATTAAATGTATCAATTGTTTCTTTCATATTTTCTTGTTCGATTGCTTTTATTATATCCATAATTTTTTCCCCTCCTTCATTATTTGATTAATTATCTTCTGAGTTATTAAGTAAATCAGGTCTGTATTTTTCAGTAATTCTAATAGCTTCTTCTTTTCTAAATCTTCTTATATTTTCATGATGCCCAGATAACAAAATATCTGGTACTTTTCTATTTCTAAACTCTACTGGCTTAGTATATTGTGGATATTCTAATAAATTATCAATATGTGATTCTTCATTTAAAGATTCCTCAGATATTACACCTGGAATTAATCTTATAACAGAATCCATTAATACTTGTGCTGCAAGTTCACCACCTGTTAATACATAATCACCTATTGATATTTCCAAAACATTATACTCTTCTATAATTCTTTCGTCAATACCCTCATAATGACCACATATTAAAATATAGTCTTTATTTGTACTTGCAAGATTTTTACTTAAGTTATAACTTAGAGTATTACCTCTTGGTGATAAATAAATAATATCGAATTTTTTATTCTCACCATTTTGTTTTAACTTATTTATTGAAAAATCTATAGCTTCACTTAATGGTTGACATGACATTATCATACCACTTCCACCACCATAGGGTGGAAAATCTACTCTTTTATGCTTGTCACTTGTAAAATCTCTAATATCTATTAGATCAATAGATACAATATTGCTATCTATTGCTCTTTTAATTATACTAGTATTTATAAATGCATCAAACATATTAGTAAAAATAGTCAGTACAATAAACCTTGTCATATTAATCCTTCCATAATCTCAACATACATTTTTTTATCTTGAATATCTATTTTTTTTATTACCTGATGTATAGCTGGTAAATATATCTTTTTATTTTGAGAATCATTTACTTCATATACATCATTTGCGCCAGTATTAAACACATAAGTTATTACTCCTATTTCATTGTTATTTGTAATATCAATTACACTCATCCCAATTAAATCTTCAATATAATAACTATCTTGTTCTAATTCATCTAGTTCTGATTTATCTATATATACACTTTTTGATTTTAAAGTTAAAGCTTGTTCAATTGTGTCAATTCCATCTAATTTTGTAATTAACATATTTTTTTGAATTCTACAACTTTTAATTTTGTACCTTATAGTTAAACCTTCATCAATAAATATTTCTTTTCTTTTAGAAAATCTTTCTATATCATCAGTATACGGATATATTTTTACTTCACCTTTTATACCATGAACATTAGAAATCTGACCTACTAAAACACTTTGCATAAATTACTTAATCTCCTCAACCTCAACAAAAACTTTTTGTGAGTTTTTAATTGAATATGCATAAATAATTTCTCTTATAGAACGTATTATTCTACCTTCTTTTCCAATTATTCTACCCATATCCTCTTTAGCTACTTTAAGCTTTAGTACTAATTTAGAGTCTTGTTCTACTTCTTCTACTTCAACAACATCTGGTTGACTTACAAGATTTTTAACAATGTATTCTAATAAATTTTTATACATAATTCATCCTCCTTATGACTTAGCTTCAGCTTTTTTTATAAGTGCTACCACTGTATCAGTAGGTTTTGCACCTTTTTTTATCCACTCTTGAACTTTTTCAGTATCAATGATAAGTTCTACTGGTTCAACCATTGGATTGTATGTACCTACTTTCTCAATGAATCTTCCATCTGATGGATATCTAGAATCTGCAACAACTATTGTGTAATATGGACTTTTTTTAGCACCATCTCTTCTTAATCTTATTTTAACCATTTAAGTCACCTCCTTACAGTGATATATGTTTATTTTATCTATATTTTAGGAAATTTCATACCACCTGGTAATCCTTTTCCATTCATCATCTTCTTCATCATTTTTTGCATTTGTTCAAAGCTTTCCATAAATCTGTTTATATCTTGAACTTTATTTCCACTACCCTTTGCTATTCTTATACGTCTAGTCGCATTAAGGATTTTAGGATTTCTTCTCTCTTCTTTTGTCATTGATGTTATTATTGCATCTATTTTAAGTAATTGTTTTTCATCAAACTCAGCTTCTCTTACTTCCTTTGGAATACCTGGAAGCATACCAAGGATTTGCTTAAAAGATCCCATCTTTCTTATTTTTTTCATTTGATCTAAATAATCATCTAAAGTAAAATCATTTTTCTTTATTTTCTTTTCAAGATCAAGTGCTTGTTTTTCATCAAATGCAGCTTCTGCTTTATCAATTATTGATAACACATCACCCATTCCAAGTATTCTTGATGCCACTCTATCAGGATAAAATGGTTCTAGATCATTTAACTTTTCACCTATTGATGCAAATTTTATTGGTTTATTAGTTATACTTTTAACAGAAAGTGCAGCTCCACCTCTTGAATCTGAATCAAGTTTTGACATTGTTATAGAATCAATACCTAATTTTTCATTAAATGTTTCTGCAACATTTACTGCTTCTTGACCTGTCATAGAGTCAACAACTAACATTATTTCATGTGGTCTTACAGCTTTTTTTAAATCAACTAATTCATCCATTAGTTTTTCATCTATTTGAAGTCTACCAGCAGTATCGATTATTACAACATCACATAATTTTGATTTTGCACTTTTTATACCGTTTGTAGCAATTTCAACTACATTGCTATTATCTGTTTCACTATATACATCTACATTTAAACTACTACCTAAAGTCTGTAATTGTTTGATTGCAGCTGGTCTATATACATCACATGCAATCATCATTGGTTTTTTACCACTTTTTCTAAGATAGTTACTAAGTTTTCCACAAAGAGTAGTCTTACCACTACCTTGAAGACCTACAAGCATTATAACAGTCGGTGGATTAGAAGAAATATTTAGTTTAGATTCAGAATCACCAAGTAAATTTGTAAGTTCATCTTTTACAATTTTAACAACTTGTTGCCCTGGAGTTAAACTATCCATTACAGATTCACCAAGTGCTTTTTCTTTTATATTTGTTATAAAATTTTTAACAACCTTATAGTTTACATCAGCCTCAAGTAAAGCAAGTTTAACTTCTCTTAGCATTAAATCAAGTTCTTTTTCAGTTATTCTTGTTTGTCCTTTTAACTTTTTTACTATACCTTGTAATTTATCTGATAAATTTTCAAACATTATATATCATCCTCATTTTTCAAAAGTTTTATTACATTATCTCTTTCTAGATTTAAGTCTTCACTTGTATTTATTATTTTAATTATTTCAGTAATGTTAGTTTTTAATGAATAAATACCAAGTTTATTATCAAAATCATTAAGCATTTTCTCACTAACTTTTATGCTATCTCTTACAGCCTGATATGATATTTTTTTGTTATCTGCTATCTCTCTTAAAGATAAATTAAAAAGATAATACTCCTCAAAAATATCTTGTTGTTTTTTTGTAAGTAATTTACCATATATATCATAAAGCATTGTGATTTTAAGATTTTCTTCCATAATTCACCTTCAAATACATGTAAAGTAATTTTGCTTTACATGTATTATACAATAGTATTATTGGTTTGTCAATAACTTTATTGATTTTTAAGCAATATGTTATAAAATTTTAATCTAATAGCCATCATATATTTTTCATTATGTAAAATTTATGTTGATATATTATTTTTTTATTGACACATTATGTGAAATTTGATATACTAAATACATATTAATAGTAACTTATAGATAATAATTAAAACTAAGGAGAGGATTATATGATAAAAAAAGAAATAACCTTTACAAAAAATGGCATCCCTTCAATTTGGGATGGAGTTAATAGTTTTAATGAATCCATATTAGTGCTAGACAGACAATTTGAAATCAAAAAGCCAACTTTTACAAATATTGAAAAAGGTGTGCGGAAAAGATTAATAATAATAAGAGAAGGAGATATAATTGTAGAGGTAACTGAATTTTCTACAAATATTTATCGAATTGAGAAAATCAATAAAAATAATGAGACTATGATTCTTGAAAAATTAAACTTTGAGAAAGACGGAGAAGTCTTAAGTCGTTATCGTACTCCAATCAGCATTGCTCAAAGCAATTTAAGGCAAATTTTATCTAGAAATAGAAGAATCTCTAAACACCAAAAGAATAAAAAAAATCATAAAAATCAAAGAAAAGTAGGATAATATAAATGCACCCAAATAAGTTTTAATTTTGGGTGCATTTAATTTTAATTAGATAAACTATTATAATATGAATTATATAAATTACTATAATATCCACCTTTTTTTAATAATTCTTTATGATTTCCTGTTTCAATTATTTTCCCATTATCTAGTACAAATATTTTATCAACATTTACAATTGTTGATAATCTATGTGCAATAAAAATTGATGTTTTTTCTTCTGATATTATATCTACAGATTTTTGTATTAATTTTTCAGTATTTGTATCTATATTAGCTGTTGCTTCATCAAGTATAAATATTGATGGATTATGTGAAAATATCCTTGCAAAAGCAATAAGTTGTTTTTGACCAATAGAAAGTGATTCTCCCCTTTCTGTTAGAAGATGATCCAGATTATCTGAATATTTACTAATAAATGAATCAGCTGATGATAATTTAACAGAACTTTCAATTATTTTATCAGATATTTCTGAATTCATTTTTATATTATCTTTTACACTTCTTGCAAAAATAAATGGATCTTGCAAAATAATACCAATATTTTTTCTTAAACTAGTTAAATTAATATCTTTTATATTTACTCCATCAATTAGAATTTCACCTTTGTCTATTTCATAAAATCTATTTATAAGATTTGTAATTGTTGTTTTTCCACTACCAGTCTTACCAACAAGTGCAATACTTTCTTTAGGATTAATAACAAAACTTACATCTTTTAAAACATAATTTTTCTTATCATATGAAAACCATACATTTCTAAACTCTATTTTACCTTTTAAGTTAGTAATATATTTTCCATTATCTAAATTTTCTAGGTATTCTTCTTTATCTAATATTTCATATATTTTATTAATTGATACAATAGAATCTTGTAATACTTCAACATTATCAACTATCCTATTAATAGGAGCAAAAATATTTTTAATATAGGTAATAAATATGTATATTACACCAATTTCTAGCTCTACATTAAATAGTTTTTTTGTACATACAAAAACAATCATACTAATAGCTAAATTTTCTATTATTATCATTATACCAGGAAGTAAAGCTTCATATACACTTGTTATTTTTCTGGAATTATAAAAGCTTTGAGAAATTTTTTTAAATGCTGTTTCCTTTTCTTTTTGTCTATTAAATATTTTAATAAGCTTTATTCCATATATTGATTCTGCTATGAATGTATTCAATTTTGTACGTATCGATTTTGAATATGTATATGCGTTATTTAATTTAGTAGTTATATAATATGATACTAGTGCTATAACAGGTACTAGTGATAATACAATTAAACTAAGTTTTACATTTAAAAATAACATTATAAAAATTATTGCAATTATCATTATAATATCTTTTATAGTACTTGTTATTACATCTTTAAATAATGCCGAAATATCTTCTGTATCACTTGTTAGTCTTACAAATAATTTACCACTAGATGTTTTATCATGAAATGATACACTTGCATTTTCTATAAATCTGAACAACCTATTTCGTATATCAAATACTATCTTTTCTCCAACAAATTCAGTTATGTATGTGGTAAGAAAAGTAAGTGAATTTGATATTATAACCACTGCAATATATAAAAATGCAATCATTGATATAGTTATTCCAGCTTTTTCATGTATACCTAAACTTAAATAATCATCAATAATAACTTTTATTAAATATGGATTTAAGAGTTCTAGACCAGTTATTATAAAAGAAACAATTATAACTAGTATAATTTTCTTTATGTGCGGTTTAGCCATTTCATATATCCTATTAAACATTTTATTTTTCATTTTTTCCCTCATTAACTTAAGAAATTTTCATCTACATTTATCGCTTGATCTTTATAAAAGCCATAATATAGATTTTTATTATTTATTAACTCTTCATGTGTTCCGGTTTCAACAATATTTCCATTTTCTAAAACTATAATCTTATCTGCATGCTTTATATCAGAAATTCTATTTGAAACTATTATGCAAGTTTTACCTTTAACTAATTTTCTTATATTCTTTAATAACTTTTGTTCAGTCTTATTATCTAGTGCTGAGAAAGTATCATCAAAAATTATAATATCACTTTTATTTAAAAAAGCTCTTGATATAGTAACTCTTTGTTTTTGACCACCAGATAAATCTATGCCTCTTTCTCCTATTATAGTATTAATGTTATCAGGTAATTTCATTACTTCATCATAAATAATTGAATCCTTAATACTTTCTTCTATTTCTTTATCATCATAATCATCTCTAAATAAATTAATATTTTCTTTTATTGTTGAAGAAAATAGAAAATTATCTTGAGTAATGTAACATATATTTTCTCTTAATATTTGAATTGGAATATCATTTATATCAATTCCATTAATGTAAATACTTCCATCTTGTACATGATATAATTTTACAAGTAAATTCATAAGTGTAGATTTCCCACTCCCGATTTTACCGATAATTCCAAGGGTTTCACCTTTTTTAATATTTATATTTATATTATTTAATACAGTTTCAATATAACCAGGATAACTAAAACTTAAGTTGTTAATTACAATATCACCACTTAAAATTCCATTTTTATTTACAGGCTTATTATCTTCAAGCTTTATATGTTCTACTTCTATATTAAATACTTTTGAAAGTCTATCATATGCAAGCTTTCCAGTTCTAACAGTGGATATAAGTCTTGGTAACCAATCAACTGGATTTGCAAATAGAAGTATATAAGTATTAAATTCAATAAATTTACCAACTGTAATAGTCCCATTTAAGATCATATTTGTGCCAAAAAGTATTGTAAGTCCAAAACTAAGTCCAAAACATATATTCACACAAAATGAAAGAAGTGAAAAATAAAGAGATAATTTAAAATTATCTGTCCTAACAGTTTGATTTAATTTTTCAAATTTTGAAATTTGTGCTTTTTCACCATAATATGCTTTAGTTGTTCTTATTGAATCAGTGCTTTCTTGTATATATTCAGAAAATCTTGTAAAACTTTTTTGTGAATTAGAATAAGTTGAATCAATTTTTTTTCTTATTATTACGATAAAAAATGTAGCAAATACAAGTGGTAAAATTGCTATTATTGTAAGTCTTAAATCAACACCTTCTATCATTGAAATTAATGTAAATAAAACAGTAAAAAATATTCTAGATCCAAATGACAAACCTCTTCCGATTGATTTTCTTATATCATTTATATCTTTAACAAAGTAAGACATTATTTCGCCATTTTTTCTGTTTTGAATTTCAGGTACTTTTATTCTTAATACATGAGAAAATAATTCATTTCTCATATTTTTTTCAAATGATCTAGGAAGTATTGTTTCAAAATATTTCCATATTAGTCTTACAAAAAGCATTAAAATAGTTATTCCAAGTAAATAACAAACATTTAAAATTATTTGTGATTTATTCAGATCTATATTGTACATTAAATCAACAATATCTCCAATTATTTTAGCTGGTATAGTTAACATGTACATATTTATAGCGACAAATAAAATAAATATAATTAACTTATATTTATTTTCATTAATAGTATTTTTTATAATCTCCCTCATAGTTATTATCCTCAAAATAATTATATATTAAAATTTGATTTTTTTCAACATATCTAATACAATTTAGATATTAAAGAAGTAAATAAAATATATTAAGGTTATGTTTCAAAATTATTCATCCAAATTCCTAAACATTTTTTATACAGCAATTTTTTTAATGTTTTTTAATAATATCAAAAAGTCATCTTAATATTTTACTTAGTATTATTCTAGATTTAGTAAATACTGAATCTATTGCAACTACTGATATTATTAAAATTTTAAAAGATGATTTTTTTGCTCTATAAAATTTAATTTTACATAATTTCAAATTGCTTCTAAAATATCGGCTTTTATCATATACTTTTAAAAAAAATCCTTAAAAAAGTTATTTTTCTTAACATTTTTAAGGATTTTATTATATACTAGATTGAGTTTTTCTAATTTACTCTCTCCAAGACTTTACTAAAATTGTACGGTAATAAGCATTCTTCTAATTATATTTAATTAATATTAATTATTATCATATCAACTTAATCTTTATAGTCCGTTTCCAATATTCAATATTGGACGGAAACTAACATTACCTTGAGGAGTACCAAAAGTTGCACCAAAATTAAAAACTCCCGAACTTGTTCCAAAAGTATTATAACCACCACGTCTAAAGAATGGCATAATATTATTTGGCATATATGACCAATCCCCATACCATGCACCCTCATCATTGGAAGATGTTTCGTAAATTGCATCTCCTACTTTATTTGAATTAGCAAAATAGTTTGTTACATTATCATCATTTGCACCTTTGACATATACATTTCTATATTTTTCATCAAGTCCAGCTTCTGTTAATGATTCTCCTTCTAAATAAATACTTCCATTATTTATATATGCAGCTGTGATCTCATCTGACCCGCCACTCATATCATATACTCCATATATATTTCCTGTTGTACTTTGTTCTACATTACTTGTATAAGATGTTCCAATTCCTCCTCCGGTATAATAATTACTATCCTCATTTATTGTTACTTCACCAGTTTTACCATATAAACTACTTGATATGTACGCTATTGCTCCCCATTCTACATTTTTCATTAAGTGAGTATCTATTCCAATTCCATTTGTTCCCCATCCGTAAGTATTGTCATTTTCCATCTTTCTACATACATCAAATATATTTCCTATTCGTATATTTCTCCATGATTGTACTCCTGATACTATTTTTACATTTTTTGTTGTTACATTATCTGCACTTGTTGAATTTCCTACTCCTTCTCTTGCTGTCGCTTCAAATTTTGCTACCCATATTCCTGTTAGTTGTGTACTTCCAAATGTAAATGCTGGATGCATTATATATCCACTTGTAACACTTGTCGAAGTTCCTTGTATAAAATTAATTAATATTGTTTGCTCAA
>JAEYPQ010000001.1 GCA_023410645.1 Bacillota bacterium | reverse complement strand
CGTTCAGCAGGCCCTCCGAGGCCTGGGCCATGTCCCGAAAATCCCCCTCCGCCATGGAACTTGGGTTGTGGTAACACAAAAGAGCCCCCGGCTCGCTGCGAATGCGGGCAATGCTGCCAATGGCCATGGTGGCTGCCGAGGCGGCATAGCCCTGGATCAGCGCCTCCACCTTCCCCTTGTAACGCCGGAACATGGAGTAAAGTTCGCTGCCCACCGTCATGTTCCCCCCTGGGCTGTTGACCAGCACCGTCACATCGTCGCCGCCGGCCTTTTCCAGCGCCGCGGCCACATCCATCGGGGCCGTAAGATCCCGCCAGCCATACCAGCGCAGCACGTCGGCGGAGTCGTTGTCCCACAGCTCACCGCGCAGTGTAATGTCAACCATTGCGCTTGTCTCCTTTCAGAATGGACTCCAGCGAGCCCAGATTTTTTGTCGCCAAAAACTTCTTGCCAAGCCCGCCCGGAATGGGATCCTTCTCCTCTTTCGCCCGGCAGTCGTCCGGACAATAGATGGCATTTTGAATCATTTTTTCGAAGAAGTTGGCCCGGGTGGTGGGGTCGGCCCGCAGCAGCACCTCCACGTTCCCCCGGATGTACCAGCCGTCTCCCCGCTGAAGCGTATTCAGCACCTTGTAGCTGTCCTCCTGCTCCGTCTGGATCACATAGGGCACCAGGGTGTCCGTCACATAGTCGATGCGCTGCTGGGCGTTGCTGTTGTACGCTTCCTTGCCCACCTGCAGCATGTACTTGGGGATCCCGGTAAACCGGCTGATCTCCTCCACCCCAAACCCCCGGCTCTCAATAAACTGGGCGTCGTTCTGACTCAAGCCAATGGGGGTAAATTTCATCCCGTGGTCTACCACCGCCACGGCAAAGGCGTCGTCGGAGGCGTACTGCCGAAACTCATTCTTGATCTTTTTCCGGGTTTCTGATCCCGCATCGGTGTCTACCTCCACCACCCCGGACAGCCTGGCCCCGTTCTGATAAAACTTTTTGTTGTACCGCTGGGCCATTGCGTCTGTTGCAATGGATTCCCGGGCCAGATCCAGCAGTCCCCGCCCGTGGATCCCGTCGTAGGACTCGAAGAACAAAATGGACAGCTCATAGGGGGCGAAGGTTTTCTGCACGCCGTCCACGTTGAAATCGTACCAGTATGCCCCCGTCGCCTGGTCTTTTCGGATTTTGCAGCAGTCCGAGGGCAGTGGGATCCGGGCATCCAGAGTTCCAAACCTGTCCCTGCGGTTCCAGATGCAGCCGAAGCCGTGCCAAAACGCGTTTGACATCTGGGTCTTTCGACACAAAAAGGGGGACATGTTTGTGTTTGGCCGAATCTTCAGCACCTGGTTCAGCGCCGCATCGTCCACCGACTTCCGGGCTTCCCCGTCTTTCTGATACACGGAGAAGGGAATCACCCCGAAGGAGTTGGTCAGGATGCGGTGGGCGGCCGCCACTGGAGATAGCTTTTCGGCGTTTCTCTGGCCGGCATCCAATTCCTCGCCGCTGAAAAATACCTGTCGGAACCACTGCTGAACCTCATCCCAGGACAGCGGCTGTTCCGTAATGGCGTCGCGGGGCGGCGTCACCGCCTTGCTCAGCAGCATCAGCGCCCTCCCCCTCTCCTAGCCCGGGCAATGACCACCGCGTAAGCCACCATGCACGCTCCGGCCACGATCAGGGCCGCCGGCCGGCCAAGGAGTTCCCGGGCAGCCCGGATGAAGCACAGCCCTCCGCCGACCAGCAGCAGGTCATCCAGATACACCCCAAATGTGTGCCACACCCGGCGGATGCCCGTCAACACAGCGGGTGCTGCCCGCTGGAATATCCGATTCCATTTTTTCTTCAACTCAGATCCCCCAATCTTCTGACATCACGTGGTCGTTGATGCTTGGCCCCTTGGGCAGTTTCACCAGCACCCGGGCCAGCGCGTTCATGGCTGCGGCCACCGGGTCGATGCGCTCGGTGTCGTCCTTGTGTCGCTTGCTCAGCTTCAGATCCCCATAGTTGTTCTGGATCTCAATGGCGTTCTGCAGACACCAGAGGACCAGCGGGCTCTCCTCCATCACGATCCGCTCTTGGAGCAATAGCTCCCGGAAGGTCTTCACCGCCAGATTTTGTCCGGCGCAGGTCTGGGCGATCTCCACGCAGAAGTCGTCCCGGTTCCGGTCCTCATTCATGCGGATGGCCAGATCGGTTGCGTTGTGGCCGTCATAGTCCACTTCCTCCACCTGCCAGCCGTGGTCCCGCTCCCCGTCGCAGATCCAGTTGTACACATAGCTGTTGTCCGTCACGTCCCCCGGGGTCAGGGTGCAGTGGCCGTCATTGGCCCAAAACTTGTAAGGCACCCGGTCGGTCTTTTCGTGGCGGTCTGCCCCGTTCTCCGGCATAAAGCCGTGCATTCTCAGGGCGATGCGGCCATCCGCCAACGGGAATACCGCCGCCACCCCGGACAAGTCAATTCGCCTGCCCAGGTCAAAGCCGCAGTGGCAAGGCAGCCCGTCGGTGAGCTGAGCAAAGTCCTCCCGGCTCACCATGGCCTTCTTGGCCAGGGCCATGCAGTGCTCGTCCAGATAGTGGTTGACGCTGCCCACCTGCCACAGGCACATGCGCCGGGTCAGGAATTTCCGAATCTTGTTCGGGTCGTTGGAGGAGTAGGCCGCGTTGTGCTCGTCCTGGATCTGCTTAAGCAGGATCTCGCTGTACCGGCTTGGGTAGCGCAGGCATGGATTGGGCTTGCGCCAGGCCTTCTCGTCGTGGGGGTTGTCCCCCTCGTCCAGCTCCCGGATCATGACAAAGTAGCTCTCATCCACGACGGACGGATCCTCCAGCACCCGCTTGGCGTAGGTCTCTTCGATGTAGCAAGGCTTACTGCCCGCGTCGTCTCCGGCGGTGGTGATCACATCCAGCAGGGACTGCTCCCGCTTGCCGAAGGAGTTGGTACCCAGGTCGTAGATCTCCGAGTTTGGATGGGCGTGGTACTCGTCCACGATAAAGTAGGTGGGGGCGCCCGAGTCCTTGTTCTTGGTCTCCTTGGACAGCGCCCGCATATAGCCGCCCCGGGTGCGGTGGACGATGGGGTTTGACCGGGGAATCAGCAGGCGCTTGGCAATGTTCGGGCTGGCCAAGCCGATCTTCCGTGCGTCTCCGAATACACGCTTGGCCTGGGTCTTGTCCACCGCCGCGCATTCCACTTCCGGCTCCTGCTCAAAGCGGGCCAGCTCCGGCTGGTAGGGCGGATAGATGGCGTCGCCGCACATGTGATACAGGCCCTGGCCGGACTTCTCGCTGCTTTTGTAGTTGCCCCGTGCCCGCTTGTTGTAGGTGTGGGAAAACCGCCTGGCTCCGGTGTCCTTGTGGACCCAGCCATAGGTACAGCCC
>JAEYPQ010000088.1 GCA_023410645.1 Bacillota bacterium | reverse complement strand
TGATAATTCTGGCTGCACTTTCCAGATTAGATAACCGTCCGTTGGAACATGAACCTATAAAGACTCGGTCAATGAGTAATCCCTCAATTTTTTGACCGGGCTTAAACTCCATATAATCCAGCGCTTTTATCCAGCCGTTTTTCTGATTTTCCGTTGATGCCTCCACCGGATCGGGTACGCACTCATCAATGCCAATCGTATGGGAGGGTGCAATTCCCCAACTGATTTGTGGTTTAAGACTTGATACATCAATGAAAATTTCTTTATTAAATTTTGCTTCCTTGTCACTTACAATGGATTGGCAGTGTTGGATTAATTTTTCGAAATCTTTGCCTTTCGGAGTATACACAGCGTTTGCGATATAGTCAAAAGTGGTTTGATCAGGAGCAATAAATCCATATTCGGAACCAAACTCTACCGTTAGATTACATATGGTCATACGGCCTTCCATTCCCATGTTTCTAATGACACTGCCCGCATATTCTACTGCGTGACCAATGCCGAAATCCGTGCCATATTGCGCTATGAGATATAAAATTATATCCATAGGCTCCACCCCTGGTCTCAGCTCACCCTCAATATTTACTCTCATTGCTTTTGGCTTTTTCACCACCAGCGTCTGAGTCGCCAATACATGATATAATTCGGATACTCCCACGCCCCAGGCCAAAGCTCCCACTGCACCATGAGTGCAAGTATGGCTGTCGCCGCATACGGCGGTCATTCCCGGTAATGTTAGTCCCAACTCTGGTCCTATGACGTGAATGATCCCATTTCTTGAATCATTTAAGTCAAACAGAGGTATCTCCAGTCTTTCACACTCTCTGCGAAGAACGGGAATCCACGTTTTTCCGGAAGAAGTATCAGCAACATCACGATCAGGTTTGGAAGAAACTGTATGATCTGGCGAGGCAAATACAAGGTCTTTATTAAATGGCTTTAGTCCAGAGTTTTTTAGTTTTGTTAACGACAGCGGCCCGGAAAGATCGTGTAAATAGCATCGGTCAATACATAATAGATAGTTTTCCTCACTGATTTTTTGTATCGTATGCAGATCCCATAGTTTGTCAAGCATTGTTTTTGGTTGCTGAGACATCGTACTTTCCTCCAATTTCTGCAAGGGTAATTTATTAACGCAAAATACCTTATTTGCTGCAAAACTTTCTATAATATGTGTCAAAATTGAAGTATTCCTCTGCCCCCAGAACATCAACAAGCCGGTTAAACACTTCAAATGGTTTGTTGAGCGTTACCACTCCATCCTTTTTAAGCAACTGTAGCTCTTCGTCATATTTTTTAAAGCTTGAAGAAAAAGGGCCAGGATGAATAACTAGTTTAAATGCGCCGGTTGCATCAATTTTCTTCATGGGAATATGAGGAACATTATTAAGCATAATCGGTAAATCGCCTAACCTACGGTAATATTCTTCCAGATTATCTTCATGTATTCCATCTACAAAAATCATATCGGCACCGGCTTCAGCAAAAGATCGGGCCCGGTCCTCGGCCTCGTGCCAGCCACCCACCGCAAGCGCATCTGTACGAGCAATAATAATAAGGTTCTGATCACGCCTGGCATCCAAAGCCGCTTTAATTTTGGACACCGCTTCCTCTTTGGGAATGACTTGCTTATTCGCCATATAACCACAACGTTTAGGCCATTGCTGATCTTCCAAATGCAACGCTGCAACGCCCGCCCGCTCATATTCACGAACCGTCCGAATAACATTTGAGTAGTTTCCGTATCCGGTATCCGCATCTGCAATAACTGGTATATTTACACAACTAGCAATAATTCGTGCATTTTCTGCCATTTCAGTTAAAGTCAATAGACCCACATCCGGAATACCTAATTTTGAAGCAGTTCCAAAGCCCGTCATATAGCAAGCCTCAAACCCGTTTCTTTCAGCAAATCTTGCTTGAACCCCATCACAAACAAATGGTGCAATTACCCTCCCTTTTTCCATGCAATCTTTTAGTATCTTTCCATTTGACATGACAACCATCTCCTTTTTTTGCAACGCTGTTATAACAATTGATTTTCTTACAAAATTTCAGTAAATACATAAGTTAGTATTGTTCATTCAAGTTTGCAAAACAATATACTTAAAGTATACTTTTTTTCGCGAACACCAAAAGTTAATTAGAAGAAAATCATTATTATAACTCGCATTAATTTCTGTATAATTGGTATACTCAGAGTATACCAATGGCATCATTTTTTGTCAATACAGATTTTTGATTCTTTAAACTATTTTAGATTTTTCAATTGTTAGTGCAGGCCAAAACAATGGATGATAAAGCGAGATGTTTAAAAAGAAAGACCTGTTTAGCAGCCCTCAACCACTAAAACAGGTCTTAAAAAATACGAAATGAAAATATTATACTTTTTTAGTCTCCACTCCCAATCCAAGATCGATTAGCGCCAAGAACAATTCAAGTAATTCTTCTTTGTCTCGCTCTAAACTTCCTATATTTAACTTCCTTTCTTTACTGAAATGAACAAAAATCCCTTTGTTTATAGCTGATAACATGTGAACAATCAACTCTGGCGAGTAGCGGGAAAATAATCCGGTTAATTTTCTATCTTCATACGCTTCGACGCATTGATCAAGAATACTTTTATTCCATAATCGAATGTGCCGCACTACTTCAGGCGGTATCTCACCTGTTAATTCGTCTGTATTAATCATCCAGAATAGTTTCATAAAACTTTGATGAGCATATGTAAAATTAAAAAGATGTCTAAAGATGTCTTTTATTGTTGTTGCAATATCGTTGTCTTCCGCAATAATCTGAGCTATTTCGTCATTAAGCTGCTGCAAATAACCTTCAAATAGACTAGCAAATAAAGCCAACTTAGATGGAAAGTGTTTATAGATTGTCCTCTTTGTTAAGTTGGAATTAGCAGCAATCTCATCCATGGATACATTAGTATACCCTCTCTTCGAGAACAACTCTAATGCCGCCTGTTGAATAGATATTTTAGTAATTTCTTTGTTATTCTTAGTCAATGTTATCCCCTTTTTCTTTAGTTCTTTGCTTAAATCACCTATACAAAAACGGCTAACCAACGTTTAGTTATTTATTTTTTGCTGATATACTTTAATTTTTTCCTCTAAATTTTGCAAATTCTGCTCCCATTTGGCCTTTTCTTGCATAACCGTCAACTTATGC
>JAEYPQ010000064.1 GCA_023410645.1 Bacillota bacterium | reverse complement strand
ATCATTCTTTAATGAGAATGTTTTTGGGGCTCGCTTTGGCGGCGATGAGTTTGTTCTGTATCTGAAGAATGTCAACGAACAAAGTGCAGAATTAATAATGAAGAAATTGCTGCTGCTTTTTGCTGATCCTGTACAAGTTAAAGGCGTAGCTATTTCGCCAACTCCCAGTATAGGAGTTGCATTTTATCCGAAACACGGAAGTAGCGCGATAGAACTGCTAAAGAATGCGGATATTGCCATGTATAAAGCCAAAGTAAAGAAAAACAGCTATGTTGTATATGATGCCAGCGGGGCTTGAGGGGATTGATGCACGTGTTAATGCCGGGAAGGTTGGGGAGATAGTCAGTTGGCACAGCGTCAGCGGCTTAGGAATAGTCGATACGAAAGCATTGTGGTTACCAGTAAAAGGAAACAAATGGCAACAGCATATAACCCCAGTATCTTGCTTCCTTGTTCATCCTCAAGCAATTTCAGCCATATTCCTACTATTAACCCAAGGCCGACAACCACCATAGTCAAAATGGAAAGATACCAAAACACAGCTACCACCTCTAATACACTGTATGTATTTAGCGCCTGGTTAGACCACTTCCTAAAGGGATTCCCTGCGGAGTATACTGCGTATGGTCCAGGGTTAAAGTTGCTTTGGCATATATGCTAATGACAGAAGTATAGGCGCGCAAGGTAACCGCGCAGCTATACTTCTGTCATTATTTTGTCACAATCCCATATTATCCTTAAGTTAGCAACTATAGGAGGGATATTCATGAGCGCATTGGTTAAGAAACTGATTATTTATTCCATGGTCGGATTAATGCAAATGGGATTGTTTGTCACGGCTGCCGAAGCATCGCCCAGAGAAACTGAAATGTCAAGGTATGAGGACCGGCATGACCACAATCGCCGTCAGTTGGAGCGAGAAAAAGAGCATAGATTGCGGGAAGAAAACCGACGGCATGAACACGAAATGCGGCGGCGTCCCTTTGAAAGCAAGCGGGCCTGGCATGAGCGGCAAAAGCATGAGAATGAGCGCCACCGGCGGGCAATACATGAGATAATGAGAATGGGCCACCATTGGTATAAATAAGGGACTATGATTGATGGAATTTGGAGGTAGAGCCAATAAAATGACTGAAGAGGAACTCTGTAACCGAATCCGGGAAATCTGTTGCGCTCTTAAAGAGAGAAGCGATAAATGTACTGAAAAACAGCTTATACAAGAATTGGATGCGTTATGTAATTGTATGAGCCAAAGACACAGTAGTATTATTAGGACTAATCCGGGAAACTGAATATGCGCTCTCCAGAAAAAAAGCAGGTTTCTTAGCCTGCTTTTTTATTCTGATAGAAGTGAACCTTCGCCTTGGCCTTTGCCCAAGGCCCGGCGCAAGCCGCGGTTTCTTTATTCAAGTTGGCCAGAGAATGATATGCGGATTGCAACAGTCATATGGCCGGCACAACCGGTACGGCCGGCAGAAATACGGGCGGCAATGGAAGGGAAAGCAATTGAACGGAATACAGCATTGTCGATTGACGGGATATTCTGTCCACTCGATTATCTCAGGATATTCCCTTGGTTTTTTTCTTTTATTTTTCATAATGGGTCATAACTCCTTTGCTGAGATACTACATAATATGCTGACGGCAATGACAGAGTCAAATCTTATCCCCCGGGTAACCGGGATTATGTATTAGCCTAGGGCAGCGGAGGAGTCATAAGTTTCTAAATAAATTCTAAAAATTGGTGCTTATTATAGGAGTATAGGTTCTAAAGGCTGCAGGAAGGTGTAGAACTTTTCTGTTTATATAAATGTTCAAGCGAATGCAAGGAGGTTATTTACATGTACGGTCATCACTTTCCTTATGGTATTGCTGTGGTCAGTTTACTGCATATAGCCGTAGCCGGTGGCGGTCTATACTTACTATATAGCATAGCTAAGTCTTTGAAGCGTATTGCCGACAGGCTGGAAAAAATTAATCAGGATTAACGCAAATATTCCCCGCACCATTGCGTCTGTAGCTCAGGCAACAGGCCAGTTTGGCTGTGTAGGGAAATAAGCAACATATTTACAATACTTAGCTAAAATTGATAGGGAACAGACACTTCAGGGCTCTTTGTCGGCGATCTGCTGCAACGAAGGGCCTTGCGGCTTTTGGTAAAATAATTAGGGTATTATCACAATATTTTTAATAAAATGTTGTTGTGGGGTGACAATATACGTTTTATACTAGTATAGAGAGTTTATCTAGAAGGCGGGATAGCAATGCGTGTACTTGTTGTCGATGATTCCAAAATAAGCCGGGAATTCATCGCTTCGCATCTGCGCGAAATTGGTGTGGACAAGATTGATGAGGCGGAAGATGGAATTGATGCAATAAACAAAATTAAGATGTTACCGCCGGACAGCAAGTATGACCTCATTACCCTGGATGTGGTAATGCCCAGGAAAGCCGGTCTGGAAGCTTTACGGGACATAAAACTTTTGTCCCCGAAAACCAAGATAATTATCTGCAGTTCCAATAATGATATCCGCACAGTGCAAACCGCCATAGGCTTCGGGGTTGACGGGTATATTGTA
>JAEYPQ010000060.1 GCA_023410645.1 Bacillota bacterium | reverse complement strand
GCATAGGCTTGCGAACAAAAAAGCAGGCATCATTCAAAAGAAAGCGGTCAGGAAAATTGTCCACAGCCGCAATTACGAGATCATACTCTTGAAGGATAGCGAAAATATTCTCTTTTGTCAGAGCCGTATTGTATTTATGTATGATAACTCCTGGCTGGATTTCTTGTAAAAACATGGCGGCAGATTCAACCTTGGGCATCCCAATTCGGGATTCCGCATGCAAAATCTGGCGGTTAAGATTACTTATTTCAACAGTATCATAGTCTACCAGACCGATAGTGCCAACGCCTGCCTGGGCCAATGCATAGGCTGCAGGGGAGCCCAGTCCGCCTGTCCCGACAATCAGCACCTTACTGCCTGTAAGTTTCGCTTCCTCACCGGCTGTTATTTCCCCCGTATATAATTCAATGAATGTACGTGCTAAAGCGGCTTCTTCAATCTGGCTGAATTCCATTGTAAGCAGATTACAATATAAAAAATCCGCTGCTGCCTCCCCAATACCGAGTATCAGCTTTATGACCTCTAAAACGCTTAGCGCCCCCAAAAAACAGGTAGAAAATATCCCGCCGGATACACTCCCGTTGTGCGCAACCGCAGGGACTGCCGGCTGCATGTCAGGCAGCTTATCTAAAAACAATTGGAATGCAGCCGCTTCTTTAAAAACCTGCATTCCGCCCTGCCAGCCGTAATGCAGCGACAGTATGGAAGGAGCAAACGCAGTAAAAGCGGAATTGCACATTTTGATAAATTGCGGTCCACCCAGATAAATCCGGAATTCACTACTCTGGCCGCCGGCCAGGGCCAGTGAAACATCTCTGTTCAAATCCTGAACCCGGGCCGCCAGCTTGGCAAAGCCGTCGTCATCGGCCAGACGGCAAGTTATTGAGCCGATACCGCTTGCAGCCAGATAATAGATAGCCGGCGCCACGTCGCTTACTCTCTCTCCGCAGATAAAAACTGATGACTCCAAAAGCTTTTTCTGACCTGGACCGCTAATTTCAGTCATGATAATATGCCGCAAGTATCTGTTAATCTGTTCACGGGCTAGAATCACCTGGTTACCTCCTCAACTCACCCTTAATCTTCATTTACTTATGATAACTTCAGCCATGATATTGTATTTTTTCCTGATAATCCGCAATGGCATTATGAAGCGCGTCGGCCGCAATATTGGAACACCTGAGTTTATTGGGAGGCAGTCCCTGCAAAGCTTCCGCCACAGCTTCATTGGTTATTTGCAAAGCTTCTGTCAGTGTTTTCCCCTGAGCCAGGACCGTGACCATACTGCTGGCCGCAATGGCGGCAGCACAGCCAAAAACTTTCGCCTTGATATCGGTCAGACAATTGTCAGCGACTTTAATATAGATGGTAATCCGGTCACCGTCTACAGGATTACCCACACTGCCCACGCCGCTGGCTTCGGCGATTTCACCAATATTTCTTGGATTTGAAAAATGATCCAGCACGGTGTCGTTGTACATAGTATCCACCTCTCTTTCCGCAGTCCCTGTATAAAAATTTAAAAAACCAAAGATATTGTTCTGGCAACAATGTCTTTGGCGCACGTTCTTTAAATCAGAATTTCTTTAATTACCATATAGTTCCTATCTCATTTAAATACTATTATGAATTCGCTTTATTGTCAATATAGTAATTAATATAAAAAATCTTGTATTCCCATCCTCCGGTAACTTTTGTATAATGATAATGAACAAAGGAGCGATGCAAAATGACAAAATTAAAGGAAATGAACGATCCGGAACTACAGGAGCATTATACTTCCTTAGTCCGTAATTATGAAACCTTCCAGTCGCAAAAACTGGCACTTAACATGTCCCGGGGCGTACCCTGTCCGGAACAGCTGGATTTGTCCGCGGGAATTATTGATTGTCTCCAGGTAAATGATTACAAGTCGGCCAACGGGACTGACTGCCGCAATTATGGCGGTGTGGAAGGTATCCCGGAAGCTCGCGAACTTTTTGGTCAGTTGCTGGAGGTAGATCCCGCTGAAATCATAATCGGCGGCAATTCCAGTCTGACCCTGATGCATGATCTGATAGCCCGGGCGATACTGCGCGGGTTTCCGGGCAGCACTACGCCCTGGGGTAAACTGCCGCAAGTGAAATTTCTCTGCCCCAGTCCCGGCTACGACCGGCATTTTGCCATTTGCGAGTACCTAGGCATTGAGATGATTCCCGTCCCTTACCAGGAAGATGGCCCGGATATGAATCAGGTGGAACAATTGGTGGCCGCCGATGAGTCCATCAAAGGTATTTTCTGTGTGCCCAAATACAGCAATCCCACCGGCATTACTTATTCGGACGCCGTGGTGGAGCGCCTGGCAACCATGCCTGCCAAAGCAGCCGATTTCCGGATTTTCTGGGATAACGCCTATACCATCCACCACTTGACCGATACTCCGGCCCAGTTAGCAAATATTCTTACAGCCTGTAAAAAAGCCGGCAACCCTGACAGGGTCTTCCTATTCTGTTCTACTTCCAAAGTCACCTTCCCCGGCTCCGGCCTGGCTATGGTCGCAGCCAGTGAAACCAATATCAATTGGTTGAAAAAACAAATCAATATACAAACCATCGGTCCTGACAAGATGAACCAATTGCGCCAGGTCCGTTTCTTCAAGGATTTGGCCGGCATAAAAAACCATATGCGCCGCCACGCCGCCATCATCAAACCCAAATTCGATTTAGTGCAAAAGACTTTAGAAGCCGGCTTGGGCGGTAAGGGCATCGCCAGTTGGAGTAACCCGCAGGGTGGTTATTTTATCAGTCTTGATACCCTGCCCGGCTGTGCCAAAAAAGTCATCGCTAAAACAGCAGCCGCCGGCGTCGCACTAACACCGGCCGGCGCTACCTACCCGTACGGCAAAGACCCGGAAGACAAAAATATCCGGCTGGCTCCCACTTTCCCGCCATTGGCCGAGTTAAAACAGGCCATGGAACTCCTGGTGCTTTGCATTGAACTGGTGAGTGCCGAACAGGAACTGGAAAAAAGAGGCCTTCTTGTCGGCAGTAAGTAAACCGCCAGCTAATTTTACATGTTTAGACAGTTATACGCTTGGAACCCTGGAATTGGAAAATCCAGGGTTCCCTTTTGGGTTGCCTT
Organism: Bacillota bacterium; assembly: GCA_023410645.1. Lineage (GTDB taxonomy): Bacteria > Bacillota > Clostridia > TANB77 > CAG-465 > CAG-465. The sequence goes on along the minus strand of JAEYPQ010000060.1, from coordinate 649 downwards.
ACCGACCAGCCCTGTACTGAATTTCCTGCCAAACTGCCTCCACCCGCTCCGCTACTGACAAATCTCCTTCCAACCGGAGTATTCTGCAAGGTAAACCGGCCAGCCATTGTTCATGCCGCGCACGGCTGCGCATGTCTAAACCACCCTCGTCATAGCCGGCCGCCCAGGTAAGAAAAGCCTGCGACGCAGCATACATGGCCCCGCCGGCTTTGATGTTTTCTTCACCATACCTTTCTATTTCGCGCTTAGCGAGTCTCGCCATGCGCAATGCCGGAGGAATCCATAAAAAGACCACCAATTCAAATGCAGGAATAAATATGTCGCCCCAGCCGCATAGGGAACCTGATAATATCCAGGCAGTTGTATTGTGTAAATCATGGGCTAACAAGGCTTTTCTCTCTTCCTCTTCCCGCTGTTCTTTAAAGGGCGGCTTGGTAGGTAGCCAAAAATAATTGTCTGTATCGAAATGCCGGTATCCCAACCGGGCGGCAAGAGCCTGTCCTAGCGTGGTGGTTCCGGAACCGGAAGCTCCCAGGATATGTATTTTCTTTATCATTAGATCTTTCCTCCTTCTTGCTGGTAAGCGCTAATACCCTTTCCTCAACCAGCAGTCGAATTTAGTTTGCCATTCAAATATGCGGTTATTGTT
>JAEYPQ010000057.1 GCA_023410645.1 Bacillota bacterium | reverse complement strand
GAATACCTCAAGGCTCAGAACGAATTGATCACAGAAGCCGCTGCTGCGCTGAAAACACGACCGGAAGAAATCGTTGCGCGCATTGACGGGCTTAATGGCCGGGTTCGCGAGTTGGAAAAGGAAGTTAGCGCATTACATACCAAGCTTGCCAAAAACGAGGTTCAGGACCTGTTAACCGGCGTAAGGGAAGTTAACGGTGTCCAGGTAGTAATTGGTCAAGTTGCAGCTGCCGACATGGAAAATCTGCGAGCTACCGGTGACATGGTACGGGACCGTTTACAGTCAGGAGTTGTTGTCCTGGGGGCCGTAAACGGGGAAAAAGTGAATTTCCTTGCTATGGCAACGCAAGATTGTGTTAGCAAAGGTATTCATGCCGGCAATATCATTAAAGCTACGGCAAAAGCTGCCGGCGGCGGCGGCGGCGGACGCCCCGATATGGCCCAGGCGGGCGGCAAACAGCCGGAGAAACTCTCCGAAGCACTGCAAATCGCCGAGCAAATTATTAAGTCACAATTGCAGTAACGTCTTATTACAGGCAGGCTTTGTGGCCTGCCTGTAAAAATTTAATAATTGAACAGGAAAAATATAGTGCCAGGTCGAATATATATGTTCATAGTTTGTAGATAATATTAGGGAGGAGGAGGCTTCATGACCAACACATCCCAGGAAACAATGATGTTTAAAGTTAATAATGATGAATCCAATGCCGCTGAAGTAATTCTGACCACGGTTTATCAATCGCTGAAAGAGAAAGGGTATAATCCAATCAACCAATTGGTAGGGTACCTCTTATCAGGTGATCCTACGTATATTACCAGCTATAATAATGCCCGCGGTCTGATAAGGAAGCTGGAACGCGACGAAATCATTGAAGAGCTAGTACGGGCCTATTTAAAAGGCAAGTAAATGGATTATCATGCGCTTGGCCAAACCGGCCTAAACGTATCAAGACTATGTTTTGGTGGACTTACCATTGGCCCCTTGCAGTCAAACCTTCCATTAGCAGAAGGTGCTACCGTTATTCGGTCAGCGGTTGACAAAGGGGTCAATTTTATTGATACGGCTGAATTGTATGGCACATATCCCTATATTCGCGAGGCTCTCCGCGGGTGTAAACATTCTGTCATAATTGCGTCCAAATCCTACGCCTATACCTATGAGGGAATGCGGGACAGCGTGGAAGCGGCCTGCCGGGAAGTAGGCCGTGATTATATTGATATATTTCTTATGCATGAACAATCCTCCCGGATGACTCTGAAAGGTCACGCCGAAGCACTGGCTTATTTAGCTGATGCAAAACAACAGGGGATTATCCGGGCAACAGGAGTATCCACCCATACTATTGATGTAGTACGGGCCGCCGCATTAGTTGCCGACGTAGATGTCATCCACCCGCTCATCAACATGAAAGGGATTGGCATTACCGACGGTACAGCCGGCGAAATGCTGGCTGCCATTCAGTTTGCTGCGGATTGCGGTAAAGGCATCTATGCCATGAAGGCATTGGGCGGCGGTCATTTAAACGCAATTGCGTCAGAAGCTCTGGGGTGGATATTGGATCAGCCGGGCATCGCCTCGGTCGCGGTCGGGATGAAGACAATCGATGAAGTCAACTTGAATACAACTTTATTTTCCGGTATGGTTCCGGACAGTGAGCTATTTGACAGGGTAATTGCGGTTCCACGCCAGTTGCTGGTTGAAGACTGGTGTGTCGGTTGTGGACAATGCGCCCGGCATTGTCCGATGGGAGCCATAAGCATCTTTGATGGCAAGGCTGCCGCCGATTATAGCAAGTGCGTTTTATGCGGCTATTGTGGCGCTTATTGCCCGGAATTTTGTCTGAAAATCATTTAATAGAAAAATCCATATTTTTACTAATATTTTGGAGGATATATGCGTATACTAGCACTTGACGTGGGAGACAAAACCATTGGTATTGCCGTTTGCGATGAACTGAAGCTGACGGCCCAGGGGGTTGAGGTCATTAGACGTACTACCGTATCCCGTGACTTCGCCAGGCTAGAGGAGCTAATTGCCCAGTATCAAGTGGAAATAGTAGTCGTCGGTTTGCCTAAAAATATGAATGGTTCTATAGGACCACGGGGTGAACTTGTAAAGGAATTTGCCGCTGCTATGGGACAAGTCCTCCCGGATATTGAAATTAAATTTTGGGATGAACGCCTCTCTACAGTAGCTGCCGAGAAATCGCTGATTGCAGCTGATGTCAGCCGCACCAAACGGCGCCAGGTGATTGACAAAATGGCAGCTGTCTTCATTCTGCAGGGTTATCTTGACAGTTTACCGCGCGGTTAATAGCTCTTCCATCGGTTTCCTTGACAGGATATGCTTTCTAGGATACAATTACATTGCGTATGAGTAAAATGAGGTGAAAAAATGGCTGATAATGAAAAAGACGATATGATGGATTTTGACGATGAACCAGTAGTCGTCATGACTGATGAAGAAGGCAACGAATTCTATTACCGGGAAGATATGATCATTCCTGTTGGTGAAAAACAATTCGCTATACTGGTACCGATCGATGTCGAAGAAGAAGGCTGCGAATGCGGTGATGATAGCTGCGGTTGTGGCTGCGGCGATGAAACTGATGTATTTATTGCCCGGATCGATGTTGACGAAACTGGTGAAGAAATTTATGTAGATCCCACTGATGAAGAATTTGAAGCTGTTCGCAAAGCTTACGAAGAAATGGTTTTTGAAGACGAGGAAGAATAAGGAAAACAGGTTTGCGCCGAACCTCTGGCGAAAGCGTAAAGCCGATGTTGCCTTATACTAAAAGAAACACTTTCTTTCAGTATAGAAAAGAAGCCGTGCAGGCTTCTTTTTTTCCGTGGTAAAGGAATACCCTATATCATTACCGCTATTTGTCTATCCCTGGATTTTATATTATAATAAAATAGCTTTGATTCAAACGAAAGGGGGTAGGGTGTGATATTGCTAATTACATCAACAACCAAACGAATTATATTAAGTATTCTGGCAGCTGTTTTAATTAGTTTCGGGGCAGTATTTGGCTGGACTCTGGCGCAGCCGGTAGGCGGCACGGCAGAACAGGTGCTTGTTACGGTTAAACCAGGCAGTCCGACTAAAGTCATTGCCGAAGACCTTAAAACGCGTAACCTAATTAAAAATGCTTTTATCTTCCGGATCGCCGCAAAGCTTAGAGGTTTGGAAAATTCACTGCAGGCAGGAGAATATTCCATCAGTCCCAATATGCCGGTAGAACAAATTCTGCATATGATGACCCAGGGGCAAACTGCGTATCAGCAAATTACCATTCCCGAAGGATATACCGTGGATCAGATTGCCGAGCTGCTGGCAGAAAAAAAATTAGCCAACCCGGAAAAGTTTAAAACTTTGGCAAAAACATTTGCTCCCTATCCATATATGGCAGCTGCTCCTAACACAAAGTACAGTGCAGAAGGCTTTATTTTTCCCGATACTTACCGGCTGGCCAAAGGCAGCAGCGAAGAAGAACTCCTGACAATGATGGTAAAGCAGTTTGACGCTAAATTAACCCCGGACTTAAGACAGCGAGCAGCTGATTTGGGCCTTTCCCTGCGCGACGTCGTTATTATGGCCTCTTTGGTAGAAAAAGAGGCTAAACTGAGCGAAGAACGGCCATTAATTGCCGGTGTTTTCTCAAATCGGGTTAAACAATCCATGCCTTTGCAATCCTGCGCCACAATTCAGTATATCCTTGGTTACCCCAAGGCAGAGCTCAGTATTCAGGACACTCAGATAGCATCACCTTATAACACTTACCAAATAATGGGGCTGCCGCCAGGTCCTATTGCCAACCCTGGCAGTGCGGCCATCAAAGCAGTATTATTCTCAGATCAAACTGATTATCTCTACTTTGTCGCCGACAAAGAGGGCAGGCACCATTTCAGTAAGACCTATGAAGAACATCTGGTTGCCATCAATCAGGTGCAGATATAACATGGACAAGTTTCAAACTGTGTT
>JAEYPQ010000015.1 GCA_023410645.1 Bacillota bacterium | reverse complement strand
CAATACATCATTGTATATATATATATATTGAGGGACCCCATAAAAATTATGGGGTCTTAATTATTTAGTATAGATAACATTTTGGACACTGTGGGAGATTTGACGAAGAGTTTTTCAAAATGCTGGTAGAGCGGATAAAAGTACTGAATTTGGTGCAAGTGGAGTTTGTATTACGATCGGGGGCTGGGTTTATAGAAGTAGCCTGATAAAACACAAGACAGTATCTTGTACAGTAAGCTCTTTTCTTTACTAGCTAGTTAGATAATGGAGTTCGAGGTGTTTACAGAAACTTAACATCGTGTCGCATTGACGACAGTGGGGGGCGTGCTCTATGATGAAAGTGGATTTTCATTGCAGCAGCAAGCAACCGATCGATAGCACTTTTGGGGTGAATTAGGCAATGAATAAAGCAAAATTACTGATTCTTTGTACCCAGAATAGTGCCCGCAGCCAAATGGCGGAAGCATTTTTTAACAAGTACGGGCAGGATCTGCTGGATGTGTACAGTGCCGGTTTGGAACCGACCACTGTAAATCCTTACGCAATTCAGGTGATGCTGGAGCGCGGCATAGACATTAGTGGCCAACGGTCGAAAAGCGTCAAAGATTTTTTGGGAAAGCAGTCTTTTGGTTATGTAGTCGCTGTCTGCAAAAATGCGGAAGCGCGATGTCCAGTAATTTTTCCAGGAGTGACGGTGCTACTGTCCTGGCCCTTTGATGATCCTGCCGAAACCGCTGGAATGGAAGCGGATAAGCTGCAAGTTTTTCGTAGGGTACGGGATGGGATCGAGGCGTAGGTTAAAAAAGCGTAGGTGACAGACTTCAGGCAGACGAAGAAGGTTTGACGACAGGAAAAAGTGAATCGCATATTCGTACAGGGAGTGCAGTCGATGAAAATTGTAATTATCGGCGGTGTGGCCGCAGGGACTTCGGCGGCTGCCAAAGCCAGACGTAACAACGAAGAGGCGCAAATTATTATTTTTGACGCCGACCAGGATGTGTCGTACTCTGGATGCGGCTTGCCTTATTATATCGGGACGGATATTGAGGAGCGGGAGCAATTGGTTCCCCGGAATGCGCAGTTTTTTAAACAAAAGTATAACGTGGATGTATTTACCGGTCACAGGGTGCTGGAGGTTGAGCCCAAAGCCAAAATTCTGGCAGTGGAGAACCTGGCCACTGGGCAGCGGTTTACCGCAGCCTATGACAAACTGATCATCGCCACCGGGGCGCAGGCGACGCATCTGCCGATTGCAGGCAGCGACAAAGACAATGTGTTTCACTTGCGCAATGTGGTTAGCGCCGATCGCATCCGCCAGCAGGTGCTGGAAACAAAACCGCAGACGGCGGTGGTGGTCGGTTCTGGATTTATCGGCCTGGAAATGGCGGAGAATTTGGCGGTGCGCGGCATACGGGTGAGCGTTGTAGAGGTGGCGGAGCATGTCATGCCGGCGCTGGATGCGGATATGGCCATTTATGTGGCTGACTACCTACAGAAGCAAGGCGTCGAGGTCATTGTCCGCGACGCGGTCACGTGCTTGGAAGGAGCGCCGCTGGTCAATAAAGTGGTGTTGGCGAGCGGTCGGGAATTGGTTGCCGATTTGGTCATCCTCGCGGCAGGCGTCCGGCCGGATGTGGAACTGGCCTGCGAAGCAGGTGTTGAACTGGGGCCAACCGGAGCTATCAAGGTCAATACCAGGATGCAAACGAATATCGAAGATATTTATGCCTGTGGCGACTGTGCGGAAAGCTATTCGCTTCTTACCGGAAAACCTTTCTACCGTCCATTGGGTTCGACAGCCAATAAAATGGGTCGCATTGCCGGCGATCAGGCGACTGGCGGGAACTTGACCTTCCGGGGTGGCTTGGGAACCGGTATCTTTAAAGTGTTTGACCTGGCCGTGGGCCAGACCGGTCTTACGGAGAAAGAGGCCAAACGCGAAGGATATAAAAGCGTGGTTTGTCATATTATCAAACCTGATAAGCCGGAATATTATCACGGACAGGAACTGGTTATTAAGGCGGTGGCCGACCGGGAGACCGGACGGGTACTGGGAGCGCAGGTCATTGGCAAGGCTGGTGTGGATAAGCGGCTGGATGTGCTGGTGACCGCCATTACCTTCGGAGCGAAGGCCGGGGATTTGTTTCATCTGGATCTGGCTTATGCGCCACCTTTTGCCACCACTAAAGACCCGGTCATGTATGCCGGCATGGTGCTGACCAATGCACTTGAGCGGGCGCGAGAGTTAATTACTGCAGATGAGCTCAAAGCCAAGCTGGACCAGGGGGAAGCGGTCCAGGTGATCGATGCCCGCGTGGCGAGCCAGTATAATGCCGGCCATGTCAATGGAGCACGCAATGTACCGCAGGAGCATATCCGAGAAGAATTGGCGACTCTCGATAAGGCGGCGTTGACGGTTACCTATTGCAATAAAGGGGTTACCGGCAACGCAACGCAGAATATTTTAATCAATCATGGATTTCGGCAGGTGCTCAACCTGTCGGGCGGATACAAGCAGTATTCCACGCAGTTTAAACAAAAGGACAGCGATTAAGCACAGCAAAAAAGCCGGGAAGGTATCCCAGCTTTTTGCTGTCTGTGGCAGGTAATTAGGTTTAGGGTAGAGAAGTTTTTTATAGGGCTAGCAGTATCTCATCCTTGATATCCGCGGCGCTCCAGGCGATGACGGCAAAGTGGCCATTGGCATGCTGATCGACCTTGTTAATCCATTCAATTTCATGGCTGGCCTTGGCTGCCAGCAGACGGTTGGTGGTACCGGTGCGATACAGGGAGGAATTGATGACCCACCATTTGGCGGCAATGCCGGCTCGCTTCAGATCTTCTTCCAGGCGCAGCGCCTCATAGACCGGCGTGGCTTCCGCCAGGGTGATGATGATAACTTCGGTTTCGGCCGCATTGCGTAGCCGAGGTAGCAGCTTTTTCACCTCTTCGGGGATATCTCCGTGGGTACGCTCAATTTCCTTATGATAGCTTTGGGTGGCATCCAAGAGCAGCAGCGTGTGACCAGTTGGGGCGGTATCAATGACCACAACCTCAT
>JAEYPQ010000071.1 GCA_023410645.1 Bacillota bacterium | reverse complement strand
CCAGTTCATCCATTATGGCCTTGATCTCGCTCCTCATTACAGGCGCCGGCATATAAAGCCCATAGCTGCCTCGCCGCGCTTGCCCTTCCATCAAGAGCAGAGGATTCTCACAGCGCGTCTTCGCCGTTTTGACGACACGACGTGTTTTCAGGCTTTTCACATCGTTGTTGTGCATGTCCTGCAGCCGATAGAACAGATAATGCCACTCGAAATGAATGCATTCGTGGTATATGTTCATCTGGCAGGAGTCCTCCGGAATGAGATTGGTGTTTATGACGATGGAATTTGCGGGTATGCGGACGCACTCGGGGACCTCTTTGGATTGATCCTCCTGATTCAAGCAAACCGCAATTTCACTTTCGCAGAAGAACAGAATGCTTTTTGTCTTGGGACGCTTATACAGTGGAAGCGTCATGACACTAAGGCCCATGCGCTCTGCCAGAAAATAGGCTTTGCGTGTTTTCAGGTCCCACAATGCTTCAGGATAGTACTTTTCCAGCAATGCCTCCGAGCCAGCATCGATTTCGTCCTTCCGGAGGTACGGCACCAGATAGTCGTCCAGTATCCACGTGTCGCGCTCAGGCCGAATCTCTGATTCACTATAGATACTGCAGTCGAGGATTTCACCCTCGTCCATATCGATATGCAGTGCCACCCGGAAAGAAGCCTTTACCGTATCGTCTATTACACCGTCCTTCAGGAGGAGGTCGATTCCCGCGTCGATATCTGCGATAACGGCAGATGCTGACGCCCTCCAGAACGTCATTTTCCGGAGGCGGCAAGTATTTGCTTGGGGAATTACCTGAATATCATCGAGATCATATCCTGTGGCAACCTCACCCTCCATAATCTGGCGGCACAACTCCGCAGCGATTCCGCACTGGTAATGCAGTAGAATGTAATCCTTCATGGTTTGAACCATGGGAACCAGTACTGTCTTTCGACGATCAAGTATTGGAGCATAATTAGTATGATGATCATTGCGCAAATAATGGATGTTTCTGTCGATGTATCCGAATTCCTTCACGACCAGAATCTCCTTTTGCATTCGTTTGCGGACAAAACACCCAACAGCACCTTTCTCGGCACTGTCGGGATATGCGCGGTAACGATCGTCATTGGTACACGGTGCCGGGCATCATGATAGTCTCATAGATGTCCTAAGCCATCGGGATGTCGCCAATGAGCGACGCAGCGCGGATTGCGCGGCACCCGAACCGCTTCCGGATATCCTCGACGGCATTCTCCAGCGTTTCGTTCATATCAGAACGCGTGTTCGGTTGTGCGTAAAAATGATACCAAATGTCGCCGCCCGCGTCAATAACAAAAAAGAGTCTTGTGGCAGGTATTATATGGCTACCAGAATCAACTATGAGACAGCCCAAGGCTGCCCACTGGAAAGACGAATACCGGATGCGGCACATGATCGGCTCTTTGATGAGGCGGACATCGTCACCGCGACCGGGCATCAGTACACCAAGGCTTGCATGTTCCGGCGTAATTGGTACCTTATAGACGATGCCGACATGCTCCTGGCCGCGTATCACCGGCAAGGGGAGTTCTGTTATAAGCAGATAGTCGACTTTCTAGGTAGAAAAGGTGTTTCGATGGACAAAAAATATGGTAAAGTTTGCACAATGCTATTTGTTATGGTATAATGAAGCGAATTCATAACAGAGGCAGTTTGGGCGCCTAAATACGGAGGCAAACCAATGGAAAAACCAGCCACCAGCTCATTTTCTGAACTATCTGCTCTCTTTAATAATATTCTAGTGATCGACCGCAAATTTGATATAGTTCCAGATAAAAATCATTTTGGTTTGGCTATTCGATATAACGATATCCAGGAATGCCGGGAAGATTTTATTACGGAGCTTGTAAATACAATCGGCGATTGGATATATTGCAGATCAAAGCAGGAAGAGTTGCTTAAAGAGCTTCAAGACGCAGGTAGAAGCCCAGCTGGTAGCTTTAGTAAGCTTATGCATATATGTCGGTCAAAATTTCGTACAACGACAAACTCAAGCCTGCTTCATGGTCAATTTGGCGAGCTAATGCTTTTTGTAACAATTGAAAAGTTGTTCAGTGCTGTTCCGATTCTTCGAAAAATGCCGATCACAACATCAAACAAGCACGAACGATATGGAGCCGATGCAATTCATTACAAACAAACGGGAACAAGAAATTTAATTTTACTTGGAGAAGCCAAAACGTATACATCGGACTATCGGTTCAATACTGCGTTCAACTGCGCAATAGACAGCATACTTGACACATATGAAAAACATAGATCTGAAATAGGAACATACGTATTCGATGGATTCATAGAAAATGATTTGCGGGACGTAGCAAAAAAATACATAGAAAATTCTTTGGAAAATGTCGAAGTACATCTTGTATCGATTATTATATACGAAGAAAATACTCAAATTCGCGCACAGAATCAAGGTGAAATAGAAAAAATGATCGAAGATATAATCTGCGAAAGATACTCTAAAGTTGATAAATCGTTAATAAATCTAGTCAAATATCCAATACTAAACCGAATCACATATATAGCAATGCCTGTGTGGGATTTAGAGAATTTGATCGACACTTTCATGCATTCTCTAAATTAAGGAGGGTTAACATGTATTGGGAGAGCGCGCTTGACCAATGTCTGGAGAAAGATCTTAAAAAAACTGCGTACAAGCTAGGATTTTGTCGGGGCGATATAGCCGATTACACGTATCCGGAAATATGCGATATTTTAAAAACAATGAACTTGCTGTCAATAGAAGATGATGAAAAAAGTAAATCCGCATTTATATACCTCGCGGCGATATTATGGGAATATGCCGGTGATTATCGGAATTCTCTAAAAGATTCATACGTATATATGTTTTCAAAAATGGGTTATGCGCCTTCGGGGGGAATTTTCGATATATCATTTATTAAAGGAAGGACATTTTCGCCCTTAACTAGCCTAACTTGTCAACTCGAAGCACTGGTGCACCAAGTTGTGTACGATGTAAAAGTCAATGGATGCGTGTTAAATTTCACCGATTATCAATATAGACTATGGAATGCTCTGGAGAACACGAGGGTCTGCGGAGTATCTGCACCGACATCTGCAGGTAAATCATTTGTTATGATGCTGAAATCGGCAGAATATATGATAAAAACAAGGTGCAATATTATATTCATAGTCCCAACGATAAGCTTAGTTAATCAAGTCACTGAAGATTATATTAAATTGTTTGATGTGGTTGGGTGGAATGAGTATGAAATATTGCAGACTTACTCGGCTGGCATATATGAGAATAGAAGCAAGGTATATGTGCTCACACAAGAAAAAGCTATCGGCATATTTAATATGCCGGGTACGAAACTCGAAAGAGATACATTCTTAGTAATAGATGAGATTCAAAATATTGAGCGAGCTTTTGAGGACGAAAACGACAGTCGGGGAAGAGTGCTTCTTGAACTTATATACGAACTTAGAGATATGGAGCACATCGTTAAGATCGTAATATCAGGACCAAGAATTAGCTCGATCGGCACACTTGGAGCTAGGCTATTTGGTGATATTAGTGCTGTTGATGTCTCTACGAAAGTTTGTCCGGTGGCGAATATAACATATAGCATTAGAAAAGTCGATCGATCCTATACATTTAATC
>JAEYPQ010000002.1 GCA_023410645.1 Bacillota bacterium | reverse complement strand
GAGTTATACTGGGCCCGCAGCCTGTCAATTGCATCAAACTGACCTGGCAAACTATCCTGAGGGTGAACCATAATAGCGCCCCGGACATGCAATGCCAACTCATCCTGCCTGGCCAAATGATCCCAGGCCGGGATTATGCGGTCAATAAACCGCCCCATAATGCCAAGGACACCGGTAATTCCAAAGCTATGCATTCTGTTTTGAAAGGCTTTCATGGCTTCGATATATTGCTCAAGTGTATATTCGGGCTGAATAACCAGTGATATGGCGCTCTCCTTTACCGTCCCCCACACCTCACCGCTGACGGCATCTTTTTCCACTATGCCGCCTTCAGGCGATTCGGTATCCCTGGTTATACCGCTTAAAGCCAACGCCTTGGAATTAACCCACCAGCTATGACCGTCCATGGCCCGTAAAACCACCGGAATGTCAGGCGCAACTGCATCCAGGTGCTCTTTGCGCGGCCCTTTGGTCACCTCTTCCCCGGAAAAAGCGCTCCAGAGCCATCCCTGCCCATAGACAACCTTAACATCAGGATGCTGCTCAATGAAACTCCTTACAGCCTCCTGGTATCCTCGCAGGCTATTAATGCCGAACAACTGTACTTCATAAAGCTCGTAAAGAGCGATCCCCGGCGGGTGAATATGGCTGTCAATCATTCCCGGGATGACCATTTTTCCCTGTAAGTCAATTATCTTTGTCCGGGCGTCAATATAGCCGGCGCACTGCTCATTACCGCCTGCGAAAATAATCCTGTCGCCTTTTACAGCAACTGCCTGGCATACGGTATCCTGCGCATCGGCGGTGTATATAACGCCATTTATTAGTGCAGTATCAGCTGCAAGTCCTTCTGTCATTTAATCCACCTGCCTGATTTCAGTTGTAGAAAAGTTAAATATCATCTTTGAGGCAATTCTGCCACTGACAGCCTTATTCCTGCCTCCTTATTTAGGTTTTACCCGAAACCAGGCTGCATACATGGTAGGCAGTACCAGCAAGGTTAAAATAGTAGCACCCAATAATCCGCCGGCGATGGCTACCGCCATCGGCCCCCAGAAGGAACTGGTAATTAGAGGGATCATTACCAGGATTGCCGCAGCCGCTGTAAGCATAATAGGCCGGAACCTGAGCACAGCCGAATTGATAATGGCATCCCAGGCCTCTTCACCGGCCTGAATATGTTGCTCGATCTGATCAATTAAAATAACCGAATTGCGAATAATCATGCCGCTTAGCGACAAAATCCCCAATTCAGCCACAAAGCCCATCGGCCGCTGGGTCAACAGCATAAACAAACTGATGCCGATAATCCCCAGGGGCGCCGTTAATACCGTCAGCAGCATCAAAGAAACTTTTTGCAGTTGAAACATGAGTAAAACGGCAATGATCAGCAGCATGACCGGAACCGGCTGCAGTAAAAAACCGATAGACTTCTTACTGCTTTCCATCGAACCGCCGATATCCACGCTATACCCTGCCGGCAGCTTCTCCCGGAGCGCTGTTAATTGCTCATACACCTGGCGGGTGGCATCGTTACCGGTAACTCCCGGTTTTACGTCGGCCTGCACGGTAACAGTCGGTTTTAGGTCACGGCGCCAAATTAAAGCGTCTTCAGCTTCAAAACTTATCCGGGCAATTTGATCCAACGGAACAAATTTGCCGCTGCCAATATGAATCATGAGATCTTTGATGTGCGCCAAATCCTGCCGGTTCTGTTCATTAATGCGAAATACCATAGCCACGGTTTTATCCTTCTCCCGGAACTCGGCAATAGCCGCTCCGGAAACCTGCATTTGCAGCATCGTAGCCAAACTCTGGCTGTCAAGCCCCAGTAGCCGCGCTTTGTCCTGATCCACTGCCAAATGCATGGTTTTCCCTTTTTCATTCCAGTCCAAATTGCAATTAACCAGATTGGGATTGGTGTTCACGACCGTGCGGACCTGTTCGGCAATGCTGCGCACCTTGTCATGATCATAACCGCTGACCCGCAGCATAACCGGGTAGGCCGACGGCGGTCCGGTCTGGATCAGCTTGATGTTCTTCCTCACCTCAACAAATTGTTCGGCAAACAGGGTTTCGATCTTTTTGTTTAATTCATTTCGCGCAGCAACACTTTTAGCAACAACCACAAACTGCGCATAGTTATTGGCCGGGAGTTTCGGTTCGGTTGTAAGCACAAACCGCGGTGCGCCCTTGCCTACGTAATAGCTGTAGTTATCAATATCGGGATCACCGGCAAGACTGGCGGCAAAACGCCGGGCTTCACGCCCGGTCGCCTGCAGCGACGCCCCTTCCGGCAATGTCATTTCGATAATGAGTTCAGGGCGCAGCGAGGGTGGAAAAAATTCCTGTTTTATCAGTTTCAGCAGGAAAATTGAGCCGGCAAAACTAAGAACGGTAAGCCCCAGCACCAATTTTTGATGCTGCAGGCACCAGGAGAGCACCTGTCTGAACAGCCGGTAAAACCGGGAGTCGTACACATTGTGCCCGGCACTGGCCGGCGGCCGGTCCTTGAGCAGGCTGTAGCCCAAGAGCGGTGTGACGAGCACGGAAACAAACCACGATAGCAACAGTGCCACGGTGATGACTGTAAACAGGCTGCTGGTAAACTCAGCGGCAGGGCCTTTGGCAAAGCCAATGGGGATAAAACCGGCACAGGTAATTAAGGTGCCGGTAAGCATAGGAAAGGCGGTGACCGTGTATGCATGGCAGGCGGCCTTGAAACGGTCCCAGCCCTGTTCCATTTTGACTGCCATCATTTCGATGGCAATGATGGCATCGTCCACCAGCAACCCCAGGGCAATAATCAAGGCTCCCAGAGATACTTTATGCAAGTCGATCCCCAAAGCTTTCATACAGGCAAAGGTTCCCGCAATAACCAGCGGGATGCACAGGGCGACCACCAGGCCGGAACGCATACCCAGGCTGAAAAAGCTGACTGCCAGCACAATAATAACTGCTTCCCGCAGGGATTTTACAAAGTCGCCTATCGATTCGGCCACAACTTTCGGCTGATTGGATACCTGGCTGATCTCAAGGCCAAGCGGCAGGTTTTGCCGCACTTGCGCGATGATGGTACTTAAATTTTCGCCCAGAGTAAGAATATTGCCGCCTTTTTCCATCGAAATAGCCAGACCGATCGCTGGCTGGCCGTTAAAAAACATTTTGGGGTCCATAGGTTCCGCGTACTTTCGTCCAACTTGGGCAATATCCCCCAGCCGGAAACTCCGGCCGTTAACCTGGATGGGCAGTTCCCGGATGCTGTCCAGACTGTCGAACACCCCGCTGATTCTGAGATATACATTATCGGACGAGGTTTCCAGCATACCGGCCGGCGCCATAGCCGCCTGAGTTTTCACCGCATTAATTATAAGATTGGGATCAATGCCCAGCTGGGCCAGCTTACTGCTGGTCATTTCAATGTATATCTTCTCGTCCTGCACGCCCAGCAGCTCTACCTTCTTTACATTGGGCACCCCCAGTAAAATCCGGCGGATGGTTTCGGCCTGCTCACGCATCTCTTCGTAGGTGAAGCCGTCAGCCGTCAGGGCATAGATAGAACCGAAAACATCATCAAAACGGTCATTGAAAGACGGCCCCACTACGCCGGCCGGCAACGTTCCTTTAACGTCATTGACCATGTTACGCACCTCCAGCCAGGTAGGGCGGATGTCTTTTTCATTCAGCGTATCTTTCAGACTCACATAAATTACGGCTTGAGACGGCTGAGAGTAACTTTTCAGATAATCAAGCCCCGGCG
>JAEYPQ010000073.1 GCA_023410645.1 Bacillota bacterium | reverse complement strand
CAATATATTTTTTGTCTTTTTTTGAAAATTTATTATGGTATTTTTTTACATAATTTTTTCAATATTTTTTCTGTTTGCGACGTGTTATATAATACCATTTTTATTTCCCTTTGTCAACACTTTTTTTAATTTTTCTTATAATTTTTTAAGTTTCGACCAAAATTACATCTTCACCAATCTTTTTTATCTTCTCCCATGGTATCGTAATATTATTTTTTCCTGTTAAATTTCCAAATAATTTTCCTGTTTTTGCAACAATAATTGAATGTATTTCTCCATTTTCAAAGTCAGCTTGAACATCTACTACAAATCCTAATATTTTTCCTTCTGTAATACTTACCACTTCTTTTTGTTTAAAATCTATACCTCTAGACATACATATCACCATTATATTATATTAAAAAAATGAAGTATTTATTCAAACACTTCATTCAAAAATAAATTTATCTTCTAATTCCTTTTATTATTTCATCAAATTTCATTCCATTAGATGCTTTAAAAAAAATTATATCCCCACTTCTCATTTCATTTTTTAATTTTTCTATTAATTCATCCTTTTTATCAAACTCCAATACGTTATTAATATATTCTTTGGCATTTCGTGCTATATCCTTTGCTCTTTCTCCAAGTACATATAATATATCATATTTCAAATCTTTAAAAAGTTTACCTACTTCTACATGAAGTTCCTCAGACTTTTCTCCAAGTTCAAACATATCACCAAGTACAGCTATTTTTCTATTACACTTTAATTCATTTACTGTAATTAATCCTGATCTCATTGAATCAATACTTGCATTATAAGTATCATCAATTAATAATATATTACCATTTATATATATTTTTTCTAATCTTCTTGAAAAATTTTTATAATTTGATATTCCATTTATTATATTTTCCTTTTTTAGATTAAATATTTCTCCTACTTTTACTGCAAACATAGCATTATATACATTATGTATTCCTATCTCATTAATATTAACAATTTCCTCATTATTATATATTCTTGTCTTAAATCTAATATTTTCATCTGTTTGTTCAATAATACTTACCATATCTTTATTTATATTGATTATATTTATATCATTATTTTTTTCTACTTTACTTAATAGTTCATCATTAGAATTTATGATTAAAATTTTGGGAGATTGTATATGATTCGTTATTTGTATTTTTTCTTTAAATATAGTTTCTCTACTTTTAAAAGCCTCTATATGTGCTGTACCGATATTAGTTATTAAGGCAACATTTGGTTTTAATAAATTAGATTCATCTTCCATTTCACCAATTTTGTCTATTCCCGCCTCCAAGACGCAAATTTCCTGTTTATCAAGTTTTAGTAACATTATCGGTATACCTATCATACTATTATAATTTTTTATTGTTGTAAGTACATTTTTCTCGGTTTTAAGAACGCTTGATATTATCTCCCTTGTACTTGTTTTTCCCACACTTCCTGTTACTGCAACTATTGGAATATCAATATGTTTTTCTCTATTATATTTTCCAGAGTCATATAATGCTTTTTGAGTATTATTAACTTCTATTATACAAATATCTTTATTTATTTTCTTACTTTCATTTATTATAAACTTTTTATTATTACAATCTTTATTTATAAAAAATCCGATAATACCTTTTCTTACAGAATCAATAATAAAATCATGTGCATCAATCTTCATACCAACTATTGGAACAAAAAAATCACCTTTATTTAACTCCCTACTATCAACAATATAATTTTGAGGAATAACATTAATATCTCCATTTATCAATTTACCATTTGTAGCAACTAATATTTCTTCTATTTTTAGCATATGAATCACCATAAATTATTTTAGCATAAATAATAAAAAATGACAAGCTTATTAATATTTAAAATAATGTTATCCGAAGAATTGATTTATTCCTCTTGCAATTGCTTCTGCAATTTGAGTTTCATTTTGCATTATAAATTCTGCATCTTCTATGTTATCATGAAATGCAATCTCTAGTAATACTGCCGGAGCATTTGTTTGGACAATTTCATATAAAGAATCTGTATATCTGACACCTCTACCAAGTTCAGGATTTGGATATATTTCTAAAATTTGATTGTATATATAATGTGCAAGTCTATCTCCAGGTGTTCCCATCATATTAGTATATATTTCTGGACCTCTTGCAAGTCCATTTGCAGCATTGCTATGGATTGCGACATGTATATCTGGACCTATTTGATTACTTTCCTCAACAATCTGAGTTAAACTATCTTCCGGATTATTTCTATATACTATATACCCCTGATTTATTAATATATCTTCTAGTATATCAGCTATTCTATTCATTCGATATTCTTCCGTACCAAAATCTCCAACACCAATATTATTTTCTTGAGCTGATGGACTTAAATAAATAGTATTTCCCATTTATTATACCTCCTATTTTCATACTATGATTATATTATTTTCATAATTAAATATACATTTAACATAAAGAATATCCAGATATAAACTGGATATTCTTTTTATTATTTACCTTTTTCAACTCTTTTTTTTATTCTATCTAATGCATTTTTTTCTATTCTTGAAATTTGTGCTTGAGATACACCTAACTCCTCTGCAAGTTCAGTTTGTGTTTTATCATTAAAATATCTTTTTTGTATTATATGTCTTTCTTTTTCACTTAATTTTTCTAATATCTGTTCAATTGCTATTTTATCAATAACATTCTCAGATTCCTCTTTCTCATTTTTTAATTGATCAAGTAGATATATTTGATCCCCACCATCATTATACACACAATCATATATTGACATAGGTGTAACCATACTATCAATTGCTAGTATAACATCTTCTTTTTCTGCTCCTGTAATTTTGCACAACTCATCAATGGTTGGTTCTTCATTTTTTTCTCTAATATATTTTTCTTTTTCCTGAGAAATTAAATATGCTAGATCCCTTAAAGATCTTGTTATCCTAAAAGCACTATTATCTCTCAAGTACCTCTTTATTTCACCAATTATCATAGGAACCGCATATGTGGAAAATTGAACAGGTTGATTAATATCAAAATTATCAATTGATTTTATTAATCCTATAACTCCTATTTGGAAAATATCATTTATATTTTCACCTCTATTATTAAACTTTTTAATTATACTTAATACTAATCTTAAATTTGCCTCAATAAATTTATCTTTTAATTCTGTTTCGCCGTTTTTTATTTTATGTAGTAATTCCATTTGTTCTTTTGCAGATAATTTTGGTAATTTAGAAGTATCTAATCCTTGGATTTCAACTTTTACATTCATATGTATTCCTCCTTTTTCATTTGTTCATATTTTTTCTCGTTAATTATAAGTTATACATATTAAAGCGAAAAGTCTTTTTTTAGACTATTTATTACCTTTTTTTCAATTCTTGAAATATATGATTGTGATATACCAAGCTTATCGGCAACTTCTTTTTGAGTAAGCTCTTCAATCCCATCAAATCCATATCTAAGTTGCATAATCATCTTTTCTCTTTTATTTAATTTTTTTATAGCACCAAGTAAAACTTTTTTATTATCACTTTCTTCAATTGATCTAAATATACTATCATTATCTGTTCCTAAAATATCACCTAATGATAAATCATTTCCTTCACTATCCGTATTAATTGGTTCATCAATTGATATTTCTGTTTTTATTCTATTATTTTTTCTAAGAAACATTAATATTTCATTTTCTATACATCTGGATGCATATGTAGCGAGTTTTATATTTTTATCTAAATTATAACTATTAATTGCTTTCATTAATCCTATTGTACCTATAGATATTAAATCTTCAATATTTACACCTGAATTTTCAAATTTCTTTGCAATATATACGACTAATCTTAAATTTCTTTCTATTAATGTATTTTTTGCTTCTAAATCTTTTTTCATTAGTTTTTCTAATAATTCTTGTTCCTCTTTTGAATCTAGAGGTGCAGGTAACTTGTCACTTCCAGCTATATAGTATATATTGTTTTCATCTAATCCAAACATCTTTAGCATTTTTAAGTATATAGCTCTTAAAGTATTATTCTTTATCATAATGATACCCCCTTTAATTTTTCTACATATGTATCGTATCCAATAATAGCAGTACAATCTAAACTTTTATTTATATTATGATCAACAAAAACAAATACCATTTTTTCAAAATAAAATGTTTCATTTTGTTTGAATATTTCTATGTTTTTTATTACATAACCATAAACCTCATTATTTGAATTTATGGTATTAATATTTATTTTTTCTTTGGATATAAATAAATTTTCTTTTTTAAATATTTCATACCATTTTTTCTCAATAAATATAACATCTAAATTATTTATATAATCCTTAACTGTATTTCCAGTATCCACAAAAGCTTGTATCTCATGTCCATTTATATTAATTTTATATGTCAAATCATTTTTCTTTATGTCTGTTTTCCACAGTTTCCACAAAAAATTATTAAACACATATAATATTGCATACGAAACTATATAAATTAATATTTTAATATATGTCTTTTCAATAGGAATATTAAATAATAGTGTAATTGATATTATTATTCCTACATAAGTAAATGAAATAATGTAATAATATACAATTTCTTTTAGATATACTCCTAAATTTTTAGATCTAAATCCAATATATATTGATACATTTACAACTAAAATCTTAATTAATATATTAGATATAATATTATCTTTTAGTACAATTTCTACAACAGTATAAAAAGATAGAATAAATATTGAAAAGAATTTATTTATTTTAGATATCTTTATTTTAGTAAAAATGCTTATTTGATTTACTATCACATAATTTACTATTAAATTTTCAATAAATACATATTCTAGGTAGATTTTCATTTAATTAATCACCTTAATAAATTATAATACGCAAATGAATAAAATTTTGTAGAATAAAATTGTAGATAAAAAGTTTTAAAAAAAATTGCATACTTAAGTATGCAATTCATTAAATATATAGATTTTAATTTATTCTCCTTTATTTCTTCTTAAGAAAGGTGGAATATCTAAATCAACATTATAATTGTTTGAGTTAAAAGAATTTTTTGAACTATTTCCCATAATATTTACTCCATTTAAATTACCAGAAGGAATACTACTTGAAGAGTTACTGCTTGTCGCATTTTTAAGAGCATCATTTAATACATTATCCAACTTCAATTCTTGAAAAGAAG
This sequence comes from Bacillota bacterium, assembly GCA_023410645.1. Lineage (GTDB taxonomy): Bacteria > Bacillota > Clostridia > TANB77 > CAG-465 > CAG-465. Next base: position 72,353 of record JAEYPQ010000073.1, on the reverse strand, counting down.
ATGCCTTAGCAAATCCAGTTGCAATAACAGTTATAACAATTTCATTTGTTAAATTTTCGTCTATTACAGCACCAAATATTATATTTGCTTCTGGATCAACTGATTTTTGTACTAGTTCAGCAGCTTCATTAATTTCTAGAAGTCCTAGATCTCTACCACCAGTTACATTAATTAATACGCCACCAGCACCCTCAATAGATGTTTCAAGTAATGGACTATGTATAGCTTGTCTTGCAGCTTCTTGAGCTCTATGTTCACCAGATGCTCTTCCTATACCCATATGAGCAATTCCAGCATCTAACATTATAGTCTTAACATCAGCAAAATCTAAGTTTACAAGACCTGGTATTGTTATTAAATCAGATATACCTTGTACACCTTGTCTTAATACATCATCTGCCATTTTTAAAGCTTCATCAAAAGAAGTTTGTTTTTCAACAACTTGTAATAATTTCTCATTTGGAATTATAATTAAAGTATCAACTGATTGTCTTAATTCTTCAATACCACGATCAGCTTGTGTCATTCTTCTTTTTCCTTCAAAAGGGAAAGGCTTTGTCACAACACCAACTGTAAGAATACCCATTTCTTTAGAAACTTCAGCAACTATAGGAGCTGCTCCTGTTCCTGTTCCTCCGCCCATTCCAGTGGTTACAAATACCATATCTGCACCTTTTAAAGCTTCGGCTATCTCTGCTTTTGATTCTTCTGCGCTACATTTTCCAACTTCAGGATTTGCACCTGCGCCAAGTCCTCTAGTTAATTTTTCTCCTATTTGTATCTTCTTGCTTGCTCTTGATAATTGTAAAGCTTGTTTATCAGTATTAATAGATATGAATTCTACACCTTTAAGTCCAGATTCAACCATTCTATTTACTCCATTATTTCCAGCTCCACCAACACCTACAACTTTAATACTTGCCATACCAATTTGTAAATCATTTTCCATTACTTTTTCCCCCTCAATTCTTTATTCATCTATATTTTTAACTCTTTTAAACATATTACCAAACTTTTCTTTGAAAGTTTTTATACTATATATAAATTTCTCTCTCATATTTGGATCAGTTATTATTTCAACATCACTATTTACATGTTTGCTTATTCCAAGACTTGCTATATACCTTACCATTCCAAAAACTGTAGTGTGTTGTGGTTTAATTATATTAATTAATTTTGGACTACAAATTCTGACTTGATTTAGTTTAAGTATAAGCATTCCAAGTTCTTCTACACCAACAATATTGCTGATACCTTGTCCTGTTAAAACCATGCATTCAATTTTACCTGTTAAGTTATTATCTGCTATTAGTTTTCTAATTATTTGATATATTTCTTTAACTCTTGCTTCTATTACTTGTACAATATCACTACACTTTATAACATCATTTTGATCATCTGACATTTTTGTAGTTAATTTTAATTCATGATTATTCGTTATCATAGCCATAATAGCAAGATTATATTGCTTTTTTAATTTTTCTGCTTCAGTGGTAGAAATATCAAATGTTAATGCTATATCACTTGTAATATGATCGCCACCAACAGGTAAAGTGCTATAAAATTCAATTTTAGAATTTTTATAAACTGATATATCTGTGTGTCCTGCCCCAATATCTACTAGTAAGACTCCCATTTCTTTTTCTTCTGGCATTAAAACTATATTCGAAGTTGCTAATGTTTCAAGTATAAGCCCGTCTAAAGATATACCGGCATATTTAAGTGCCTTTTGTACGCCAGCTATATAATCACCCTTTGCAATTATTACCTCAACTTCCATTGAAAATCTTTTGCAAAAAGCTCCTATTGGCTCCTCTTTATATGTTCTACCATTAACGTAATATTCAAAAGGTAATATATCTATAATTTGCTCATCATTTTCCAGACTAGTAGCATATTGTATTTTATTAAATAAATTGTATATATCGTTTATAGTCATTCCATCATCAGGCTTTTCAACTTCTGACTCCATAACAACCTTTTCAATTCTAACATTTAAACCTTTTACATTTACATATGCAGAATTAACGGAAAGTTCTGATATTTGTTCAGCAGATTCAATTGCTTTTTTTATAGATTGTCCCACATTTTGCGGATCTAAAATCTGGCCCTTTTTTATACCCGAATTATTTGCTAAACCGTAACCAATAACTTCTATTTCGCTAAATTTATTAACTTGTCCTATAACACAACTTACCTTTGAAACGCCTAAATCTAGCCCAACTATAATGTCTCCGATAGCCACATTTAACACCCCCAAATAAATCTACACATATAATACTATTTTTTTTGTAAAAAATCAAGTGTTTTAACAAAAAAACTGTAATATTTTTGTAATTTATTTGAAACATTTCTTTAATATCTTATTTTCTTCAATATTTCAACATTTTTATCAAATACATCTTTTTGTTTTATTTGTAAATATATATATATTACAAAAATTATCATGGATGGATTTTTAAAATATATTATCTGTAATATTGAAATGGTAAAAAATATTAATAATATCACTTTTTCTAATATTTTTAAGATACTTTTGTTTTTTTCCTTACTTTTAATAATCATTAAAATATTTTGTAATATATTATAACCATCTAAAGGATATAATGGAATGAGATTTAGCAATGCAAAAAATATATTAATTTCGAATATTAATTTTATATTTTGAAATAACACTGCAATTATTAAATTAGACAATGGACCGGCAAGATAAATAAATATGTTTTTTATATTATTTATTTTGGTAATTTTTATTTTTTCGTACTTTTCTTCTTTAAAAGTTATACATACACCTGCTAAGGACATTTTAAAGTCCTTTATTTCTTTTCCAAGAATCGCTGCAATAAACATATGAGAAAGTTCGTGAAATACTATAAATAAATAGCATATATAAAAAGAATAAAGAAAATTTCTAACATTTTCAAATAAAATAGAAATTAGAAATACTATTATTAATAGTACTTCTATTTTTAAAGTGAAATATGGTGTATTTATTTTCATTTAATCACCTAAAAAGTTAATATTTTTGCTGGATCGACACTTCTATTATTTATTCTAATTTCAAAATGTAAATGAGAGCCTGTAGACATTCCCGTACTTCCCATTTTCCCTATAACATCACCTTGATTTACTTGTTGATTTTCATTTACTCCAATGCTATTTAAATGTCCATATTTAAAAGTGACGCCATTTGTTTCTATTTCAATATAATTACCATAATATTTATCATTTTTTACTGTATTTTTTACAATACCAGTGGTTGCACTTTTTATTTCTGTATCTAGTTTATTTGCAATATCAATACCTGTATGATATGGATTTACGCCAGCAAATATTTGTTCTCTTGAGCCATACCCTGAAGTAATTACTCCTGAAACAGGTTTAATAATATTTATTTTTTTATCTATTATTTCTTTTATATCTTCATCCATTATACTAACAGAACTAGAATCTTCTTTTATAACTTCTTCGATTGGTTCACCACCACCTACACCAACCTCTGTATTATCTGCTTTTTCATTAATTATTTCTTGATTACTTTGCTGATTTTGTTCATTTGTGGATTCTTGTGTATTTTCATTTTCTTGATTTATAGTTTCATTTTTTTTTAAAAGTTCTGATATAGTATTTTTTAAATCAAATGACAAAAATACAGGTTTTAATTTTTCTTTATAATTACTTTTTACTATATTTACAACACTATCTGGTAATAAAAATTTTAAATTTTCATTTATTAATCTTGATTTATCTTCAATAAAATTCAAAATATCTTCTTTACTATAATCTTTTAAATATTGGTTTGATATACTACTAATATATTTATTCTCATTTATTATATTTGGAAAAACAAGTTTAAATAAAAGGCACAGAAAAATTATAAAAGTTGCACAAAACACTTTTATTATTATTTTATATTTAAATTTTATTTTAAATTTTTCTTCTTTATCATCGTCATCAACATCTACTGATGTTTTTAAATTTGGATGATTATATTTTGTTTTTACATTACCTAAATTCGAAATATTACTCAAAATTTCAAGATTTTGATTTCTTGCATCCTTAATATAACTTTTTCTTAACCTTCTTGCTGCAATAATATTTTCCATAATAACCTCCAATAAATACTATACAAATTTTGTACAAGTATTTATTAGATTATATTTTTTATATAATTCTTTTATTACAAAAAAGACAATAAAAAAGATATTAAATATTTTTTCTATTAATATCCTTTTTATTTTTTTATAAAATTAATTCACAATATTCCCTTTTAAATACCAAAGGTGTTCTGATTCTATTTTTACATCTACTATTTTTCCAATTAATTCATCTTTTGCCTCAAATATTACAACTTTATTTTGGCTTGTTCTTCCAGTATATAAATTTTCATTATTTTTACTTTTACCTTCAATTAAAACCTTATAAATTTTATTAATTGTTTTTTTATTCAATTCATCTAGTTTTTCTTCATATAATTTTTTTAATCTTTCTAATCTTTCTACTTTAACTGAATTTTCTGTATTATCTTCTATTTTTGCAGCCCTTGTACCAGTTCTTTTTGAATATATAAACATATATATTTGATCATATCCGACTTTTTTTACAACATCTAATGTATCTAGGAAATCTTCTTCTGTTTCACCAGGAAAACCAACAATAATATCAGTTGAAAATGAAATATCTTCTACATTACTTTTAAGTTTTTTTACTATTTCCAAATATGATTCTTTTGTATAATTTCTATTCATATCTTTAAGAATTTTTGTACTTCCAGATTGAAGTGGTAGATGAATTTGCTTTGATATTTTGCATGATTTTGAAATCACATCTATCAATTCATCACTAAAATCTTTCGGGTGTGGTGACATGAATTTTATTATTTCAATACCATCGATTTTTTCTATTTCTTTTAATAATTCTGGAAAAGTATATTTTAAGTCATTTTTAAAATCATTACCGTATGAATTAACATTTTGACCAAGTAACATTACTTCTTTATATCCTTTTGATGCTAGCTTTTTTACATCATTTATTATATCTTCTGGATTCCTACTTCTTTCTCTACCTCTTACATATGGAACAATACAATACGAACAAAAGTTATTACATCCATATATAATACTTACACTTGCTTTGTACTTATCCTCATAGATTATAGGAATTTCTTCTATAATTTCATTATTTTCTTCTATATACTCATATTCTTTTTTATTTTCAAAGATTACTTCATATAATTTTTTTGGAAATAAATTCATACTATTTGTTCCAAGAACTATATCAGTAAAAGGATACGATACTTTTATTTTGTCCAATATGTGTCTTTGCTGTGTCATACAACCAACTACAACAATATACATATTCTTAATTTCTTTCTTTTTATTTTTAAAAAATCCTAATCTTCCAAATAAAGTATTTTCAGCATTTTCCCTTACACAACATGTATTAAATAATACTAAATTAGCATTTTCATCATCTGATTTTACAAATCCAACTGATTCTAAAATTCCTTTATATTTATTAGAGTCATTTTCATTCATTTGACATCCCATTGTATCTATATGATATGTAAGTTTGTTTTCTATAGCAAACTTTTTAATTTTTTCTTCATAACTATTTTTAAATCTCATTTTATTCTCCTACTTAACGAAAATATTTTAACATTTATATATTAATTTGTCAAATATTAAATTAAACAAAAAAAATAACAATAAATAAATTATTGCTATTTTATAAGCTTATACTCTTTCCATATATGATCCAGTTCTTGTATCAATTCTAATTTTATCTCCAATTTCAACAAATATTGGAACATAGAATGTTGCTCCTGTTTCTACAGTACATGGTTTTGTTGAACCTGTTGCTGTGCTTCCTTTTAGTCCTGGCTCTGTATATGTAACTTCTAATTCCACAAAAGTAGGTGGTTCAACACCAAATACATTTCCCTTATATGATAATACTTTTACATTCATATTATCTTTTAAGTATGCAAGTGTATCCTCAATTTGTTCTTTTGTAAGTTCTGCTTGTTCATATGTAGATGTATCCATAAATGTATAATTTTCACCATCGTTATATAAATATTGCATTTCTTGAATTGTTATTTGAGCTTCTTCAAATTTTTCAGATGGATTAAATGTTTTTTCTAAATTATTTCCTGTTATAACATTTTTTAATTTAGTTCTAACAAAAGCCGCACCTTTTCCTGGTTTAACATGTTGAAATTCTACAACTCTATAAACATTACTTTCCATCTCGAAAGTTATACCATTTCTAAAATCTCCTGCTAAAATCATACTGTCCCCCCTATCAACTATTTTTGAACTTTTTCAACTAAAGTTTTGAATCCGTTAATATCATTTACAGCCATTTCTGCAAGCATTTTTCTATTTATATTAACGTTTGATTTCTTTAATGCAGACATTAATTTACTATATGAAGTACCACAAATTCTTGCAGCAGCATTTATTCTAACAATCCATAATTGTCTGAAGTTTCTTTTCTTTTGTTTTCTTCCAACATATGCATATTTTAAAGATTTCATAACAGCTTGATTTGCCATTCTAAATCTAATTGATTTTGCTCCAAAATATCCCTTTGCTCTTTTTAATACTTTTTTATGTCTTGCTCTTGTTGTAACAGCGCCTTTTATTCTTGCCATTTATTATCTCTCCCTTCGTATCACAATTTATTACTTATATGGTAATAATTTTTTTACAGCAGCTTTGTTTGCACTATCAACATAAGATGCTTGTTTTAATGACATCTTTCTTTTTGAAGATTTTCCTGTTAATTTGTGTGCTCTATTAGCTACATTTTTTTTGTACTTTCCAGTACCAGTTAATTTTACTCTCTTTTTTGTTGAGCTATGTGTTTTTATTTTTGGCATAAAATTTTCCTCCTTTAAACTAATTATTTTTGCTTTGGTGCTAAAAACATTGTAAGGCTTTTACCTTCCATTTTTGCTTCTTTTTCAATTTGATAATCTTCAAGCATATTCTTAAAATTATTCATAATTTCATGTCCTTGACTTATGAAGTTTAGTTCTCTTCCTTTAAATCTCATAGAAATTTTTACTTTATTTCCAGATTCAAGAAATTTGTTTACCATTTTTGCTTTTACTTCCAAATCATGTTTATCAATATTTGGTGATAATCTAATTTCTTTAATTTCTACTACTTTTTGTTTTTTCTTTGCTTCCTTGGCTTTTTTTATCATTTCAAATTTAAATTTACTGTAATCTAATATCTTACAAACTGGAACATCAGAATTTGGAGATACTAATACTAAATCTAATCCTTGATCATAAGCCATTTGCAAAGCTTGTTTAGTAGGCATACTACCTAGTTTTTGTCCATCCTCATTGATAACTTGAACTTCTGAGCTTTTTATTTCTTCATTAATTAAAAAATCTTGTTTTATATTAAACACCTCCACAAAAATAAAAAAAGATTGCTCTTGTACGGCAATCTTCTCAGATACACAAAATATAATACTATTTTACTAGTAGTTTTTATATAATTTTGCATAACCTTAACAAGAAAAAACTTGTAAGGTGAGAAGATTTCCTCTACTTTACAAGTTTTATTATACATAAATTTATACTAAATGTCAATACTTTTTAATAAAATCATATAAAAGTGTTATAATTTTACTATTTTTATATGTCTAAATTATTTACATATCTCGCATTTTCTTCAATAAATTGTCTTCTTGGTTCAACATTTTCACCCATCAGTATAGAGAATGTTTCATCAGCTGCAATAGCATCTTCTAAATCAACTCTTACTAAAGTTCTTGTTGCAGGATTCATAGTTGTTTCCCATAATTGTTCAGAGTCCATTTCTCCAAGACCTTTGTATCTTTGCATATTTAAAGTATCTCTTGATATTCCTTTTTGTTCTAATTCTTTAAACTTAACTTCTAAATCTGCTTCATTGTAACAATATACATCTTCTATACCTTTTTTAGCTAATTTAAAAAGTGGTGGTTGCGCTATATATATATTACCATTTTCCACAAGTGGTCTCATATATCTAAAGAAAAATGTAAGTAATAAAGTTCTAATATGTGCGCCATCAACATCGGCATCGGCCATTATTATTATTTTGTGATATCTCAATTTTTCTGTATTAAAATCATTTCCAACTCCTGCACCAAGTGCAATAATTATTGGAGACAATTTCTCATTATTGTATATTTTATCCACACGTGTCTTTTCAACATTAAGCATTTTACCCCATAAAGGTAATATTGCCTGGAATTTTCTATCTCTTCCTTGCTTTGCACTACCACCTGCAGAATCTCCCTCAACAATATATATTTCGCATTTACTTGCATCTTTTTCCTGACAATCAGCAAGTTTACCTGGTAAAGTTGTAGATTCAAGTGCGCTTTTTCTTCTTACTAATTCTCTTGCTTTTCTTGCAGCTTCCCTTGCTCTTGCAGCACTCAAAGTTTTTTCAAGTATTGACTTTGAAATAGAAGGATTTTCCTCTAAAAATGTACCTAATTTATTTAATACTATATTATTTACAATTCCAGTTACTTCACTATTTCCAAGCTTTGTTTTAGTTTGTCCTTCAAATTGTGGTTCTAATACTCTTACACTTACTATTGCTGTTATACCTTCTCTTATATCTTCACCTTGAAGGTTATCATCTTTTTCTTTTAATATATTAAATTTTCTGGCATAATCATTAAAAGCTTTTGTAAGACCTCTTTTAAATCCATCAACGTGAGTTCCACCCTCACCTGTATGTATATTATTTACAAATGATAGTATATTTTCAGAATATGAAGTTGTATATTGAAATGCAATTTCTACTTGAACATCATTTTGTTCTGTTTCGAAATATATAACTTCTGAATTTATTGGTTCTCTATTTTTATCTAAGTATTCAATAAAAGATTTTAAGCCACCTTCATAATGAAATACTTTTTGTTCTGTTCCTTCTGTACGCTTATCCCAAAGAGTAATTTTTAAACCTTTATTTAAAAAAGCCATCTCTCTAAATCTTTGTGTTAAAGTATCAACATTATACTCAGTTGTTTCAAAAATAGTTTCATCAGCTCTAAAAATAACTTTTGTTCCTGATTTTTTTTGTTCAGCTATTTTGTGTAATTTTTCATTAACTTTACCTCTTTCAAAAGAAATAGAATAAAGTCCATCTCCATCACACACTTCAACTGTTAAACTTTTTGATAATGCATTAACAACAGATGCACCAACACCATGAAGACCACCAGATACCTTATATCCTCCGCCTCCAAATTTTCCACCAGCATGTAATATTGTATAAACAACTTCAACTGCTGGTATTCCCATTTTAGGATGAATTCCTATTGGAACACCTCTTCCATTATCTTGGACAGTTATTATATTGTCTGGTAATATTTCTACGTTTATTTCAGTACAAAATCCAGCTAAAGCTTCATCAACACTATTATCAACTATTTCATATACTAAATGATGTAATCCTCTTTCAGATACACTACCTATATACATTCCAGGTCTCTTACGTACTGCTTCTAATCCCTCTAAGACTTGTATTTGATTCTCATCATAATTTGCCATTTATTACTACCTCTTTTCTTAATGTACTTTATACTTATATCACATCTCATAACTAATTTTCAAGTGTTCCCTTAAAAACTTTCGAAATTTTTATATTTTCTATATTTTTTATAAAACTTGAGTCTGTTGTTGTTATTATGCTTTGATATTTTTCAATATATTTTAATAAGAAACTAATTCTACTTGAATCTAATTCAGACATTATATCATCAAGTAATAATATTGGTTCTTCTTCTTTTTCTTCCATTAACACTTCAAAATCTGAAAGTTTTAATGTAAGTAATGCTGTTCTATTTTGACCTTGTGAGCCAAATTTACTAACTTCCATATTATTTACTAATATTTCTATATCATCTCGTTGAATTCCTTTTAAAGTACTTTTTTTAATTCTTTCAATTTTTAAATATTTATTTAATATGTCATTTATTTGTAATTTATTTAAGCCATTAAAATCAGTAATGTAATTAATCTGAATATCTTCTTTTGAATTTGTAATATTTTTTTCTATAATTTTTGCTTTCAGATTTAATTTTTTTATTACTTCTTCCCTATATATTACTATTTTTTCAATATATTCACTCATTTTTTCATTTACTATATTCATATATTCAAAATCAAATTCATCTTGTTTTAACAAAGAATTTTTTATTTTTAATAATTTATTATACTCTTGTAAACTAATCAAATAACTTTTAGATAGTTGCGAACATATCATATCTATAAATTTTCTTCTTTTTCCTGGTGCACCTTTAACAATATCCAAACTATCAGGTGAAAATATTACAATTGGCACTTCACCTATATGATCAATTAATTTAATTGTTTTTATATCATTTTTTTTTATAATTTTTTTACCAGTATTATCAATATATAATTCAATAGTATTATTAATATTATTTTTTAGGTACTCTATATTAACCTTGCAATAATTAGAATAAAAATTAATTGCTTCTATATCTTTTGTTGCTCTGTATGATTTTCCTAAAGCACACATATATACAGATTCTATTATATTAGTCTTTCCTTCTGCATTATTTCCAACGAAAAGATTTATTCCTTTTATTAATTCTATTTTTTGATCTTTATAATTTCTAAAATAATTTAGATTTATATTTTTTATTTGCATCTTAACCTCTTTTTCTTTACATAAAGTAATAGATATGTTATAATATAAAAAAAAATAACATTTAGGAAGGTGATAATTTGGAAATCTTCATTTGGATTTTTTTAATTTGGATTGTATGCTTAATTGGTAAATATGAAACAATAATATTAGCAATCTTAGGTATATTAGTTTTGGGATTTATAGCTTTCATTATTTTTCATTCAATTGATTAATTTACATGAGATTTCAAAATGGATTAATTATCGGAAAAAGAGGAGTTAATACTCCTTTTTTTCTTTTTAACTATTTAATTTTATTGGTAAAACAACATATATAAAATCATTTGAAGCAGTTGATTTTATTAACACTGGTGAAATACTTGTTGTAAATTCAATAAAAATTTCTGATTCATCTATAACTTTTAAAGCTTCTATTACATATCTAGGATTAAATCCTATTTCTACATCTTTTCCTTCAACTACTGCTGTTACCATTTCTTTGGCATCACCCGTATCACTAACACAACTAAGTACAATACCATCAATTCCAATTTTCATTTTAACTGGTGATTTTCTATCTTTTTCTTTATTTTCTTTTGCAAATAATGCTACCCTTTCAAAAGAATCTAAAATGCTCTTTGTTTTTACTCTTATTTTCGTTTCACTATTTTCAGGTATTATACTATTATAATTTAAGAAATCTCCTTCAATTATTCTACTTACTATTATACTTTTTCCCATCTCAAACAAAGCTTGATTTCTATTAACCCCAATTTTAATTTTTTCTTCTTCATTATCAGATAATATCTTTAATAACTCAGCTAAAACTTTACCAGGTATTATAGCTTTAAAGTTATTTATAGTTTTATCACTTAAATATTTCTTTAAAGATAATCTAAAGCCATCAACTGCAACAATAGTTAAAATATTATCTTCTACTTTTACTAATGCTCCATTATATATTGGTCTATTTTCGTCATTACTTACTGAAAAAATAGTTTTCCTAACCATATCTTTAAATACTTTTTGATTTAATTCAATTGAATTTTCCACATTAAACACAGGTAACTTTGGATATTCGTTTGCATTCATAACTGTAAGTTTAAATATTCCGTTAACTGATTTTAATATAAATAAATTATCATCTACTGATATATCTACAATTTCATCATCAATTTTTCTTACAATTTCATTTAACATCTTAATGTCTACAACAGTTTTTCCTTCTTCTGATATACTACAATCAAATGTATATTCACAAGCTATTTCTAAGTCATTTGTTGTTAATTTTAATTTATTATTATTTGCTTCAATTAAAACACCTTCTAATATTGGCATTGTAGTTTTGTTACTTGATGTTTTTGATACAGTATTTAGTCCATTTATTAGTTCTTTTAATTCACAATTTATTTTCATTATTTCTCCTCCATTTAATTTTTTTATTTCAGTTATCCACGTTATTAACATATTATATATTAGTTATATTAATTTAGTAGTAGTAGTAGTAGGTATTGTGGATTATGTGGAAAAGTATTTACACATATTGGTACCACTGAATTTATATTTGTGGATAATTCTGTGGATAACTTGTGTTTTTTATCCACAGAATCTTTGTTTGTTGTGGATAAAAATAGATTTAAAAAATTATACACAAGTTATTAACATGGTTATCAACAATTATATGTGGATAACTTTGCTTCAGTAATAATTGTGTAATATCACTGAAATAAAAATGTAATATTCCTATCTAATCCGCTATAGATAAGGATTTTTTTATATCTTCTATTAAATTTCTTGTTTCACTATTTTTATCATATTCTTCTTTAATTTTTGAATATGCATGTAAAACTGTTGAATGATCTCTCCCCCCAAAATCCTTTCCTATTGATGGAAAAGATAAGTTTGCTACTTCCCTACATAGATACATAGCTATCTGTCTTGGGAAAGCAACACTATTAGATCTTTTATCACTTACGATATCCGATACTTTTAAATTGAAAAATTTACAAACTACTTGCATAATTAATCTACTTGTAAGAACTTTAGTATTTTTTACAAGAATTGATTCTATCGTGTTATCAACTACAGCATCTGTTAATTCATTATTAGTAAAAGATGTATATGCAATTAATTTATTAAAAACACCTTCTAATTCACGAATATTAGATTTAACTCTAGTAGCTATTTTTACTAATACATCATCGTCTATAATATATCTTTCTTTTTCAGCTTTTTTTCTAAGAATAGCAAGTCTTGTCTCATAGTCTGGTGTTTGTATATCAACAGAAAGTCCCATATCAAATCTTGTTTTTAGTCTATCCTCTAACATTGCTATTTCTTTTGGTGGTTTTTCAGATGTAAGTACAATTTGCTTCCCACTTTCAAATAAAGTGTTAAAAGTGTGGAAAAATTCTTCTTGACATTTTTCTTTTCCAGCCAAAAATTGAATATCATCTATTAATAATAAATCAATATTCCTATACTTTTTTCTAAATGATTCATTCTTGTCTGTCATAATTGCAGAAACTAGTTCATTTGCAAATAATTCACCTGTGCAATAAACAATTTTAGTATTAGGATTATTTTTTAACATTTCATTTCCTATTGCTTGCATTAAGTGAGTTTTACCTAGTCCTACTCCACCATAAATAAAAAGTGGGTTATATTTTATACCAGGATTTTCAAAAACTGCAACTGCTGCTGCGTGTGCAAATCTATTGTTAGATCCAACAATAAAATTTTCAAAGGTATATTTTGAATTTAAATTTCCGTTATCATGTTTTTCATTAGTTTTTTCAATAGTAGTTGTTGTTTTAGGTATAGATACCTCTTCTACTTTATTCTCTTTTGTGGTTTTTTCTAAATTTTCTGCTACTAGTATTTCAGATTCATCTGTTTTTATTGAGTCGGGTATATTTTCTTTTGCTTCAAAAATTATATTATAAGATTTTTTTGTTAAATGAGTTAATGTATTTTGAATTAAATCTAAATATCTAGTTTGACAAACTGTAACATGGTATGTTGATGGTGATAATAAACATAATGTGTTTTCATCAACAAGTCTTGGAACCATAACATCTACATAGGTTTTATATCCTATTGGAGATATCTCTTCTTTCAGTATTTCCAAGGCTTCTGACCATATTTCCATAAAACTTTTTTCCATAAAACCACCTTTCTTAAAAACACATGTTTTTTTAAGTTATCCACAGAGTTATCCACAGGTGTTGATAACTTTTCGACAAAATAATAATAATTGACAAAACAAATTACATAATTATTGTGGATTAATGTGAAACATGTGAAAATTAAAATATTTACTTCCTAGATTAATATATCATGAAACATGCAAAAAAACAATACTTTTAGTATTTTTTATTTAAAAATTTACCATATGTTCAAAAGAAAATAATATAGTTTGTGGAAATACAAAAATAATAACTTTTTGTCGAAATTTAAGCTAAATGTAGAATATGGTTATAATAATTTAATTTTAGATATGGAGTAGGCAAGTAAACATAAAATAAAAAAATATTAAAATAGATTGACAAAATAAAAATAATATTGTATAATGAATTAACTTTTGATTAAATTTAAAATTTATTTTAATCATTGCAGTATTGAAATAAAATACATATAAAAATTACTTTTAGGAGGTGTAGCAATGAAAAGAACATATCAACCAAAAAAATTACAAAGACAAAAAGTACATGGGTTTAGAAATAGAATGAGTACTATATCAGGTAGAGCTGTTTTAAGAAGAAGAAGAGCTAAAGGAAGAAAAGTTTTAAGTGCTTAGGCTACTGGAAAAGTGGGTATGTTTGTCATATCCACTTTTGTCTATATATAAGGTGAAAATATGAAATTTACATATAGTATGAAAGAAAACAAAAAATTTAAATATGTACTAAATAAAGGATTTTATTCTTCAAAAAAATATATTACTGTACATGCAATAAAAATAAATAGAAATAGTAATTTTAAAAAAATAAATTATCTTGGAATTTGTGTTTCAAAAAAAAATGGTATAAGCGTACATAGAAATAAAATGAAAAGATGGGCAAGAGAAGCATATAAACAAGAAGAAATTAATTTAAAAAAAGGGTATAATATCATAATTTTGTATAAAAAATATGTAAAATTAGATATGATAGATTTTAATATTATTTATAAACAATTAAAAGAATGTTTCGGGGAGCTTGATTTATATGAAAAAAGTTAATAAATTTATATCATTTATTATTAAAATACCAAGAAGATTAGAAATATTATTAATAATTTTCTATCAAAAACATATTTCATATTCATTAGGAAGAAGATGCATATACTATCCGACTTGCTCTGAATATACTAAACAAGCTGTTGACAAATATGGTATAATAAAAGGGAATATTTTAGGATTTATAAGAATATTAAAATGCAATCCATTTGCAAAAGGTGGAATTGATTATTTAAAGTGAAATGAGGGATATTTATAATGACAGCAATTGCAGAATTTTTTGGGCTTATTATTAGATTCATATATAGCATTGTAAATGATAATTATTTCTTATCAATATTATTGTTTACGTTATTTACAAAATTGATTTTATTTCCATTATCATTGGGACAAATAAAATCAACAGAAAAAATGAAGAAGATAGCGCCATTAGATAAAAAAATAAGAGAAAAATATAAAAATGATAAACAAAAACAAGCAGAAGAATTAACAAAATTATATGGTGAATATAAAATCAATCCTCTTGGAGGATGTTTACCATTATTAATACAAATACCTATAGTATTAAGCATGTTTTTTATAGTAAAACAACCACTTACATATATAACTCAAACGCCTCAAGAACAAATTAGAGTTTATACACAAAATGTTTTAGGTAAAGAAGAAGTTACAACAAAAGAAATGAATGAAAATGAAATAATAGTTGCAAATAAAGAAAAAATAATTGATATGAATGTTGGAAATATAATAAATCTAGGAGATATACCAGCTAATACATTCAATAGTGATCCAGCAAAAAGAGTGACACCTTTTTCATTAGTTATACCGTTACTTTCTATAGTATTTTCAATTATTCAAAATAAGCTTATGCAAAAAACTCAGACCTTAACAGATGAGCAAAAAGAAATGCAGAGAACAACTAATCTTATGATGCCACTTTTATCTGCTTCCATTTCTTATTCAATGCCACTTGCACTAGGTGTATATTGGTTATTTGGTAATATACTTTCAATACTTCAACAAATATTTGTAAATAAGGTTATCATAAAAGATGAAAAGAATCTTGCCTTAGAAAAGGGGGAATAAAGGATGAAAAAAATAACTGAGCAAGTAGCAAAAACTACGGAGGAAGCTATTAGAAAAGGATTAGAAGAACTTAAAGTTTCAAGAGATGATGTTAAAATAGAAATTTTAGAAGAACCTTCATCTGGTGGAATTCTTGGAATCCTTTCTGCAAAATTAGCAAAAGTTAGACTTACTGTTGATAAGAGAATAAATGAAGAACAAGCAAAGTTAACAATTAATAAAATTAACGATATATTGTCAAATTTATTCAAAATCACTGGTGAAGAGGATATCAAGTATGAGGTTAAACAAAATGATAATCAAATTTTACTTGATATTACTGGAAATAACGTATCTCATTTAATAGGTTATAAAGGTAAAACAATAGAGTCATTTCAATCTTTAATTAATTCAATGCTTCAAAGGGAAGATGAAGAATATGCTAAAGTCTTCGTAGAAATTAATGGTTATAAAAAGCAAAAAGAAGAAAAACTTAGAAAACTTGCAAATAAAATGGCATTTAATGCTGTAAAGTTTAGAAAGCCTATTAGACTTGAACCAATGTCAGCTTATGAAAGATTGATTATCCACAGCGAACTTGCAAATAGAGATGACGTTGAAACTGAAAGTATTGGGGAAGAACCAAGAAGAAGAGTCGTAATAAAGAAAAAATATAATTAATTAAAAGATCAGCTATATGCTGATTTTTTATAGAAAAGGTGAAAAATTATGTCAACAAGCACTATAGCTGCTATTGGAACTGCACTTTCAAATAGCGGAATTAGTATAATAAGAATTAGTGGAGATAAAAGTTTAGAAATAATAAATAAGATTTTTAAAACTAAAAATGAAATAAATCCTAACACAATAGTTTATGGAAAAATATATTATAATAATGAATTAATTGATGATGTCTTAGTTTCATATTTTAAAGCTCCAAGATCTTTTACTGGTGAAGATATTTGTGAAATTAATTGTCATGGTGGTAATGAAATAACACGTCAAATATTATCAATAGTACTTGAAAATGGTGCTATTTTAGCTGATCCAGGTGAATTTTCTAAAAGGGCATTTTTAAATGGTAAAATGGATTTGTCGCAAGCTGAAGCTGTAATAAATTTAATTAATGCAAAAACAAAGACTGAAGCTAAAATTGCATCAAATCAGAGAGATGGAAATATATCAAAAAAAATAAAAGAATTAAGAGAAGAATTGGTAGAATTACTTGCACATATTGAAGTAAGTGTTGACTATCCAGAATATGATTATGATGAAGTTGAAAATAATAATGTTATATCTATTTTAAATAAAAAAATAAGTGAAATAAACGAGCTTATAAGAACCTATGATCATGGAAAATATATAAAACAAGGTATTAATGCAGCTATACTTGGAAAGCCTAATGTGGGTAAATCATCACTACTTAATTCTTTAGCTGAATATGAAAAAGCTATTGTAACAGATATTGCAGGTACAACTAGGGATATAGTTGAAGAGACTATTAATCTGGGAAATATAGTTTTAAATATATCAGACACAGCTGGTATAAGAGATACTGAGGATGTAATTGAAAAAATTGGAGTAGAAAAGAGTATTAAAATTTTGGATGAAACTGATTTTGTAATATATATGTTAAATGCAAATTCAAAGTTAGAGGAAGAGGATAAAAATATACTTTCTAAAATTCAAAATAAAGGAATTAAATTTACTGTGGTGATAAATAAGATTGATGAAGTACAAAAATCAATTTTTGATACCTTTTTGGACCAATTAAGTGAATTCAATATAAAAGCGGAAGATATAATATTTACTTCCATAAAAAATAATGAAAATATAAATTTATTAAAACAGAAAATAAGTGAAATTTTTATAAAAGAAGATTTTGATTATGAACATGAATTAATTATAACAAATTCTAGGCATAAAGATTTATTGAAAAAATCTGTTAATTATTTAGAAGAAGCAAAATTAGAAATTCAAAATGGGCAGCCAATAGATATAATTTCAATATTTGTAAAAAGTGCTACTAAATCTTTAGGAGAAATTATCGGATCTGATGTGTCTGAAGATGTATTAAATAAAATTTTTGAAAAATTTTGTTTAGGAAAATAGGAAGTGAAATAATGGAAAAATATATTTTAGGAGAGTATGATGTAGTTGTAATAGGTGCTGGGCATGCTGGATGTGAAGCAGCCCTTGCAAGTGCGAGGCTTGGCAAAAAGACTGCTTCATTTGTTATAAATTTAGATACACTTGCTAATATGCCTTGTAATCCAAGTATTGGAGGAACTTCAAAAGGACATTTAGTAAGAGAAATTGATGCACTTGGTGGTGAGATGGCAAGAAATGCTGATAAGACTTTTATTCAATCAAAAGTTTTAAATATGTCAAAAGGTCCTGCTGTTCATTCTTTAAGAGTACAAGCAGATAGAAGGATGTACCATATTGAAATGAAAAAAACAATGGAAAATCAGCCTAATCTAGATGTTTATCAAGCTGAAATTGTGAAAATATTAGTAAAAGATAAAAAAATATATGGTGTAGAAACAAAAATAGGTGCTACATTTTTATGTAAATCTATTGTTGTGGCAACTGGCACATATTTAAAAGGAAAAGTTATAATAGGTGAAATTTCATATGAAAGTGGTCCGGATGGTGTCTTTCCAGCAAATGATTTATCACAAAGTTTAATTGATATTGGTGTTGAATTAAGAAGATTTAAAACAGGAACACCAGCTAGAATTAATAAGAATTGTATAGATTTTTCTAAGATGGAAGTTCAACATGGCGATAAAAAAATTATACCGTTTTCTTTTGAAAATGAAGGAAATGAAGAAATAATAAATAGGGATCAAGTAGATTGTTATTTAACTTATACTACTGAAGCAACTCATGAAATAATACGTAATAATCTTCATAGATCTCCTATATATAGTGGAAAAATTCATGGAATTGGTCCTAGATATTGTCCTTCAATAGAAGATAAAGTTGTTAGATTTAGTGATAAGGAAAGACATCAATTGTTTATTGAACCTTTAGGAGAGGCTACATCAGAGATGTATATACAAGGTATGTCATCTTCTCTACCAGAAGAAGTACAAATTAAAATGTATAGAACTGTTCCTGGACTTGAAAATGCTAAAATGATGAGACCAGCTTATGCAATTGAATATGATTGTATTGATTCAACTAATCTTAGTTTAGGTTTAGAATATAAAGGTATAGATGGTCTTTTCTTTGCTGGACAAGTTAATGGAAGTTCTGGATATGAAGAAGCTGCTGCACAAGGCTTAATTGCTGGAATAAATGCAGCACGAAAGGTAGATAATATAGAACCTTTTATTCTTGATAGATCTGAGGCGTATATAGGTGTTTTAATAGATGATCTAATAACTAAGGGTACTAATGAGCCATATCGAATGATGACATCAAGATCAGAATATAGATTAATGTTAAGACAAGATAATGCTGATTTAAGACTTACAGAAAAAGGATATGAAATAGGATTAATTTCACGTGAAAGATATGAAAAATTTATAGCTAAAAAGAATATGATAAATGCCGAGATAAAGAGACTTAGAGATACAACTATAAAGCCAACTGAAGAAAATAACAAAATTTTGATTGGACTAGGCAGTTCTCCAATAACATCAGGAGTTAAGATAGGTGATTTATTAAAAAGAAGTGAATTAACTTATGAAAACATTAAGGAATTAGATGAGAATAGACCTAAATTACCAGATTCAGTTATTGAAGAAGCAGAAATTGATATTAAATATGAGGGATATATAAAATTACAATTAGAACAAATAGAGGATTTTAGAAAATTAGAAAATAAAAGATTAAATAGTGATATAGATTATGAGAAAATTATTGGATTAAGTTTAGAAGCAAGGCAAAAACTAAATAAACAAAAACCTAATTCTATTGGTCAAGCATCTAGAATATCAGGTATTTCACCTGCAGATATATCAGTATTAATGATTTATCTTAATCAAAATAATATAAAGTGAGGTTTTCATGTGAAAAGTGATTTTAAAGATATATTAAAATATGAGACTAATAAGATTAATATTGAACTTAATGATAAAATGTTAGATAAATTTGAAAAATATAAAGATTTATTATTAGAGTGGAATGAAAAAATGAATTTAACTGCAATTACTGATGAGTATGAAATAATAGTAAAGCATTTTATTGATTGTTTAGAGATAGTTAAATATATAGATATAAATAAAAATTTAATAGATGTCGGTACTGGTGCAGGATTTCCAGGTATAGTAATAGCAATATATTTTGAAAATAATATAACAATCACATTACTTGATAGTTTAAATAAGAGGCTTATATTTTTGGAAGAGGTAATTAAAATTTTAAATTTGTCTAATGTAAGAATATTACATGGAAGAGCAGAAGATATTGGACAAAAAATTGAATATAGAGAAAATTATGATTATGCAGTTTCTAGGGCAGTTTCAGGATTAAGTAACTTAATTGAATTTGATACCCCATATATAAAAGTAGGCGGTAAGTGCTTATTGATGAAATCTGATAATATTTTAAGTGAATTAGAAAAAGCGAAAAGGGCACTAGATGAACTAAAATGTAATATTAGAAATATATATAAATATTCGTATAAAGTTGATGATGAAACATATAGTAGGAGTATAGTAGAAATTATTAGAGTTGAAAAAACTCCGAAAAAATATCCAAGAAGTTATGGAAAGATAAAAAAGGAGCCTTTATAATAATTAAATCAATAAAAAAAGAGATAAAAACAAATATTTTTTTGTTTAACTCTTTTTTTTTTATACAAAATGTAATATAATATAGCTCGAGGTGACATTATGGCAAAAGTAATATCAATAGCTAATCAAAAAGGTGGAGTTGGAAAGACCACTACTGCAGTTAATTTAAGTGCTTGCATAGCTTCTAAAGGAAAAAAGGTATTATTAGTAGATATAGATCCACAAGGAAATGCTACTAGTGGTCTTGGAGTTGTTCCAATAGATGGAAAATCAATATATAATGTTTTAGTTGATGAAGTTGAAATGATAGAGATAATTCAACCAACAATGATAAAAAAGTTAGATGTTTGTGCGGCTAATATTGATTTAGCTGGAGCAGAAATTGAACTTGTGTCAATGGTATCAAGAGAAACAAGGCTGAAAGTAGCAATAGATAACATAAAAAACGAATATGACTATGTTTTTATTGATTGTCCACCATCACTTGGTTTAATAACTCTTAATGCGTTTACTGCTTCTGATAGCGTTCTTGTACCTATACAATGTGAATATTACGCATTAGAAGGGCTAGGACAATTAATTAATACTATAAAGCTTGTGCAAAAGCATCTTAATCCAGAACTTGAAATAGAAGGTGTAGTACTTACAATGTTTGATGCGAGAACTAATTTATCTACACAAGTAGCTACTGAAGTTGAGAAATACTTTAATAATAAGGTGTTTCAAACAATAATACCAAGGAATATACGTCTAAGTGAGGCTCCAAGTCATGGACTTCCAATAACATTATATGATCCTGATTCTAAAGGCGCTGAAACATATAAAAAATTAGCTAAAGAATTATTAAAATTAAATGAAAGGGGATAATAACATGCAAAAGAGTCAAAAAGGTCTTGGAAGAGGTTTAAATGTGTTTTTTGGAGAAGATACGGAAGAATTAGATAAAATAACACATTCAAAAAAAGAAAAAGTAAATAAAGAAATTGATAAAGTAGTAGAATTGAATATAACTGAAGTTGAACCAATGTTAAATCAACCAAGAAAAGTATTTGATAAAGAAAAATTGGAAGAATTGACAGATTCTATAAAAGAGCATGGTGTTTTACAACCAATTCTTGTTGTAAAAGATGAAAATGGATTTACAATTGTAGCTGGAGAAAGACGTTGGAGAGCAGCAAAAAATGCTGGTTTAAAGGAAATACCAGCAATAATAAAAGATTACACTGATACAAAGAAAAAACAAGTTGCCTTAATTGAAAATATTCAAAGGGAAGATTTAAATATTGTTGAAATTGCAAATGCAATTAGAGAATTAATGGAAATAGATGGATACACTCAGTCTGATGTATCAAAAATAACTGGTAAGAGTTTGTCGTCAATTTCAAATATAACAAGATTATTAAGACTTCCAGATAAAATATTACAGTATTTATTAGAAGGGAAGCTAGTTGAAGGACAAGCAAGGGCATTGCTTGCGATTGAAGATAAAGAAAAACAATTACAAATAGCAGAAAAAATAATTGAGAAAAGACTTACCGTAAGAGAAGTTGAAAAATTAATATATGGTGCAGATGATTATACTAGAAAAGAAGATAAGAAACAACCTAAGACTGTATATTATCAGAAGTTAGAAGAGAAACTTAAGAGTTATTTTGGATATAAAGTTAAAATAGATTCAGGAAAAAAACATCAAAGATTAATAATAGAGTATAATGATGCAGATGGTCTAGAGAGTTTACTTGGCAAATTAGAGATAAATATGTGAGGTATAGTAAATGTCTGAAGAATCA
The DNA here is from genome assembly GCA_023410645.1 of Bacillota bacterium. Classification (GTDB taxonomy): domain Bacteria; phylum Bacillota; class Clostridia; order TANB77; family CAG-465; genus CAG-465. Next base: position 49,853 of record JAEYPQ010000073.1, on the reverse strand, counting down.
AATAAAACAGGTAGAGCAATTATATTTATAGATAATAAAATAATTTCTATTAAAAGAATAAAATTGATAAATGGAATTGAAAAACTATATTATACTTTACCTGGTGGACATATTGAAAATGATGAGACTTTTGAAGATGCCACAATTAGAGAAGTTTATGAAGAGTTGGGTATTAATATAGAAATTATAGAAGAGTTTGCACATATCTATAATTATGATTTAAATCGAGATGAAAAATTTTTTATATGCAAATTAATATCTGGTACAATTGGAACTGGAACAGGCCCCGAATGGAATGAATATAACGAGATATATGGTAAATATGAAATTGTTATTATTAATGTAAATGAAATAAAAGAATATAATTTATTGCCATTAGAGATAAAGGATATGTTAATACAAAAATATTATAATTAAATGAATAAAAATCTGAAAAGCTATTGACAAAAATAAAAAAACTGGTATAATATTACTTGTACCAAGTTTGGAAGAGTGTCCGAGTGGTTTAAGGAGTCAGTCTTGAAAACTGATGATGTCGAAAGGCACCGTGGGTTCGAATCCTACCTCTTCCGCCAATCAATTAGCGGAGATATTTAAATAGTATTTCCGCTAAAAATTTATATATGGAGAAGTACCCAAGTGGTGAAGGGGACAGTTTGCTAAACTGTTAGGTTCCAATAGGGGCGCGAGGGTTCGAACCCCTCCTTCTCCGCCAAATACGAATTATTTCGAATTGAACGTTGATATATCAACGTTTTTTTATTTACAATGTACATGTCAAAATTGAGTTGACTTGTGTACTTGACATGTATATTTGAATTGTATCATAAAGAAATAATAACCACTTTTTACCATTAGTTATTTTCTTAAAATAATGTATAATTCTTGGCAGAAATGTGTAATTATTTCTATTCATAAAAAATCAGCCACTGAAACTTCTACAGTGGCTGTTTGATTAGAAAATATCGAAAGTAATGAAATCTTCCGTAAATTTAATTTCTAATACTGAATCAAAAAAATTACTACTATATTTTAATTCATCATTAGATTCAAAAATTAATTTTAAATTATCATTAGTCATTTTTTCCCATAAAAGAGTTGCAAATAACTTACTGTCAGTTTCATAACCTAAATTAATAATGTTCAATATATCATATTTTGCTTTAATTATGTCATCAGGAGTAATGGTTGGAAGACATGTGATAAAATCATCGACTATCTCTTCTTTTCTGAAAACTATGTTTAATTTCATAGTAAACTCCTCCAATAGGATAATTTTTATTAAATATCTTAATTAATATAGATTATAACATAGATTACATAATAAGTAAATATCTATTGAATAAAGTATTTTAGATAAATAAGTAATATATTTTTTTAATTATCATATACTCAATTAAAAATAACTTGATATTTTATTCAAATATCAAGCTATTAAATGTGATATTATTTCTTTTTACCTTGTTTTTGAGATTGTGAATAGTCGCCAGAATTTTTTGTTTCTTGTGACATTCTATCTTCTTGCATTTGCTTATTTTCATTCGAAGAAGATCCAGAACGATTTTTTTTATGTGACATAATCAAAATCACCTCACTTTCTTCAAATATTATATACTTATTAATATAAAAAATATGCAAAAAGATGTCATTACATAAAAATAACCTCACTTAATTCTAAGTGAGGTTTAATACTATTCGAAATAATTCATATTATCGATAGTTGTTATGTAGGGTCTATTTCTTGATGCCCATGAATCTCCCATAGGTAAGGAGTCAAAATATAATGGTTGAAGCTTATCATTAATTTCTCCAGAAAGAACTCCTTTTGCTATTTTCAAACATTCATCTGTATATGCTAAACTAATGCGACCATCAATTGTACAACTAAATTGGGATCTTACACTTCCTTTATAAAATGTTTTTTGAAAGACAATTTTTGGAATTGTATCTGGAAATTCTTTAGCTTTTAAACGATTTTTTACGGCAATAGCTATAAGAATCTTTCCTCGTTTTGGTAAACTTTCACCCTCGGCAAAAATAAGATGTGCTAATAAATCAATATCTTCATTAGAATATTTCTCAAGATTTTTTTTATACTTTAGTTCCTTTTCCTTTTGTTTTTTTAACTCTTGTTTCTTTTTTTCTATTTCTCTCATTTGAAGTTCTTTTTGATATTTCCTAGTTTCAATCTTTTCTTGGATAAGTGAATTAATCTCTTCATCATGATTAATAATCTCAATCTTTTCTTTATAATCATAATCGGATTTTCCATCAGTATTCTCAACAGATTTCTCATCTATATTAATTTCTATTGGATTGCTATATAATTGAGAGGCAAAAGCATATGCATGAGAATCTTTTTGTCTTTTTTGATATGAATCAATGTAAGAACCAGCTGGAATACTTAAGATTAAAATAATAAATATAATAATTATGTTGATTCTATTTCTATTAAGCATTTGTATAAGTTTCAAATTTGATCTCCTTTACATATATTTAACGTTACATAATATTATAGCATTGTAACTGAGTTATGTCAATTAAAATGTCGAAATTTGCAAAATAAAAAAAGGAACACAAGAGTGTCCCTTTTTCTTTTTTATTCATCTTTAACAAAACCAGTGTTGGCCATATTAATGTTAATTTGAAAGAATCCTTTTGCATATTCAAATATTGTTTTCAAAGTGTACGCCAAAAGTCCAATAGTAACAAAAATTCCAAAAGCAAAAAATCTTTTCATAGTAAAACCTCCTTAAAAAATAATTTAGAAGTTAAAGCAACAATAAATCATAATATCATTATAACATTTTTTGTCGAATAAATCAAATTAATTTAAATATATATGTATATAAGAGAGGTTTGAGGTGTATAAATTGGATGTTTTAAAACTAACTTTTTCACTGACTTTGCTTGGAATGTTAAGTTCAGGTCTTGGTGGATTTTTAGGTGGAATTATAAAACCAAAAAATAAAGCAATTTTATCTTCTCTTTATGAAATAACTGCCGGTATGATGACAGGAATTGTTTGCTTTGATATGTTGCCAGAGAGCTTTTATTTAACTAATGTATTATCTGGTATAATTGGTGTAATAATAGGAGTAATGTTAGTGTTTTGTTTAGATTATATATTAGAGCAAACTAATAAAAAATCAACTAATCTAAAAAAAAATAAATATAGTGTAACTGCATTGGTGGTTATTGTATCCATGGCCGCTCACAATATACTTGAGGGTTTAGCTGTTGGATCTAGCCTTGTTTACTCAACATCATTTGGAATATCAGTCATGATCTCAATATTCTTGCATGATATACCAGAAGGAATGATAGTTGGTATAACAGAGAATTCAAGTAAAATATCAATTTTAAAAATTGTACTTGATAGTATATTTGTTGGTATGACAGTTGGATTAGGTGTTTTTATCGGTCAGATAGTTGGAAATATATCAGATACATATATATCACTTAGTTTATCGCTAGCATCTGGTGCAATGTTATATATTGTTTCATGTGATTTAATACCAAGTTCTAAAAAAATATCAAGTAATAAAATATCATATGTAATGTACATAGTAGGAATATTATTAGGTGTAAGTATTACAAATTTGTAATAAGTTATGTTGTATTTATTAACCTTTTTAATTGACTTTAAAATAAAAATGTGGTAGTATAATAATGTATTTTACAAATAGGAGGAATGCATGAAAAAAATAATTTATATATGCACAGGTAACATATGTAGAAGCCCAATGGCTCATTGGTATATGCAAAAAAAAGTTATTGATTTAGGAATACAAGAAGAATATTTAATTGATTCTTGTGGTACTAATGCTCAAAGTGGACAGCCTGCTACAAAAAATGCAATAGAAGTCATTTATGAATATGGTGTTGACATGAAAAAGCATAGATCTAAATATATTGATGAAATAAATTTAGGTGATTACGATTTGATAATATGTTTAACTGAAAGTCATAAAAATTTTGTATTGTATATGTATCCAAATATTAAAGATAGGATATATACATTAAAAGAATATGTAAATAAAGATAAAGAATATAAAGATATAGATGATCCATGGGGATTTGACATAAATGTATATAGAACATGTGCTAAAGAAATTGTTGAAAATGTGGATAAGCTTATAGAGAAATTTTAAGGAGATAAGGTTATGATTATAATTGGTTCAGATCATTCTGGAATTGAATTTAAAAAGAAAATAATCGAAATATTTTTAAAAAATAACATTGAATTTGAAGATGTAACAAATTTTGAGAGTCAAGATGGTGATGATTATCCTGATATTGCAAATATAATTTGTTCTAATGTTCTTCAAAATGAAGAAAATTTGGGAATTGCAATTTGTGGGACAGGTATTGGCATATCAATATCATGTAATAAAATTAGAGGTATAAGAGCTGCACTTTGCACAGATGTATATATGGCAGAAATGTGTAGAAGGCATAATAACACTAATATTCTTTGTCTAGGTGCAAGACTAGAAAGTTCAAAAAATCTATCTAATATTGAAGAAATGATTAATGTCTTTATTAATACACATTTTGATGGTGGAAGACATGATATAAGAGTTAAGAAAATTGACAAATTAGAAGAAAATGGATTTAAAGGTGGTATAAATAATGGCAATTGTATATAGTATAATTATAATAACATTTATATCATGTTTAATTTTAACGCCAATAGCGATTAAAATGTGTAAAAAATTTGGATGGGTGGATATACCAAAAGATAATAGGAGAGTGCATTCAAAACCTATGCCAAGAAGTGGTGGAATTGCAATTATTCTGTCAATGTTTATAGGTTTAATTATTTATTATTTAATAACTAAAGATATTCCATCGATAAGTTTAAACGAAAAGTTTTATGGTTATGTTATAGGTGGTATTTTAATAGCAGCTATGGGATTTATTGATGATGTATTTACTTTAAGAGCAAGACATAAATTTATATTTCAACTTGTAGCAGGAATTGTTGTATATGCATTTGGAATTAGAATATCAGGAGTAAAGATTCCATTTATATATACAGATATAATAGATTTTGGAATCTTAGATCTTCCTGTAACTTTAATATGGGTAATAGGCGTGACTAATGCAATTAACTTGATTGATGGATTAGATGGTTTAGCAGCAGGAATTTCTGCAATATCTGCAACAGCACTTCTTACGATCTTTGTGGCAACTTCTGCAAGTCTAGAAGCTATTGTGATAACTGCTGTTTTGGTTGGTGCCACTCTTGGATTCTTGCCATATAATTTTAATCCTGCTAAGACCTTTATGGGAGATGTAAGTTCAAATTTTCTCGGATTTACATTATCAGTTGTATCTATTTTAGGATTTGCTAAAGGATATACTATCCTTGCAATTATTGCACCAATTTTAGCATTAGGAGTACCAATATTTGATACATTATTTGCAATGGTGAGAAGATTTTTAAAAGGTCAACCAATGCTAAAACCAGATGGTGCACATATTCATCATAGATTATTGAAAATGGGATTAAATCAGAGGCAAGCAGTATTACTGCTATACACAATTACTAGTATTTTATGTATAATTGCTGTTACTATAATATCCATTGATATATGGAAATTAATAATATTAATAATCGCAGTAATATGTTTTGTATTTTTAGGGTTACTTAATATGATAAAAGAAAAGAAAAATGAAAATAGAAATGAGGAAGTAAAATGAAAGAGTTATTATTAAATGAATTAAAAGAATCAATGAAAAATAAAGATGAATTGAGAAAAAACACAATTACAATGCTAAGAGCAGCTATATTACAAGTTGAAAAAGATACACAAACAACTCTTAATGATGATGAAATAAAGGTAATAGTTTCAAAAGAAGTAAAAAAAAGAAAAGAATCAATAGTAGAGTATGAAAAAGCACAAAGATCAGATTTAGTTGAAGAATTAAATAAAGAAATAGAAATCCTAAGTAAATATTTACCAGAACAATTAAATGAAGAGCAAATAAATGAAATAGTAAAAGAATCTATAAAAAATGTAGGAGCTACTTCACCAAGAGATATTGGAAAAGTAATGCAAGATTTAAAATCTAAAACGTCTGGAAAAGCTGATGGAAGACTAGTAAGCGAAATAGTTAAAGCACAACTAGAAAATATGTAATTTTTAAACCAAGTTGTACTTGGTTTTTTGTTATATATATAATTATATTAGGATATAATAATTTAGAGGAGTGATATAATGGTTAATAATATTTATAAAATTAATGATAGTAAATTTAAGAGTATATATGTGTCTTTTAATTATACTATAAATGCAAGTCAAGAAGATATTTCAAAATATGCTGTTCTTAGCTCTATTCTTGCAAAATCAAATAGCAGATTGAAAACACAAATAGAGATTCAAAAATATTTATATAGTCTATACGGTGTTAATTTCGATATTAATTTGGAGTTAATAGGTGATATATATAATATAGAATTTAGAGTAGAATGCATAAATAAAAAATTCTTGCCAAACAATGAGGATGTAGTCTTAAAAAGTATAGAATTTTTACATGATATAATATATATGCCAAATATGAAAGATAACTTATTTGATAATCAATTAGTTGAAAAAGAAAAGGATGCAATACTTAATAAAATAAAAATAAGAAAAGATGAAAAACTTAAGTACTCAGTTGTACGAATGGAAAATATAATGTGTAAAAACGAGCCATTTGGGGCATCTATTTATGGGTTAGAGGAAGATGTAGAAAAAATTACATCAAAAGATTTATCAAAAATATATGATAATTTATTAAATAAATCTTGTATCACTGTTATTTTATCTGGAAATATTACCGGTTATGAAAATATAAATGAAAAAATAGAAGATATATTTAAAGATAAATTAAATTCAGTTATAGGATATAAAGATTTGATTATAAATAATTCATTAAGAAAAAATGAAAATAAGCAAGTAGAAGAAATATATGAATCACAAGAGACAACACAAAGTGTATTAACACTTGGACTCAGAATAAGTGATTTTTCATTAGAAGACTTTTATATTTTAAATGTGTATAATTCTATACTTGGTTCAAATCCAAGCTCAAAACTATTTCAAAATTTTAGAGAAAAAGAATCTTTAGCATATACTGTAAGATCGAGATGTTATAGATTTAAAGATATAATTATAATATATGCTGGAATTCAAAAGAAAAATTATGATAAAGCAAAACAAGTAATAATAGATAATATAAATGAGATTTCAAATGGAAAAATATCTGATTTAGAATTTAATGCTGCAAAGGAAAGCTTAATATCTGATTTATTAGAGTGGAATGATTCAAAAATTACTCTTGCTAAAATGATAATTACTAATATAATTTCAAGTAAAGATCCTAATAGTAAAGTAGAAGATTTAATAGATGGAATAGAAAAAGTATCAATTGAAGATGTACTAAATTTTTCTAAAAAAGTTAAATTAGAAAAAATACTATTACTTGGAGGTGAGGGTGATGTATAAATTTGAAACATTTAAAAATGAATATTTAGATGAAGAAATTTCAAAAATAGTATTAAAAAATGGTCTTGAAGTCTATATTTGTAGTAAAAAAGGATATAATAAGAAAATTGGATTATTTGGTACAAAATATGGTTCAATAATAAATGATTTTGTGGATATCAAGACAAATGAAAGAATAAAAGTACCTGATGGAATAGCACATTTTTTAGAACATAAATTGTTTGAGCAAGAAGGTGCAAATGCACTTGATTTATTTGCCAAAATAGGTGTATCTTCAAATGCTTATACAAGCTTTGATCAAACAGTATATTATTTTGAAACTATAGAAAGATTTAAAGAATCAGTGGAACTTTTAATTAAATTAGTTAAAACACCATATTTTACAGATGAAAATGTAAATAAAGAACAAGGAATAATTGCTCAAGAAATTAGTATGTATGATGACAATCCTATGTTTAACGTATATTTTAACGCTTTAAGAGCTATTTATAATACTCATCCGATAAGGATAGATGTTGCAGGTACAATTGAATCCATACAAAGTATAAATAAAGATTTATTATATACTTGCTATAATACATTTTATAATCCAAGCAATATGTTTTTTATTGTTATTGGTGATGTAGATAAAGAAGAAACTATAAAATTAATTGAAGATAATATAAAAATATATGAGAAAGATTATGATAATGCAAAGGTAAAAGATATAACAAAATATTTTGAAGAAGAAAAAGACAGTGTACAGGAAAAAATAATAAAAAAAGAAATGGATATTTATATGTCTCAATTATGTATTGGATATAAGTTACCAGTAGTAAAAGGAAATGAAATAGTAAAAAGGCAAGTAATTGCAGATTTTATTTCAGAAATGTTTTTTTCTAAACTTACTAATTTCTTTAAAGAACAATATGAATTAGGACTTATATATGAGCCAATAAATTTCGAATACGAGGGTAGTGATTCTTTTGCACATGTGTTATTATCTGCAGGTTCTATGGATATAGAAATATTAAAAAATAACATTTTAAATTATATAAATAATATTAAGAATTCTAACATTGATGAAGAGATGTTCAATATAATTAAAAAAATGAAAATAGGTGAAAGTATATTATCATCAGAAAATCTTAATAATAGTTATAGAAGAATTATAGATAGTATTGTGGATAATATAACTTTATATGAAGATGTAAGCTTATTAAATTCAATTACTAAAGAAGATATAAAGGAATTCTTAAATAATCTAAAAGAAGAAACACAAGTTATATCGATTATTACAAATATAAAATAGAGGATACGAGCCATATAATATTTAAATATTATATGGCCTATTTTTTATGAATAAATCACTATAAATTACATATACTTTTAATATGAAACATTGGAGTTTTAATAGTTACAACACTTTTTTGTCGAAACTTGCGACCGATTTTTTGACAACAATTATTGACTTTATACCTTAAAAATGGTATAAATTATGTAGAAAAAGAGGAGGATGTCTATGATCATAAAAGATATAAATAATTTAAAAGCAAAATTAGAAAATCAGATATTAAAAGATGAAAAATATGAAAAAATATACAAAACAAGTGTTGAGATAGATGAACTATTAATTAAGTATTATAAGGAATGTGATGTTGCTAAATAATATTTAAACTACTAATTGAAATATTAAATAACATTAAACCAAGTATTATAAGTAAAGAATAGTCACAACTTGATTCTATAAATAAGAAAAAGATTAGAGCGATGATAATTAAATCGTCTAGTGCAAGCGAAAACCCAAATATAGATAGTGTACCATCGTTGTAACCAATGGGACCAAATCTAAAGCCATCCTTTTTATCATCCCTTTTACTTTCTTTGTTATTTTTTGTAAAATCCTCATTTTTTTTAGTATCATTATCTTTCATATTTTCACTATTTTCGACTGTCTCATTTTGATATATTTCTGTTTTGTTTTCATTTTCATCATTAATATTGTTTTCAGATATGTCTTCACTTAAATTCTCATTTATATTTTGATTGTAGTTATCCTGATTATAGTTATATGGTATATAATTATTATAAAAGGCAGTGTTGTACATGTTTGACATATTATTTCTATAGCCATAATTATAATAATTAGGAACATACATATTTTGTCTAAACATCTTCATCACTACCTTTTCTATCAAAAATTCCAAGTGCATTTGCAACAGTTAGCATTGTAACATATTCACTAATTCTATCTTGTCTAGATTTTCTTAAAAACGGTTTTAAAGATAATAGTAAATCTTTTTTTGGATCTCTTTTACTCATTGATGATATTATTTTCTGTATTCTAGATATTGTGTTTGGATCTATATCTCCTAAATTGAATCCCGAACCACCTGTGTTATCAGTACTATTTTGGTTTTTCGAAGATCCACCAAGTGCACCTAATATTGTACTTATATCGAGATTTTGTAATATAGATCCTAAATTTGAAAAATTAAATTGATTATTTGCATTTTGATTATATGTACTTTGATTGTTTGTATTATTCTGAGTTGAGGTATAATCAACATTTTGAGTAGTGTTATTTGTTCCTTTATCATCAATTTCACTATATGTATTATTACTAGAATTTTCATTATTTAATTTGGATTGAATGCTTTGAATTAAGTTATATAATTCGTTAGAATTATCAGACGGAAGACCAGCATCATCTGATCTTTTTGTTTCATTTTCTTGCATATTATTTTTTATCTTGGTTTTGATTCTTACTTAGCATACCTACCAAATTATTTAAATCATCGCTAGACATATTTTGTACCATTCTAGTAACTTGATCTATTTTACTTTTATCAATCGTAGATAGTAACTCCATTAATTTTGAATTTAACATATTATTCATTTGATTTTGATCATTATTCATAAAAAAACATCTCCTTTTCTTATATAGTAATTATATGCAAGTGTATTTAATATGTGAATAAATTAATTTATAGGACATGATTTAATATTAAAATTAATAAATTGTCGAAACTTGCGATGAAATAATTGAAATAAAATATTGACATATTAATTAAAGCATGTTAATATTATTGACATATTTTTTCTATTTTATTTTTTAACTATTTAAGTCTATTAAATATTTCTTAACGTATTTCCAATTAATTATAAAATCTAAGTGAGGTGATAATATAAAAAACAAATATAAAGATATAAGTCAAGTATATAATATATCTGATATAACAAATGACTGTATAAAAATAAATATAAATAAGGCAATTAAAAATGTATATATTTATGAAGTAATGCCAGTGAGTATTTTAGATTCTTCTGAAAATATTAAAAATGATATTTCTAACATTTATATCCAATTTTTAAAAGAGTTCAACTTAGAGTATCAAATTTTAATTTCAAATAGAAAGTTTGATGCTGAAAATTATATGAAAAAATATAATAATATATCGAATGAAAAAGTAGATAATGAATATGACAATATAAAAAAACTATATTTAAACGATGTATATGATAAATTATCAAAAGAAGAAATATACTCATCCAAATACTATTTAATTGTTGCAATAAGAGATCAGGATAGCATTAGAATTGAGGATGTGGATAAGACTATATACAAATTAAATCAGATTGGTTGTATTGTTTCAAGAATAAGAAGTATAGAAGATATAAAATTAGTATTATATGAATGTATAAATAAAGAAAAGATTACATGAGGAGAAAAATATGAATAATATATTTGATGGTGATAAAACTGATATAATTAATATTTTACCTGGCTATATAGATAATACGAATTTTAAATACTTAAAATTAGATAATAAATATATCTGTAATATTACAATATGCGATTATCCAAAGAAAATACAGTTTTTACAGCTTATAGAGGCCTTACCTAAAAGTATTGAATATGATATATCATTTTATATACAAAAGCAAGATTCATATAATATATTAAGGCAATTAACAAAATATATATCCTCTTCAAAAGCTGAGATTAAAACTATAAATAAAAATCAATTAGATTATGACTTAATAAACAAAGTAAGTAATGATGCTCAAGAATTAAGAAGGCAAATACAAATAAATAATGAAGAAATTTTTTATATTAATATATATTTGACACTATATAATGTTAACAAAGAGCAATTATTAATTGATGTAAAGAAAATTCAAAGTAAACTTTATTCTAATCAATTTATTTCAAATATAACTAATTTTAGACATTTGGATTCATATATTTTAACTCTACCATTAATAAATTTTCAAAATAAATTAATTAAAAATACATATAGAAATATAATTACATCATCTTTAAATAATATTTTTCCTTTTTATACTAGAAATGTATTTGATAAAAATGGAATTATTTTTGGATATACTGCAAAAGAAAATAAATTATATAATATAGATATTTTCAGTAATGAATATACAAATTCTAATATGTGTATATTGGGAAGTAGTGGTTCCGGAAAATCCTTTTTTACTAAAATACTAATTATTAGGCACTTTTTTAATAATAAATATCAGTATATATTTGATCCAGAGGGTGAATATATTCAAATATCAGAAAAACTCAACATGGAGTACATTATTTTTAATAATAAAAATATTAATAAATATATAAATATACTCGATATAAATGAATTTGAAGTAGTTTTATATGGGAAAAATGTAATTGAAAATAAAATACAAGAAATTAAAGAATTTTTATTGGAGATAATTGGAGTTAATAATGAAAAAGAGATAATTGAACTAGAGAATGCGATTAGATTAGCATATAAGAAATATGACATTAATGATTTAGAATCCTTGTATATGGATGAATTTGAAAACAAAATATATATTAGTAAAGTTTTAAGATCCAAAATACTATTTCCAACATTAAAAGATGTGTTAGAGAAAATAGAAAATAAAGAATTAAATAAAAAAGTAAAAACGAAAATTATAAATAAATATACTTGCCTTACTAATAATACAAATATGGATATTATGTCTAAACTAGTAGTTTTTGATCTTTCTAATATAGATTCAAAAGATTCAGTTATATTTTCGAAATATTTCTTAAATATTATAAAAAATATACTAACAGCAGAAAAAGTAAAAATAGAATCTAAAAAAAATACTATTATATATATTGATGAGATTTGGAAACTTATTAATAGTAAAGAAGAATCATTAATTTCTGAAAATATATTTTCATTATTTAAAACTATTAGAAAATTAAATGCAGGAATTATTTCTATAACGCAAGATATTTCTGATTTTTTCTCTTTTCAGGATGGAATATATGGTAAAAGTATTCTTAATAATTGTGCATTTAAGATATTCTTTAAAATAGAATATTCAGATACAGAAATATTAAATAATTTAAGTGAATTTAATGATAAAATTATAAAAAATATTTCCATCTTAAATAAAGGACAAGCTATGATTATATTTAAAGGAAATATATCTATAATAAACATAAAAATAAGTAATTATGAAAAAAAGATAATGGAGGAATAAATTGATGAAAATACTAGTAGCACTAGATAATGAAAAGGTAAAAAATGAACTAATTAAATTATATGGCGATATTGTATATAAACAGGATATAACATATATGGAAGGAGTAATTGAATTTTTAAGTAATACAGATGAGGAATATATTTTAATAACAAGAGATAATCTAAATGGAAATTTAAATAATATGCTATTTGCAAAACAAATTAAGTTATCAAATAATAATACACGAGTTATTTATATAGTTTCTAAACTTACTAATGAATATAAAGAATTTCTTTTTTCAAATAAAATATTTAACATTATTGAGGGTGAATATATAGATATAAAGCAAATAGCTGATGTAATTGAAAATGATAAAAATATAATATACAAGAGTAATGAAATATTTAATAGTAATCAAGTTATACCTAAACAGATGATTGCTGTATTTGGCACAAGTGGAGCGGGTAAATCATTTATTTCTAGCATTATTTCAAAAGAAATTTGTAATGAACTAAAGATCTCTACTTGCCTTATAGATATGGATATTCAAAATCCATCAATTGATATATTTAATAATTTAGAAGCTAATGTAAGTAACATTTCTCAAATTGTTGAAGATGTGGATAAAAGGATTGAAATAAATGGAAATATTAATAAATATGTTCAAAAGGATAAAAATAATAGAAAACTAAATTATATAACTAATAATGTTAGTCTATATGATTGTCAAAATAAACTATCAAAAGAGTATTATCAAAAAATATATTCAGCTTGTTCACAAACTTATGAATATTGTGTTATAGATTTACCATCAACACCATTTTTAGATGTTGTAGAATACACTTTAAAATACTCCACTAAGATATATTTTGTCATTAATCCTAATTATTTAAGTATAAGACAAGCTATAAAATATCTAGATTTAATGGTTAGAAATTGGAATATACAAAAGGAGAAGATTAATATTATTTTAAATAAAATACAAAAAAATTCTTTAGATATAGATCAAGTTGAATCTTTAATAAAAGGTTATAAGGCTATCTTAAGTATAGAATATAATAAAGATATAGAATCTTTTATAAATGGAGCGATAAATATAATTGATGTGAAGATAAACACTCAAAATATGTATAGAAATTTAGGAATAAATAATAAAAAAGAAAAAATTAAGATTATTAATTCATTTGAAAATTTAATTAAAAAAAGAGGAAACATTAAGTGATAACAAATATTTTTAAAGAAGAAAATGATAATAATGAAATTATTAAAAGAACAGATATTGAAGAAAATAAAGAGATTGATATTTTAGATATACAAAGATTTATAATAAATAATTATATTGAATATCTGCAAAAAGATTTAAAAGAAGAAATTAAAGAAAAAATATATGAATATTTGATTCAAAAATATAGGATAAAAAATCAGGATACACAAAATCTAATTGTAAATACACTTATAAATAAAATGTTTGGATATGATATTTTGCAAAAATATATCGATGATTCAGATATAACTGATATTAGAGCGGTTAGATATGATAATATATATATAAAGAAGAATGGAAAATGGATTAAAGTGGCGGATAAATTTGAAAATAATGATGTCTTTGAACAGTATATAAGATTTTGTGTACAGAAGAATAATTCAAATATAAACTTTGATATCCCTATAGTAATTGTAAGTGATAAAAAATATAATCTAAGAATTGAGGCTGGGATATCTCCAGTTAATTCTATTTCTTCGAGCATAGTAATAAGAATACATAGAAATAATAAAAATATTACCTTGGAGAGATTATTTATTATAGAAGATATGCTTGATTCGAAATCATATAAAATAATGTATGAGGCTATCAATAGTTTTAAAAACATAATAATTTCAGGAAAGGGTGGTAGTGGTAAAACTACTTTACTTAGAGCAATAATAGATAAAATACCAGATACTATCTCAATTACCACCAATGAAGAAACAACTGAATTATTTATAGAAAATAAAAATATAATTCAACGTGAAATAGTAGAAAATAGAAAAGATTCTAGTAAGATAACATTACAAAGATTGATGAAACATAGTCTAGTAATGTCTAATGATGTTATTGTGATTGGAGAATTGAAAGGTGAAGAAACATCTAGTTTTTTGGATTCTATATGTACAGGTCATATGGGGATTGCAACAGTACATTCAGATTCATCAGAAAATACAATAAATAGATTAATAACATTATTTAAAAGAGATGATAAAAATCAAAAATATACAAAAGAGTTCATAGAACAAATACTTGCAAGTAGTATAGATTATATAATTTATTTAGAAAACTATAAAGTAAAAGAAATAGTAGAAGTTGATTATATAAAAGATGAAAATAAAATAAAAATATTAAATATATATTAGAAAGTAGGTGCTATTTGTTATTATAAATACAATTTTAGAGATGTTAATAATATTTTTAATCATATATTCAATATATGAAATTTTTCTAGATTTTAAGGGTAAGAAAAAGATTGAATATAATAAATTAACATATAAATTAAATAGAATTAAATTTATTCAAAAAATTAATTATTATTTATTAGAAATAAAAAATTCTAGTAATAAAAATCTGTATTTTCTAAATTCAGTAATAATTTTATCAATTTCAATTTTTTTGTCCATAATAACTTTTTCAATAATATATATATTAACAAATATTTTATCAACTTCTTTGATATTCTCAATTTTTGTATTTATATTACCGTACTTAATAATTGAATACATTGTAAATAATCAAAAAAATAAGATTTTAAGAATATTTCCTATGTATGCAATATCATTAAAAAATTATACTAAATCTACAAATAATATAGTACTGGCCTTTAAAAAGACAAAAACGGAAACTCCTCTTTCAATTTATGTAGATAAATTTAATTTGTCTATTGAAAAGGGAATTAGTGTTTTTGAGTCTTTTGAAAGTCTAAAAAAAAATATAAATATCGAGAAAATAAGTGAATTCATTATTGCATCTCAATATTCATATATAAATGGTGGAGATTTTAATAAATTATTAGATAGATTTTCTAAGATACTTGTAAAGTTTAATATTCAAAAAGAAAAAGAAAATGAAGAAAGTTTTTCTTCAAAACTAGTTCTTATGTTACTTTTAATAATAAATATTTATATACTTTTTACATTTATATTATTAAATGATGAGTATAAGAGTATAATGTTAAACACTTTGTTTGGCAAAATAATTATAAATATTGATATTATATCATTTATGTTAATATTTTTATTTATAAGAAAAATAAATAAATTGGAGGAATAAAAATGCAAAATTTAGATATAGTAAATGGTTTAGAAATTGATAGGGATTTAAACTTGCAAATTTCTAAAAATAATAATGAATTTCAAAATATAATTGGAAATATAATAGATAAGGGAGCAGAATATGCTATTAAGGCTTCACCAGTAAATGGGCATATAAAGGATATATTAATTGATGTAAAGAATTCTTTAAAAACTAAAGATTTTAAAGAAATAATTAAAACTGCAGTAAATAGTAGTGTAAGAGAAGGCTTAGAAATATTAAATATGCCAAAAAACGTTCTTAAAGATATTAGTAAAATTAAAGATATTGCAATTAAAGGCGGGATAACTTCTGCAATTAATGCAGGAATAGATATATTTTGTAAAAATACGTTTAAAAATAATATTTTTGAACCATACATTAATACATTTGTTAAAGATATAAAAACATTTATATCTAGTAAAACTTTCGTAGAAAAGTTGGATAGAAGTTTTGATAGAATAAGAGAAAAGGTTACAGATTTTAAACAACTATGTAATCAGTGGTATCAATCATATGAAAAGTTTGAAATTGATAGTTTAAATTCTATAGCAAAACAATTAAATGCAAAGCAAAAATTGGTAAATAATAGCTTAGAATGTATAAAAGAAAATAATATTATTCAAAATATGACTGAGTTAGTGAATAATAAAAACAATAAATTATCACCTATGCAGTTGCAAATTTGCAACAATTTGTAGTATAATGTATTGTACAATGCAAAAATAGGAGATTATATAAAAATGGGAAGAAGAAATATTGAATATTCTAACAGAATAAATCAAAATGATATAGAAGATAATGAGAGTATTGCTTTAAATAATAAAGATAAAAATAAACTAAAAATAAAATTATTTATATGGATTATATTAACTATATTTGTTGGTTACCAAGTTTACACAATGATAACATATACTTTGGGAATGCGTGATAAGGAAAAAATGTGGTTATACAATTCAGTTAATTCTTTTGTAGGAATGTTTATAACAAAGGCTCCTAACCAAACTGTTGAAAATTATAGTTTAAAAATCGCTGCGTTAGGCGACATTTATCTTACTTCTAATTCTTTAAGTGGTGCAAAAACTGGATCTACATATGATTTTAGTACTGGAATAGATGATGTAAGCCAAAAGCTAAAAGATTATGATTTAGTTATTGCAAGTTTAAACACGCCTGTTGCTGATTCATTATCTTATTCTGCCAAAAGCGTATATAATGCTCCAATAGAGCTACTTGATACTTTAAAAGAATTAAATATTAGTGTAGTTGCAACAGCAAACCAACACTCAATGGATAAAAATGAAAATGGCATTATACAAACAGAAAAGGCATTAAAGGATAAAGAAATATCTCAAGTTGGAATAAGTTCTGAAACAAGAAATGACCCTGTTGTAATTACAAAAAATAATATAAGTATAGGGATCTTATCATATACAACAGATACTAATGTTTCAATTAAAGCAAGTAAAGATTATTTAGTTAACATTTTTGAAGAAGATAATATAAAAAAGGATATAGAGTATTTAAAATCTAAAAATGTTGATTATATAATTTCATACTTATACGTACCAAATGAAAATAGTACTATACCAAATAGTAAGCAGAAAGAATGTGTTGATACTCTATTTAATAATGGTGTTAATGTTGTCCTTGGAACTGGAAGTAATGTAGTACAAGATACTGAAGAAGATTTAATAAAAGTTAATGATAAAGATACTCACATATATGCTGCATATGGTTTAGGAGATTTTATGGGAAGCTATGATACAGCAGATAACAGAGTGAATGCAATTGTAAATATTGAATTTACAAAAGATATTACAAAAAATAAAAAAGGTGAAGTCATAGGTACCTCTACTGAAATGAAAACTAAAGATCAAATAGGTATTTGGACACAGTTTTCTACAAAACATGTTAAAACAATGTATATAATAAGTAATGAAATTGAAAAATACAATAATGATACATCAAAGCTTACAGCTAAGGAGTATAATGAATTAAAAGAAGCAAATGATAGATTAATGGAATTGTTCAAATAATATTAAAAATACAAAATTAACAAATAATTGTTGGATTTTGTATTTTTTTATTGTATAATTTTATTTAGAAAGGGAAAGTGATATTATGAATTTTTATGATAAAATACATGAATTAGTTAAATGTTTAAAAGAAACAGAAGAATTTAAGGAATTTATATCTTTAAAAAATAAAATTAGGGCTGATGAAAAGGCATATACTATGTTAAAAGATTTTAAGGAAAAACAACAAAAGCATCAATTTGAATATATAAATACAGGAAAACTAAATGAAGAGAATCAAACAAGTTTAGAAAATTTATATTCAATTATTATACAAAATGAAGATATGAGAAAATTATTAGAGTGTGAAATGAGAATCAATGTACTACTTGCAGATATGCAAAAAATAGTTGGAGAAGGAATTAAGGAGATTATAGAATTTTAATGAATTTTTTTGAGAGTTTAAAAATATTTAAGAAGAATTCAATATTAAAAAATAAAGCAGAAGAATTAATTTCTAGATTACCAAACAATGAATTAGTAACAAAAGAAATTTTAGAAAGTTTGGATAATAAGACAACAAAATTAGTAGAAGATAAAGATATAAAAAATAATTACTATGTATATTTAAATGATACTATATATTTATCAAGTAATAAAAAGAATACTTATGCAAGAATTTGTGTTATAGCGCATGAATGTATACATTCTATTCAATCGAAAATAGTTCAAAAATTAAATTTTATATCTTCAAATATAGAAATTATTACTTTTGTTATATTTTCTGTTTTAGGACTATTTATGCAAGAATCTAAAATGCCATTATATATTTATTCTTTAATAGTAGCTTTATCTTTAATTTTTAGATTGATTTTAGAAATTGATGCAGTAAAAAAATCTGTAAATGTTTCTGATAAATATTTAAATGGAAAAATAATTGGAAAAGATAAAAGTTTTATTATTGACATATATAAATTCCAAACTAAGATTTTGATGCCATTATTCTTAATTAATTTAATTTTTCCAAAGCTATTAAGATTAATAATAATGTGCACAATATATTATATTTTGTAATAAATCTAATATATATGTTACTAGGTGATTCTATGAAACTTAATAATAAGCAAAAGAGTATATTATATGTAAGTGTAGTATTAATTGTACTTCTTGCATTATACGCAGATGCTTTTATACAAGATAGAAATATAAATTTTATCGAAACAGTAAATAATAAAGAA
The DNA here is from genome assembly GCA_023410645.1 of Bacillota bacterium. Classification (GTDB taxonomy): domain Bacteria; phylum Bacillota; class Clostridia; order TANB77; family CAG-465; genus CAG-465. The sequence continues at coordinate 30,301 of JAEYPQ010000073.1, read as the reverse complement.
GTTGACATATACTAATTCTTATAAAAATAAATAGTTATGCTAGAGATTTATATACTATTATAAAAATATTGTCTAGTTTTGTCGAAATTATAAAATATATGTCTTTTTGTGTTATAATTTAGCAGTAGTAAATTGTTTTATTTCAAAAAATTAATATTAAAGAAAGGAATTTCAAATGAAATCTGCACGTTCCCCAAGTAATAATTTAATTAAACTTTACTGTTAAATACAACACAGGAGGGCATAAAATGCGAATATGCAAAAAAAATAACTATTTTTATTCTACTAGAATAATTTTTTCAATATTTTTTATAGTTTTTTTTATTATATTTAATCCTACAAAAATTTTCGCAGAGGAATTAGAAAAAGAATTAACTATACAAGAAGCAGGACTTTTAGGGTTCGGACAGCTTGTTGGACAATCGGGTGGACAGTTTTATGTCCCAGTATCTGGTCCTACGAAAAGTACAGGTGGCATAACAATTAAGGCACTTAATTGTCCACAAGGAGCATATATTGTAGCAACAATTTATAGACCAGATGGATCTATACTTAGCATGTCAGTGCCAAATGGTATAAGTTTTATACAACTTACGCCTGGAGATAGCGATTATTTGAATAGATATCAATTCAAAAATGCAACAGCAGGAAATTACAGGGTTTACTTTGAAAGTACTGATAATGTTGATATATTATGTTGGATATATGGTTAGTTATCCATATTGTAAAATTTAATATGAAAAGACCTATTTTTATATACTATAAAAATAGGTCTTTTTCATTATAATTCTTCATATTTATAATTTGATAAACTTTTAAGTGAATTTGTAACTTCTTCTACTGTATTACCGTTTAAAAAGTTTGTGTTATAATATAAATAAGTATCTTTAATACTAACATTGGTATTAAAAGGAGTATTTAGTTTTATATTATTATATTGCTTTTGCAAATTTTCATTACTGTAACCTTTCTCTTTAACTCTTGTATCAATAACTTTTCCGTCTTTATTTAATATTAAAGTATATTCTCTATTTATTGTATCATCACTATACTTTAAATCATAATTAATACGAATAATTGAAAGACTTAATGTATTTGCTATTGCGTTTGATTTATCAATTTCGTCTTGATTATCTCCATTATTTTTATTTAGAACATTATTTAAGGTAAAAAATAATAAAATGGCTATAATAATTATTAATATTGTTATTACTACTAAAAATGCTTTTGATTTCATATTAATACCTCCTTCAAAAATTATATCTTAAAAAAAACATATTTCAAGCTAATTCTCAAAAAAAAACTTTATATGTGTATTATTCGACAAAACTAGACAATATTTTTGAATAATTGTTATATAATTATTTCACTGTTGATTTTATGATTTATACTTAAATGTAGTATATATTATAGTAAAAACATATATATGTAAAAGGTGATAATATGAAATTAACAATATTTCATAAAAGGATTATATATGTATGCCTTTTTGTTTTGCTTTCTTTAGGTTCATATGGTATAATAAATAATATAAATGAAAATAATCAAACTACTCAAGTAAATGCAACACCAATTGCAAATAAAGTTATTGTAATAGATGCTGGACATGGGCTTCCTGATGAAGGAGCCGTTGGTTTTAATGGTACTACCGAGCAGGCCACTAATTTAGCGGTAACATTAAAACTTCAAAGACTTATTGAGCAAAGTGGAGCAAAAGTTGTACTTACTAGGAGTGACGAAAATGGAATATATTCTTCTGATAGTAATAGTATAAGAAATAAAAAGGTTAGTGATATAAAAAATAGGGTTAAGATTGGAAATGAAAGTTCAGCGGATGTATTTGTTTCAATACATTTAAATAAATATCCACCTTCAGAGATATATAGAGGATGGCAAACATTTTATCAGAAAAATGATGAAGATAGTAAGATGATAGCAAATTTAATACAACAGAATTTAAATAAAAATATTGAATTTAAAAATGATAGGACACCATTACCAATAACAGAAGTATATATTATGAATAATGTTACAATACCTTGTGTTATAGTAGAATGTGGCTTTTTATCAAATAAACAGGAAGCACAACTTTTGACAACTGATGAATATCAAAACAAACTTGCTTGGGGAATATTTATAGGGTTACAGGATTATTTTTCAAAAAAAGGAGTAAGTAGTGAATAAATACATGGAAGAAGCTTTAAAAGAGGCAAAGAAAGCGTATGATAAAGATGAAGTGCCAGTTGGTGCAGTTATAGTAAAGGATGATAAAATTATTGCCAGAGCACATAATCTTAGGGAAAAGAAAAATATATTTTTAGCGCATGCAGAAATACTTTGTTTAGAAAAAGCGTGTAAAAAGTTAAATAGTTGGAGACTTGATGGATGTGAAATGTATGTTACTTTGGAACCATGTGCAATGTGTGCAGGTGCATTAACTCAATCAAGAATAAAAAAAATATATATTGGCGCAAAGGATGAAAAAAATGGTTGTGTTGGATCAATTGGCAATATACTTGATATAAATACGACTCATAAAGTAGAATATGAATATTTACAAAACACACAAAAATGTTCTAATATTCTAAGTGAGTTCTTTAAACAATTAAGGATAAAAAAAGCAAATAAATGATATATTTATTTGCTTTTTAAAAACTATATGTATTTATTTAAATTCTCACAGTGTTTAAATAAATACATATTTTTTACAAAATTTTCAAAAAAATGTTTACAAATATGAAAGATTTTGATAATATATATGTATTATTATTATGAATTATTACGACAATTTTCCACTTCCTTACAAAATTCAATAATTGCATCATATTTTTCTGTTGGTAAATTTTTTAAGAAGCTTGTTATATTATCGTCTGATATTTCTGTATTTATATTAAAGAAATCATGTATATCAATCTTAAATATTGTACAAATCTTAAATATTAGCATAATAGAACAAGTATATTTACAATTTTCTATTCTTGAAATATGTTCAATTGATACATTAAGTAATTCTGCTAATTTTTCCTGAGTTAACTTATTGTCTTTTCGAATTTTTTTAATACTTTTTGATATACAACGTCTTAATTCAAGTTCATCATTAAAATGAGATAAATAATTCATAATTAAATCCTTTCATTTATGTATTTATTATATAAAAATGAAACCACATTATATAATATAATACATTATTTTATGATTAAATATAATGACCTATTGTACATATTTTATAAACAATAAATCAATTTACAGGAGAAGATAATGAAAAAAAATAAACAGTTTAATAAATTCTTTGATAAGATAATTAATATAATAAATAAAAGAAGATATAACTATTATAAAGAAATAAAGAATAAAACAAATGAGATATACCATAAATTTAATTTAGTTGAATATATAAAAAAAGATAATAATGGTAGATATGATTCTTTATTGGAAACGGTTGTGAAAGAAAAATTATATAATTTAATATTAAACATTTGTAACCAAATAATATATGATTATAATTATGTATTTTCAAAAGATGATCTGTACTTTATTGAGAAATTTGAGATAGATAAGATTTTTGACTATATAGTTGAATTTATAATAGAAGACGTTGTAAGGATGAAGAGAAGTGGATTAGTCACAATATGAATAAAAAGGCACTATTAGTGCCTTTTAAAGGAATTAAAATATTTAGAAATATTTTTTACTTTTCAAAGAAATTATAGAATTATTTATTTTTTGAAGTTATTTGATTTACTAAATATAATTAAATAACTTCATTTCTTTTATAATAATCATATGCCATATCAAGCATATCTTCTGTTACGCCAATTTCCTCTGCAATCTCATATTTAAGCATATTTTTATATCTTCCAATGTTATTGTGTAATTTATTTCCAATAATAGATTTAAAGGCCCACTTTTTTGCCCTATACTCATTTCTATCTATAATTGTCTGATCCTCACAAAAAGGTGAGTATAAAGCATCGCAATAATAATGCCCCAGTTCTTCAGCAAGAACACAATTTTTTTCAATGTTACTTTCTATTAAATTATCATTTAAAACAATTGCAGTTTTACTATTAGGTAATCTTATACATAATCCTTTTATATTTTCATCAATATATTGTTCTTTAAATATAATATTTTCCTTTTGTATATAATCATAAAATTTTTTCATAACACACAATCTCCATTTTATTTTTTTTCATTTATAAGAGCATCTATTATTCTGTCTAACATTTCTAATTCACTATCTGACATGCTTTCCATCTTTTTAGATACCCTTCCTATTAAAGAATTATTTAAATGCTTATAATTTCTAAAATTATTGTTAGGATCTGGGCTATCACTTTTTAGCAATAAATAGTCAATATTAGTATTAGTTATATCGGCAATTATACTAATAACCATAATATCTATATTTTTAATTTCTCCACTTTCATATTTCGCCACAGTAGCAAAGGTTTTGCCCACTTTTTCTCCAACTTGTTCTTGAGTTAGTCCTGCAAGTTCCCTTCTTGACTTTAGTCTTTTTCCTATTAATTCTCTATCAAATTCATTCATTTTTTTCTCCTTATTTTCAAAAAATTTTTTAATAATAAAATTATAGCACACATATATTATCGTGTCAATAAAAATTACATAATAAACGTAATACGATAAAAAATAAACAATTATACTTGACACGATAGAAAAAATAATATATAATTATCGTAGTAAGAAAATAAAGGAGGCGGAAATAATAAATATATAATAATGAATCGCAGATAAAATATCATATTCTGTTGGAATACAAAGGATCTTAACTTTATAATAATAAAAATATTTTGTAAAGAAAATGCGTTAACATATAAATTTAATTTTTTTTATTCTCACATTATCGTGTGAAGAAAAAGAACTATAAATATACTAAAATTTTATAAAAAAGAGAGGGTAAAAATGAAAAAGATATTAACCATATCAGCAATAGTACTATTGATAGCATTAGCCAGCAAAATGTTTAAAGAAAATAACGAACTTGATTACACACAAGAGGCACAGGCACAGGCGATAATTAATAAAAAAAGTAGAGTAAATTAAATTGATTTAACAAATAAGAATTTTATAAATTAGATAAATAAAAGATAAAAGGTGGATGAAATATATGAAAATGTATAATATTGAGAAATTTGTGAAAGATGTACTTGAACAGAATAAATTAGCAAGATTGGATGATCATTTACTATATGTGGAAGTGATATATAAGTTAAATCCTGGCCTATCAATAAATGATTTTGGATATATATTTAGGGAATACAAGTTTTTGGGATTGCCAACATTTGAAAGTGTAAGTAGATGCAGAAGAAAATTACAGGAAAAATATACAAATCTAAAATCAGATAAAAAAGTTCAGAAATCCAGATTAAATAAAACAGAAGAAATATTAGATTATGTGAGAAGGTGAATTAGACAATGACAAAAAATAAAACTAAAAATTATATTGAAAATGAAAAAATACATCAAAGTAATTATATAGAGATACACAACCTAATACAGAAAATATTTTATAAAAATAAAGATAAAATGCTTACAAAAGAATTTATTCAATTATTAAGTTATACATATGAGAAATATATGGATTGCCAAAAAAATATAAAAAAGTAGAAGGAGTAAAATGAATATATGAATAGGGAAGAAATACAAGAGAAATTAGAAAAAGAAGCACTAAAATGCAATGGTGGTATGTGTGAAAGTTATAGTTATTGTAAATTTTGTAAGGAACCAAGAAAAATGAAAAGGGAAAGTAGTACACCATGTGCAGATGCATTACTGGATATGAAAGATATAAATCATATGTTAAAAAATTATATGAATAATAAAGCAAAGATTGCCACATTGTCAGAGCGAATAGATGTATGGAATAGAGCCTTAGAAGAAAATGAGAATATTTTTACCAATGTTTCAGAATCTACATTTGGTATGCCTAAGTCAAAAAATAGAATATATAGTCCAGTTGAAAGTCAAGCATTAAGAAATGAATTAAATCATAGACAAGCTGAGGAGCTAATAAAAATAGCAAAGAGTGAAAGAATTGCTTTAGAGATTGAAGTAAGAAAGTTAGAAGTAGCATTTAGTACGTTAAGTCCAAAAGATGTATTTCTAGTAGAATGTAAGTATTATGAAAACATGGATTGGCATGATATAGAAATATCATACAATAAAAACTTCAATAAGGATTTAACTCAAAAAAGATTACAAAATAAATTATCTAATATAAAGAAAAAAATCTTAGGAATAATTAGAACAAATTATTAAATCGGGAAGAAACTGGGAATAAAAGAACAATATTTTAAAGAAAAACCATGCTATAATGTATAATAGCAATAGATATATACAATAAAAAAATTAAATCATACAGTAATTAATTAATAAAAATCCATGATAAAAAATATAAAAATGCTGTAAAAACACAGTGTTTTTTCAATTAAATACTAAAGGGGGTGATAAAGATGTTTAGATTAACTAATTTAAGTGAAATAGGACAATCCATTTGTTTGGTATTTGCAACATTATGTACCATAATATCTAGTTATTTAGGAGGATGGGATGTGTCTATGAGTTTACTAGTTGCATTTACATTTACCGACTTCATAACTGGTTTAGCAGTGGCGATTTTTATAAATAAGAATTTAAATTCTGAAGTTGGATATAAAGGGATATTTAAAAAGTTCTTAATTTTTGGACTAATTGGTCTATGTAATAAATTAGATCAAGTACTTAATATAGAAATGTTAAGGAATTTATCAATACTTTTCTATATAGCTAATGAGGGTATATCATTATTGGAAAATACAACTAAGTTAGGTGTTCCTTATCCTGATAAATTAAAAGATATATTAATACAAGTAAAAGATAAAAATTAAATTAAAAGATAAATTTAGTTATCAAGCGTTTTTATGAATTCGCTTTTTGTCTTTTAAGCCAGACGTTAAAGAAGCTAATATTTTTAATTTATCAAATATATACTGGTAAATTAAAAAAGTTTCAATGCAAAGTTTGGAGTCTCAAAATATAGAATATAGGCAAGAAAATCATGCAACATATAAAGGATATGATACAAAATTTAGAAAAACAATATTTTTTTTAGAACTTGCTTATGTGTAAGGAATATATAAGTAGATAAGTTACTAATCAATTGTGAACTAACCTGGTTAAGGGAATTGTAGAAAAAGTATTAATTCTTTAAAGTATAAGATAAGTTGATAATATAAAAGATTAAAGCTTATCTAACAATCATTCTATTAAATACGTGTACCTTATTCTAAATATTAGTATAATTTAAATTAATACCCACTAAAGATAGCAGTTTTTATTTTGGCTTTAGGTGATAAAACTTTATTAAATACTAATTTCAATTACTATTAGCATAAAAGAGTGCAAGATAATAGGATAGAAGAATATGGTAAAGAGAAGAAAAGATATTTGCAAAGATGTAGAGGAGTATATTAAAATGGCTAAATCAAAGATAGAATTAATTAAAGAATTTATATCAACATGTCCATTTCTTGAAAATGGAATAATAAATGTTGATTATGTAGATGAGATTATAGAGGGATTTACTATAGATATAAAACCATCTGATCTGATTTACAAGCGATATGCAGATGGTAGTAGTTTAAGGCAGATTGCATTTGATTTTGTTGTTAATGCTCCATTTTCTAATCTTCAAAATCTTGCTAATAGTAAATTTTTTGAAGATTTCAGTAAATGGATTGAAACACAAAATAAGTCAAATAACTTGCCTGTTATGCCTGGTGTGCAAAGTATTGAATGTATAAAACTAGGATATATTTTGCAAAAAACAGATACAGTTTCTAATTACATAATAGAAATGCAAGTTATTTACTTTGAAGGGGGAAATTAAAATGGGAAAATTGTATAACAGAGCTGATATTGTAAATTTTATGAAAACTGCCGATAGCACTAATACTTATGCTAGAATGACAGGATTTACTGAAAGTGGAAAAAGTTTAAATTCAAGTACTTATGAAAGAAGATATGTTGACGAAAAGACACAAAGAAAAGATGTTACAGGATATGCAACAGAAATAGCATATAATTTCGATAGAATGACAGATAATACTGTTCAAGATGTGATAGTAGAAGTACATGATAAAGAACTAACTGGCAAAATTGTTGAAATAATAACAGTTAACTTCAATGAAGAAACTACAACAGCTGGAGCATATAAAGCTAAAAAAAGATCATATTCAATAATTCCAGATGCTGATGGTGACGGAACAGATGCTTACCAATATAGCGGTACTTTTGCAGCACAAGGAGATATAATTGAAGGTATAGCTAGTACAACTGATAATTGGCAATCTGCAACATTTACAGAAGGAGCAGAAGAGGAGGAATAATAGATGAAAATAAGAGGAGTAGAAGTTGATTTTGATTTTTTAGATGCTGATTTTGTTGAAATTTTTGAAAATGAAGCACAAAAAGTAAAAGAAAAGGCTGAGTCATATGAAAAAAAGGATATGAAATTATCTGAAACTATAAAAGTAGAATGTAAGATAATAAAAGAATTTTTTGACAATGTTTTTGGTAAAGGTACATCACTTAACGTTTTTGGAGAAAAGAACAACTTGAAAGATTGTATAAGTGCATTTGAAGATATAGTTAAAGAAAAAGTAGAACAACAAAAAGGATTAGAAAATGCTTTTGACAGATATCAACCCAACAGAGAACAAAGAAGAGTACAAAAAAGGAAGTAGTATATGTTAACTAATATATTATTAGACAAACTACCTGAAACAACTCAAAGTGGATTCAAAATAAATACGGACTTTCGAACTTCTATTAAATTTGAACTACTTATGCAAGATAATAAAGTGTCTGAAAAAGATAAAGTTCTACTTGCTCTTAATCTCTATTATGATTTATCAAAAATTAAAGATATAAATATTGCTATACAAGATATGCTTTGGTTTTACCGATGCGGGAAGGAACAAAAGGAAGAATTAATTAATTCTAACAGTACTGAAGATAAAGCAAAAAGAATTTATAGCTATGAATTTGATGCAGACTATATTTTTGATGCTTTTTTAGAACAGTATCAAAAAAACTTGAATAAAGTTAAACATTTGCACTGGTGGGAATTTAAAGCAATGTTTAATGGTTTAAATGAAGATACTCAAATAGCTAAAATAATGGGATATAGATCAATAGATTTATCAAAAATTAAAGATAAAGATACAAAAAATCATTATAAAAAGTTAAAAAAAATATATGCATTACCTGATATACGTACAGTCGAAGAGAAAGAAAAAGATTTTGGAAGTGTTTTTTGGTAATACTGAATTTTGTAAGGGTCTCAAATTAATTTGATTATTACAAATTGTATAACTATGAAAAATGATTTATAAAAGAAAGGAACGTCAATGCTATATGCATGTGGCGTCTTTTCAATATATATATCTTTTTTATTACACTTGTAAGTTCTAATATAATTTTGGAATCAATTAAAAGTGCAGGTGATGACATGAGAAAATGGTATATTTGTCCATATTGTGATAAGAAAATATTAAAGTATGAAAAAGGTGCTGAATCTAAAGGTATTTTTTTTATATGTAAAAATTGTAAAAAAGAAATTGAAATATTAATTAAAAATTAGTCTTTAAATTGAGCCTATGAGCCTGACTGGAAAGGAGTTTCTAAATGGATGATAATATAATTATAATAGATATACAGATTAACGAGCCAGAAATTAAAAGTTCATTTAGTAAAATAGCATCTATAGCAAATACGGCCTTAAGTGGGTTATTAGAGATAACAAATACAGCTTTTAGTGGGGTTATGGACATTACAAAAACAGCTTTAAGTGGATTTGGAAATATTGGAAATATAGCTTTTAAAGGTGCAAAGATGGCAGTTGATGCGGTTGGAAAATCAATATCTAAAGCTGTAGATGTCGGCAAACAGTTTTTTCAATATATGCAAGAGCAAAGTCCGGCTGTTGGAGAACAAATGACTACCCTTAAAGATAATTTTAATACATTAACAGGTAGTTTAACAGAAGGAATAAGTGGTGCACTTGTAAATAATGTTTTCCCGCTTTTGAATGATACAATAGCAGGACTACAAGGAGCATTTGAAACTGGTGGAATAGAAGCATTTAGCCAAAAACTTAGCGAAAGTTTAGTTTTATTGTTACAACAGGCATCTGATATGTTACCTCAAGTAATTAATATGGCAATACAAATAGTATTAAGTTTTATTAATTCTATAACCAGTAACTTGCCACTAATAACTCAAACAGCATTAAATATAATTACAACTTTACTTAATGGTATCTTTGAATTATTACCCCAAATAGTTGAACTAGGCATAAATATATTAGTTGAATTGCTAAATGGTATAGTATTAAGCTTACCAAATATTATTCCTGTAATTGTATCATGCATAAATAATATAATTAATACTATAGTTGAGAATTTACCAATTATATTAAATGCAGGTATTCAAATATTAATGGCTTTAATACAAGGTATAGCACAAATACTACCTACACTGATTCCTGCAATGGTAGATTGTGTATTAATAATAGTTGAAACACTAATAAATAATATAGATTTAATTATAGATACAGGAATTGAAATTCTATTAGCTTTAATTATGGGAATTATTGAAGCTTTACCTCAATTAATTGAAAAGGTTCCTACAATTATTAACAAATTATTTGATGCATTTAATAACAATTTACCTAAAATAGTAGCTATGGGTGTACAAATTATATTCATGTTAATTGCTGGACTAGTTAATGCAATTCCTTCATTAATCGGACAGATACCAAGTATATTAATGTGTATAGTTAATGCATTTGGTTTAATATTTACAAGTATGTATGATATAGGTAAAGGAATTGTGGAAGGAATATGGAATGGTCTAAGTGGTTCAATCACATGGCTAGCTAATAAAATGAAGGAATGGTGTAGTACAATTATCAATGGAATAAAAGGTTTTTTTGGAATACATTCACCTTCTAAGAAATTCAGAGATGAAGTTGGTAAATATTTAGCACTAGGCTTAGGAGAAGGGTTTAGCGATAATCTAGATGGTGTATTTAACGATATGCAAAAAACAATAGAGCTAGAAACAGGTAAATTAAGTGCTAATTTAACTTCTACAGCAACAATGCAAGTGGAAAAAGAAGATAAAACACAAGCAACATTACAATCAATTGGTGATAATAAGGAAATAGTAGTAAATTCTACCGTTGAATTAGATGGTGAGAAAGTTGCAAAAAGTACAAATAAAGTAAATAAAAAATTAGAATTACAGTATGGCTTCTAGGAGGTGCGTATGGAAGATTATTTAATAAAAAAAGAAATATATAAATTTAATAATATTTTAAGTGAAGGCTATGAATTTGATGAACAACCAGTTGTTTTAAATAAATCTATAAAAGCAGATGGAAGTATAAAAGTGATTTATGCTTCTTATAATACTATAACAATAGGAATAAAGCTGGGACAATTGGATGGAGAAACAATAAAAGAATACAATGATAATTTTATTGATGGTGAATATGAAGTTTGGAATCCAAATACAAGAAGTTATAAAAAATATAATTTTATAGTAACAAAGGGAGCAAAAAATTTAGTTTATAGTAAATATGGAGAAAGATATGCTGAATTTGATGTTGTATTGGAAAAGAGTAGTGAGGTGGTAGAATAATGAAAAATGTTTCTACTGCTTTAAAAAGTGCACTAAAAAAAGATAGTGTAGTAGAAAGAGATTATATTATATTAAAAGGAGCCACAGATAGGATATATCTGTGGTTTAATCTTTATGATGATTGTTATAAAGATGGTAATTTCTTACAAAATTTTATAATGAAGAGACTTGAGTTTGATTATGAAGATATTAATTTTGATTTCAGACAAAAAGAATTTAGAGCATACAAAGAGTATAGACTTGAAGATGGTACATGGGAAGCAATAGATTATGGAACTTTTATTGTTTATAATGTAGAAGAGAGTGATACAAAAGAAAGCGTAAAAGTAACCGCATATGATTATGGCTTAAAGTTTGCAAACACCTATCAATCAGATTTAGACTATGCAAGTGGTAATGTCACAGCTTCAGATGTACTTGAAGAATGTTGTATTAAATGTGGTGTTGAACTCAATTCTATTGACTTTGATAATTCAGAATTTATTGTTGATAGTAATCAATTTGAAGGATCTCAATTTGGGCATGTAGTAAGCGCTATTGCAGGTATAAGTTGCAACTTTGCAAAAATAGTAAATGACAAACTGAAATTGGTATTTGCAAATACAACAGATGTAGTTATAGATATAAATGATTATGATGAATTTGAAAATAAAAAAGATATAAATCCTATAACAATAGTAGGTATTGAAAATTCAGAATTCGAAGGTGAAAATGTTACTATTAGATGGGAAGAGGGTATTGCAGAATATGGTGAGAATTATTTAATGATTACTGATAATCCATTTGCATATACACAAGAAAAAAGGCAAAAGCTTATAAATTCCATATATAACAAAGCAAAAGGATTTGGGTATTCTGGCATGACACTGAAAAATTGTTTATATCCATATCTTGAAGTTGGTGATATCGTAACCATAAAAAATAAATCTGGTGAAAATGTAAATACAATAATATTAAGGATTAACATTGAGGGGGTAGAAATAGGATTTGAAGCACCTAGTATAACCAAAGCTAGCATTGAATATGAGAATCCTGTAACTGCGTTAGAAATTGCTAAAAGAACAGAAATCATAGTAAATAAACAAGATCAAATAATACAATCAGTTGCGAGTAAAACAAATGAAAATAGCAGTCAGATAATTCAAATGACACAAAATGTTGAAAATGTAAGTATAAATTTACAGCAAGCGGGTGGACTTAATCTTATACAAGACAGCACTTTACGTTTAGAGTATGTTGGCAATATAAAAAGTGGTAATGTAGCCATAGAACAAAATAAAGAAATTATGGATAATACAATTTCTAAATCTGCAATTAAAATAAATAATGGTAGTGTACAATTTGCCCCTATAAAAATAAAGGAGAATACAGATTATACATTTAGCTGTATTATATATAAATTAGAGCTTGCAAATGTAAAGGTTAAAATAACAAGCGGAACAGAACAAATATATAATCTTGAAATTGAACCTAATACTTTTAATGAGGTGGAATTTTCAGTGAACAGCCCAACATCACAAGTTAAAATTGAACTTTTTAGTGATAATAATTATGTTTTATTTAGTGATTGTATGTTTAATAAAGGTTCAAAATTAGGATATCAGAGTTACCCAGGAGAAGTAGTTGGCATGAATTACTCTTTTGGATATAATGGTCTAGAAGTAGAAAGTATAATAAAAAATACTAAGTCAATCTTTGGTGCTGAGGGAACAGTAATAAAAAATAGAGAGACAGGCAAAGTAAAAGCAGAATTTAATGGTGAGAATTCCACATTTGATAGAGCAACATTTTTCGAACGTTTAAATGTAGGAAAAATGAGATTTACAGTATTACAAGATGGAAGAGTTGGAATATCTTATGATAAAGATGGATAGGAGGGATAAGTAATGCAAGTATTCGTACAAGGTAAAGAAGTACAATGGGGACATATAAACTATACCGTTGAATATGAAACAACAAGAGATGGATCTAAACTAGGTATACGTTGGAAATTAACATGGGCAATAGATAATGGATATTATTTTGGATATAACATAATAGCAGATGTGTATACTGAAGGAAATAACTATGGTGGGCAAATAAAAGCTAATTCTCCTAATAGAGGAAGTGGAGTGACTTACTTCCCATCTGAAACTGAGTATTTTTGGTTTGATAAAGGATATGGAAGTAATCAGATAAATGGTTGTAGAATTATATTCAAAAGTACAAATGGTGGATCAGTAACATTTGATAGTGGTACAGAGAAAACGGTAACAACGCCGGTAGGTTACATAGCAAGTACTATTAATTCTAATATAGATTTTAATATAGGTAATGATTTAAATATATCTATTTCTGATATAACTAATGTAAATTACAACTATAAAGTATACTTAGATATGTATGTAAATAATGTATGGAAAAGTATAAAAGAAGAAGATATTACATCTAAGAATTTTACTCTAGATCTCGCTAATCTAGCTAATAATTTATATAATCTACTGCCAAATAATAATTCAGCAAAAATAAGAGTTAATCTATGTACTTATATTGGCACAACATTACTAGGAATGACAACAAAAGAAGGCACATGCTATATTAAAAATAGTAATCCGGAGACTCCTGTTTTTGGTATCTTTGGTATGAGGGGAGGGACTAGTATCGATGATGAATTAAGTGATATAGTAGCAGGATTTGGCCCATTTGGTAATTTGTCTGATGCTCATATTGCTATAAAAGATATTAGTCTTTCAGCCAAGAACGGAGCCACTCTAAAAAAAGTAATAATAGAGTGGAACGGAAAAATAGAGGAGGTGTTACTATAATGAGCGGTTTAAATCTTCCAAATGGATACTCTCTTTTAGCAGATACAATTTACTCAAATAGCGATGATTTAATAAAGAGTTTGAAAGATGGAAAAGATTATGTTAAAGTAACAGTAGTAGATAGTAGAGGAAATACTTCAAGCAGTAGTAAACCATTGAACGTTGAAATTTTTCGCACTCCATATTTTAATAATATTGAATCTAGAAGACTTAATGATGTTGATGAACAGGTTGAATTAAAGGCAACAGGTAAATTAACATATTTAGGAGAGTACGATGTAAAGTATATAAAATATTGGTCCAGTGAAACTCCTTATAATGAATATGGAGAAAATCAGGGTACTGAATATGGTCCATTTTATATAGATATATCAAAAATAACATATAATGAAAATAAGAGTGAATTTTCGATTGAAAGCCTAATTGAAGGAGATTTGGGAGCAAGTGGATTTACAAAAGGAAAAATGTTTTATATTAAATTAGCAATTGCAACTAGTATAAACTTAGATTTTCCAGAATATTTTTATACCACAGTACAAGATGGAAAATATTTAATTATATTTGGTCCTGATGGAATTAAATTTGATAGTGAGGGTACTGTAAATTCAGATACACTTCCTATTGGATTTGAAGGATATTATCCTTCTGCCAATCCCCCTAGCAATTGGCTTATTGAGGATGGTAGAGCTGTATCAAGAACAGAATATAAAGAATTATTTGATGTTATAGGAACTACTTATGGAAATGGTGATGGTTCTACAACGTTTAATCTCCCAAATAAAAAAGGTAAAATTGTGGTATCATATGATAGTTCTCAATCCGAATTTAATACTTTAGGTAAAATTGGTGGATCTAAAACACATACTTTAACAGTAGATCAAATACCAAATCATAACCATAATGTCAATAGCAGGGGTACAGAAGGTAATATAGCTGCTAGCGGTACAGCTATTGGATCTGAATTTTTGGGAATGCAAAACAAGGGATACTCTACTACTTATACGGGAGGTAGTCAAGCTCACAATAATTTACAACCTTATTTAGTTCAGTATTCCATTATTAAAGCAAAAAATAGTGTCCCAATAAGCTCTGTGGTGGTGGATAGATTTGACAGTACAAGTTCAACAGATGCTTTATCAGTTAATAAAGGTACAGAATTATATAATTTAGTAAAAGAAAGAATAGTTTATAGTTTTCCGATTTTTGGCATAGCAGGAGATACACCAGTGTCTGTTACAAGGGCAGAGTGGAAAGATTTGGGTAATATTTTTTATAATTATAAGCCTGGTGTAAATACAGTACCAGTACCTACTGGATATACCAGATATGCCAGATGTTTTGCTATACTAACGGATAATTGTAATAATACTAGTGTACCTGGAATACAAATAGGATTGTTTAACCAAAGTGGTGGTTATCATGGTTACTCTTTTACTTTTGATATAGTGTGGGGAGCTATAAATAATGCTAGATTAAATAGAATGTCAACAAATAGAATTGCATTTAATAGTCTGCCAAATGAATGGACTGTTTTTAAAGGTATTATAACTAACACTCAAACTGGTGCAAATGGTGAACCGCAAGGTCAAATAAGATATGTTGAATTGCAATTTGTAGATATAAAAAATTAAAGCAGTAAAATAAAACTGTCTTAATTTTTATTTAGCAAACTAACTTAAATCTTAATAAAAAGAATTAAATTAGAAGTATCTATTTTATATTGTTTTAAAAATAGAAAACATGGAGGTAATTATAATGAATGTATTAAAAAGTAAACAAGAATTAATTACATTAGATTATGGAAATCAAATTTTAAATGGTAATCCATACAAACATATAGGAATTGACTTTGTAAGACAAGGATATCAATTAGATTATATAATTGCATGTGCTAGAGGAAAAGTAGTTAATGTTGAGAAAAATATATCTGGATATAAATCAGGAAGCTATGGAAACTTTGTACATATTCAACACGGTGGAAATATAAGTACGGTATATGCACATATGAAAATTGGTACAGTTTGTGTTGACATTGGTGATATAGTAGAAGAAGGACAAATAATTGGATATATGGGTGCAACTGGATTTGTAACTGGGGCACATCTACATTTTGAAGTAAGAGAAAATAATATATCAGTAGATCCTAATCCATATTTTACAGGAGAAAATAAAATACTACCATATACTGAAGAAAAAATAAAAGTAAATACATTTACTGTAAGAGTGGATAAAGCAGAGGCTAATGTAAGAAGTCAAGCAACCACTAAATCAAGTATATCAGGTACAGGATTATTACGTAAAGATGATATTTTCCAAGCAGTAGGAGTTGTTGAAGGTGAAAGTGTAAATGATAATAATAAATGGTACAAGTCAGCTAAAGGAAATTATGTTTGGTCGGGTGGTTTAACTAAACTATAATATATGGAACAAAAGTGAATCCTAATAGTTTTTATTGAAAATGTTACATTTTTTTAATATAATTATAAGTCGTGAAATTATATTAGAAAGAGGAAGCATTATGATAGTAATAGCAATGAAGATTATTAGGGAGGAAAAAGGATATACGCTTGATCAAATACATAAAGGTACTGGCATATCTATTTCACATCTATCAGATCTAGAAAATAATAAATTAGATAATACAAGTATATACATACTTTATACTGTATCTAAATTTTTAAGAGTAAATGTAAAAGATTTTTTTTATACTGTAGAAGAAATTAATTCATTAAAAAAAAGTCTTAATTATCATATTGAACAGTATGGTTTAACCCATCCAAAAACATTAAAAATTAGCAGAATAATAGACTTGATAATATCTAAATTAGCACAATATAAATAGCGTTCGACATGTTGTCAAATTTGCCATCATGTCGAACGATTATTTCTAAAAAGTGTTGATTTTTACCAGATGGAGTTGTACAATAAATTTATAATTATAGCACATTTATTACCAAATGTAATATGATTAGAACATAAAAAAATAGATAGTCTTTTGCGCTAACAATCAAACTATCTATTTAAAACATATACATAAGGTATATATTTTCATTATATACTTTTTTGTATAAATGTCAAGTACAAGAAGGGGGAATATATGGAAGAGTTGATTGTTAAAAGAATTTTAGAAAGTAAAACTGTCTTTAAGCAAAATGAAATTGACTTTATTTATAATAATAATGAATTTGTATCTCTTTTATATTTAATAGGTATTATGGATGCTATTCAAACTATAAATAACAATTAGACAGATGTCATTTATTATCTATTATATAATCAGAAAAATATGCAAAATTGTAAAATATCAAGTACAATAATTAAAAAGTACTTGATATTTAATCTTTTATTTGGTGCACCTGAAGGGATTCGAACCCCCAACCTACGGATTCGTAGTCCGGCACTCTATCCAGTTGAGCTACAGGTGCATATAACAAATATAATTATAACTTAAAATAGTATAAAAGTCAATTGAAAATAAATCTTTGGTGTAATTTTGGTGCAATATAAAATAAAGTATAAATATCATTATTTTAAAGATAGATTGATATATTAAAATGAATGTGGTATAATTAGCATATTATTAATTTGTATATTTGTTTCTGTAGCTCAGTGGATAGAGCAGCAACCTCCTAAGTTGTTGGTCGTGCGTTCGATTCGCACCAGGAACACCAAGACACACAGAGCTAAGCAGAGTTTATATTCTGCTTAGCTTTAAATTTTTAATTTACTTAGTAAAATAATATAAGAATTAAATTCATAAATAAAAATACCTTAAATATTAAACAAAAGCTTTAATATTTAAGGTATTTAACTTTGGTATAAATATATAATATTTTCTTCAGATATTATAAACTTTTTTAAATCATTTTGTAAAAGAATATTTTCTAATAATTCAGGATTATCATAATATTTTGCACAGTACATGAAACTTTTTATATTTTTTATCTTAGATTCATTTAATTCCTTAAAATAAAGTTCTAATCTTTCATTACTTATTTTCCTAATACTTAAATCAGATACATGAGGAACACTTATTTTTGTTTTTGTATAATATTCAAAAACAGTATTTTCATCAGAAAATCCAGAATTATGTGCTAAAATGAACATAGGAAAATTTATAGCATTGAAAAATTTTTCCATGAAATATTTATATTTGTCTAATTTTTTATGCAAATCATATTTTAAATCTTGATCATCTGTATTAAGGTTTATATCATTTGAAATCTCTAATCTTTTAATAAACATTTGAAATATCATTTGGTAAGAATCTCGTAGATAATCCTTAGAAAAGTATAGATTGTGTGATTCAGATATAAAATTATAATTGCCATATAGCCAAAATAAATAATAGTCTTGTTTCATATTAGACGTTTTAAACCTAGAAAAATTATTTTCCAAATTATTTGATATGTTCATATAATCCCCCTTAATAATTATTTTTAAATTAATATGTTACTTTCAATAATTATATCATATATGTCAATTTAAATAATTTAACATCTTAATAAAAACTTAAGAAAATATTAATTATATGTTAAAACATTTAAATTTATATAGTAGTAAAATCTTATCATAGAATTCAAATTTAGGGGGAATGTTCTATGAATAAAATAAATTTAGCAGTTATATTCGGAGGTTGTTCGAGTGAATACGAAGTGTCATTAAAATCTGCAACATCTGTGATTAAAAATGTTAATAATGAAAAATATAATTTAATTCTTATAGGGATTACAAGAGAAGGAAAATGGTATAGATACTATGGAGGCATTGAAAATATAATTAACGATACATGGTATAATAATAAAGTTGTATCTTCAGTTATATCTCCTTGCAAAGATTTTAAAGGATTAATTGAATTTGCTAATGATAGATATTCATTAACAAATATAGATGTGGTTTTTCCAATATTGCATGGTAAAAATGGAGAAGATGGTACAATACAAGGGTTACTCGATATGGCTGATATAAAATATGTCGGATGCAACTTAATATCTTCTGCTATTTGTATGGATAAGGATATAGCACATACATTAGTGGAAAAGGCAGGTATTAGAGTTGCAAAATCAGTAGTAATTATAAATGAATTTAATGAAACTGAATCAAAGAGCCTAATAAAAGAAATAGGATTTCCAATGTACATCAAGCCTACAAGAGCTGGTTCATCAATTGGAATTACAAAAGCTCATAATTATGATGAATTAGTATTAGGAATTAAAGAGGCATTAAAACATGATAATAAAGTTGTTGTAGAAGAAAATATAGTAGGAAATGAAATAGGTTGTGCT
The DNA here is from genome assembly GCA_023410645.1 of Bacillota bacterium. Lineage (GTDB taxonomy): Bacteria > Bacillota > Clostridia > TANB77 > CAG-465 > CAG-465. The sequence goes on along the minus strand of JAEYPQ010000073.1, from coordinate 10,503 downwards.
GTTATTGGAAATTATGATTTGTATGTAGGTGAACTTGATGAAATTGAGTTAAATAGCGATTTTTTTGACTATGATGAAAAGTATTCACTTAAGAAAACAAAAATATTTTTACCTGCGAGGATAGAAGTTAATAAATCTATAAATATAAAAGAAACAGCTAAAAGAATATATAATATTTTAAATTGTAGTGGACTGGCAAGAGTGGATATGTTTTTAAATAAAGAAGGTGAAATAGTATTTAACGAAGTAAATACTATGCCAGGTTTTACAGATAAAAGTAGATATCCTAATATGCTTAAGATTACAGGTATTAAATATGAAGAAATAATAGATAAACTAATTGATTTGGCAGTAGAAGGTGATAAAAATGAATGTAAAAAACATTAAGAAAAATATAACACTTACTTCTGATAAAATCCACTTAGGAGAATTGATACTTGTAAATAAAGATTATCCTATTATTCAAGATGAAGATATTTTTGAAAAGGATATTGTAGATAGTGGAAATATTTTATTAAATAAATATTGCTTTGAAAATCTTAATCTACTTTTAAAAAGTATTAAATCTAACAAAAATATAACCATGGTTAGCGGATATAGAACAAAAGAATTTCAAACAAAAATATACGAAGATTCAATAAAAGAAAATGGCATAGAGTTTACAAAAAACTATGTTGCATATCCTGGTACCAGTGAACATCAGACAGGTTTTGCAGTTGATGTAGGACTAAACTTAGATAAAATTGATTTTATAAGGCCAGGATTTCCGGATGATTCAATGATATGTTTAAGATTTAAAAATATTGCTGATAAATTTGGTTTTGTTAATAGATATAAAAATGACAAAGAAGAAATAACAAATATAAAAGCTGAAGAGTGGCATTTTAGATATGTTGGTTATCCACATTCTAGTATAATGAATAGTATGAATTTTTGCTTAGAAGAGTACATTGAGTATATAAAAAATTATACATATGTTAATCCATATAAATACATAGATAATAAAAACACAATATATATATACTATGTTGAAGCTAGTAATGATAAAACACAAATTCCTATTATAGAAAAAGGTGATTATAAAGTATCAGGTAATAATATAGATGGCTTTATTATAACAATATTTAGTGAGAAGGATGAGTTGTATGAGTACAAGAAATAATTATGGAGCATTAGACTATTTTAAAGTTTTAGCCGCTTTTTTAGTTGTTATGGTGCATACTGATCCACTTTTAAGTTATAGTATATATGGTAATTTAATATTAACAAGGATTATAGCTAGAATTGCAGTACCATTCTTTTTCATTGTAACTGGTTTTTTTCTAGCATCTAAATTAAAAGATAGTAAAAAAGGTGTTATAAATAATTATATTAAAAAAATTGGGATAATCTATTTAATTAATATTATTATATATATTCCATTTAATATATATGGAGGTTATTTTTCAAGAAATACGATATATAAATTTATATTAGATATATTTATTAACGGAACATTTTATCATTTATGGTATTTACCAGCTTTAATGCTAGGAATATATATTACATATTTCTTATATAGTAAATTTAAAATAAAGTATACAATTATTATAACTTTATTATTATATATGGTTGGATTATTTGGAGATAATTACTATGGATTAATAGAAAATAATAAAGTTGTAGAAACATTATATAGTTATATATTTAATTTTGTTGATTATACAAGAAATGGTATATTTTTTACCCCAATTTTTATTGCATTAGGATTTTTTTTATCAAATAACATTGATAAACTAAGAAATATGAAATATAAAAAAATATATTTAATAATATCGTTTATACTACTTATTGTGGAGGGAATAATAACCCATAAATTTAATTTAGTTAGATATGATAGTATGTATATTATACTTATACCGACAATATATTTTCTTTTTATAAATCTATTATCTATTAAATGTAAATCAAACAAGAATTTAAGAAATATATCAATGTACATTTATATACTTCATCCTATAGTTATTATACTGTTACAAAATATAGCTAAACACATAAATGGTTTAAAATTAATTATTTCAAATAGTGTTATATTATTTATACTTGTTTTTAGCATAACTTATTTAGTATCTTGGATTTTTACTACAGTTAAAATCGGTAAAAAACATAGTTTAAATAAAATTAGAACGTGGGCTGAAATTGATCTTGATAATTTAGAACATAACATACATGAATTTAAAAAAATAATCGCTGAAAGTACGGATATAATGACTGTTGTTAAAGCTAATGCATATGGACATGGGTATGCCAAAATTTGTGAAAGACTTTCTAAAATAGGTATTAAATATTATGCAGTAGCGGAACTTATAGAAGCTATTAAGTTAAGAAAATCTGGGATTAAAGGTGAGATACTAGTTTTAGGTTATACAATGATTACCAAAGATACAATAGATCTTGTTAAAAAACATAATATAACTCTGACAGTAATAAGTAAAGAACATGCATATGAAATTAATACATATGGGAAAAAGATACATGTTCATATAAAGATTGATACTGGAATGAGGAGAATGGGACTTGATTTTCATGATACACTTTCAATAGCTGAAATATATACATATAAAAATATAATAGTAAAAGGTATATATAGTCATTTATCAGTTTCAGATAGTTTAAATGAATCAGATGTTGAATTTACAAATAATCAAATACAATCTTTTAAAAATACAATAAATAATTTAAAGGATATGAATATAGATGTAGGTAAAATACATATTCACAGTACATATGGTGTTTTAAATTATTATGATAAAGATTTTGATATTGTAAGGATAGGTATTGGTATGTATGGTGTGCTAAGTAATAGTGTAGAAACTAAAACAATTTTAGATTTAAGACCAATACTTAGTTTAAAATCAAGAATTGTTTTAATACGAGAAGTTGAAAGTGGCGAATCCGTTAGTTATTCAAGAAATTATATTACAACTAAACCAAGTAAACTTGCAGTTGTTCCGATAGGTTATGCTGATGGATATCCAAGAAATTTATCTAATATTGATATGCATGTAATTGTAAATGGAAATAAGGCAAATATTGTTGGAAATATATGTATGGATCAATTAATTATTGATATTACAGACATAGATAATGTAAATTTAGATGATATAGTTACTTTAATAGGTAAGGATTCAGATGAGAATATAGATTTAACATATTTATCTGAAAAATCCAATACAATTAGTAATGAAATTTTAAGTAGATTAGGCCAGAGGATAATTATAATATATAAATAGTAACGAAGTTGTAAAATCTGAGAAATTAATAATATTTAAGCAAATATATAATAAAAAAAATAATTATATATTTGTTTAAATAAAATACGGTATATTTTATTTTTAAGTATACCGTATTTATATCATTTATTATAGAAATATAATTATTCAAAATATAAAGCTATAGGTGTAACAATAAAAGATTAACTATAATTTTGTAAATACATTTTATACATTGTTTCTTTAACATTATTTAATGCTTTTCCCATCTCATCATTATATAAACTAAAACTATCTTCAGGCATACTACAATCTTTCGTTATTTTTCCTATGACATTTATGTATCCACCATATATCTGAGACATATAAGAATCTAATATTTCTTTATCAATATATATCATGTTTTATTTTTCCTTTTCTTTCATTTAATAAATTCATGTATTTTTAAATACTTTATTATCAAAAATATTATTTCCTATTACCAATAGACTTATGATATAAAGTAACGCCTTTTATCAAAGTTTTTTTCTCTTAATTTAATATCTAATACTTCAATATATTTTTTATATCAATAGTATCACCCCCATATTGATATTATAATAGAAAAAATTTCTTATTTTTATCTAAATTTGTAATATGATGAGAAAAATAAAGTATTTATAGAAGCTCGTTAAAACAAGTATAGGTTAATAAATAAAAAATTACAATCTTATTATTAAGGAGAGTTCAAAATTAGAAAATTTTTTGTATTATAAAAATAGAAAAATTGTTGAATTTAAAGTGAGAAAATAATTCTAAAAATAATGTATAGTTTTTAAATATAAAATAAATATTAATTAATAAATTGTTAAAAATTACCTCTATTATTATTTATAATTTAATGATATTATTAAATTAATAAGGGGGATTTTATATGAACAATGATTTATATGATAACATTATTAGTAGATACAAAATTTTAGATGGTGATTTTATTTCTTATAACTTTTTAGTTAAAATATCAAAAGAGTTAAATATAGATATTAAAAAATTATCTATTATATTTGGAATAAAAAACATAAGGAAATGTAGAATAAAATTAAAAGTAAATTTGTACGATGATGAAAAGAAGATTAATATAAAAATATTAAGGAGTTTAATGAAAATAAAAATATTGAAAAATAAGAATTTGGAAAATTTATCATTAAAATATAGAACAAATAAAAGATTAATATGCAATTATTTAAAATTATCAAATAGCTCTTGTAATAGATTATTAATAAAGAATATGCCGATAAATATTAGAAAAACAAAGTTTAATATAGAAGACTTACTTAATAATTATTTACTAGAAAAAAAAGAAATTACATTGAAAAGAGAAATAAATAGATTTATTAATTATAAATATTATATAATGTATAATGATATTTTAAATATTAAAAATATATTTAAGATCACAGAGGCAGAAGTCATATATTATTTAAATATTAATGATAATCAATTAGAATTTATTAAAGGAAATCCCAAAGCAAAAATTAGAATATTTAATCAAGAGTTTTTTAAAATATCTACTGAGATTATTATTTACCTACTTCAGGAAAGCCCAACTGGAAAATATCATAGTAAAAATGAAATTATACGTCTATGTAAAGAGCATAGGATTGATTATAATATTTTTCTGATGTATTATAGTAAAAATTATAAACAATATAGTCATAATAAGAATTCAATAAATAAAAATCTAAATGGGTTTTGGATAAGTAATAACAGTGATTGTACAAAATCATTTCAAAAAGAAATATATGAATTACTTAGAAAAAAATTAATAAATATATCCAGAAAGATAACTAGCATATTTAAAATTAGAGGGAAAGATGAAGATTATGCCGATGATGCAATATTTTACATTTATCAAAGATGTCTAGATATAGAAAAAAATTTCGTATATGATAAATCATTACAATTAAATATATTGGCAAAAAAAGCATATTATTATATAAGAAGAAATATATTTAATGATTTGAAATATACAAAATTTAATGATAATATGATTTAATAAAGAATAATATTTTTTAATGAAATATTTGATTAATATTTAAGAAAAAGGTAAGTCAACTATGTCTTACCTTTTATTATAGTTATATATATTTTCTTAATTATAATATATTATCCAATCTTTTTATTGCTTCTTCAGTATCATTTTTATCACCAAATGCAGTTAATCTAAAATATCCTTCACCATTATTTCCAAACCCAACACCTGGTGTACCAATTACATTTGCTTCATTTAAAAGTAAGTCAAAGAATTCCCATGATTTGATATTATTAGGACATTTTAACCATATATATGGCGCATTAACACCACCAGTATAATATATACTTTTGTTTTCAAGAAAGTCTGTTATTTTTTTTGCATTATCCATATAATAATTAATCATATTCTGAATTTGTGTATTTCCTTCTTCCGAAAAAATTGCTTGTGCTGCTTTTTGCGTAATATAAGAAACGCCGTTGAATTTAGTACATTGTCTTCTTAACCATAATTTATTAATTGAAGAATTATCAACAATTAATTCTTTTGGTATTACAGTGTATCCACATCTAACACCAGTAAATCCAGCATTTTTTGAAAAACTGCAAAATTCAATTGCACATTTTTTTGCATCTTCAATTTCATATATACTTTTTGGTAAATTATTATCTTTTATATAACAGTGATATGCACTATCAAAAAGAATTACAGCTTTGTTATCTAGTGCATAATCTACCCAGGCTTTTAATTGATTTTTGTTATAAACACTTCCAGTTGGATTGTTAGGTGAGCATAAATATATTATATCAACATGCTTCTTATGGTTTGGTATAGGTAAAAAGTTATTATCTTCATTTCCATCAACATATTCTATTTGTCTTCCATTCATTATATTTGTATCCACATATACAGGGTATACAGGATCTGGTATTAAAACTGTATTGTCTTTTGAAAATAAGTCCGTTATGTTTGCAATATCGCTCTTTACCCCATCACTAATAAATATTTCATTATTATTTAAAAATACATTGTATTTAATATAATCTTTACATATTTCTTCTGCTAAAAAGGAATAACCTTGTTCTGGACCATATCCTTTAAAGGAAGATTTTAAAGACATTTCCCATACTGCATGTTTCATTGCATTAGTACAAACCTTTGGTAGTGGAAGAGTTACATCACCAATTCCTAAACTTATTATTTTCTTATCTGGAAATTTTTCTAGATATGCTCTTTTTCTATTAGCCACTTCAGAGAACAAATAATTTTCTTTTAATTTTAAAAAATTCTTGTTAATATTTGACATTAAATCAACTCCTATTGTTAAAACATATTCATTTGATTTAATAAAAATTCTTATATTAATGTTTATAGTTTAAAATTTAATTTCTTGTAATGAATCTATTATTTTTTGTGCTAAGAAACATAATTGATCTAGTAAAATTATATTATTTTCGATTTCTTTATCATCAATATTTTTGCTATTAAAAGATACATTGAAGAAAGAAAACATTGGTATCTTAAAGAATAAAACATTATCTATAATTGATAATTCTATTTTATATCCAGTTATATTATTAAAGTCCAATATAGCATTTTCTATATCAATATTTAAATTGTTAATGTTAACATTTTGTGAAAGTACTTCATATTCTTTTTCAAATTCGTCTAAGTCGTTATCATTATCTCTTATTTTCTTTATAATATTAAATATGTTTATTGACTCTTTATTTAGTGTTGAAGATACAATTTCATCCATAATACCAGTTTTTTTTCTTATAATTAGAGCATTGTTATAATTATTTGGCAAATCTACTTTACCAAACATACCAGTATAGCTAGTCGTACTTTTTGTTTCAACAGATTTTGAATTTTTATATTCTGATTTTATTCTAATTCCAGATACTTCAATATTTAAATTATTGTATGGAATATTAAAGTAGTTATATGTACTAATATCAATATAATCTGGTAGTATATTTGATTTTGCATAGTAAGTTTCTTCTATTGGACTTGCTACCAAATATTTAGTGTTAGGATGCTTAAGTAAATAAGCTTCAATTACTATATTATTTACTATAGATGTAAATTCGCCAAGTAAAAATATATATCCAAATATACAAAATAAAATAATTACTCCTATAATATGAGATATAAAAGGTGGTTCAGCAAAACTTCCAACAAGTATGTACCATATCACAAAAGAAACTATTAGCATAAAAGCAAGTAATTTCTTTGTATAATAAATTTTTTTGATTTTATCTTTAGAGGCTTGACTTGAGTTATCATTTATATATTTTTTTATATCCATTTATATTCTCCTATAATTAATAAATTAATTATACTAAATTTTAATTTTTTTTACAATAATCAATTAAATAGTTTTATGATTACTTGATTTATGCATAAAGGTGATATAAAATATATTATAATAATGTAAGTTTAACAACAATATGAAAAAAATATTATATTATTTTTGATTATTAACAGTTTTAAATGTATATAATATTAATATGGGGAGTATAATGATAAATTTAAAAAATAGAAAAATTGATATTGATCAAGAATATTATGAATGTGTTAAAGATTTAATAAATAATAGTAAGATACAAGAAATGAAAGAATACATGCATCATGGGGATGTAACATGTCTTGAGCATTGTATAAGTGTTTCAATTATGAATTACAAACTTTGTAAATTCTTAGGTATGGATTATAGATCTTGTGCGAGAGCAGGTATTTTACATGATTTTTTCTTGTATGATTGGCATAAAAGAAAAGCACAAAAATTCTTTAAAAAGCATGGATTTTTGCATTCTAGAGTATCTCTTAAAAATGCAAAAAGGTATTTTATATTAAATGATATAGAAGAAGATATGATATTAAAACATATGTGGCCTTTAAATATTGATCTACCAAAATATAAAGAAACATATGTAATAATTATAACTGATAAAATTGTTTGTATTAGTGAGATAATAAAATCTATAAAGTTTTTAAATAGGGTTTAATTTTAAATCCTATTTTTTTATATCAATTATTAATATTTATAAGATTCATATAAAATTTTAATAAAACATATATTGTAAGTATTAGTATAAAATAAAAATGTGGTGATTTAATGTCTAAGATTTGGTCTTTTATGATTATATTTAGTATAGGTTTAGCAATATTTACTGGTAATGCTGAAACAGTAATAAATAGTATAACAAATAGTGGGAAGAGTTCTGTTGAAAATATATTAACTCTTGCAGGCATGATGTGTTTTTGGAGTGGAATATTTAATATATTTGAAAAAACTAATGCAATAAAAACATTTTCGAGATTTTTTTCAAGACTTATTGTTAAATTATTTGATAAAGATGAATTAAATGAAAAAGCAATAGGATATATGAGTTTAAATATAACTAGCAATATTCTTGGTGTTGGAAATGCATCTACATTAAACGGAATTAAGGCGATAGAGGAATTACAAAAGGAAAATAAAAATAAAGAGAGACCAAGTAATAATATGACTACATTTGTATTAATTAATACGGCATCCATACAATTAATACCAACAAGTATGATTGCATTAAGATCGTTATATGGATCCAGTAATCCGACAGAGATAGTTGTTCCTATTTGGATTGTAACAGTACTAGCACTCACAGTAGGGCTGATAAGTATAAAAATTTTAAATAAGAAAATGGAGTAAATATGTTAAATTATTTTATAGTTGCCTCTGTTCCAATTGCAATTTTAATTATAGTTTTTATTGGAATTTTTGAAAAAAAAGATGTATTTAAATTATTTATTGAAGGCTGTCTAGATGGATTAAAGGTGGTATATAATATATTTCCATATATTTTTGCAATAACAATAGCGATTGGGCTACTTAGAAATACAGGAGCGCTTGAGTTAATACTTAAACCAATAAGTCCACTATTATCAAGTTTGGGAATACCTTCTAATGTTGTCCCTTTATTTTTATTGAGGCCACTTTCTGGTGGCGCGTCAATGTCAGCTGTTATTGATATATTCAAAGAGTCTGGACCTGATTCAATCTCTGGTAAGATAGCATCAATAATAATGGGTGCAACTGAGACAACGCTTTACTGTATAACAATACTTTTTGGAGCTGCTAAAATAAAAAGGTTAAGAGGAACCTTAATTGCAGGTTTAATAGCTGATTTTGTAGCTATTGTTACTACAATTTTAATTATAAACCTAAAATTATTGTAAAATATTAGAATATTTAAAATATTTAGCATAACATATATAAGAATTGAGTATAATTTAAGTAATATTGCATAAAAAACATAAAATTCAGATAAAGCTATTGAAAAAAATATGTTTTATGATATAATATTATTTAGTTAAGTAGAAAGTTTTAATTTTATCCTTTAAGAATTGTTTTTAAAGTTAAATTTAATCATTTTTCTAATAACGTAAATTCTTAAAGGAGGAAATAAGTCATGGAAGATAAAAAAATTGTTTGCAAAGATTGTGGAACTGAATTTACTTTTACAGTAGCTGAACAAGAATTCTTCGCAGAAAGAGGTTTACACGAACCAGCTAGATGTAAAGAATGTATAAGAGCTAAAAAAGCAAGAAACAACAATAATCATTACTAAAAATTAGAGGTTTTATACCTCTTTTTTTATTACCTAAGCGAATATTTATTAAAAATCATTTACAATTATCTTTTAATATGTTATTATATTGTGGTAGATAACTGAGACTATAACAATAATTAATATTTTGCCTAGGAGGTGATACATTTTGGAATTAATAACAAAATTTAATCATTATGACTTAAATTATGGAACTGATGTTCCAACTGATTATGACATTAGCTATTATAATGAAGATGAGGACTACGGACTAGCTTTTATATTTTTAACTTCTGACAAATTAAGAGAATTTTATATTTTTTTTCCTAAAAGATTACTTGATAAAAAGGCCCCCGAAGACGAACAAGATGTAATAATTTATGAGCCGGTTGAAATTATAAAAAATGAACGAATCGATATAAATGATGAAGAATTACTGGAAGAAATTGATAAAAAAATTAAACAAATTCTTAATAATATGTAAATATTAGGAGAACCACTATATGTTATAGTTGGTTCTTCAGACTGTTGACAAAGTATTTTTGTCAATGGTCTTTTCTTTTAAATGAAAGTATGATAAAATATATATGAGTAAAGGAACTTCATCGCAATTGAAAACCTTTACTCTTTTTTACGTTTGTGATAA
>JAEYPQ010000031.1 GCA_023410645.1 Bacillota bacterium | reverse complement strand
CGTCAGTTCTCTACTTGCATGTATATGACGGGAGGGGGAAAATCATAACAAAAAAGTGCACAAGCTGCATGCTTGCGCACTTAGTAATTCTTTCAGTATCGCGGCTGTTTGTCCTGCTCGTCGCAGTAAGCGGCGGGGCCGATCTCCCGCATGCGGTCGTTGATGGCCCGCCAGCGGTCGCGGAGCTTGCCTTCGAACTGCTTGTCGCAGGGGTACTGGCCGCACTGGAAGCAGAAATCGACCCCTTTGTCCTTGTGACAGGTCTTGGCGGCGCAGTCCAGCGGGCAGGTGACGTTGTCGCCCCTACAGCCGCTGCAGGCTGCGGCGGCGAACGAATCGAGCACGGCCGCGAACTGGTCGTAGCCGGCGAATTCGGGCCGGCCGGCGGCTTTCATGGCAGCGAGCCGCCTGTAGTTGCCGAGCAGCTCTTTGAGCCTCGCGCTCAGATCCCGGATGTCGCCGTGCCGGAAATCGGCGCAGCGGCTGCAGTCCAGGCCGCACGGGGCGAGACGGATTACCGCGTCACGGTATTCCACGCGATCACTCCTTAAAAGAGTATCTTCTGCCTGCGCATATATATGTTGATCAGGATGCCGATGCTGACGAGGTTGGTGGAAAGCGAGCTGACCCCGTAGCTCATGAGGGGCAGCGGGATGCCGGTTACCGGCATGATGCCGGCGGTCATGCCGACATTGACAAGGATATGGAAGGCGAGCATCGAGGTGATGCCGGTGGCCAGCAGCATGCCGAAGTTGTCGCGGGCCTCGCCGGCGACCTTGACCCCCCGGTAGAGGAGGATGAGGTAGAGGGTGAGGACGACGAACGAGCCGAGGAACCCGAATTCCTCGCCGATGACGGCGAAGATGAAGTCGGTGTGGTTCTCGGGCAGGAAGTTGAGCTGGCTCTGCGTGCCGGCGAACAGGCCTTTGCCGAACAGCATCCCCGAGCCGATGGCGATCTTCGACTGGATGATATGGTAGCCCGACCCAAGCGGGTCGACGTTGGGGTCGAGGAAGACGGTCAGCCGCATCTTCTGGTAGTCTTTGAGGAAGTGCCAGAAAATCGGCATGAAGGCGATGCCGGCGCCGATGATTGTGAGGAGGTGTTTCATCCTGATGCCGGCGATGAAGAGCATGCCGAACAGGATGGCGATAAAGACGAGCGAGGTGCCGAGGTCGGGCTGTTTGAGCAGCAGGTGGAAGGGGACGCCGACGAAGGCGAAGATCGGCACAAGGTCTTTGTAGGTATTGAGCCGTCCCTGCCGTTTCTCCAGCAGATGGGCCAGCGAGATGATCATTATCAGTTTGGCGAATTCGGACGGCTGGAGGCTGATGGGGCCGATCTGAATCCAGCGCTGCGCGCCGAGGGCGGACTGGCCCAAGAACATGACCGCCAGCAGCATCACGAGGTTGACGGCGTACAGGATGTTGGCGTATTTGCCGAGCGATTTGTAGTCGAAGTGCAGGAGGACGAAGATGACGGCCAGGTTGGCGAGGGCGAACAGGCCCTGGCGCTGCACGTACCAGTAACGGTCTTCGCCCGGGGTGTTGATGTGGGTGGCGCTGCCGATGACGACAAGGCTGATAAGAACAAGAAGAACCGTCACGGTGATGACGGTAAAATCCAGGTTTTTCAGGAGGCGCCGGCTGAGCATTGGTTTACCCTTACCTTCCGAGTGTATTCCTATATATTATAGCCGTTAATATCAGCCCAGTCCAGTTGGAAAGAATGCGCAGAAAACCGGAAGCTGTTTAGCAAGTCCGCCGGCGGAACGCCACAGTCAGGCGCCGCCGGGACTCGATAAACAGCTTCTCGTCATTCCGCGGGCAGCGCGCCCCGCTTCATCCTGTTGACGGGGATGTTGGCCACGAGCGCCACCTGCGAGGTGTTGGTCTGGGTGAGGGTGACTTCCATGTCCTTCTCGTTGATCTCCATGTAGTTGGAGATGGCCTTGATCATGTCTTCCTTGAGCACTTCCATGAATTGCGGCGACACATTGACCCGGTCGTGGACGAGGACGAGGCGCAGCCTCTCCTTGGCTATATCCTTGGACTTGGACGTTTCCCTGCCGAACAGCTTCTGCAAAAGGTCGAACACCCTTATCCCTCCTTGAAGCCGAAGATTTTTTTGAGTCTGCCGAAGAACCCGCTTTCCGCCTCCATCGACATCAGCGGCACGTTCTCGCCCATCATCCGCCGGACGATGTTCTTGTAGGCGGTGCTGGCCGCCGAGGCCGGGTTGACCACGGCCGGCTCGCCCCTGTTGGTGGAGATGACGATGTATTCGTCTTCGGGGATGATGCCCAGGAGGTCGACGGCCAGGATCTCGATGATGTCGTCGATGTCCATCATGTCGCCCTTCTTGACCATGTGCGGCCTGATGCGGTTGACGATCAGCTTGGGGTTGCTCTTGCCCTCGGCTTCGAGCAGGCCGATGATGCGGTCGGCGTCGCGCACCGCCGAGACCTCGGGCGTAGTGACGATAACGGCGCGGTCGGCGCCGGCGATGGCGTTCTTGAAGCCCTGTTCGATGCCTGCCGGGCAGTCGATGAGGACGTAGTCGAAGTCCTGGGCGAGGTCCTTGCAGAGCTTCTGCATCTGGTCGGGGCTGACGGCGTTCTTGTCGCGCGTCTGGGCCGCCGGCAGCAGGTACAGCGTCTCGTAGCGCTTGTCGCGGATGAGGGCTTGCTTGAGGCGGCAGTTGCCCTCGGTGACGTCGACAAGGTCGTATACGATCCGATTCTCCAGCCCCATGACGACGTCGAGGTTCCTGAGGCCGATGTCGGCGTCGATAAGGACGACTTTTTTGCCCATCAGGGCAAACCCGGTGCCGAGGTTGGCGGTGGTTGTCGTCTTGCCTACCCCGCCCTTGCCGGAGGTGATTACGATTACTTCGCCCATATACCAAGATTCCTCCCTATCTGTTGGCTGGCTCGATGACAACGCTGCCTTTCCTTATGCGGGCCGTCTCGATGCCGGACGGCTTGTCCGGTTCGTCGGGCGCCCTGGCGATCAGCCCGGCGATCCGCAGTTGGGTGGCGACGATCCTGTTTGCGGTGATGGTGGCCTTCTCGTCGCCGTACGCGCCGGCGTGGGCCACGCCCCGGCAGGAGCCGAGGATTATTATGTCCCGGCCGGCCACCACCCGGGCGCCGGGGTTGACGTCGCCGATGACCACCACCGAGCCGGGATGGACGATCTGCTGGCCGCTCCTCACCGTCCTGGCGACGACGAGGGCGTTTATCTCGTACCCTTCCCGCTCCGCGGCGGCCGGGGCCTCCGCCGCCCCGCCGGGGTCCGCCGCACCGTCGGCAGCCAAGGCTAGCCCGAACTCGCCCAGCACGGCGGCGAGCCGCTCTTTTTCGTCAGTTGTCAGCTTGAGGGCGGACGTCAGCTTCACCGGCGTGCCGCGCGGGAAAAACTCTTCGGCGGCGGCCAGTTTGGCGGCCAGCCGCTCGAGGGCTGCGGCGAAGTCGCCCGTGTTCAGGACAAGCTGCACCTCGCCGTTTACTCCTTTGAAGGCTACATCTTCGCC
>JAEYPQ010000006.1 GCA_023410645.1 Bacillota bacterium | reverse complement strand
GTCGTATGCCGTTCCGTTGCTCCAGTGAGCATTTCCGGCGCAGATAGTCAAGGCTTCTGGCCTACCGTCCAGACGGCAAAGATTGACTGTTGAGGGTTTCAAGGCGATAAAGACATAGCCTAATTATCTTCGCCTGAGAAGCATCCATATGAGCCACAAACCACCGGTAATGCAGGTCATAAAAATGTCAAAAAGACAAGAATGCCGGTTGCCTCCATTATTGATATAGATGTTTCCCATATGGATTCCTCCTTAGAATTTTCTCAAATTGTGTTGTCATGTGAACCTCCAGTTCAGCTGTCCCGGAAACCTGGCTACTAGTGGTTACATTATATGACAAAAAGAGAGTAGCTTCAAGAGCATCAATCCAAAATTTCGAAGCATTGGTATTATATTATGAGCTCAAGCGAGCCGGTTGGATATCGTCGCCATCGGCTTTGATTATCTAGTATAGCGTTCTTTTAGTACCTTTACATTAGACAACATTAATCTCATTTATTTCATAGGTCCGAGCATTTCACCGGAAACAATTCTGACGGACTTTGGATATTTAAAATAACCAGTGGCCTTTTCAATTCGCTCATATGCAGCGCGGTCATTCCCGAGTAAAAGGGTAGCGCAGCCCGACAGCACAAACAGGGTCACAACCAGCATCAGACACAAAAAAAGAATTTCCAGTTCCTTAAGTGACCTGCCTTGGCATTTTTATATCGATTCTTTGAGGGAACACACGCAGTCAATCGACAAATCCTCCTGCGTAATGAAATGAATCAATCAACGTTAAGTATAGTGGAGGAAGTGCCGACTGTCAATATACTACTTCTCTGGGAAGCAAAAACGGCCCGCCAGGAGCGAGCTGTTTACCCCATTCTCTTTTGTCGCACTTAAAGCGTTCGAACATCTACCACCGCCCCATTTTTGAACCTGAACGTCATCGAGCCGTCCCTGCCGACCTTCACCTGGTCAATGACCGCCAGCCAGAGCTTTTCGTCAAACTCCGTGATGGCGAGCGGACGGTACTCTATTCCCTGAATGAAGCCTTCGAGGGTTTTACCTTTGCCGAGGCGTTCGCGCTTCTGCGCTTCCAACTCCACTAGTCGTTGAGACGCTTGCCTGTGGCGCTCCAGGCAGAACAATTTCTTGCCGTACCATCCGCCGTAGTCGGTTCCGACAAGGGCCGTCTTGGGGTTTTGTCCATAAGAGCGGTCTACATCCGAGTAAATCCCGGCGAATTCCCAGTCCTCCCGACTGCCGATGTACTGGGTATAGTAGTTCACCTGGGCCTCGTAGCTGTTGAGCTGCTCCTCCTCGTCCGTGGAAACGCGGGCGTAGGCCGCCACGCGCCGCTTCTTCGCACCATTGATCGGCATGGCGGTGAAGCGATCCAGCGTCGCGGGCATAACCGTGACCTTTCGTTCGGTAGTGTTCATCTTTTACGCCTCTTTCTGGTATTGTCCGCCGCCTGCCGCCTCATTTCGACGTTCCAACTGTCGCGGCGGGTCGGGTCCTCCCAAACCTGCTCCTCCTCATGCCCGTCACGGAAAACGAACACCAGCCGGTTGCCGGAGCAGACGCGGATGTTTTCAATCCGCTCCGCGAAGACGGCCGCGTCGAACTCCGCGAGGCCCAGCGCGGCGGCGGCCTCGCGCTCGAGGATTTCCTCGTGCACCTGCTTGGCCGCGCAGTACGCCTTGCCGTGGCTCATGTAGGTGGTGCACTGCCACGCGCGCTTCCCGTTGTTCACGCGCCGCTTGTAGCACCTGCCGCAGCCGTCGCAGACCAGCTTGCGGGTGAAGGGGTATGACTTATGCAAGTCCTTCTCGCGCATAAATTCGGCCGCGCGCTCCCGAATGATCTCTTGCGCCACCGCTAAGTCCTCGCGGGATACGATGGCCTCGTGGCCATGAGTGACCACCGTCTGCGGAAGCTCTCCGCGATTACGGCGGACCTTCTTGCTCAGATGATCCACCGTGAACTGCTTCTGCAGGATCATGTCGCCCCGGTACTTTTCGTTTCGAAGGATATTCCCGACCGTGGAATCGTTCCATAGACCGCCGTTCAGGGCCGGTATCCCCATCCCGTTGAGCCGCCGGGCGATGGCGTTTTTCCCAAAGCCCTCCAGATAGAGGTCAAAGATCATCTTTACCGTTTCCGCCTCCTCCGGAACAACGCACAGCGCGCCGTCCCGCATCCGGTACCCGTTTAACCGCATCGGCGTGGGTACGCCCTTCTCGAAGCCGTGCCGGATGCGCCACATGCAGTTTTCCGAGACCGAGCGGCTCTCCTCCTGCGCGTAGGATGCCAGGATGGTCAGAATCAGTTCGCCGTCCGCGCTGAGCGAGTGGATGTTCTGTTCCTCGAAGTACACGTCTATGCCCAGCGCCTTCAGTTCGCGCACCGCCTCCAGCAGCGTTACCGTGTTACGGGCAAAGCGGCTGATGGATTTGGTGATCACCATACCGATCTTCCCGGCTCTGCAATCTGAGAGAAGCCGCTGGAACTCCGGCCGGGAGGCTGTGGTCCCGGTGAGCGCCTTGTCGGCGTACACGCCCGCGAAATTCCAGTCCGGCCTCAGCCCAATCAGGCGGCTGTAGTAATCCACCTGCGCCGAGAACGAGTGCAGCATGGTATCCTTTTCCATTGAAACGCGGGCGTAGGCCGCCACTTTCAACTTGCGCTGCGTCTCCCGTGCTGCAGGGCGAACCTGCGTTACCAGCCGGATAGTTGTCTCTTTCATTTGCGCTTCCTCCTTTTCGACAGTGTTATCAGAGGACGCTCGGAAAGACAAGGCTTCAAATGCCGGACAAGCGGCGCGAACTTTTCCGCGAAGGCGTCTTCCAGCCGCGCGTAGTCGCGCTCGTCGATCAACGCGCGGAACAAGAAGCCGCGCCCCACCGCCACGCCCAGCAGGTAGCGGAACTGCCGTTCATGCTGCTCGATCGTCATCACCGTGCGATCCTCTCACCCTTACCACTGCGCCTTCGGCCGTAGCGGGCGGCGATGTAGCAACCATGGGAGCAGTATTTCCGCGCGGCGGACGGATAGGAAAAGAACGCCTTCCCGCAAGCCGGGCAGACGCGGGATTCCGCGTTTTGTTCGGTCAGCACGCGGTGTCGGTAATCCCACTGATACCGGCAGGCGTTCGAGCAAAATGT
Source organism: Bacillota bacterium (assembly GCA_023410645.1). Lineage (GTDB taxonomy): Bacteria > Bacillota > Clostridia > TANB77 > CAG-465 > CAG-465. The sequence continues at coordinate 8,852 of JAEYPQ010000006.1, read as the reverse complement.
GCGGCGGTTACCGGACGCGCCCTCCAACCTCCTGCGGCAATTCATGCAGTGCTGACGGTCGTTGAAGTTTTCGATGCCGTTTCGGCGGCAGGCGGATTTAACCGTATTGACCGAAACATGCAGAACGGTTGCGATATCGCCATAGGATTTGCCCGCCTCTCGGAGCCGGCGTGCCTTTTCAAGTTCATCCCTCGTCATGATCGGTTTCCTCCTTTGTATGCACCTTCTGTGTTACCGGACAGGCCGCCGACCGGCAAGGGCTTTCATAGCGAACAAGCGGCCGAAACCTCAAAAAAAGAAGACATTCCGCCTCTCGGTAGTCTGCCTCATTGATCAACTGCTGCGCGAACATCGAGCGGGCGAGCGCGATGCCCGCCAGATACTCCCTGTCCAGTATCGCCTGTTCGCCTGCTCGGATCTGCGCCCGTTCGATAGCGGCGGCGATGGGACAACTTGTGAACTGCATAAGACCTCCACATGACGGCCAATAGCCGAATTGAGAGTGGCTTGTCTTTTTGCATTCCTGTCTTATTGTTGAAGTGTAATAGTGCGGGCCATGAAAAAGCGCCGCAGGCTAGTGAAGCCTGCGGCGTCACGGTTATTTGAGGTTTTCTGGCATATCCTTCTTTTGAGTGTCGCCGTTTTCATCTCTGAGCTTGGTTAGCGCACCCGTAATGAATCCAGGCAGCTTGACGCCCATCTCGCCGACGTTTTCTACTATGGACAGGCCCTCGTTGGCGATAAAGAAAAATGCCGTGGCGGTGCGAAAAACACCCGCCGCGTTGCCGGTAATCCGGTCGAGTTGCGCCGCGAGAATGACAATCAGAAAGATTGCGCCCTTCTTCATCAGGCCCTCGAAGCCGACCGAAGACTTAAGCGTCTTAGTTTTGAACGCCGCGGCGACGCCGGTGATGTAGTCCATGATGATGAAGATGAGCAGGATCTCCAAGCTCTTGTCCCAACCGCCCAGCAGCGTCGAAGCCACACCCGCGCCAACTGCGGTCAACGTGGAAAAGAAAGTGTCCTTCATGTTACGATCTCCTTCATGAGTCGATTTCTTCGCTGTATTCCGCACTGATCCAGCATACCTCGCCGTCCAGAAGAACCAGACGCCAGCCATCCATGGCGACCGGCACGAGCAGCGCGCCCTTCTTGACAGCCTTCACCACATCATAATTCGTTCCCGGCCCGGTGCGGATGTTGACCTCGCCACCAGTGACACGGACGCTGCCCGGCTGTGCGGATTGCTCCGGCTCAGTCGGCATATCCACCGCGGGCGTAAGCCCCAGCGCTGAGAGTGTCGCGGCGTCGCCTTTCCCGGTCACAGGCAGGCCCGCTGCCTTCTGGAACGCCTTCACCGCCGTCTGCGTCTTCAATCCGAACTCACCGTCGCCATTCAGGTCTGCACCGCCCTTCGCGTTGAGCGCCTTCTGCATCGCGGCCGTGCGGTAGCCCCTGTGGCCAACGACCAGATCGCACGCCGGATTGTACCGGACCACCGCGCACACCTTCCCAGCGTAGTGCGTAAGGCTGTCCATTCGAACGCCGTAAGCTGTACCGCGAGCATGAACGATCTTCGATGCGGACGCCACCATCGTAACGTGGGTGATCTTGTTCGACCGGCTGGTTTTCATGGTGTTCAGGAACTGCAGGTCGCCCGGCTGGTTTGCCTTGGCGATCACGGATGAGCCGCCCAGCTTCTTCCCGATTTCAGCGTAGGTCGCCGGCCAGAGAAGCTCAAAATCGTCATCATAGACTTCGTTGCAGGACAGCGGCACGCGCCCGCCGTACTTCCACGCTTTGCCCATTGCGCTGTACGCGCGCGCGACGAGCGACGAGCAGTCGAAGATGCCTTCCTGCGTGCGCCGCGCCTGGCTGTACCGGCAACCGATCTTCTTGAGCGCCCAATCCCGCGCGCCCTGTGCAATTTCCGAGTACTTCATGGAATCCACCCCCGTAAAAAATGGCGCCACCAGGCGCTTGAAATTGGATTTATTTGGGCTTAAAATGCTGGTGTGCATCTTGTAAACTGCACACATTCATTGCGTAGCACCTTCCGCCGGGCCGTCATATGCGGCGGCCCGGCACAAATAGCGCTCCTGAATTTGAACCCTGTCTCCGGACAGCCGCTACGCCAAGTCGCCTATTGCCAGCCAGTAGATGTTGACGGCGCCACCGGAGCTTGATGCGTATGAGAGCATCCATGTGAAGCCCGTCTCGGAAACGGCCTGCACCACATACTTCAACGGACGGTCATAGGTCGATGCGCTTCCATAAAAGGAAAGATAGACCAATGGAGCACTCGCATACGGGACAGGGAAAGAAACTGTCCCTGTCTTGCTGGTATTGTTCGGCATTGTGGTCGCAATGGTCCCGGTTTGGATACCCAGCGCCAAGAGAGTCGCGGCGCGCTGACCGAACGCGGGCGCTGTTTGAAACGTTGGCGTCTTTTCAAACGTTGCCTCTTCCCGGAACTTCGAGTCAATGCCTACGTCGAAAATGCTCGCCTCGGTCGACGCCTTGCCGATGGCCATGCCCTCGCCGGAGGAATGCAGGTCAAACCACAGCTTCGAGGAAGGGAGCGACGCCTCGGTGAGCACGGAGCCGCTATTGTACTTGTCCGTCAGGCCCACCGCCGCGACATACCCCGACGAAGTAATTCCGCCCCCGCCAATGACGCCGGACACGGTCGCGCTGTACCCCGTGATCGTGCTTAGCGCCACCGGAGCGCCATACGCACCGCCCGCCACCTTGAACTTGATCGTGCCGCCTCTGGTATTGAGGTTGTTGATCGGCGCGAAAACCACGCTCAGGACGTACTTCATGTAGTTCCCGACGTTTGACGCGACACCGCCGGCGTCGCAGCGCAGGAGCGTGAACGCCGTGATCGTCGGAGCGAAGTACTGGTAAACGGTCATCGCGGCCGCGTTGTTCAGCGTCGCCGTCTGCCCGCGTGAATCGACCACTACGACCGAGGACGCCAGCACGCCGTACTGCGTCAGCACGCCCGTTGTGATGATGTTGCCCGGCGCAGGCGATGTATAAGTCACGCCACAGAGCGTGAGCCGGTACTCCACGATGGTCGCGCCATAGACCGACGAAGCTGTGATCGTGCATTTCGTCCAGCTTTGGTTTTGAACATATACGCCGATGGTATCGCCCACGGCATTCTGCAGCGTGAACGGAGCCGACGTGATGATCGGCACGTAGGACGCCGGCACGTTCATCGGGAACGTCAGCGCGCGCGATGACTGGAGGACCCCGCTCAGGTAGTTCTCCAATGTGAGCGTGACATCGCCCACCATGTCGCCAGTGATCTGGTTGGCCAGCGTCGCGGTCGGCGTCCAATTGACCGTCGAGCCGGCCGCGATCTGTACGCCGCCATCGAGCGCGCCGCTCGCCGCCCCGATTGAATACGACAGCCTGTGCGTCAGCCCGCTACCCGCGGTTCCGACCGTGATGGTCGATTGCACACCGATGGTGAATTGATCGCCCGTTACGGTTACCGACGAGTCCTCGTACACGATGTACAGACGCGGAGAAGTGCTGCCTGTCCCGCCATTGAACTCGCAGTAGCTGTTTGTGCCGCTGCCATGCTGGACATGCAGATACCATGTCCCGGTATACCCCTGCATGATGTCCTTGTACGCCGTCAGGTTCCACGTCTTCGTGCCTGTGCCAGAGGAAACGGTGAAGTCCGCTTTCCAGTCCTGCGTTCCCTTCGACGTCCACGAATTCGATGTGCTGCTGCCGAATTGCAGCGTCTTGGACGAGTATTCGTCGTTCCGATTCATCTTGAGCGAAATCGACGTGATCGTCCACGCCGGGTTTAGTGCAGGGAACCCGACATACCCGTAATAGGTCGCGGTTCCGCTCTTGCCGACCTTAAGCTCGCTCGTGGACGAGTTGAACGCCGAATCGCCCCAGCGCGGACCGGTGGTGGTTGTAATCGTAATTGACGGCATGAAATTAAGCCTTTCTGCAGGTGATGTTTCCGGTCGCCGCTTGGTATTCCAGCATGCCCGCACCCAGCAGCAGCTTCGGCGATTGAGAGGAAGTCCCGATCTGCAGCGTCGGCGACGTAATGGTCTTCAGCACGCCAAAGACGGCCATCATCACGGCCGCGGCGTCCATGCCCTTCCAGAATTCAAGCTGCTCCAGCGCAAGGCGCGTCCAAAGATCGCCGACCTTGTTGGAGATCGTCAAGCCCTGCGCCCCGAACGTCAGATTCGCTGCGATGTCCTTCCACACGGTCTGCGAGGCCGCCGTAGCGAAATCGGTGAGCGCCGCGGCTGCACCCATCAGATCGGTGAAGGCGTCGTTATTGATCGTGCCGGCCTGCAACGCCCCGATCAAGCCCTGGATGTTCAGGTTGTCGACCACGACCTCCCAGCCAGGCAGCGACGCGCGATAAGCATACAACGCGTTCGTTGTGGAGTTCCGCCAAAGCTGGCCATCCGCGGGATTCTCAGGAGGCGTAGCTTGCGAGACGATCCCGGCAATATCCGATGCATCAACAATGCTGATTTCCCCGGAAGCTATGACCGCCATGCTAACCCTCCTCGATTTCGCAGGTGAAGTTCGCCTGCATGGGGACATCAATGCAGGCGACGGTAATGAATTTGGTTCCACGGTGATTGCTGTTCCAGGTGATGTCGCCAAGCGTGTCGGCGCTCTTGCGGGACCAGATGAAGCGGGAAGCGTCGAACTGATCGGTTATGTCCGTCGCTCCGCGCATGACATGGGCGGTCAGCACCGTGTCTTTCACATCTTTGGTCAGCACGCCGCCCCGCGAGGCTACAATGGAGAGCGTGATCCCCACCGTCTGCTCCGCGACGCCGATCACGCTGCCGTTTAAGGAGAGGTCGATCTCCTCCACCGATTCCGGCTCCAGTTGCGCCGCCGAGATGCTCTCCATGGCGATCTTACGGCCGGAGATCGTTGAGGGAAGTTGCCAGGAGGCGACGGCGGTCTTTCGCATGTCCTGCCGAACGGAGCCCAGCTCGATGGACCGGAACTTCTCGCTCAGGCAGTCGAATTCGACGCGGTTGACTTCGGTCAGTATGTCAAGTTGGATACCGGGGTGACTCACCCGAACCCGGTCGTAGAGGAACACGTCCTCGAGGCTCCGGTACTGAGCGTATTCCTCTGTATCGCCCAGGGATAGGAATTCCACCTTCAGGGACACCTTGGGAAGATCCGCATCATTCGCCAGCGCCGTGAGCGCCTCCCGGATCATTCGGATGCGCACAGCGGTTTTCGTGACCGTCTTGGTCTCCTTGCACTCGCCGGAGCAGGTGAGCGCCTGCACATGCGGCTCTGGATAAAGGCCAGCCCGCGAGCTATCGATCCAAGTCTGATCGGCGGCGATTGTGTACACCGTGCCGTCCACGTTGTAGCTGCCTGGCGCCAGCAGAAGATCCTTGCCACTCTTGTCCTTTCCGACCGGCACGATCCGAGTGACCACGTCGGATGCGTCCACCTCGCAGGAAACGCCCAGCAAGTTCTTCGCGTGCTCGATGCGCACCCCGCGGTTCAGCCCCGCGTCCCGAAGCAGGAAGAAGTCGTAGTTGTCGCGGACGATCTCCGCGCCCCACAGTGTAGCCACGCCAGTCTCAGGGTCGAGCAGCGCGCTGACCGGATTGACCCGCGTCCAGCCGTCGATCACCCGCTCGCCGCCGACGTCGGTGAAGCCCGAGAATTGTGTGGGCACCAGGCTGTTCCCCAGAACGCCGTCCACCGCGTCCACGCAAGAAGTCTGCCCGGCCGGGTACGATGTGAGATTGTTCAGTAGGTCGTAGAAGATGTGCCGGGCATATGCGGTCACGCCGTCGTCCCGAAGTTCCACCTTGTAGATGCGAAAGAGCTGATCGGCCACAATCCACGCGGGTGCGACCGCCTCGATGGCGGCGGGATCGTTCGGCCAATCCTCAGTCAGCGTGTACTGGATGGCGGTCTTCGCGATCCAGCCGTAGTAGGTGTAGTCCTTCCACCGCCAATGACCTTTGTAGCGATACTTCTTGCGTCCTGTGAAGATCCCCTTGTATCGGTCCTCACCTTTATAGATGATGGGGAGATTCATCCCCACCGGCAGGTTCTTCTTGCGCACCTTGTTACCAGTGGAATAGTAGAAGAGGTTCCGCTGGGACGCCGTCGTGGCAGTTTTAATGGTCCAGACCTCGTGGGCGGTGACCAATGTGCCCTCTGGCGTGATGGGCGGCACGGTGCGCACGGGGACGTCGCACTTCAGGATGTAGTCGTTCTGCAGGAACGTCCAGCGCCTATTCTCATCGATAGGGTGTTCCAATTGGATCTCCGAGAGGTCGTTCTTCGCTTCGGTATGTACGCAGGATGTTGGGGAAAGCGCGCCACACATACCCATGGTATCGAAGTCCTCGGCATTAGGGAATAGATGTACACCTCGCCCATCAGAGCGTCCTCCAGTTGGGGGTGATGGTGATGCGGCTCACGCCCCCTGTCCAAGAGATGGCCGTTGTGCCCACCGGTAGCGTCGGCCATTCGTCCCCGGTCAGCGAGCCGGTCAGGTTAATACCGTCGTGGAATGCCAGCCGCTGAGGCACGTCGATGGTGATCGAGGACACGAGCCCCGCGATCCCTAGCGTCACCTCGCCGATGGTCAGGTCGATGTCTCCGGTGCCCTCCACGATGATGACGGGCTCCGCGAACACTGTGCCCTGGCTTACGACCGGACCAGGCGTGGTCAGTACGATATCCGGCAGATTCAGTAGATACAGGAACGGCTGGCATCGGAAGTTGACGCTGAACTTTCTATGCTGGCGCCCGCGCACCACCGTCCCGAAGTCGATCTGGTTACTGACGCGGGCTTGGTAGTAGCCGGTGGGTTGGTTCCCGAACATCACGACGCCGGGGCCGTGCAGCCACGCGGAGAATGCGGGGATTGACGCGGGGTTCGGTGCGACGCACTCGCAGGCGGCGATAAATTCGTCGTACACGCAGTCACCTTCCGTGATCGTCAGCGTACCGCTGCGACCGGGCACCGCCTGCGTGGTTACCCGCTCCTTGGGCCGAGAGATGGCCGGGGGGGTCAGCACATGCACGCCGTAGTCGGTGCACTTCACGCCGTTCCAGGCGAACCAGTCGGCCATCATAATCACCTCGCTTTGCGTTTAGCGGACGCCCATCCCCGCGTACTGGGTCTTGTTGAACTGCGCCAGTTCAATGGCGAGGCTGCGCACGTCCTTTTCGTCACGGACATAAAGCTTGTCTACCTGAACTGAAACGCTCTGATCCTGATGATACGTGCGACGGTTATCATAAGAAGAACTGCTACCCACGCCCGCATGTGCTGCGCCAGTCAGGTACCGGGCAGCGTTCTGGATGATCTTCGCCTGGGTCTTGCTCTCAAGGATTGTGCCCTCGCCGATGCCCCGGACCATCATCCGGCCAACTTCGTCGCGAAACACTTTCGATGGGGACTGAATCTTGAGCTTCGCTTTTGCAGCGCGAACAGCTGCCTCAGCCACAATCTTCATGGCGTTCACGACCAGATTCCGGCCGCTGAGGATACCAAGGGCGAGCCCAGCAATTGCGGAGAGTCCTATAGGCTTTGTGGTGCTGGAAGAAAGCTCTGTTTTCAATGCCGAAATAGCCTTCACCGCCGTCACTCCGGCCGCGGACCCGAATCCGTACGCCATCATGCCGGACGCGATACCCGCCGACAGGTCGATGCCGATCGGGCGCGTCATGGCTGAGGGAGAATGGGTTTGCGCGGCGGCGCGCAGCGCTGTTTCAATGGAAGAAGCGACTGTCGTGGCATCGCCGGTCCAGCCGTAGGCGGTGAGGCCCTGGGCGATCCCGGCGGAGATGTCGTTGCCGACGCCCAGGTACTCGTCCGCGGTCCGCACGACGGTGAGCAGCGCGTTCAACTGCTCCCGCACCTTCGCTTCGGTTCCCGCGTCCAGCGTACCACTGCTGAGCGCCGCCATTGCCTGCGTAATGTAGGTGGCGATGTTCTGAAGCTCTGTGGAGTTGAGGCTAAAGAGCTGTTCCAGTACCACAGACTTGCCCTGCTGGGCGCTGAACTCCTCGCCGGCAGCGGCCAGATCCTCCACACCCTGCACGAGGCTGGTGATGGAGGTGACCTTGTCGGCGGTGCTGGATTTGAGCCAGTCGGGCAGGAAGTTCTGGGGAACGGAGTTCAGGCCCGCCTCGGCGTTCTGAACGCCTTCCGGGGAGCCGATCTTGGGTAGCACCTGCACGTGCAGCACACCGTTTTCATCGGTGCCCAGCACCAGATCGGTGGCCTTGATCTGCGCCACCGCGTTCGGCGTGACCGGGATGGGGACGCCGTGCTCATCATAGAGCGCCAGCAGCCCCGCATCGAACTTGTCCTTGAACGTCTGCTCCGCGCCTTCCGCCATGCCGACCTTCATGACCTGGCCGTCGAGGGACACGGGGTTCGCCGCGCGGAAATCGGCGGCGGCCTGGGTGTCAATGGGCGTCAGCTGCACGGTCCCGGTGATAGTGGCGGACAGCGTCGTGGTCAGTGATGACGTATCAGTCTTGAACTGCTCCCACGCGGCGGATGCGCTGGTCAGGTCCAGGTCCACCAGCACGCGCTTGAGTTCGTGCGGCAGCGCCTCATTGAACATGGAGGAGAGACCTTCGAAGGACCCGGCATTGGCTTTCAACAAATCGGCAATGGAGGTGTACCCGCCCAGTACATCCGTGATGTTGAGGTCGGGGAACAGCTTCTGCGTTTCTTCCGGCGTAAGCCCGCCGGAAGGTCCGGCCCCGCCTGCTTGCACCGCGTCCTGGATCTGGGTGAGTATCGCCAGGTAGGAGGCCATCTCGCCCTCGTCCATGCCCTT
>JAEYPQ010000066.1 GCA_023410645.1 Bacillota bacterium | reverse complement strand
TAATAGTTCCGCGTGAGCGGAACTGTGTTTCACTCTAAACGGCATGAAACGCCGCTATGTTACTAAGATGAGTTCCTCATGTTCTTGCCATTGAACTCCAGTCGGTATGATTTATGTACCACTCTGTCGAGACAGGCATCTGTATGGCAGCAGTCTTCCTTTTTTATCATAAAATCAGTACATATGAAGTTTTAAGAAAGATACGCAATTTAATTATATAAAGATATTTTAAATGCATATTCCGCGAAATCTGCGCATCCGTTCCAGAGGAACGGAGCGCCATTCCGCTTGAAACTGAGCATTGCTCAGTTAGTTAATTAGTTGCTTTTTTCCACTCGGCGGTCACGCCCTGGGAATTCCAGGCGATAGGCTTTGGCTGTCATTCTGCTGAGACATGCATCAGCATAGGTATTATCACCAAACAATTGGTACCATTTTGCAACGGGAAACTGTGAGATGATAATGGTAGCCTTCCTGCTGTCCCTAGATTCGATGATCTCAAAAAGGTATCGACATTTATCCATGTCCAGATCCATCAGTCCAAAGTCATCAATTACAAGAAGATCATAGGAAGCCATTTTGTTGGAATACTCATAATAGTTGTTTTCCTTACGCGCATGCTCTGACTCTTGGAGCAGGTAGTTCGCTCGTATATACTTAGCAGTTCGCATCTGACGCATTGCAGCAATGCATAAAGCACAGGCAATGTGAGTCTTGCCAGCTCCCGCTCCCCCAGTCATTAGAAGATTGTTTGGTTCATCGATCCAATCACACTTTGCAAGCAATTCAATGACATGTGTGTTCAGCTGGCGCTCAGGTTCATAAATCGAGCTATCGAGATCAGCGGTTGGATACTTTAAAGTCGCTTGTTTCAAAAGACGGTTGAATTTCTTGGTTTCTCTTTGATTCCACTCGGAGTTGACGATATCTGAAAATCGATCTTCAAATGAGTCAAGTCTGATGTTCGGGTCGATCAGCTGTTTTTCAAGAGCTTCCGCCATTCCAGACATGCGAAGTTTGTATAGTTTGTCCATTATGAGATTCTGTTCCTTTGTTAGTTTCTCATTGTAGAGATAGTTTTTTAATCTGTATGCCATATAAGTTCACCTTTACTTGTAGTAATCCTTTCCTCGAATGTTTTCGTGAGCAGGTAGCATTCCCGGAGTGCTTTCAGGAAGCTCCTTTGCATTCATCTTCTTAAGTACCTGTTTATAGGTAAAATACTTACAGGAATTCATCTCGACGCACTTTCGAGCAACTTCCTCTGCAACACCATGTGGAATTGTTTTTCCCATGTGGAGAATTCCGGCACAGGCGTTATAAGACTGCTCTTCATGCTTTGATGATTTTAAAACCCTGTCTATCAGTTCAGACATAGCAGGACCGATTGCGGATGCCCAACGCCGGTAATAGTTACCGTCTTTGGAATTAATCTCTTTATAGTAAAGGTGCTCAGGTCTCATATGTTCATCTGTTGTAATGTACAATGGGAACTCTTTATACGAGCGTTTATGAATACAGATCAAACGATTGTATTGGTCACAAATCCTGATTTCTGATGGTGTTGCCTTCAGGATTGCAGGTTTTCCACAGTAAGAGTACAATACGGAGTAGTAGTGGCCGTCATACTCGATGTGGTAATTATTAGGGACTTTCAGGACTGCTTTGTAATCGCAAATCATGTAACTTCCGCCTGGCAGTGGTTTCATACACGGTTTGTCGTATTTTTCAAATGCATCTTTTCTGGAAAAACTCTTATTCTGGAATAATCGAGAATTGAGAGCCGCTACTGTTTTTTTGATCTCGGCATTCAATTCTTCGAATGATGTATAGATCTTTTCTTTGAGTTTTTCTACCAGATGGGTTTCGAGAAACTTTACGTGATTTTCGACCGTTGATTTGCCTTTTGGTTTTCTTGCCGGTGGCGGGAGTACAATAGTGTCATAAAAGTCTTCCAAATCTGAAAAGGTAGATTGGAGAATCAATTCATCCTTTGTGTGCTTGGTTACAGCTGTTTTAAGGTTGTCTGGCACAAAATACTTTGCAACTGCCCCATAAAAAGAAACGGCATGGGCGCATCCCTCGATAAAGCATGGCAGTTTTTCGTTAGGAAAGGCCTCTGCATAGATCAGGCTGCTCACACCAATGGTTGTAGCAAAAATATGTACTTTTTTAATCTCACCAGTTTCAATATCGGTAAGAAGTTCAGGCTGATCGCCAACCCAGTCGATATACATCTTTTCGCCAGGTTTACGATTCACAGCCATTGAAATGTTTCTGCCACCATAGTTTTCTTCGACGAATCGGTTGTAGTATTCGTAGAACTGAGATTTTTCGTAACCATCCGGATTCTGTTCCTTATATTCAAGCCAGCAGTATGAAATATTTACTATGCTTCCGCTAGTATGAATCCGATCATAGTAATACTGAAAATCTGGAAGTGGAACCTCCTTCCGTTGCAGGTTTTTAGAAGGATAGAATAATTCCTCCACTTCATTTGGTGGCATCATACGGAGTTCCTCAATAGGAATACCGGATGATTTGTATCGGCTCATAATAAGGGCAAGCGTGCCTGAGCCAATCTTGTACCGATCCATAACGGATCTGGTAGGGCACTTATTCAAACGCATTTGAATAGAGCCAATAATCGTGTTGTAGTCTTGCATAAAAATGCCTCCTTCCGTAATCAATATCGGACTACGAAAAAACTATAACACGATGTGAAACTGTTGATCAGTTGAAACGGAATTGCGCTCAGTTAGAAGCGGAATCCGTGTTCAGCTTTTATCGGAAAACGTGCTCAGTTGAGCCGGAATTTGCAGTTTTATGTTGGATCATCTATTTCATGATTGTAAGTATAAGGATGCATTTGTTTTTAAAGGTGGTACAAGCTTATCTAAATCGTACCATGTTATCGAAAGATTTTCCGAGGATATAGATTTAATTTTGGATTGGCGAAAAATAATAAATGACGAGGTGAAGCCTTGGGAAGAAAGGTCAAAAACTAAGCAGGATATATTTAATAAGAAGATTAACGCTGAAG
>JAEYPQ010000068.1 GCA_023410645.1 Bacillota bacterium | reverse complement strand
TTGAACTGGATAAAGGTTACGACTACCACCATCAGGAACAAGAAGATGCTGACCACCGCGGCCTCGCCCATGCGGAAGAACTTGAATGCCAGATCGTAGATGTACATTACGATGGAATAGGTGCCGTAGGACGGACCGCCCTGCGTCAATACGCTGGGTTCCTGGAAGATGTTCAAAACGCCGATGGTCAGCGTGATCATTACAAAAAAGATGGTGGGCGAGAGCATCGGCAGCGTGATGCGGAAGAACTTGTTCATTGCACTGGCGCCGTCGATGGACGCGGCCTCGTAATAGTCCCTGGGGATGCCCTTAAGCCCTGCCAGGAAGATTAAAAAGTAATATCCCATGTTTTGCCAAACTGCCATGATGATAATAGCCCAACGCGCGCTGTCCACCTGGATGAGCCACAGCGGGCCCCGAATGCCCATCAAGCTCAAAACATAGTTGATAATGCCCACGTTGGGGGCATAGATCCAGTACCATACCAACACGATCGCCACCGAAGAAGTGGTCATGGGCAGAAACAAACCGCACTTGTAGATGCCAAGGCCGCGCAGCTTCGCGTTGGCCAGCATCGCCATGGCCAATGAAAGCGCGGTAGTAATCGGGATGATTCCGACGGCGAACAAACCAGTATTGCCGAATGCCTGGCCGAGCTTCTTGGTGGACAGGATGTTTGTCAGATTGTCCAGCCCAACGAACTTTGCGCTGCCAATCATATCCCATTCGGTGAAGCACAATACCACGGACGCCATAACCGGTAGCAGCACAAACAAAAGAATCCCCAGGAATTGTGGCAATACAAACGCATACGCCCACCGCTCCTCACGCAGTTCCCGTCTTGTCATGGTGCGGATAGCCGCTGCGCTGTCGTAATTCCGGGGAGAGTCGGAGAAAATCATCTGAGCCATCCCTTTCCGCACAATGGGTGCATCATTATTATAGATGGGGCGCCGCCCTTAGGCGACGCCCCTGAATTCCTATATATTGCACAATATTCCGAACCTCAGCTCACCCCATCGCACATTCGCAATGGAAAGGCGATGTCCACAGTCGTCCCCTGAGGTACGGCCTGGGAAATCTGCATCTGCACCCCCGGGCCGAATTCCAACGCCAGCTTTTGCCGTATGTTGTCAATGCCAATCCCGCTGAAGCGGTGAAGATCCTGCTGCGTTGCTCCGTCCAACAACCGGTTGAGTTCCTCTTCCTTGTGCTTGCTGATCCCCTTGCCGTTGTCGGTCACCGTCACGTGCAAAAGCCCGCCCTCTTCCCGAGCGGCAACAAGGATGCGCGCCTCCTCCGGGGAATCTTCAAAAAACCCGTGGAGAATACTGTTTTCGATGATGGGCTGCAGCGTGAACTTGGGGATCATCGCCTGCCGGATTTCCTCCTGAATCTTAAGATCCAACGCATAGGAGATCCCCGTCCTATAGGACATGAGGCGCATGTAAGCCGTGCAGTATTCGATCTCCTCCTTTAAAGGGATCATGTTTGCGCGGCTAGCGGCAAGGCGCAGGAGGTCAATCAGCGCACCGGTCATGTGGATGACGTCGTCATTTCGTTTCAACCGGGCCAGCGCCTTAATCGAGTTCAGGACGTTGTACAGAAAATGGGGGGTGATCTGCGCCTGAAGCGAGGCCATCTCCAGCTCCGCCTTCTTTTTCTGGGTTTCCTTCGTCTCCTTCAGCAGTGCCTTCACCTTGTCGATCAGCCGGTTGTACGCCCTCCCCAGCATCCCAATCTCGTCGCTGTCGCGCACCTCCACATAGAGATCGAGGTTTCCCTCGTCTACTTTCAACATGGTTTCAGTGAGCTGACGGATAGGCGCGTAGATTTTAATGAACATATACATAATTCCAGCAATGAAGAACACCGCGAAGATCAGCGTCAACACCAACGTGAGCAATGAAACCCACTGCACATCCCGGGTGATCTCCGCTTGGTTAACACAGTATAGGAAATCCCATAGTCCGGTGGAAGAAGCCGCCTCAACAATTACGTATCGCTCACTCTCGATGGCCAGCTCGTACACGTTGTCCGAATACCGCTTTACAGCACCGCCAGCCTGCGTAGTGAGAAACGCCTCGCCGGAGATCGTCCCCTGATCTTCGTAGAGAACGCAGCGCTCACTAGAGACGACGAAGAATGGCATACCGCCCGCAGATTGCATGGACAGGCCAGAAAAGTATTCTGAAAGGTCCATACGGATGTCCAGGCAACCGACCACCCGCTCTGCATACCGGTCGGAGATTCCGATGCTGAGCGCCAGTACAGGGTGCTCGCTTCCGCCGCCCGTCACTGATCGCAAGAGGATGCTGGGTTGCTCCAACGCCCTCTGGAATTCGGGAATACTGTGGTAGGACTGCACCCAAGCCGGGTCATACTCGCCCCGCAGCAATGAAATTCCATCCCCTGCTGGGAAAACGCAGGCGCTCCGGATCGCCGGGAAGAGGGTGCGGAAGGATTCAAGCTTTTCCGCAATCTCGGCTGTCAGCATCTGGCTTTGACTCTGGCGGTAGGTATTCACCCCCACCGTCTTGAGGAAATCAATCATACGCGCACTGGTACTCAATTAAAAGATGGCCGTTTCCAGCCGATCGAAAGCATCCATCTCGGCCTGCACCCGTTCGTTGGCGATGCCGGACAGCATCTCTACATTTTTGTCAACCAGCATGGTGGACATGCGCAGGTTGAAAAGCAGGATGATCAGAATGGCCGGCAGCACCGTCGCGATGACGATGAAGAGAACCAGTTTACGCTTGATGCTCATGGCCGCCCCTTCCGGAACTGGGTAGGTGACATACCGGTGTGCTCCCTGAACAATCGGCAAAAGTACCGGGAGTTGTCGATGCCCACCATGTAAGAGATCTGTTGCACGTTGTACGCTGGGTCTGTCAGAAGGCGTTTGGATTCCTCAATGCGCAGCGAGGATAGATATTCCACAAAATTCATGCCGGTTTCCTGCCGAAAGATTGTACAGAAGTGGTTGCGGCTCAGTCCGACGTAGGAAGCGACCTCCTGAAGGCTTAGGGTGCCGGAAAGATGGCTGTTCATGTACTGGATGGCGCGCGCAATTTCCATACGCACCGGTTGTCTTCCGATGGTTTCCGCATCAAAGTAAGGCTGAAGCGCCCTGAGAAAGGCCGCCTCCTGGTCGGCCGCTCTTTGGCCCACTTCTGACATGTACTGAATCAGATCCTTCAGACGTTCAATCGTCCGGTCACCGACTCGAATCCTCTGAAAATACTGAATCATGCGCAGCGCCGCTGCTTCCAAATGGCCGGACACACTCCGCGGATCCGCGCCGAGGCTCTCCGCTTCCCGCAGAAAATTCCGGAGGTTTTCGGCAAACGCGCCCCGACGCACCTGGCGTACGGCCTCCAGCATGTCCTCGAGTGCCTTCTCCGCTTCCTCCGCCGGGATCAAAGGCACGATCGGCCGCGTATCCTCCAGCACCACGTCGGCTCCACCGTAGAAAAACATCTTCGAGGCCTCCCGGAGATCGGCAAGCCGGTGATGGATCCCGGAGAAAGGTACAGCTGTCAGACCATAGGCCACTTGGGCATCCGGTGCGACCCGCCTGAGGCCGGCAGTGCACTCTGCGAGGCTTTGGCGTACCGCGGCTTCGCCAAAAAATTCCTCGCCCAGAAGCACGACACCTATGCCGGCAGACAGAGCCACCCAATCTGCGCCCAATCGCAAGCACTCAGAGGCTACGGGGTCAAGTGCGGAAAGATTTTGTGCGTACAGCACGTGAAACCGACGCCCGGCATCTAGCGTCTCAAACCGCTCGATCTCCTCCGCTCCCGGCGCGATCAGGCAGGCATCGCGGATTAACCGCAGACGCGCATCTCGAAGCGCTCGACTGCGCTCATTATATTCGTCCTTTATGCGCTCGGCGAGGTCTCGCAGAAGACCCAAGAGTACCGGGGGATCCAGCTTATACTTCAGGCAATAGTCAAAAGCGCCATACTTCATGGCATCCTTGACATAATCAAACTCCTGGTAATTGCTCATCACCAGAATCTGCCCCCGATACCGCTGCTCCTTCAGCGCGCGGATCAGTTCGATCCCGTCCATAACGGGCATGGCGATGTCGGTGATCACAATCTCAGCCGGATGGTTCTTGAGCCAATGCAGTGCATCCTTTCCATTGGACGCTTCGTGGGCGAGGGTGAACCCTTCCCGCTCCCAGTCGATCAGCGATTTGATCTCATCGCGGATCAGCTTGTCATCATCCACGAGCACAACTTGCACAGCGCCAACCTCCTTTGCCGGGATAAATCCACAGGTTAATTATACGGTTTCTTGATTAGTATGACAATAGCGGAAGCGCCGGGCGCGTCCTGAACGGTATCAGGTGTGCCCGGCGCAATAATCCAGATTGACGATACCGCGTTACTTGGTTAGCCCGGCCATCGTTTCATCGAGTTGGATGAGCATATCCTCCAGTGGAAGGCTACCGACCATCCAGGGTTCAAGCACCGACGTGGTCTGCTGGCTGACCTCGTTGAAGTTGGCATTGGAGGGCATCGGCCAAGTGAGATCCAGTGACTGGATGAAAGACTCTTTATCAGTCTGGGAGAAGCGTTCGCCGATAAGGGCTGATTCGTAGTTCTTCAGCGTTTCCCTGTTCACCGGGACGCCACCGTTGCCGGTTTCAGCCAACACGTTAAAGCACTCCTCGCTAAAGATGGCCTTCAACGCTTCCCAGGAT
>JAEYPQ010000062.1 GCA_023410645.1 Bacillota bacterium | reverse complement strand
CCTTCGCTTAAAAGACAAATCATCATTTGTTCAATGATATCATCTTTCCCTATAATTACTTTCTTGACATTGCTTATCATTCGTTCGATGATACCTTCCATCCGTACCTCCTGCGTCACTTTCATTAGTTTATTTACAAATCATTTACAAAATTGCTCTTACACAAAAATCTCTCATATCAATAACCAAGGCTTCAAAAATCCCCATCTTTATACAATCAGTTGCTCCAAAAACAGAGGCGCACAATATTTTCCCGTTTCATCTAATTGGTATACAAACACAGCCTTCTTTTTAGGATCTATAATTCAATATTTAATTCCCACTTCTCTTCTCCTGTCCACTTCAAATAATCTTCATAAGAATACGTACGCGTTTCTTTAGGTAATGACATAAGTTACCTCCTTCTTATTTCTTTGTATTACACTTTAAATATGCTTAATTATTTCTCTTAATTAGAGTCTGGTCAATATTTAAGTTTATTATATCATATAGATGCCATGTGTTTAGTATTTCCTAAATGACTGCCACAAATTCTAATCTGGCTGTTTTAATATAGTATCAACTTAATAATGTGCTATTTGGGGTATAACGTTGAGCTACATCCGCACTTGTACTTGCTGCTTTGGTAGCTGCCTTGGCTTCTCCTGTGCCTATAAACATACTTGCGATTTCAAAAAGCACTTGTCCACTTACTTCTGCTCTATCTTCTGGTGAACCATTCACTATTTTGGTATCCCAATAGTCTGAAATAACGGTGCTATTCCTTTCTTCAGGGTGAGCTTAGCGGCATTATCTTGATATTTAAGGCATATTTATATTTTGGAGTTTTGTATTTTTAGACAAAAAGAAAAACTAGCAAGAACCAAATTAATGGTGTGCTAGAACTCTCTATATTACTAATTCTAAAAACTACTATTTAAAGGGTACAGAAATTATATCTTCAATGATTTTGTCAACAATCTTTTTTATTGAAATGATGTTTATCTCTTTATTCATATTATAAGGATACCACATTACTAGTTGATATAATAATTTCTCTGCTAAGTTACTATTAGGATATACCTCTTTAAAGTTTCGTATAAAATCATCAATAGTCTCTATATCAACACTTTCAATAGTTTGTGGAAGATATTCTTCGCCTTCATATTGATATGCCTCCCAGATAATATATGCTAAAGCATCCCCTATACATATCCAAACTTTTTCTTTATGTGGGTCACTCTCAAACTGCATATATGTCAAAACATCCTTTTCTTCCATATTTTCTAAATATAGATACAACTCATGCGCCTCAATATTTTTATCTCTTACCCATTTCCAACATTTCTCTAGCGCTTCATGTACAATTGGGTACCCTTTAGATTGCAAAATATCCTTAGTAATTAAATCGCATAAAGAAAGAAGATATACTATCCTAGCCTCTCTACATAAATCATTGAACTTCATATTCTATCACTCCTAATCAATATATACACCATTT
Organism: Bacillota bacterium; assembly: GCA_023410645.1. GTDB lineage: Bacteria > Bacillota > Clostridia > TANB77 > CAG-465 > CAG-465. The sequence continues at coordinate 3,253 of JAEYPQ010000062.1, read as the reverse complement.
TTAACCTTAAATGTAAGTCTTCCATTAACCTTTGCACCTTCTACAACCTCTGATGTAACCTCAATAGTCAAATTGGGATATTTTAAACTTAATTGTTTTATTACTCCCGAAGCTTTATCTGGATTTCCCAAACCACTAAGACAAGTAGGACATACTCCTGATGGATTAGACTGATGAATTCTTAACATCCCAACTACATCCTTGGACTCTATTCCTACTTTTTCAACTGCTTCAACAAATTCATTTGCTACCACCTCTTCTGCATGCCTAGTTGCAGAAGGTATCTTCCCTGATGACTTAATTGCTCTATTAGGATTTGATACGTCATAATTAGGAAGTCCTGCATCTTTTCGAACTGCAGGAGATCCCCCTTCAAAAATCATTCCTTTCAAACCCTTTACATCTGTCTTCGCAACTGCAATTGTGTTTTTTTCAGGAATCCCTAGCTTGCTTCGTAATATATCTAAATCCTTTTTTCCTATATCTAAATCAGTAGCTTTACCGGCTTCTTTGGCAATCTGCTCTCCTGCTTCATTTAAAGCCTTAGGATTAAGTTCATCTACTGGTCCACTGACTTTTACGCCACTTCCACCCGTGCTATCTGTCTTCATCATACTCTTTTTTAACACTAGAGTACCAGTCTTCAAATTTATCTGCTACTTGAGATACATATGACCTTGTACTTGTTGCTTTGGTAGCTGCCTTAGTCTCTGTAATCTTGCTAATATCTCCTCATAGTTTTATTTACAAGGTAAGCATTATATTTTTTAGTTAGCAAATGTTGTATAAGGTGTGTCATATTGACTTTACAATCATCTACACCTCTTAGGAACTTACTTACCAGGAATAAAAGGCTTACCAAATGAATGATGATTGAACAAACTATATATTTTTTTATATGAAAAGTCCCGCAGACAATCTAAAATTATCTCCAGGACTATCGTGTATTATTATTAGACTTCTATTAACTCATTCATTTTTTCTACATAATATTGGCCCCTAATCAAACGATAAAATCTAGATACTACTTATCATCCCATAATGCGCCCTCTAGTTGTGCATCATTCCATTTTACATTCGTCAGTTTAGCTCCCCTGAAGTCTGAGTTTTTAAAGCTTCCTCCTGAAAGATTTGCACCTGTCAAATCTACATTTTTAAATGAAGCATCATTTGCTATTGTATTAATTAGTTTTGCCTTTTTAAAAGAACTTCCATCAAATGCTGTATCTATCAATTTTGCTCCTGTTAAATCAACCTCATCAAAACATGCGCCTTCTGCAAAACTAACATTCATAACCACATACTTTAAATCAGCTTCCTTAAAATTAGCTTTTCTAAAATAGCTGTCTATCACTTTCATTCCTATCATATTACATCCTTCAAAATTCGTATTTTCAAATTCACAATCTCTAAAATAAGTATCTTGAAAAATAGATGCTTTAAAGTTTCCATTATTTGCAACTAAACATTCTGCCTCTAAACCTGTTAAGTCAGTAAAGCTAGCCTTAATTCCTTCAACGTTAATATTATTTGCTACTGTATTTTGATTAATATGTTTATATAGTTCCTGTAATAACACTTCATTATTCTGCATTTTTTCTCCTATCTCATTATTGTCCTTTTAGGACTATAAGTCCTTTTTATTCTTATTTACGTGTTTCCAGCCATACTTTACTTGGATTAATCTTGACCCCTAAACTACCATCTTCTTTTATTTCATGTTTTGCAAACACACTTTTTTGATCTAAATATGCCATTACCTCTCTCCACTTTTTCAATAATTGATCTCGGTCTATATTCCACGGTTCTTCTATTAAATCTAGTCGAATGCCACCCCAATCTAGTTCTTCTATATAGGCTGGTGCTTTCAATAAGAATTCTCTTCCAAAACACTCTATAAACTGCTCTCCAAAATAAGTTCTTAACCCTACACCTAATGCGCCATATGATAAAAACTCTACTGGAATAGGTTGTCCACATATTTCCATCAATTCATATTCTATTGTGTTCTCCACACCCATTGAATCCCCAAACAAAATATGACTTACTCCAAATTTAGGTTTTGTTAATCTGGCCATCTTATCTCCCAATTCAAAGAACATCTTTTTTTCTTCCTCTTTTACTTTATCCCTAGAAGTAAATTTCAAATAAGATCTTAGATGCAATCTTGTACTAAATCTACCACTATACTTTAACTTTTTAGTTCTATATAAATAGACATCATCAAACCTTCTACTTCCTATCTCAATTCCTTCTTTTACTTGTTGCTGAATTTCTCTTGTATCATATGCTTTACGTATTCTTTCTTCACTTCCCCATTTTTCAGGCATTAATTTTTCTTCTGCTTCAAATAAATTTAGCATTTTTGCTAATTGTTCCCCTTCTACTGCTTGTGTTGGAAACAAACTAATTAACATTATATTCTCTGCCATCTTCCTTCTCCTATCTTTTTATTTTAAACTTTTTTCCAGTACCCTCCTCCTGACAATTTGCTATTACATACCCACTTATGGGTTATCTTTTTACTAATTGGATCAATATAATAAATCTCACTTAACTCTCCCAAAGGTCCACTTGGCCTAGGTTGTGGTGGAATACCATTTATATTAGGTGCTTCACTTGATATTGTAACAACATGTTTTCCTCCTACATCTACCTCTAACATATCTCTTTCTGCTCTAATTTGAGTATCATTGTATAGTACTTGTTCTTGAGATTGACCTGTAAAGTGCTTATGGTCATGAACTAAATCTATTTGACCTTCTGCATTTCTACCTATACTATCTGGTCTTACTGTTCTTCCATCAACTGTATGAGTTAATATTTCACCTTGATTATTATTAACTATTTCATGATTATCTAAGTAATCGTTTAAAGCATCTCTCCCTATAGGTTCGTTAGCATATCCATTCGTTCTATTATTATTAATTGTCTCATGTAATTTATCCCACTCTTCACGCGATTTTGCAATTTCTCCTTTCCTAGCTTTTTCTTTACAGTATCTCTCGTATCTTATATTATTAGCAGCATCTATATCACCTTTAACTAATGCATCATCTATTTTATCTCTATATGTTTGCTTTATAGAATTCTCCAATCCCTTAGCAACCTGCTCTCCTGCTTCACTTAAAGCTTTAGGATTAAGTTCATCTACTGGTCCACTGACTTTTACGCCACTTCCACCAGTGCTATCTGTCTTCATCATACTCTTTTTAACACTAGAGTACCAGTCTTCAAATTTATCTGCTGTTTT
>JAEYPQ010000042.1 GCA_023410645.1 Bacillota bacterium | reverse complement strand
GAAACCCCGATACATCGCAGCGCTTCTGGATCAGCTCATAATCTAGGACGAAGGCCTTGGGTGTCCCGCCGCCGATGTGACCTTGAAGGCTTGTCCCTTTGCATCCTTGATTTTCTGGATCGTGATCTCTTGCAGCTTTGTCAATTTTCCGGGGACGGTGCCCTTATCACCTGGGGACTTCACCTCAAAGGCCACAAACCGCCCGCCTATGCAGGCAATAATGTCGGGGATGCCTGCGGTCCCATACATACCGCCGTGCTCCTTCCAGGCGAAGCACTCGGGCGTTTTCTTGAGCAGCCGCAGGATCGCGGCCACGATATCACGTTCAGCCATGGGCCCTCCTTTTGTGGTATTGTGGTAGCTGTGGTAGCCTCTGAATAGGGCTACACCTTTTTACGCGCGCACGCGCGCGCACGCATGCGCGATGCATTTTTCGTTTTCCGCGTAGATGTAGATATAGAGATTTTCCTACCACACTACCACAAACCCCCGTTCTCCCGTTGCATTAAAGTGGCAACTCTCAATTCAGCGGCGGCACATCGGTGCCAAGAAACCCCGATACATCGCAGCGCTTCTGGATCAGCTCATAATCTAGGACGAAGGCCTTGGGTGTCCCGCCGCCGATGCGGAAGGTCTTGAAGGCCAGAAATAGGTCCGACTTCTTGAGCTGCTTGATGAATTGGCCGTAGGGCAGGCACTCGCCATAGATCGCATGGTCACGGCGATACTTCGTGTATTCGTCGTAGAACCGGGAGAACAGGAACGCGACTTCCTTGCCGTCCTTGGAGAAAGCGCAATGCTCCTGGCTCACGGTCATCCGGTCCATGACCTCCAGCGTCTGTTCGATGATGCTCTTGTTGGCGTCGCCGCCATCGAGCAGGTACTCCCGGACGGCATATTCCATGTGCTTGATGTAGGCATCCACGCCGATGGGAAATATCTGTCCCCACGTCAGGCCCAACCGGGCGCAGAGCGCTTCGAGCAGCCTGACGCCGACCATGCAGCAGGCCAGATTGTTGACCACGCGGGACGGCAGCGCGGGGTTGAACAGCGTCAGCGCTTCGATGTGCCATTGCCGCACGGCCTCCGTGGACAGGGTCAGCGCCGTATCCAGCAGCTCGCGCCCGAGGCGCACCAGCCCGTCCTGCAGGTTGCTGATCCGCTGGAACGACGCCCGCGCCGACGCATCCTTGAGGTCGCGCTTGCTGAACAATAGCTCCATGCCGCGCTCGCGCACCGCGGGTTCGTCTGGGGATTCTTCGCCGGCCACGACCAGCGGCGCCAGCAGCGCATAGCTGACCTGCGACTGATCCGCCCGACCGCGCACGCCCTCGTGCCCGTCGTAGCTGTCGCGGAAATGGTTGTACAGCGCTTGCAGCCGGGTCTTTTCGATTTTGGACGGTTTGAACTCGTCCAGCGCCTGGGGGAACAGGTTGCTGGAGGCAGCGTCTTTCATGAGCGTGAACGCGGTGATCTGCGGCGCGGCCACCACCTTGCTCCGCCCGAAGATGGGCAAAATTACGCGCTCCATCGTGTTTGACTTTCCGCTGCCCGCCTCGCCAATCAGGAACAGGTGCGGGTATTTGATGCCCGCCTTCCGCAGGTGCTCCTTCAGGAAGCAGCCGGCGCACCACGCCAGCACCGTCACCGTCTTGGCGGGCTCGTTGTATCCGAGCAGCAGTGGGCCAAGCTGCACAAGCTTTTCCGGCGATATGACGGCGCTGGCCGGAAGCGCGCTTTCGATTGACGCGTGCTTTTCAAGCTGAATCATGTCCTCCACCGTTTCGCCACCCGCCGCAAACGCGCCGTCCCTGGCGACGAAGACCCAGCGCTTGTCGCGTTCATAAAGGCCCAGCGCTTTGACGCCGTACTTCTTCGACCACTCCAGCCCCGCGAGATACCCCTTGAGAATTTCCAGGTCGCCCTCGCTGCCCGTGTAGCTGAGCGAGATCGTCCGCTTATTCAATACACCCTTGAATTTCTGGAGGTTACCGAAATCGGTGGTCAGGAATGTCTGCCGGAAGGTTTCGCCGTACACCGTCACGAGGTCGCAGGTCATCTGCGTTTCATCATCGGCGACGAGCATCTCGAGCGGGTGGACGATGAAATTGGTGATCGGGTAGACCTGCTCACCCTTCACGCGGTAGTAGCGCCCACTCTGTTCCCGGATCGCGGGTTCTCCCTCCGGCGAGTAGGTCTGCTCAGTGCGCTCGATGGCCTGACGGATGGTCTCCGCGCCGTAGGTGGCGCCGTCCGCATGGTGGACGGTGTCCCACTTATCGCGTAGGAGTGTGGATTCCCGGAACAGCCTGTCCATCTGCGCGGCATCCTTTCCGGTCCAGAAGGCCAGCGCGCAGCACAGCGCAAGGTCGGCTTCCGATTGGCTGCCGTACTTGTCCTTCCAACGTCCCTCCCACAGGTTTGTGAATTCCTCACCGCTGGCGGCGGCACGAGCCTTCTCCAGCACCACATCATCGGCCAACCGGACGGTTTGCCGCGCGGGCCTAGGCGCCTTCTCTTTTCGCTTCTTGGCAATGAATGTCTCATGAATCCAGGGGAGTGCGGCTGCACCATCGGCAATGTCATTCGGCGTACCCTCCAGGTGTTGCCCGGTCATGGTGAAGTAGCGGCCGGTCGAGTACATC
>JAEYPQ010000024.1 GCA_023410645.1 Bacillota bacterium | reverse complement strand
AAATATTATTATTTACTAAAATACTAATATAGAAATTTTAAATAAATATTCAGAAAACACCGCCTTCACTGCTGCGTGCGCGAAAAATTGCAGTAGTGAAGGTGGTGTTTTGTATGTATTTCAAAGCAAAAGATAGTCAGTTTTTATCTGACTACCTAAATTTTTAAATAAATATGATATTTACTAGTGTTTTATCACTTTCCAATTAAACATTTCTTTAAAATCTTCAAAACATTCAGGACAAATCCAAGTATATCTATCTAAGGTACAATATCCTTCATGTAAATCACTATCAACTAAAATACTAAAAGATTTCCAGCAGAATGCACAATGATCATGATCCCATTCTTTGCTTGGTTGAGTGTATTTTGTATATATTAGCTCCTTATCTTTTAAATATTCAATTTGACCTCGTTCTAAACGCCAATCATCTTTTTCTATCATTTCAAACCTCCTATTTAGGTCTAACACTACCATCTGGGAATATTCTGAAAGTTTCTGCACTACCTCTAACACCATAATCCCAATGTGGACCAATTGGTGGACCATGTTTAAGGTCAGGATGTAACCATTCACCAGTAGCACTATTAACAAAATTTCCTTTTCCGGATATTGGACTACCCGAACCTTTCCATTCAAATCCTTTTACATTACATTTTGCAGGATCATTTCCAGGATATTTCATTTTTGATGATGAGGCCGAAGCTACTCCAACTGCACCTACACTTGTTACTCCCATTCCAGCTACTGCTAAACCTATCTGTACAGCATCATAAGCTTTTTGGTTACCACCCATGACTTTATCTCGTATAACATTTTTCCCCGTAAATACTTCTCCTATATTGCTTGCACCAGTGGCGGCTATTCCCGCTGCTATTGTGTAAGCACCTACCGTGGCAACAGTACCTATAGCAACTGCTGCAGAGGCGGAGACCCCTAAATACATACTTGCTGCTACACCTACTGCTACTCCGGCAGCACCAGCAGTTGCAACAACTGCCACTACTGCAACGGCTGTAACTGCTGCTATCGCTACTGCTGTAAATATTTGCCCCCATGATGGCCAATTTCCTGATGGGTCTTGCATATTAACAGGATTATTGAAACAATATGTAAATAAGTTGTAACCTTGTATTTGTCCTCTTGCAGATACTTCACCATCTGAATTTATCATTCGGCACCATTCAGGGTTGTAATATCTAGAATTTAGGTAATACATACCTGTTTCATTGTCGTAGCGATAGCCCCTATACCTGTATGGGTTAATATTCCCTATGCCAGAACTATTATTGGTAACATCTACACCTGCACCATCCTTTATTGAAATAATCTTACCCCAAGTATCATATGTATATGATATCACTTCTTTTAGGTCTTTGTCAAGTATTCCTGTTATATCTCCTTGTCCATTTCTTACATAATAGTAGTCCTCGTTATTATATTTAAATCCTATTAAATTTCCTTCTCCATCATATTGATAGTATATTGTATTATCTCCTGTTGTTTCATATATTACTTTATCTCCATCAAGATAATATTTTGTTGTTACTCCATTTACTGTTTTTTCTGTTCTTATTCCACTATCGTTATATCTGTATGTTATCTCTTTATCTCCAGTATTTACACTTGATAGCTGTCTTCCATTTTCCCATGTATATGTATTACTTCCATACGTTAGTGGATTACCTATTTCATCATATGTTATTTCTTTTCCATCATAACTTGTTAGTTTATCTTTCCATGCACTATCATATGTATAAACTTTAGTATCTATTATAGTATAATCTGTTATATTTTGTGCTTCTGTATATTCATATGTATCTACCTTTTGTATGTTTCCTCCTGCATCATATGTGTATACTTTTGTTTCATTTAATTCTCTATTATCTTCTCTTATTAATTGATTTAGTTCATCATAATAGTATTTTTGTTTTTCTACTCCATCTTCTTCTATTCTTTCTATATTGCCATTTTTATCGTATGTATAATCAATACTTCCATTTGTTCCATTCTTTATACTTTTTAGTATATTTGTTGTTTGTAATGGATTAGTGTCACTTGTTAAATATGTAAATTCTGTTTTATATGAATTTGTTCCACTTGTTATTTTTCTTTCTTTTAATCTACTTAAAGTATCATAATTATACATTACATATTTATTTTCATCTAACTTAATACTTGTTATTTTATTATCATTATCGTATGAATATTTTATTTCATTACTTAAGGATAATAAATTATATTTTATATTATTTATATTACTATTTTTATCATAACTATAATTTACTTTAAAATTATCTGTACTGTTTATCTCTACTAATCTATCTGCCAAATCATAAATATATCTATATGTAATATTATTTACATTATCTTTTTGTACTCCTAAATTTCCTTTCGCATCATATATATATTCTTGTGTTCCATTTGTTCCTGTTTTCTTTGATACTCTATTAAATCTATCATACTCATATGACATTGTTTGATTATTTCCATATTGTACACTTTGCAAGTTTCCATTATTTGCTCCATAGTTATTTGTTACTAATGTTTGATCAGCTATTTTTACTTGCTTTGTATTACCAAAATTATCATAGATGAAATCTATATTAAATCCATTGTGTATTATACTAGATATTTTGTCATTGTCATATTGATAAGAATTAGTATATGTATTATTCTGTCCAACAAGTTCTGTCTTTGTAATTCTATTCAAATTATCATATTCATAATTTGTTTTGTTTCCTTTTGCATCTATTGTTTCTTTTAATGTACCTGATCCAGAATTATTTACAAAGTTATAATTATATGTTACTTTATTTCCTATTGAGTCTGTTATTGTATCTACAAATCTTCCATTTTCTTTATATGTTGCTTTTGACTCTATATATTCACTTGTAGGCTTGCTAACCTTTTCAATATAGAAATGCTGAGATGTGGTATTATTTGAGTCATATACTTGTAGAGTATTTTCAGGTGTACTTAATCCTCCTGGTACATCTAAAGCACTTCGTCCTTTTATTAATCTTGGTTTAATTGAAAATGAACCGTCTCCAACAGGTACGAATTCCCATTGTTGTGCTTCTGTTCCATTCCATTCCCATTGTTTAATACTAGTACCATTTGTACTTATACCACCTGCTACTTCTATAACTCTACCACTACTACTATGTGCGGCAACAATTTTATAATATCCATTCTTTAAATCAACAAATTTCCATTCCTCACCATTTTGAGCATTGTCTATTAATTGTTTTAAAAGTGGTCCATTTTGATCCTGTTTATTTATAATTCCTAAATATAATCCACTAGCTTTACTTTTTATTTTATATGTTGCTCCATCTTCAATATTAACGGAATTTACAGGTTCTAAATACCATTTTTGATTATCTGCTTCTCCATACTCATAAACTACAATTTGTTCACCAGCATTATTTGAATTATTCTTTACAGTTAATCTTTTAGTTCCATTTGTTGTTACAGATCCTATACTATATGTATTTCCATCCTCCTTATATATCCTCCATTCTTGATTTGGAGTATCTTGAACGTAATCATATACTTGTACAGGATTATTATTTTCGTTTCTTCCACTATCTAAATCAAGTGCTCTTCCAGTAATGCTAGAAATTGGTATTAATTTATAACTTCCATTATTTTTTCTAATTAATCTCCATTTTTGAGTATCATTACCAGTAAAATTTTCTTGGGCTAATTTTCTGCCATTTATATCAGAATTACTTCCATTTGAATCTTTCATATAATCCAAATATAAACTACTACTTTTCGATTTTATATAAAAGACCTCTCCTGATTCAACAACTGATTTATCCTCTGAATTGTCAACTCCGACCTCTTCAAAGTAAAAACTTTGACTATCTTTGTTTTCAAATTTCTCTTCCAATATTTTTCCAAATTTCTCTTTACTATTATTTACTATTGTAAGAGCATTATCATTTTCATTATTTCTACTTACAATTCTAAATGAACCGTCAATGTTTTTAATAAGTTTAAATTGTTGGAATTCTGAATAATTAGTTGAAAATATTTGCAATTTACCATTATAATCTAATGACTTATCAGTAGAATTGGCATATTTAAATCCATAATATCCATTACCAGCATCATATGCAATCCACTTCTGACTACCAAAGCCATTAAAATAATATTGATTAACATTTGTTCCGCTATCTGTAAGTCCTAAATACCCATCAAGATATAAACCACTACTTTTTGATCTTATGTAATAAGTTTTTCCTGCTACAACACTTGCTGAAACTTTATCTTTGTTATCTATCTTTGTACTAGTTGTATTTCCATATTGATCATATTCAAATGTATATTTAATTTTCGAATTATTCATTGCAGATGTTAATCTATTTTTTACTTGTGAATCATATTCATATACGAAGCTTCCTCCATTTACATCTGTTTGCTTTAATAATTCATTTCTTCCATTGTACTGTATTGTTGAATTTTGTTTATTCATATCTTGTGATGATATTAGATTTCCATTTTTATCATATGTATAACTTTGTCCAAAATCGTCTTTTAATAATGATATATTATCAAAATATGCTTCATTTGATTGATTAGAAAATACTAAATATACATCAATTGAATTGTAATCATATTTTACTGTAAATTCATTTGATGAATATTGCCATGCTGTACTATCTGCATTTATTGGGAAATCTATCCAATCTCCTTGTCCTGCTGTACCAAGTGGACATACAGAAATTCTACAACTTTTATTTCCCTCATTTCTAATACCTAAGTTTTTTACCCATGCTGATATGTTAAATATATCACCACTTTTTCCACTTACTTTTACATTTTGCTTAAACATCTTATTCTTTTGGTATTCACCTGTAAATTTTGCAACATTATTATTACTTACATTAGCAATTGTATCATTTCCATTGGTATCTCCATTTTTCTCCCAATAATCTAAGCTTTGACTAAATGAAGAATTTTCAACTAAGTTATATGTATTTGCTACCTCTCCCTCTTCTAGTTGTAAAGAGTCAAAATATGCAGTACCTTTTTGATTTGCTATACCTATTGCAACATTTAATTCAGATGTTGCATCACTTGGATAATCTATTGTAACTACTTGTTTTGTCCAATCAGATGTTTGTTTTATATATTCTGCTTCTTTAACTACTCTTGTACCATCTGATTTTGTGTAATACATGAATATATTAGAGCCATATGAATTAACCTCTCCTGATATATTTGTTTTTATCTGGGCTGAAAGCGTATATTTTTTTCCTTTTGTTGCATTAACTTTTTGTACATACATTGTTCTTGCATCATTAGTTGCTGTATCGTTAACTACTTTTAAAGATTTTGGAGATGAATATCCTGCCTCACTTGATGTACTTGCACTTCCACTTGTTGTTCCCCAAACTGCATAATCCCAGTATCCATTTTGTTCTGCACCATGATTTCTTAATAAATTTGATACAGTTGTTGATAGCTTTGAATCAAGCTTTATTTTATTTTTCTCTCCTCCACTTGTTCCATATTTAAATGCCTTTCCATATGCAGTAGAGTAAGTGTCTTTTTGATTTCCAAAATCTGCTATACTTGTTGCATTTCCAAAGTCATTGAAGTTATACAGATTACTATTATTCTTATTATCTACTAGTGTTGTCGTATTTTCTCCATATGACATTGTAAGACTATTTCCAATCTCATTTTCTGTACTATACTCTTTTATTTCCTTTAATCTAAATGGAGATACATTATAATAACTGTATTCTACACGTGAGTTATCTATGTTTTTCGCACTTGTAATTAAACTATTTGAAGTATACGTATATATTGATTTCTTACCATCTGGATATGTTATACTTGTTAGATTCCAATTTGAATCATAGTTATAATATATTGTTTTATTATCTTGATCTACTATTGATGATATTCTTCCATTTGTCCAGTTTACAGTTACTGTACTACCTGCTGCATCTGTTACTTTATTTATGTAGAAAAACCCATCATTTTGTAGAAATGAAATAGTAGTTTTGTTTCCACTTGTATCTATTATTTGTTGAAGATGCCAGAATTCAGTATTATTTACCATCTTCTTTGCAAATATTAACTTGTTATCACTTTTGTCTGTCATTGTAAAAGTAGAGTCACCATTCAGAGTTAATTTTAGTCCAAGCCCATCCTCATCTAAGTATGTATTTGTACTTCCTTGTTTTACAAAATAGTGTCTTGTACCGTCTTCATCTATATATTTAGCATAATCTGTTTCTGATATCTTTACTAACTGAACTGATTGACTTAAATTTAATCTCCAGCCTTTGCCAAATCCAAGATCTTCACCTATATCATTTGAGTTATATGTATGATACAAGCTTACAGGCATTCTATCTCCTGGTGTTTGTACATCTGCATGTGTAAATACTAAATTACCATTATAGTCATTTACTTGTCCAACTCCTGCTCTACCTACTTCTTGTTCATGATAACTCCAATAGTTTTCTACTCCAGTTGCATTTCTATATGTTATTACTACTTGTGGTCTTCCTTCTGTATATACAGAATTAGTATTTGCTGACAAGAAATATGCTTCATTTTGACCAGTTGCTGTTTCTGTTGGCTCTTTTAACATTAATCCGTAATTATTACCTGATACATACCAATCTTTTACAATTGAAGTTACATTGCAAGAGTTAAACTTAAATGGATTATTTGCATCGTATGAATATATGAAATAATCAGATACTCTTGTGTCATAACTGTTATCTGCCATGTTAGACCAACTTGCTGTCTCTTGTGCCCAATCTTTTGTTATTCTATGTACATTTAATTGTATTTGTCTTGTTGTAGGAGTCCATTCATATGTTTCAGGATAGTTACATAGCCATAATCTTGCATCTACTACTTGATCTCCTGCTTCTAATTTTGGTAGTTCAAACTTTATTAATGTTCTTTTTGGTCCTACAATCCCACTACCTGCTCTTAAGATATGAGCATCATATCTACCGTTATAACTATAGTCTGTTGGATATATAAATGTATCTTGTATTGCAGTATATTTTAGGGAAGTTTCAATTGTTGGATCTATTACTATTGGATAGATTCTTTCATCTGCATTAATCCATTCTTTATCTGGAATAATTTCTAAATAATAATCATTTTCTTCTTTGTAAAGTTTGACTTGAAATTTATCACAATATTCTGTATTAGCATCATACATATACGGTGCCTGAATTGTATATATAACTTCTTCATCTTCACTTGATTTATATATTGATATACTATTATCATCATTTAATTTAGGATATAAATTTCCTACATCTAATTTAAATTTAAAATCTTTTTTAGAATCTTTATCTTTAAGTACTATACTCTCCTTTATTTGATCTGCTATAACGTTATATTCTAAATCAACATTTTTAAATACATTCTCATATTTAACATTTGATCCTATCTTATCTAAAGTTAACGTTTCTTCTTCACTATTTAATTGCTTATTTTTATTTTTTAAATTAGAGTTATCTGTCTTTTTTGTAGTCACTTTATTTGCTCCAACTAGTGACCAACTTACTTTATAATTATCTTTTTCTACACTAACTACTTTTTCATTTTCAATCTCTTTTTCAAAACTAACTTTATAATTGTTACGATTATTTTGTAATTTCTTATTACCATTATTATCTGTTATCTCAGATAATGAATTATCGATATCTTCCCATTTATTATTATTCATATAATGGACAGGATAAGGATATATTGCGGCTGTGACTGTATTATCACTATTTAAGAATTTCTTCACATTCTCTTCTCTAGCATCAATTATTTCACCTTTTATTGTTACTTCTTTTTCTTCATCTTTTTCTTCATCTTTTACTTCAATATTCTCTTCGGTTACAGTATCATTACTATCATCATTAAATATTTCACTTGCTAATATATTCAAAGGAAATAAGTTAAGAATCATAGAAATTATAACTACTGAGAATATGAATTTATTAAATTTTCCTATACACATAAATTCCACCTCTATCGAAAAAATTTTACGATATTTGTAGAATTTTGTCAATTACAAATTATCAACATTACATTATTCGACAATTTTAGACAATTACATAAAAAAGTAGAGTAACCTGTTTTTTGGTTACTCTAACATTTTTGTTTATATTATTAATTTTTACTTTTTATCGAAATATTTACTTCCTTTTTCTAAGTTATAAAAATCAATTTGTCTCTCGACCTCATATGCAACTATTGCTACACTATTTGATAAATTAAGTGATCTTAGATTTTCCCTCATTGGAATCCTTACTGCGTGTTCAAAATTTTCTAGTATATAGCTCTCTGGAAGTCCTCTACTTTCTGGTCCAAATATTATGTAAGAATCTTTTGTATAATTTACCTCTGTGTAATATTTTTTTGACTTTGTACTTAGCAAGTAAAAATCATCTGTTTTAATTTTTTGTTTAAAATCATCTAAACTCTCATAAACTATAATATCTAACTTATCCCAATAATCAAGTCCTGCACGTCTTACAGCTTTTTCTGAAATATCAAAGCCAAGTGGTTTTACTAAATGAAGAGTCGCGCCAATTGCAGCACATGTCCTTGCAATATTTCCAGTATTTTGTGGTATTTCTGGTTCTACTAAAACAACATTTATACTCATACTTTTATGCTCCTAACTTTTTGTATATTAACTTCTTCTAAGTGAAACAATAGGATCCATTTTTGCTGCTTTAAGTGATGGTATAATTCCAGCAATTGCAGATAATATTACACAAACAATTATTAAAGAAGCTGCTGCTATATTACTTAAAGTAGCTATATTTACAGCACCTATATTCATACCATAAGAAAGTAGAATATTTGACACAATTTTATTTATTGCAACACAAGCAACATTAGTAACAACAACACCAAATATACCTGATAAAAGTCCAATTATTACTGCTTCAGATAAAAATATATTTCTTATATCTTTTTTTCTTGCACCAATTGCTCTTAGTATACCAATTTCTGATATTCTTTCAATTACTGATATAAATATTACTATACCTATCATAAGTACTGCAACTACAATTGAAATACTTGAAAATCCAATAAGTACATTTCTTATAACATCTAATACTACTTGAACATTAGATAATGTTGACTCAGCTGCACCTTCAATTTTAAACTTATCTTGACTATTATTTAAATTAGTTATTGTTTCTTTTATTTCATCTGTGTTTAAATCTTTATCCACATACATATATACTTGATAAAACTTCATATCTTCTTTTTTCTTGCTAAATATTTCTTCATATAATTTCAAAGTATCCATAGAATATTGATATGTAGAATATCCCATTGTATTAATTGACGTAATACCTACTATTTTAAAAGTATATATTTTATTTTCTGTGCTTTCTTGACCATAACTTGCAGTTGGCCCAAACTTCATATATATATCTTTATTAATAAGATCATTTATTTTCATATCTTTATTATCATTTATTAAATATTCTGCTGTATTTAAAGAAATAACAGTTTCATATTCATTTTCTGGATTTCTTCCAAGTGTTAGATTTCCTTCTATATTTTCATATGGTTCAAATCCATTCATTGTGTAAAAAGATGAACCTTCTACCTCAGTTGATTCAGCATTTGCTTTAGTTATTGAAACCTCACTAAAGAAATCACTCATTACATCTGTTGGAACAGCCCAGTAATGTGATAGATTATTACTTTTATTCATTAAATTTTGAACATCAGAAAAAGTAAATAACGAACTTTCATCAGATGACATCATATCTCTTACAGGTTTTTGATCATCAGCTACTTTGTGTGTTACAGTTAACATATTAGTTGGCATCATACTTTCAATTTGTGATTTTGCAATATTCATAGTTCCATTTGAAAGTGCAAGTGCAAGACCAACACCTATTATACCAATTGACATACCAATTGAGGTTGCGATTGTTCTTGCTTTTCTATTTGAAAGGTTCTTTAGCGAGTATAAAAAAGCTTTTCCAAAAGACATAGAAGATTTAGTAAATTGTTTATTATTTAAATTTTCTTGCTTTTCTTCTTGTACATCAACATTTTTTTCTTCAGTTTCTTTTATATTATCTTCAATACTTATTACTTTTCCATCTTCCATTTTTATAATTGAGTCAGCATATTCATTAGCAAGTTCTTGTGAATGTGTTATAATTACTACAAGTTTCGATTTTGACAGTTTTTTTAGAAGCTCCATAACTTCTAAACTCATTTTTGTATCAAGTGCTCCTGTTGGTTCATCTGCAAGAATTATATCAGGATCATTAGCTAGGGCTCTAGCAATGGCTATTCTTTGTTTTTGTCCACCAGATAGTACATTTACTTTTCTTTTTGCAAATTTCTCCATCTCGACACTTTTTAATAAATCTATTATCTTTTCTTTTTTATTTTTTGCATTTGAAAGATTTAATGCAACATTTACATTGTCATATGCAGATAATTTATTTATAAGATAAAATTGTTGAAATATAAATCCTATTGTATTTTTTCTATAGCTATCTAAATCTTTACTCTTGAATTCTTTTAGAGATTTATCATTTATTATAATATCTCCATCAAAATCACTATCAAGAGCACCCATAATATTCATCAATGTAGTTTTTCCACTACCTGATGGACCAAGTATACAAACTATACCTTTATTTTTTATTTCAAATTTTACATTATCAAGTGCCTTAAAATCCTCATTTTTCATTTTATATATTTTTGATTTAATATCTACTTTTAACATCGTATGCCTCCTATTACTCATCTCTTAATGCATCTATTACATGCATCTTAGTTGCTTTTTTAGATGGGAAATATCCAGCAAAAGCAGATACAAGTGCACTAAATAATACAATAACTATTATTGTTGCAAAAGGGAATGTAATATTTTCAGTAAATGGTACTGTTGAAATTGGTATAGTTATAATTCCAGGTAAGTCCAAATTTAATGCATTTGAAATTACTTTTTCTAATATTGGTGATAGTATAAATGAAACTACTATTCCAAGTACACCTGAGAATATTCCCATTAATATTGCTTCACTTTCAAATATTCTAATTACATCTTTATTTCTTCCACCAACGGCTTTTATTATTCCAATTTCTACTTTTCTTTCTACAATACTTGAGTAAAGTACAATTGAAGTCATTATAGCAGATACTACAAGTGCAATTATTATGAATATACTAATTACAATTTGAGCCATCAATATAAGTTGAGAGAATATATTTTTAACTACCATTGCTATATTATTTGAGCTAAATCCTTCTTTTTTACTTGTTGCATTCATTAATGAAATTTTACCTGTTCCACCATTTTGCTCATCATTTATATAGTCTGATACTTCCTTAGTATCATTTACATCAGATACTACAAGCTCATATACAGGTACTGTTTCAGCAATATAATTATACAAACTTTTTCCTTGAATATCTATACTTTTAGTCCATGATTCTACATCATTATAGTTATAATATAAATTTGATATACCTAAATCTATTTCACTTACAATTCCAGAAATAGTAAATTCTTTTTCAAACTTTAAATTTGTATTTTGTAAGTTAACTGATAAAGATACTTTCTCACCAATTACATCTTCAATATTTTCAGTATCCTTGTCTAAATCTTTTAACAATTTTCTTGCAACATCTTGATTTACTAATACTTCATATTTTCCTTCAGTTGGTATATTACCTGTTACATTTTCTTTTAAAAATTCAAGATTTTTATCATCTGCAAGAGAAAATACATTAAAATTATTATGTTTTTTTGCTTCTTCTCCTTCATCTAATTTTTGATTTTGTACTATAATATTTGCACCATCAAGTGAAATATATTTTCTAATAGTATCAACTTTAGATTTAACAAAATCATCTTGAAGAACTTTATTATAATCACTTTCATTTTTTGTAAATGTTATTTCATCTTCACCTTTATCATTTTTCTCAGTTATATTTTTATTCAATACAAGTACATTAGCAGTTCCAAATTTATTAAGCTGTTTATCAATATAAATATTAGCTCCATTACCAAGACCAGTAATTAGAGTAAAACCTATAATACCTATGCAACCTGCAATTGTTGTTATTGCAACTCTTCCTTTTTTCTTTAACATATTTCTAAGTGATAATTTGAATGCCTCAAAAAATGACATACTACTATCTTTCTTTGCTAAAGTGGATTCAATACTATTTGTTTTCTCTTCTTTTATTACTGCATCACTTTCAATTTTTCCATCTCTAACTTTTATTATACGACTTGAGTATTCAAGTGCTAATTCATTATTATGGGTTACCATTATAACAAGTTTTTCTTTTGCAACTTGTTTAATAAGCTCCATAATTTGTGTTCCTGTGTGTCTATCAAGTGCCCCTGTTGGTTCATCTGCAAGAATTATATCTGGATCATTAGCTAATGCTCTTGCAATAGCCACCCTTTGCTTTTGACCACCAGATAGTTCTGAAGGTCTATGATTTATATGCTTCTCAAGACCAACATCTTTTAATAATTCAATTGCTCTTTTACGTCTTTTTGAATAGCTAAGTCCAATTAGATTCATAACTATCTCAACGTTTTCAAGTGCAGTTAAATGTTCAATTAGATTAAAATTTTGAAAAACAAATCCAATATTATTTTTTCTATACAAATCCCAATCTCTTTTCTTAAATTTTTTAGAAGTTTTGTCACCAATTATTAATTCACCGCTTGTTGGAAAATCAAGTCCCGCAATTATATTTAATAAAGTTGATTTACCACTACCAGATGGCCCAACTATCGAAACAAACTCACCTTTTTCAAAAGCAAAGTTCACATTTTCTAAAGCTACAAATTCTTCCTTATTGCCAATTTTGAAACTTTTTCCTACATTTTTTAGTTCTAATACCATACTTTTATTACCTCTCTTTTAAAAAATATACTTTGTTAGTATATCACATATATGATTTTAAATCAATCAAATATCTTACAATGTTAAAATAATATCATAAAACTAGAAAAAAGTTTAACCTAATAAAGTCAAACTTTTCATTTATTATTCTAAATTAAAATTTAGAAAATTAATTATATATCTATATAATAAAATCGTTCATCACCATTTAATTCATTTGCATTACGATTTTTATATTCAATAAATCCATTTTTTAAATAAAATGAATTTGCTCTTTCAAGTTTTCCATAAGTACTTAAGTATATTCTTTTGAAACCTTTTTTTCTTGAAAATTGGATTACTTCATTTAAAAGTTCTTTTGCAAGTCCAGTACCTCTGTATTCTTTTAAAACATATAATTTTTTTAGATATGTTTCATCATTATTTACATACTCTATTCCAATCGTACCGATTATTTTATTATCATTATCTAAAGCTATCCAAAAATTTCCATTACAGTTTATATATTCTATATAATCGCTAGTCTCTAGCTCATTTCTTGCTTCTTTATATCCAAATTCATTAACATAAATTGATATAATAAAATCATTTGTTTCTTTTTTATATTTATCATTATATTGTATAATATTATACATATTTACTCCTTAATTTATAATTTTATAACTTGCAATACACTTATAATAATTTTCTAATTTATCTATTGTATTATCCCAACTAAATTCTTTAGATTTCTCATAAGCATTTTCTATAAGTCTATTCCTTAAATTAGTATCACTTATTAATATTCTAATTTTCTCCAATATAGTTTCAACATCATTATTTTTTAAAATAAGTGCATTAAAATTATCCTCAACTAATTCTCTAACTCCTCCATTATCTGTAGTTATCACTGCTGCACCACAACACATAGCCTCTAAAACCGGTAAACAAAAAGATTCATATTCAGAAGCACACACATAAATATCTGTATTTCGTAATATGTCTGCAATTTGCATTTGTGTGGGATTGACAATGGTACTTTGAATGTGAAATTCAGGAGTATCAGGAGTTATCCAGCTAAAATTAATATTACTATTTTCCTTTTTTAAAATTTCTATTGCTTTTAATATTTTATCAATTCCTTTAAATTTAGTATAATAAGAGCCTATTGCAGTAATTGATACATTATTAGAGTTATTTTTTTTATCATTATCTTTCTTAAAAAAAATTCCATCATTTATAGCATTATTAATGACATAAGATTCTTTATTATATATTTCAAAGATTTTATCCTTTGCATAATTTGATACAGTATAAATAAAGTTAGCAAATTCAAATTGTTTTTTTATATGGTTAAATAAGTTTGACTCAACATTATTACTATCAAATAAATGAAAATCTCCTTGTTCAAAATATACAACAGGTGCTATCTTCTGTTCAACACATTCATATATTTCTCTCCAATATGTTGCAACAATTATATCACATTTTGGAATACTTTCGCACAATATTTGTTCCCATGGAACTTGTATGAAATCAATACTTTCACATAAATCAAACCAATTAGGTTTAGGGAAATGAGATATAATTGTAATGATATGTCCTCTATTTGAAAGTCTATTACAATGTTCTAGTATTATTTTACTACCACCACAAATTTCAGTCCAAGTCATTACATATACTATATTTAATTTATCCTTAATAATATCACTTTTTTCTAAAGTTGTTTCTTTTCCATTCTTTAACCTAATATCTCTTTTTAAGAATTCTATTTCTCTAAATTTTTGTATATTTTCCATATTGACTTCTCCTAATGAATATATTTTATTTTATTCCATATCCTATTTGTTTTCAAATATTCTTTATAATGTTTTCCAACGTGATTATTATATATTTTAAATTGTTTTAAAATATGATAAAAATCAGTATTGTTAAATAGTTTATTCATACTAGGTATACTATTTAATAATTTTCTTTCTATTAATTCTGAAATTTGCTTATATTCTTTATTTTTAGTTATATATATTAATAACGATTTATATTTTATCCAACCAATAGATGCTTTAAAAAATCTTTTTTCAATATCCTCATTATTATATGATATTTTATCCAATTTACAAGGATATTCAGATTTCATGATCTCCTTATATTTTAAAAAGCCATCATGAAAATGATAAACAGGTACTTTTATTACTTTTGAATTATTTAATTTAGTGGCAAAAAAAGTATCTTCACCTCTAGCACCTGGTGGATTATAAAAAGCTGGTATATTCTCGATATTATTTAAATTTAAGCATAATGTAGAACCTGCTATCCATTTACCACCAAGTCTCATTTTAACTTCATTAATCTTTCCATCATTTACTATATTCTTATTTGCATATGTTACACCATTATCTTTTTCAAATTTGGTTTTTATTGATTTCCACGAAATAATATCATTACTAACAGATTCTATATAGTCCCTAAAACTTTCTTCACTAATTTCATTAGTATAGTCTACATAAGGTATTGGAGAAATGTATCCACAATGATATCCACTAGTTACATCAGCATACTCAATATTATTTAAGTGAACTAATAAATTATCTTGTAATTTCCACTCTATTGATCCATCCTTATTTTTTATATTTGCTATTGGATACTCATCATCATCCCAAAATAATAAGTAATTTATTTTAAATTTTTTAGCAAAATACATTAAAGAATTTCTCCCTTTGGCATGTCCATACCCAAAAAATACTTCAGCTTCATCATTATTTATTATCCCTTTAGAAATTAACTCTTCTTTCTCTTTTTTTATAATATCATAAGTAATATATTTTATATTAATAGATGACTCATAAACACATGGGTTAATATTATAGAATTCTTCTTCTTTGGTAGATTGATACTTAATGTCATATAATATAAATATAGTTATATTTACTTTCTTATTAAATTTCTCGATCTGTTCAATCATGTTTCTATAATATGAATTTATTATCTCACATACATTAGCTCTTCCAGTTACAAAGCCAATACCAAATTCAATAGTCTCTCTCATGTCTTCTCCTTTATCATAAGTATAAATTTTACGTAAAAAGTATAACATATTAAATATTTTTTGTCAAATTTTATCAAATTATACTTTTCTGCAGTATATTATCCTATAAAATGTTTTGTCCCAATTTAAAACAAAAAATCAACCTATTATAAATTAATAAGTTGACTTCAGAATATAATAAATAATATAAGTTTTAATCAATTAGATCATTTACACTGATATTAGTGTTATCCATTATATTTCTATAAACTTCATATATTTTTGCCCAAGTTAATTGACCTACAATGCCATCTATTGGTAAATTAAATAATTTTTGAAATTCAAACACTGCACTCTTTGTTTTTGGACCAAATATACCATCTACTTTTAATTTGATGATGCTAGGATATTTATTTGAAATTACATTTAAATATTCCTGTAAATCAGTTACATACCTTCCAGTACTTCCTTCTCTTATTACATTACTAGATTCATCATATTCATCTTCATTAATTCTACTTTTTAATATTGATGTTATTCTTACATCTTTACACTTTTGTGAATGTGTTACTTTAATTTTATTCCATGTATTTTCATCTACAATACCATTACACTCACATCCAGCTACCTCTTGGAACTGTGTTACAGCTGTCCTTGTATTACTTCCAAAATTTCCATCAATAGTAATAATAAGTATTGTTGGATATACATGTGCAAGATCAAGTAACATTGTTTGCAATTCTTCTACTTCTTCTCCTGAATCCCCTTCTTGTAGTACATTAAAGTTTCTCCCACTATTTTGATTATTATATTGTGGTGAATTTGCATTAGATCTTCTATTCATGTAATTTCTCATACTTAAATTCCCATTATTCTTCCCCATACCATTTTTTTTCAACAAATTAATCACCTTTCCTTATCATATACTACATATTATGTAGTACATACAGTTTTATGAATATATACTTGATGTTTTATATATTTAGTGATAAAATTATATAAAATTCACAGGGGGATATATATGGAACACATTATACTTGTAAATCCAGTTTCAGGTAATCATAAAGGAAGAAAAAAAGGAGTTTTAATTCAGAAACTACTCAAAAAGAATGGTATTGACTCAATCATATATACATCTGAATATCCAGGGCATCTAACAGAAATCGCAAAAGATTTATCTAGTAAACATACTTGTAGATTCTATTGTGTTGGTGGTGATGGTACTTTAAATGAAGTAATAACTGGTATGATAGGCACAGATTCTGAAATTGTAGTAATCCCCTCAGGTACTGGTAATGATTTTATAAAAAGTATTTCTAAATATTATGGTATGAGAAAAATCGTACTTGAATCTATAAACAGAAAAAGCAGTAAGATTGATGTATTAAAAGTAAATAAAGATAAATATTGTATTAATATATTAAATTCAGGATTTGACGCAATGGTAGCAAAGAATGTAGATAATTTTAGAATATTTAGATTCTTAACTGGAAAAATGAAATATAATTTAGCTATATTTTATACCTTACTTGCAAACAGAAATTATAAATTTAAGATACGATATGGCAATGATAAAATATTAAAAGGATATTTTACACTTGCAGTAGTTGCAAATGGTAAATATTATGGTGGCGGTATATGTCCATGTCCTGATGCAAATGTAGAAGATGGATTTTCTGATTTGTGTATTGTCGACTCTACAACTATAACTAATAAAATATTATTACTTTCAAAATACAAGAAGGGTGAACATATCGGTCATAAAAAGGTTAATATTGATAAATCTGATAAAGTTAGTATTGTTTCTACAAGAAAATTTCCTTTTAGCATAGATGGTGAAGTATTATATACTAACAAGTTATATATTAAAGTATTGCATGAAGCTGTAAATATAGTTGTTATTGATTAATATAAAGTAAAATAAAGCAAATATCAAAATTACATTTGAAATTTGCTTTATTTTTATTTATATATAATTTATAAGAATTTTAATTTGCATAATTTATTTAAAGTGAACCTGATACTGCAATAGTAGGACGAAATCCATAAAGTTTACTTGAGGCTCCATCATCTCCATTAAAATAAAATATACCTGCATATGACGGCATATCATTATCACCACCACGTTCTAGCCAACAATCCACTGTACTAGGCATAATTGAACCCTCTCCGTACCAAGATGAGAAATTTTTCCAACTTGTGGATGTCTCATAAATTGCATCTCCGATCTTATTTGAATTTGCATTATAATTCTTTTCGCCCTCATCATCGTCACCTATTTCATATAAATCTATATATTCTTTATCAGTTCCAAACACGTCTATTTCATTACTATATGGACCCCTATATTGTCCATTCCTTAATACAGCTGATACATACTCTCTTGTACCACCACTCATATCGTAAATTCCATATATATTTCCAGTAGTACTTTGTGATATATTTAATGCGTAATTTCCTCCTCCTGTAAGGTAACTAGTATTACTATTTATACTTATTTTCCCATTCATTCCATATATGCTCTGAGATAAATATGCTGCGGCTCCCCACTCTATATTTTTAATTAAGTGTGTATCAATTCCATTACCTGATGTTCCCCATCCAAATATAGAATTTATCTCCATATTTCTACTATATTTGAAAATTTCATTCATTTCCAAACCTCTATATGACGCTATATTTGGTTTTGAACTTACTGGGTAACTTCCAGTTGCCTCAAATTTTGCAATCCAAATTCCAGTTAGCTGTGTACTTCTGAAAGTAAATGCAGGGTGAACTATATATCCACTTGTTGCAGCAGTTTGTGTACCTTGTATAAAATTAATAAGTATTGTTTGTGCTGTACTACTATGTGTGGTTGGTATCCTATATTCATATCTTGGTATCCATACCCACATTGAACCATCAGCCGTCATTGCATTTGCCCACTTTTTACTAGAATAATTATACCAATCTGGATCAGAAGCCGTTGTTGTTACTACATTTCCATTTGCATCCCATTTTATTGGTGTCATTCCTGTTGCTAATTGTGGAATATTTTCTCCTTGAATATATGCACCAGACGTTCCTATTACACGATAATTACCTACATTATCATAAATATATATGTGTGTTTGATATTGTCCTGATTCATTATTATGAACAGATCTATCTACTCTATAATACCATGTTCCATTTCCTTGATTTTGTCCTGTTTCCCATCTTAAATCATCTTGTCCATTGTTATCTGTCCAAGTTGGAAATTGTACTCTATTTAATCCTGATGCGCTATCAGATACTCCATATACATAAACATCATATCCAGTTGAAGATATATTCTTTATTTCATAACTTGTATAATTTGGTATAGATGTATCTCTCTTAGTAGATATTGGAGCTGAATTTCCACTTGCATTTCCGACATTATCTATTGCTCTAAAAATTAAACTTCCATCATTACAATCCCAATTTATTATCCAAGGATTTGAAATTTCGTTCCAAGTCTGTCCATTATTCCAAGATTCTTGATATCTTTGAATTCCAGAACCAATATCTGTGGAATTTAGACTAACAGTTATATTTCCATTTGTCCATGTACCAGATGCATAGCCATTTAAATTAACAGTTGGATTGGTTGGAGCTGTTTTATCTATATTTGCTACTGTTAATGTGCTCTGTCCACTTTGATTTCCTGCTGCATCTTTTGCTATTGCATATACTGTTGTATTATTTGTACTTACTGTTATTGCTGTTGTATAATTATTCCATGTTGTACCATTTGTACTATACTGTTTTATACTTGCGTCACTTGGATATGTTATTGTTACTGTTACATTTCCATTTGTCCAATTCGTTGGTATTGCATTAAGTGATGGATTACTTGGTGCTATATTATCTATTGTAAAGGCATTACTTTTTGTTATTATACTGTTTCCAGCATTATCCGTTCCTTTAATCCATAAATAATATGTCCCAGTTACTCCACTCTTTGTTAATGCTGAACTATTTGTAAATGCTTCCCACCCACTACTTGGTGGTTCTGTTGTTGATGTACTCCAAACATATTGTAGACTGCTTTCATCTGTTCCACTACCACTTATATCACTCACTGATGCAGTGCTTCCTCCTACTTTAACATTTGATGCTCCATTTGTTCCAAATACTACAGTCGGAGCTGTTTTATCTATGCTTACCATGTATCCTATTGACTCTGCTCCTATTGTTCCTACATTATTTACTGCTCTTGCCTTTATTGTGGTTACTCCTTCTTCTGTTATATTTATCTTTCCTGTATATTCTTGCCAATTCCCTCCATTTATTGTGTACTCATATTTTACAATTCCGGGAGATGTTACTTCATTAACTGTTACTTCTACATTTTGATTTGTCCATACATTTGATCCTGATGTTGCAGTTATTTCAGGTGCTACTGGTGTTTCTGTATTTGTGGTTACTCCACTTGATAATACTTCTCTTCTATTTCCAGCTTTATCTACTGTTAACACATGTAAGTAATATATATCATTTGTACTTGATGTCACTGTTATAGTTTCATTTTCATTTGTAAACGCGTTTGCATTACTCCATATACTCTCTGTATCACCATATGGATATGATACCGCTGAGTATATATATTTACATTCACTTAAGTTTAGTCCGCTACCACCAACGTTATCACTCATTGTCACTGTTGCTTCTATACTATTGTTTATTGCTGTTTGTGGTACTACTATTTCTGCTTCATTTGGTACAGTTGTATCTACTATTATCTTACTTGATACTGCGGCTTTTTTATTTCCTGCATTATCCACTCCTATTACATGTAGATAATATTCTCCATCTACTTCTACATTTAATGTTAGTGTTGTTGTATCCCCTATAAAATCATCTATATCAAACTCACTTGAACCTGCTTGCCATATGTCATTATCTTCACTATAATTTGTTGATACTTGATCTATTATATATCTACTGTTTGTTTTACTTATACCACTTCCACCTTCATCATCTGTTAAAGTCACTGTCACAGGATATATTGCATAATTATTTGAATATTCTGGTACCACTATTTGTGGTGTATTTGGTCCCATACCATCAGGTTTTGTTACTATCTTTCCGCTTTCTCTTATTCTTACACTTGACTCATTTTCCATTTTCAATTCTACTTTTATATAATAATTACTATTTGGAATTAAATTATCAAAATTAAACTCTACTTCTTTTTTCTTGTCTGTAATCTCAATATTTGCCTCATCGGAATATGTTCCTTCTGTTTGTGACAGATATATTTTGTAATACTCTATCTTAGATTCATCAACTATTAATCCAGATAATGTCACTTTACCTGTTATACTTGTCATATCTGGTATTACTGATAAATTTATTTTAAAATTCTTTGACTCTATTATTCCATCTCCCCAGTTTGATTCTTTTTCATTATCTCCTACATATACTAGTTCACCTGCTACTACTTCTAATATATCCGGATATCTAGTATTATCCATAGTTGTTATAATGTCTGTTATTGTTTTTTCATTATTTACTGGTTTGCCATTTTCTGTTGAACCAGTTTTATCTGCATTCAAAGTCTTAGGATTATATTCTCCATCTGTACTTGCCATATTATCTAATTCATACAACGATAATTCACTTTTAAATGCATCTATATCGTTTACAAATTTAGCTTGTCTTGCTGAATCTATTGGATTGTTATTTGTTAAATTTAATATGATAACTCCAGCTAAAATTATTATTACTATTATTGTTATTATTAATATGATTAATGATATACCTTTCTTCATTTTTGCCTCCTATACATTATTATAAAAGCCATAGAAAATGACCTAAAAATAAAGTTTTTATATTCTTTATACTTAAGTCCATTTTATCCATAAGATATATATTGAAAATATGTGCAATATGTGCAATAATTACATAATTTTGATTTATTTTTATTAAAAAATATTTTTAAAAGAGTACATATGTTATCAACTGCAAGAATTTGTTTACTTTTCATTTCTAAAATATCACTTCCCAAAAATTTATATTTTAATTTTATAGCATACGTAAAAATTTGTCAATATTTGTTTTATTATTAGGTAATAATTTATAAAAGAATTTAAGAAAACTCTTCCAATAACTATTAGATTGGAAGAGTTTTTATTTAAATAACAAATTAAGATATCTTTCTATTATAATACTTTTACTCCATTAATTTTTACATCATATATATATAATGTACATGTATAAGCACTACTTGTGCTTGTCTTCTGAACTCCTACTTCGTAATAATTAGCCACCTTTGTTGCACTGTAAGTTTTAGTTCTTGTTACCATATTACTTGAAGATGGAACATCAAGGAAAAATATACCATTTGATGTCTGTGAGTCGACCAAATCAATATAATAAGAGTTGCTAGATCTATTTGTAGCATATGTTACAGAAATACTATCTCCTACTTTTATGTTCAAATTACTTATTACTACTTTACAAATACCAGAGTTAGTACCTTGAACGGTTAATTGAGTTGGATTACTAGTTGAAGCTGGGACTCTTATTATTCCAGAACCTTGATTAGTAGTATTACTAATACTATAATTGCTTGGTACTTCAGTGATAATTTCAAATACTCTAGCATTTCCAACAATATCATAAAAATATACATGAGTTATATATGTACCAGATTCATTATTATGATCAGATATATTAACTCTAAAATGCCATGTTCCGTTTCCTTGATTTTCTCCTGTTAACTGTGGATTAGTAGGCCATGAACTTGCTAAATCATCCTGTCCATTATAACTAGTCCATGTTGGGAATTGTAATCTATCTACGCCAGATATAGTGTCTGATACACCATATATGTATATATCATATCCTGTTGTAGAAACATTTTTTACTTCATAACTTGTATTAGTTGGCGCTGTATTATCTATTCTCATAACAGTACCAGATGGAATTGAAATATTTCCGGCTTTATCTATTGTTCGTATATATAACGTATCCCTTCTATCATTTGTCCTTGTTATTCCTGTTTGCTCTGCTGCAGAAAATGTTGTCCATGTTGTTGAATCAGCAGAATATGCATATTGATATATATATATTCCTGAGCCAACATCAGTAGAATACCATGATAAAGTAATCGAACTAGACCAATTTCCATTGCTAGAATTTGTTATATTTGGTGCAGTTGGTGCCACATTATCTATATTTGCTATTGTTAATGTACTTTGCCCACTTTGATTTCCTGCTGTATCTTTTGCTATTGCATATACTGTTGTATTATTTGTATTTATTGTTATTGCTGCTGTATAATTATACCATGTTGTTCCATTTGTACTATATTGTTTTATACTTGCATCTGATGGATATGTTATGGTTACTGTTACATTCTGATTTGTCCATGCCGTTGTACTTGGTGTTATTGTGGGATTACTTGGCGCTGTATTATCTATACTAAATGCATTGGATTTTGTTACTATACTATTTCCTGCACTATCTGTTCCTTTTATCCATAAATAGTATGTTCCCGTTACACCACTCTTTGTTAATGCTGAACCATTGCTAAATGTCAACCATCCACTTGTTGGCTCAGTTGTACTTGTCGACCAAACATATTGTAGCTTATTTGTATTTATTCCACTTCCTCCAGTATCACTTACTGTAGCTGTACTTCCACCCACTTGTACATTACCTGCTCCATTTGTTCCAAATGTCACTGTTGGAGCTGTTTTATCTATACTTACCATGTATCCAGTTGACTCTGCTCCCACTGTACCTACATTATTTATTGCCCTTGCTTTTATTGTAGTAACGCCTTCATTTGTTATACTTATACTTCCTGTATACTCTTGCCAATTTCCTCCATTTATTGTATATTCATATTTTACTATTCCCGGTGATGTTACTTCATTTATTGTTAATGTTACATTTTGATTTGTCCATACATTTGATTCTGATGTTGCTGTTATACCAGGTGCTAATGGTGTTTCTGTATTTGTTGTTACTCCACTTGATAATACTTCTCTTCTATTTCCTGCTTTATCTACTATCAGAACATGTAGATAATATATTTCATTTGTGCTTGATGTTACTGTAACAGTTTCAGTATTACTTGTAAATACTTCTGCATCATTCCATATAGGTTCTGAATCTCCATATGGATATGATATTGACGAATATATATATTTACACTTTGATAAGTCTAATCCACTTCCTCCAACATTATCACTCATTGTTACTGTTGCTTCTATATTATTATTTGTTGAAATTTGTGGTACCACTATTTCTGCTTCATTTGGTACTGTTGTATCTACTATTATCTTACTTGATGTTGCTGCCTTTTTATTTAAAGCATTATCAGTTGATAGTACATGTAAATAATAATCTCCATCTACTTCTACGTTTAAAGTTAATGTTGCTGTATCACCTATAAAATTATCTATATTAAATTCACTTGAACCTGCTTGCCATATTTCATTATCTTCTGTATAATTAGTTGATACTTGATCTATTATATATCTACTATTTTCCTTACTTATTCCACTTCCACCTTCATCATCAGTAAAAGTTACTGTTACTGGAGATATTTCATATTTATTTGAGTATCCAGGTACTACTATTTGTGGTGTATTTGGTGCAATATTATCTGGTTTTGTTACTATTTTCCCGCTCTCCACTACTCTTACATCTGGCTCATTATTCATTTTTAATTCTACTTTTATATAGTAATTACTATTTGATATTAAATTTTCTAATTTAAATTCTACTTCTTTTTTCTTGTCTGTTATCTCTATATTTGGTGTATCTGGATATGAACCTGATGTCTGTGATAAATAAATTCTATAATATTCTATTTTTGTTTCATCTACTAGTAATCCAGATAATGTTACTTTTCCTGATATACTTGTCATATCGGGTATAGTCGATATATTAATCTTAAAGTCTTTTGACTCTATTATTCCATCTAACCAATTTGATTCCTTTTCACTATTTCCAACATATACTAATTCACCAGCTATTACTTCCAATTTACTTGTATAATCGGTATCTTTCATTGATGTTACCACATCAATTATTTTTCTATTTAAATCTATTGTCCCATTTTCCGTTACACTATCAATATTGGCATTTAAAGTTTTGGGATTGTAGTTTCCAGTTAGATTTGACATTTTGTTTAATTCATATAATGATAGCTCACTTTTAAATGCATCCACATCATTTACAAATTTAGCTTGTCTTGCAGAGTCAATTGGATTGTTATTTGTTAAATTTAATATAACTGAACCAGCAAGAATTATTATTACTATTATCGTTATTACTAAAACAATTAATGATATCCCTTTTTTCATATGTTCCCCCTAAAATTTTTAAATACTACCTAATCTAATTTTATTATAAATAATAACTTTTTTCAATAGTAGTGATTTAAATATAAAAAAAGAAAGCATTAGTATCTGCTCTCTTCTACTCTTTATATTATTCTACTTTTTTCTTTTGAGGCTCTTATATTTTCTTCAGTATATCCAATCATGGCATTAGGAGATCTTTTACAAATTTCATTAAAGATTGTATTAAATGATTCCTTTTTAGTTTTTGTATTAATTGCTGACATTCCCATAATATTATACTTAATATTATCATTTGTTACTACTATTATTGATTTTGATATAGATATTCCATATCGTGAAGTTTGATATATATATATCCATTTAATATCATCATATTTTATGATAACTAATCCATTAGTAATGTCAATTGCATATTCTCTAGTTAAAAATACGGTTGATTTGTTATATTCTTGTGTATCAATTTCAGATAATTGATAATAAATATACTCCAAAGTATTATTAAGTATATATTTTTTTATTGTTTTCTTAGTCCTAAATATCATTGAAATATATACTATTAATAAAGTTATTCCAATAATCCCACTTATACCAGAACATGCAATCTCAAATGAATTATTTACTGGTCTTTCCTTTGTATCTAAGTATACACTTCCAAAATATGATTCAGCATTTTCATCAGTAACGTAGTCTACACTAAATATTTCATTATATGATTTAATCATCAATTTTTTTAAATCATCATTAATTTTATGAGTAACTCCAGTTATCTTTACAATCTCAGGTAATTCAATATTTTCATCATTACTATATATATATTCGGTATTTTTAGTTAATCTTAATATATCCTCATTGCTTAAACTAACAACATACATATATTTATTCTGATCTGATACAAAACTATAACTATTTATATCATCTTTTGCAAAAGCATCAGTTGAAGTTTGAACATCAATAGTTGCATATTTTCCTTCTTCATCTGTACTTAACATATTTACTGGTTGTGGTAGTGGTTCTTTAGCTTTTTCCAAAGACTTAAAACTAAAATATATGGATATAATTATAAATATTATTGCTACAATAAGTAATTTATTATAGTTTCTTATACCTTTTTTTAATTTTGTTTCATTATTTTCCATATCTACAATTTCTCCTCTATTATTACAATATTTTATCATAAAAATTTATTATTACAATACTATATTGTAACAAAAGTATGTACAATTACAAAAAATGAGATAAATAATAAAAAATGTCAAAAAAAGAGAGATTTAATCTCTCTTAGTTTTCTAATTCTTCATCTTCAATATCATCAATATCAGTATTTTCTCTAGGTTTAAGTAATGGATAAAGTACAACATCACGTATATTGTAGCTATTTGTTAAGAATTGTAAAAATCTATCAATTCCAAGTCCCCAACCAGATATTGGTGGCATACCATATTCCATAGCCTTAATATATTCATAATCTATGCTCATAGCTTCTTCATCACCATTTGCTTTTAATTCACTTTGAGCAAGAAGTCTTTGTTCTTGTTCAATTGAATCAACAAGCTCTGAATATCCATTTATTATTTCTTGTCCATTAACTATAAGTTGAAATCTATCAGAAATATCTTTATTATCATCATTACTTCTTGCAAGAGGTGATAAATCAATTGGATGTTTTATTAAGAATGTAGGATTAATTATCTTTGGCCTACTTACCTTTTTATATAATTGATCAATTAGATTTCCTCTACCAAGACTTTCAATGTTTTCAACTTCAAGTTCAATTCCATTTAATTTTATTTCTTTTAATAAATCTTCTGAAGTATTAAATTTATCTATATCAATTCCACAGTCTTTAATTAATAAATCTCTAAATGTAACTTCTCCCCATTCCATTCCAAAATCTATTTCTTGATCTCCAATAGTAATTTTTAAATTCCCATCAAAAAGGTTACTTATTATATATCTAACCATTTCTTGCATTAATTTCATGTTATCTTGATAATTATAATATGCGCTATATCCCTCTATCATAGTGAAATCTTGTAAATGGTTAACACTAATTCCTTCATTTCTAAAGTCTCTTGCTATTTCGAAAATATTTGTAAATCCACCTATTATTAATTTTTTTAATGTAAGTTCAGGTGATATTCTAAGATACACATCAATATCATAAGTATTATGGTGTGTTATAAATGGTCTTGCTGTAGCTCCTGATGCAGTATTTTGTAATACTGGTGTTTCTACTTCAATGAAACCTTTTGAATCTAAGAAATCTCTCATTAATTTTATAAACTTTGATCTAAGTAAAAATCTTTTTTTAGTTTCATCATTCATTATAAGATCTAGATGTCTTTCTCTATATAATATTTCTTGATTAGTTATACCATGAAATTTTTCAGGTAGTGGCCTTAAAGATTTACCAAGGAATTTGTAATTAGAAACTCTTATAGTTTTTTCTCCTGTTTGAGTAATAAAAATTTCTCCTCCAACTCCTATAAAATCACCAACATCTAAAGTTTCGTGAATTTGAGCATACAGTTCTTCACCAAGTTCATCTTTCTTTAAGCAAAGTTGTATTCTACCTTCTATATCTCTTAAATCAAGAAATGATATTTTTCCCATTTTTCTTTTTGACATAACACGTCCTGCTACGAATACATCTTTTGTACCAGGTTCAAGTAACATAGCTTGTTTTAAAGTATGTGTATATTCAAATCTTTCTGGATGTATACTTACATTTGATTCATTTAATTTCGTGATTTTTTCCTCACGTACTCTCCTAAGTTCGTTGATCTCTCCCACTTTTTTTCCTCCTAAATCAGATTGAAATTTATAATTTCTTTATTGATACTATTTTATATTTAGCAACTCCATTTGGTGTCTCAACTTCTACTTCATCGCCCTTTTTCTTTCCAACTAATGCTTTTCCAACAGGTGATTCATTAGATATTTTATTATTTTCAATATCTATTTCAGTTGCACCAACTATACCATAAGAAATTTCTTCATTAAATTCATAATCAAATACAGTTACTAATGTACCAACACCTGCTTTTCTAGTTGATACGTCATCATCATCAACTATCTTTGCAAGTCTTAAAGTATTCTCTATTTCTATTATTCTAGCTTCAAGTAAAGCTTGTTCATTTTTTGCATCATCATATTCAGAGTTTTCAGATATATCTCCAAATTCTCTAGCTACTTTTATTCTTTCAGCAACCTCCATTTTTTTCGGTCCTTTTAAGTTTTGTAATTCTTCTTCTAATCTATTATACCCTTCCTGAGTAAGTAATATTTCTCTATCTCCCATTTTGATTCCTCCCAAATTATTATATATTATACACTATATGTCAAGTGACTATATATTCTTTTCTAATTTATACCAACTACCAAGTTTATTAGTACTAAAATTATTCTTATCTATATTTAATCTATCCAATATAGTGTTAATTTCATATTTACTCTTTTCGTACTCTACAATTTCAGATGTTAATACATCGTTATCTGTATCATACATATCTACATATTTTGAATCTTTTTGTAAAATGTAATGTGTGACAAAATCTTGTTTATTAATTTTTGAAAACATAATATATACATTATAATCTTGAATATTACGCTTTTGAATTATATCAATCGTAGTTCCATATTCATTATTTATATCACTTATTTTTTCATTTAAAATCTTATAATCATATTTACTAATACTATTTGTTTTTAATACATCAATAAATTTATATTTTGATATATATTCAAGCATTTTGTCATTATTATAGTCATTTACGTCATTAATTACTGTAAGTATTTTTAATTTGTTTGGCTTAATATCATTTTCAATTATAAAGTCATCAATATATTTAACATCATTTTTTAGCATTTGATTATTTGCACTTATATAATTAATTTCAATATTTTCATTTAAGTTGAAAATATTTTTTATATAATTTTTTATTTCAATATTTTCATCAATTCTTTTACTAAAAACAATATATAATTCATTTATATTTTTAAAATTATTTTTTAGTTTTCTACTAGTAATATATTTAGTGATTTTATGCTTATTTGAGTATAGATCATTATTAAAATAATTTATATCAAAATTTAGATACATTGTTTTATTATTTGCATTATTGTTATTAATATAATCACACACAATATTAAATTTAAAAAAGTCAATATTAATGTTTTTAAATTTATTTATTATTCTTTTTTTTATGCTCTTTTTATTTTCAAAATATTTACTCTTTTGCTCCGTTACATCAATAAAAATAGTATTCATATATTACCTCCTATGTAAATACATATAATGTATATATGAATAACTATAAATTTTATGATTTATTTTTTACAATATTTTTTAATACAACTCC
The DNA here is from genome assembly GCA_023410645.1 of Bacillota bacterium. Classification (GTDB taxonomy): domain Bacteria; phylum Bacillota; class Clostridia; order TANB77; family CAG-465; genus CAG-465. The sequence goes on along the minus strand of JAEYPQ010000024.1, from coordinate 17,502 downwards.
TGTTTTAGTTTTATCCATTTTTATAAGTAGTAATTCTTTTAATTTATCTCCGGATAATTCCCTAGTTAACTTTCCATTTTCAGCAAGTGAAATTATACCAGTCTCTTCAGAAACTACAATAACTAATGCATCTGATATTTCTGTTATTCCAACTGCTGCCCTATGCCTTGTCCCTAAGTTTTTTGGAACTGAAACCTCTGATGCAAGAGGAAGTATACATTTTGCTGCAAGAATCTTTGTTTTATCAACTACTATTGCACCATCATGTAATGGCGTTCTTGGCATGAATATATTTTGAATAAGCTCAGCAGAAACCTTAGCAGATAAATTAATACCTTCTTTTAAAATTTCAGAAATATTAGAATCTCTTTGAAGAACTATAAGAGCACCTATCTTTTTTAGAGACATTATTTCTACTGCCTTTACAATTTCTGAAATAGAATGTTTTACTAATACATTATCATCCATATCAAAAACATCAACAAGCTTACTTCTTCCTAATTTTTCAAAAACATTTCTAAGTTCAGGCTGAAATACCACTATAAGTAAAAGTACTCCATAAGTCATAAAATTAGTAAGTATAAAATCTAGTATTACCATATTAAATACTTTGGATATTACAAGTAGTAATAACAAAAATAATATTCCCCTAAAAATTTGACCAGCCCTTGTCCCTTTTATTACCCTAAATATATAATAAATTATAAAGGTAACAATAGTTATGTCAAATATTAAAATCACTATTCTTAAAGGACTGCTTATATCTAGAGCATCTTTAAGACCGTACATAATATCAACAATTTGTAACCATAAACTCTGTAACATATTCACACCTCATTCATAGTTTACAACTAAACATTTTGAATTGCAGATATTAACGCAGCAAACATAGTAAATATCATTGAAAATAATAAAATTCCTACTACTGCATAAGTTGCTATTCCTTTTTTTCTCACAAATATCACCTCTTAAAATTCAAATTTATCTTTAAAATAATCATCTAATTTTGATATTTCTATTCTTTCTTGTTCCATAGTATCTCTATTTCTAATTGTAACAGAATTATCATTTTCAGATTCAAAATCATATGTTATAACATATGGAGTTCCAACCTCATCTTGTCTTCTATATCTTTTTCCAATACTTCCTGATTCATCAAAATCCACAGTGTATTTTTTTGATAAAGTATCAAGTATTTTTTCAGCATTTTCACTTAATTTTTTTGATAGTGGTAATACCGCAATTTTTATTGGAGCAAGTGCTGGATGAAGTCTTAATACTATTCTTGTATCTTCATCAGATAATTTTTCTTCTTCATAGGCATTACATAAAAATGCAAGTGCAACTCTATCACAACCAAGTGAAGGTTCTATACAATATGGTACAAATTTTTCACCAGTTTCAGGATCTTGATATGATAAATCTTCTTTTGAATATTCCATATGTCTTTTTAGGTCAAAATCAGTTCTATCCGCAATACCCCAAAGTTCACCAAAACCAAATGGAAATTTAAATTCTATATCAGTTGTGGCATTACTATAATGTGAAAGCTCTTCTTTTTCATGATCTCTTAATCTAATATTTTCTTCTTTCATTCCTAAATCTTTCAAAAATTTCACAGCATAGCTTCTCCAGTATTCAAACCATTTAAGATCTTCTCCTGGTTTGCAGAAAAATTCAAGTTCCATTTGTTCAAATTCTCTAATTCTAAATATAAAATTACCTGGTGTAATTTCATTTCTAAATGATTTACCAATTTGAGCAATACCAAAAGGAATTTTCTTTCTTGTAGTTCTTGCAACATTTTTAAAATTAACAAATATTCCTTGTGCAGTTTCAGGTCTTAAATATATTGTAGCAGTTGAATCTTCAGTAACACCTTGAAATGTTTTAAACATAAGATTAAATTTACGTATATTAGTATAATTATTTTTGCCACATTTTGGACAACATATATTATATTTAGCAATAATTGCAAGTAATTCTTCATCAGAAACACCTTCAACTTTTATCTGCAAATTATTGTTAAAAGCATATTCTTCAATAATCTTATCAGCCCTAAATCTTGACTTACATTCTTTACAATCAATTAATGGATCTGAAAATCCACCAACATGACCTGATGCTTCCCAAACTCTAGGATTCATTAGTATTGCTGAGTCAAGTCCGACATTTAATTTATTTTCTGATACAAATCTTTTCCACCAAGCTTTTTTTATATTGTTTTTAAATTCAACTCCTAAAGGGCCGTAATCCCAGCTATTTGCAAGACCACCATATATCTCAGATCCTGCATATACATAACCTCTATTTTTGCACAAGTTTACTATTGTATCCATTGAGTTAACCATATTCTAATCTCCTTTATATCACTATATCTAAATATTGATTTACTATCTCTCCATCATTAAATACTACATGTATTTCTGAATCTTTAATATAGAAATTTTCAAGTCCAGTTACAGCATAAGTATAATCATCTTCTTTTATATATCCTTTTGAAACTACATATTCTCTAATTTTTGAATTAATTTTTGTCTTGTAATCTTTTCCAAATTTATTTAATGCAACATCAGAAAATTTCATCATTTTTTTTGTGGCTAAATTAATATTATAAGTATCTACTTTTTCTGTTGCATTAGATTTATCATCGTCATCTTTTAATCTTTGATATATAGTTATAGATAAAATTCTATCTGTTCCTATAATATTATCATATGTATTATATGTAACTAAATATGTAAAATCATTACTAACATTATTTCCTTTTAATGAAGAAAATAAATTATTGTATTTATTTTCAATTTCAGAGTTAATATCAACTAAAGCTTCACCATCAATTGAAATAGCAGGAACAGTAATATTACATTTATTTTTTTCATTATCATTATTTTTTAAAACTTTATCTTCCACCTTATATGTTATTTCTGAATTTTTAGCCAAAGTTTCAGTGGAATCTTGTTTATCTATGTCCATAAGACTTTGAGTTTCATCTGTTTTTTGACCACCTACTACTTGTGGTTCTCTTTCTGTCTTTATTGAAAAATATATTAATCCTCCACCAATTAAAACAAAAAGTAAAAAAGCAATTATAGGCCCTTTCGAACCTTTTTTAGTTTCACTATATCTCATTGTTTCCATATATAAAATCCCCCATCTCAGATATATTTTACTATATTTGCATACTTTTTTCAACTCTATTTTAACATATTTTTTTCATATTTTTACTATTTTTGTATAGATTTGACATTTATCGTTATTCCAAACAAATTAATTCCTGTTGCATATTCAACAGAATAAATAGCAGTATTGCGTATTTGTGAACTAACTTTTGGTATACTTTTTCCATATTTTATTTCAATATCAATATCAAGCTTCATTCCATCGATAAATTTTTGAGTAGTAACTTTAAATACTCTTGTAACACCATCTATTTTTGAAACTGAATATGAAACTATACTATTTATAACCAAATCAGATATTACATACCCTCCAAGATAGCTATATGTAGGTCTTATAATTGTTTTTTCAGTATCATCTAACGCAGAAATATCATTTTTTATTCTAATCCCAAAACTTTTTAAAGCATCTAAGAAATATCCTGAAAACTGATTTTTTATTTCAAATGTAGGTACAGGAACAACATGTTTTCCTTCTTCTATTCTTGATCTTCTTGCTTCATCTATTTGTGAACTAGTAGCAACCTGTTCTATATATATAGTTCTATAGATTTTACCTAAATTCAAATTTGTAACAATTTTTTCAACCATATCATCAGAAGTTCCAAGTACTAATAATTTACTTGGATTTTCCTTTTTTAGTACATTTATCATTTCATTTCTTCTGTCTTCACTTAAAAAAATTGCTGCTTTAACAGAAGCTATTTTACTAGCTTCTGTTTTTGCAGATTTTCCAGCTATTACTTTTGTATTCTTAATAAGTATTGCATCATCTATTATATATTCTATGCCATTACTTTTTGCAACAGACTGAGCATTGTAACTTTTTCCGGTACCTGTTTTACCCACAAATGCATATACTTGCATCCAAACACCTCTAAACTTTCATTACTTCTTTTGCTGATAGGCTAAATTTTCCATCTTCTTTTCCAATTTCAGTTACTTTTACTAATATCTCGTCACCAACTTTTAATACATCTTCAACTTTATTTACTCTTTCAGTTGAAATTTGTGATATATGTAAAAGGCCTTCCTTGCCAGGTAATACTTCTACTAGGGCTCCAAATTGTAAAATCTTTGTTACTTTTCCCATATATACTTGGTTAAGTTCAACATCTTTAGTAAGAGATTCTATTATTTGTATAGCTTTATCTAAATTTTCTTGATCAGTTCCAGCTACAAATACAGTACCATCATCTTCGATATCTATTTTAACACCAGTTTCTTCAATAATTTTATTTATAGTTTTTCCGCCTGTACCAATAACATCTCTTATTTTATCAGGATTAATTTTCATTATCTCAATTTTTGGAGCATATTTAGATAAGTTAGCTCTTGGTTTATCAATTGCTTTTAACATTACTTCATCTAAAATATAATTTCTAGCATTTTTTGTTCTTTTAAAAGCTTCTTCTATTATTTCATATGTAAGACCATCAACTTTTATATCTACTTGAATTGCAGTTATACCCTTTTTAGTACCAGCAACTTTAAAATCCATATCTCCAAAAAAGTCTTCAATACCTTGAATATCAGTAACCATTATATAATCTGATGTATCTCCATCTTTAGTAAATAGTCCAGTAGAAATTCCAGCAACTGGAGCTTTAATTGGTACACCAGCATCCATTAATGCAAGTGTAGAACCACATATACTTCCTTGAGAAGTAGATCCATTTGAACTTAGAACCTCAGATACTACTCTGATTGTATATGGGAATTCATCCTTTGAAGGTATCACAGGATCAAGTGCTCTTTCTGCTAAAGCACCATGTCCAATTTCACGCCTTCCTGGTCCACGTGAGGCTCTTGCTTCTCCAACACTATATGGTGGAAAATTGTAATGATGAATATATCTTTTTGATACTTCTTCATCTAATCCATCAAAAGTTTGTTCATCTGAAATGCTTCCAAGAGTAACCATTGATAAAACTTGTGTTTGACCACGAGAAAATAATGCACTTCCATGTACTCTATTAAATAATCCAACTTCGGCACTTAAAGGTCTTATTTCATCTAAACCTCTACCATCAACTCTTTGTGATTTTTTTATTACTAAATCTCTAACAGCTTTTTTTTCTGCCTTATATAAAGCTTCATTTATCATTGATTTATTTAGTTGATATTCTTCTTCACTATATTTTTTTATATATTCTTCTTTTACAAACTTATTTACTTCATCAATTGCATTTTCTCTTACTGTCTTATCAGTTGCAACAACTGCAGCAGTGAATTTATCACATGCAATATCTTTAATAAATTCAGCTAATTCTTCCGGAACGGCAAATGATTTATATTTTGCTTTTTCTTTACCAACTTCAGCACGAATAGTTTTTATAAACTCACATAATTTTTTTATTTCTTCATGACCAGCTTTTATTGCTTCAATCATTTTTTCATCTGGGACTTCATTTGCACCAGCTTCAATCATACATACTTTTTCTGGAGTAGCAGATACAGTTAAATCTAAATCTGATTTTTCTCTTTGTTCCAAATTAGGATTTAATACAATTTCTCCATCAACTATTCCAACTTTAATAGAACCAACTAATACATCAAAAGGTATATCAGATATGTTAAGTGCAATAGAAGCACCAAGAGAAGCTGGAACTTCAGGTAATATATCAGGATCAACAGCAAGAACAAGTGCATTTATTGATGTATCATTTCTATAATCTTTTGGAAACAACGGACGCATAGGTCTATCAATTACACGTGATACAAGTATAGCCTTAGTAGTAGGTCTTCCTTCTCTTTTTACATATCCACCAGGTATTTTACCAACAGAATATAATCTTTCTTCATAATCTACTGAAAGTGGTAAAAAATCAATACCTTCTTTTGGTTCTTTTGACATTGTAACATTTACTAGTACTGCAGTATCACCATATCTTACTAAACAAGAACCATTAGCAAGTTCAGCCATTTTACCTGTTTCAATAACAAGTGGTCTTCCAGCAAAAGTCATTTCAAATTTCTTAAACATATAATTCCTCCTTTAAGGTTTATATACAAGAGGCGGTAATAATAATTTCTAGATATTATTTGCATTATACCCACAAATTATTACTACAACAGCCTCCAAACATAAGTTAATTATACTATATTTAAAATAATTGTTCAATAGATAATATAATAAAAAAGAAAATTTACAATTTATGTTAATTATTTATGTAATGCATATTTACTTTTATGTTAACTTGTGCTATAATTTAAATATATTGAAACTACATTAATCTATTATTTCAAACTTGAAAGGATGATATTTTATGGACGCTATGAGCATATTATTTGAAAGGTATCCTATTTTTGCTAAAACATTTATAGCAGTTGCACAAAATAAATTGGAAGGAAATATTAAATGTGGATGTGACAGTGCTAGCCGAAAACCTAAGATAGGCATAATTGATATAAAAAATGAATTCATATCATTTAAAGCAAAATGTATGCGTTGCGGTAAAGGAGATTATTACAAATTTACAATCATGCCCGACCTTTTTGTAAGTATTGTTAAGCATAATCTCAAAACCGGAGCTACATTAGAAAATGCATTAGAAAGCGGATTTATGCTTGCGACTGATTTAAAAGACATTACTTACTGCCAATCAAATGCTAAATATGAAAGTGAATTTTCAAGGCGCCTTAAGGTAGCTAATAAGGTATCAGCAATGAATGATGAAACAAAACGCGAATGGGAAAAAATATCAAACAGAAATGCTAAGTCTCTCTCTGAATTAGTAGCTGTTTGAACGAAGAAAGTGACAAGTAAAGGTATAACTACTACCAATACTTGTCATTTTTTTGTTTTATATTTCAATTTGCTTTTTCATTACTAGTTGTATTTTATTTTCTGTTTGTACTATATCTAAGTTTTTTATAGATAATATAATTTTCTTTATAATATACATATCACTTTTAGCAAGTGTATTTATTTTTTCATTTAATATGTCAAAATACCAATTATTAGCATCTTCAGTAAAAATAAGTTCTACTTTAGTATTTGGTCCTGACACTTCCATTATTTGTCTTATTATCTCACATATAATTAAGATTGTATCATTAATACTTCCATCTATATAGCTATTACTTCTAAGTGAAATTTTAGAAATAAATTCAACATTTTTTTCTTTAGAATGGTTATTTAATATTAAACCTATAATATCAATTACATCTTTATCTAACATTATATAACTACTATTATTTTTAGTTTGTCCAATTATAGAAGTAAGTACCTTATCGATCTTTTCAAGTGACTCTTTATTTTTAGAATAAAAACTGCTTAATTTTTCTAAACTTTGCTTTTCAATAATATCTTTAGTATTTTGTACAAGTAAATTAGTAACTTCAATTCCAGCGCTTATTGCAAGTAAATTTGATTTAATTTCTTGTGCAACGCCAGTAATTAAATTTCCAATTGCATTAGTTCTATATTTTGAAATCTCTATTTCATTTTGTTGGTTGAATATTTTTACTGCAGACATTAATTCCAAATTAAGTTTGCCTATTCCTTCAGTTTTATCATAATAATTTTGAATATTTAATTTTTTCATCATTTCAACTGGTGGTTTTTGACCAGAAAATCCAGTTTGCAAAATTATTATTAACTCTTGATTAGTTTTACGTATCTCTTGAACGATCTCTTCACCAGTGAGTCCAGGCATAAAATAATCTAAAAGTGCTATTTGGAATTTATCTGTTTTTAGTTTTTCTAAAGCAGTTTCACCGTCAGTAACCTTTTCTACATTATATCCTAATTGAACTAAGAATTCATATGTCATATTTAAATAATCTTCATCATCATCAGCAAGCAGAACATTAATATTTTTTATTAATTCATCATATGTTATCATTTTTCTACTCTCCTTTAACCTCAATTTTATACATTATATAATATAATAAAAAAAAAGAAAAGTTATTTTTACAAAAAACTCTTCTTTTATACAAATTTATTATATTATAAATTAAAATACAAAAAATTTAACTAATATAATTATAGCAATTATAACACGATAATATGCAAATATTGCAAAATCGTTTTTCTTTATATAATTTAATAAGAATTTAATACTTGCAATTCCAACAATTGCTGATACTATTATTCCAATTAAAAGAGGTAATAATTCTCCACCTGTTAATAATTCTGGTACCTTCACTACTGCAGCCCCAAATATTATAGGTGCTGAAAGTAAAAATGTAAATTTAGCTGCCGCGTCTCTTGATGCTCCTACAAGTCTTGCAGTAAGTATAGTTGTTCCAGATCTAGAAAATCCAGGTATTACAGCAAGTGCTTGTGAAATACCAATTAAAAATGTTTGTCTTAATGATAAGTCCTCAAATTTTGTATCCTTATCTTTATATTTTTTTTCTGCATACTTATCACCAAGAAATATAAATATTCCCATCAATGCTAAAAGAAGCGCAATTATCCAAATATTACTATTATTACTAAATATTGAATCAATCTTTTCCTCAAATAATTTACCAATTATTGCACCAGGAATTGTAGCAATAACTAAATACCAAAACATTTTATTTTCAAATGAACTCTTTTTGTATACAATTTTATTAAATGCACCTTTTAATAAACCAAACCAATCCTTCCAAAAGAAAAGTAAGACTGCAATTAATGTTCCTACATGAAGTGCAACATCAAATGCCATTGAATGTTCACTCCAATTAAATAAAAATGGAACTATTTTTAAATGTGCTGAACTTGATATCGGTAAAAACTCACCTATACCTTGCACTATACCAAGTACTATTGATTGAAAAATATCCATATTTCCTCCTATTCTATAACTTTTGTAGTTATTAATAAATCATCTGTTGTTCTTAAATACACTGTATCATCTTTAATTGCCTCAAAGCTAACGTATTTTGACAATTTAGCTATCCTTTTATATGGCCCTTCCTCATCTGCTACATTTATAACATAAGTAGGATATACTAAATATACACCATAATTATTCATATATGTTTTTACTAAATCAGTATCACTTAATTCAATTTTATCTATGATTTTATTATTTTTTACTTTATATACTATATCTTTATCATCTTGATTTATAAAATATAAATTATCATCATAATCAATACCAATCATATTAACTTTTTCTTTAAATATGCTAAGCTTACTACTTCCATAATATATATTAGAATTTTCATCTTCATAATATACTACATCTTTATGTTGAAGCATTATCATACTACTATATATTTTTCCTGATTTAACTAAAGAAATATTATTAAATAAGTCAATTCTATAAATCATATTTCCTGTACTAGAGCCATTTTTTGTTTCAACATTAAAATATATTATATTTATAATTGGAGACATATTCATATCTTTTATTTTAGAAAAGTTATATATGTTTACAGAATTATATTTACTTTTTCTTTTAGTATCTATTTCATATGTGTTTAAAACAAGTTTTGAAGTATTTTTACTTTTTTCTTGAGTAAAATATAATATAAGGTTTTTATCATATAGTAATTTACTATAACAAATTGGTTTTTCTTCCTCAATTATATCTATATTTTTTCCATCTTCTATACTATTAATATATATTTTAGAATCCTTTAAATATACATAGTATTTATTATTATATGAATATTCTAAATCGTCAATCTGCTCAGGCAATATAATTTTATTTGTAGACTTAATTTCAGATTGACTATTATTTGTCTGTGCACTAACTATTACACTTGATTGACTAAGTTGGTATATAAAATTATCTATAATCATAAGTCCAGTAGCTGTAAATATAGTGCCTACTGCAAAAAATATAGATATATATATTAAAATTTTTTTCATTTTTTCACCCTTTATTATTATTTAGTTATTATAAAAGCTGTTGGAACATATCTTTCGCCCATTATGTCACTTGGCTTATTAATAAGTTTATTATTATAAACCATTGTACTTGATGCTCCACCATCTAAATTAAATGCGTTATATGCACCATATTGTAAAAATATATCTTGAACATTTTTTAAAGTTGCTCCTATACTTCCAGCCTGTCTACCATCAATTACTAACATAAGTATTGTTCCGTCTTTCTTTTGACCAATAGCAGTTCTTGGTTGTATTCCCCAACCCCCATCACCACTTTTAATTGTAGGATTTCCATTTAAAATTATTACTGGTCCAAAACTTACTGCACTTACTAGATTAAGCGATTTCATTTTAGTATAAGTCATTGAATTTGATACAACCATTCTATTTTCGTCATCAATTCCAACAACTTTATATGATCCATATGAGGCATCTGGCGTTTTTAATTTTCCATCTTCTATAATAATTCCACTTGCCTTACCACCTGTACCTAGAGCATCATCTTCAAATCCACCGGCATTTATTCCACCAATTGCATCATAAGCCTCAATAATTTGTGAAGTAGTAGAACCAACTTTTCCAAGTTTAGGTGCTGTTACAAGTTTAACACGTGATGGATCATTTATTATAAGTAAATAACCTTTAAAAGTCTTAGTACTAACATCTACAAGCTCTATTCCATCATCTGCCTTATCATTTACTTTTATATCTTCAATATCTTGATCCGCTAAATTTTCATTTGGTCTATTTTTTGCTAAAATTTCTTGTATCTTTTCATCACTTAAAAACCAAGTAGCAAAATATTGATGTGACATTGTTGTCATAGCAGTTGTAACAATCATATCTCTTGTATTAGTAAATGGCCCATAAAATATTAGTATAATAGACAGTAAAGGTACAAATATTATTTCAAACATTAAAAATAATGCAATTACTTTTATTTTTTTCTTCATAAGACATCCTTTCAAAAACCTATATAATATTCTATCAAATTACAACATTATTTGCAACAAAAAAATGTAAATTGGTATAAAATAACTTTGCATTAGGTTTCTAATTTTAACATAAAAATAAAAGCGGTTAACCGCTTTTATTTTATAAATATAATTTTATATATTATCTACCTGTATTTTCATCATCATATATACCAACATCTCCACCATTATCATTGTCATTGCCATTATTATTTCCACCATCTGCAGGTGGCTTAGTATGTATGTTACACGTTTCAGTAGGAAGCATATACTGCCAATCCGCAGGTTTTATATTTGGTACGAAATCTCTAGTAATAAATGATTTTTCAATTGTTGAAGGACAATATTCTGTTGCAAGTTTTCCAGATTCAGTACATATTTTTACTATTTTATGTATATCACAAGTTTTAGTAGGAATTTTTCCTTTTGCTACTAAGTCTACATTTGTCTGATCTCCTCTTGGATCCAATCTACAAGCTTCTGTTGCAACAAGTCCAGATACCTTACAAAGAGCAGCAGTTGTAACACTATCAGGTTGTACAAATTTCTTATCTGGTAAATCTTTTGTTATTGCATTCATAACAGTATTAAATAATGTAATACTTGCATATGGATATTTTCTTCCAATTGTCTTATTTTTATCATAACCTTCCCAAGCTGCAATCGTGTAATATGGAGTAAATCCTGCAAACCATCTATCATAGTCATCATTAGTGTTACCAGTTTTACCAGCTACATCAATTCCAGGAGTTTTTACGTATCCATTAGCTGTACCTCCAGCTGATGAAGTAACTGATTGTAAACAACTTGTAAGCAGGTATGCAGTTGAATCTTCCATAGCTTTTTTAGCAACAGTCTTAGTAGTTAAAATTTCTTTTCCATCTTTATCTACAACTTTTGTATATAATTTTGGTTCTATATATATTCCACCATTTGCAATTGTTGCATAAGCACTAGCAAGTTCTAGTGGCGTTACACCGTATGTTAAACCACCAAGTGCAAGTGATGCAGTATTTTTATCACTATCAACTAAACTCTTAAGTCCAACATTCTTTGCAAAGTTAAATGCATAGTTTATATCAACTAATCTATTTGCCCTTACAGCAGGTAGATTCATGGATTTTTTAATAGCATCTCTTACAGTTACATAACCATTAAATCCTGCATAGTAATTACCTGGTGACCAGTTGCCAATTGTAATAGGACTATCATCTATTCCAGAACCAGGAGAAAGTAAACCTTGTTCCATTGCTGGACCATAAGCACCAAATGGTTTCATAGTTGAACCTGGTTGCCTTTTAACAAATGCACGATTTAAAACTCTAGCACCTGTTTTTTCACCAGCTCCACCTGTAAGTCCAACAACATTACCAGTTGATTGTTCTATAACAACCATTGCACCTTGCATGAAATCGCCTTGTTTATCTGTATAGAATATTTTGTCATCAGCATAAGCATCATCAATTGCTTTTTGAACTTTCGAATCTTGTGTTGTATAAATTTTTAATCCATCTGTTAATAGTCTTTTAGTTGCTACACCTTCAGAAATTCCTTCTTGATCCATTAAGTCCTTTAATACTTGTTCAAATATAGCATCAACGAAATATGATTGTACAGTACTACTTACTTCAACTTCTTCTTTCTTAAACGCAATTTGATAGTTTTTAGCTTCATCATATTGTGCCTGATCTATTTTACCAAGTTTTAGCATTTGATCCAACACTAGTTTTTGTCTGTCTAATAACTTTTGTTTAGATTCATCATCAGAATATGGATTTGTAGATTCTGGAGATTGTATAACTGCAGCAAGCACTGCTGCTTCTGCTATATTTACATCCTTTACAGATTTACCAAAGTAATTTTGAGATGCAACTTCAATTCCAGAAGCACCATCACCAAAATAAATAGTATTTACATAAGCTTCAAATATTTTTTCTTTACTTAATATTTTTTCAAGCATTATTGCTCTATACCATTCTCTTATTTTTCTTTGCCAAGCTACTTCATCATCATTTTCTACATTCTTTATTAATTGTTGTGTTATAGTACTTCCACCAAAAGCAGAATTACCACCATTAATAATGTAAGTACCAATAGCTGCGATAGTTCTTTTTAAATCTACACCATGATGTGAAAAAAATCTTTCATCTTCAATAGAAGTTATTGCATCAACCACAATTTGTGGTATCTCCTCATATTTTATCATAACTCTATTTTCAGAATCAAAGAAAGAGCCTATTTCATTTCCATCTTTATCATATACAAAACTAGTTATGTTTTGAAGTTCAATATCTTCAAGAGCAATATTATTTGTTTTACCTATTATTCCAGATATTACTCCAACTACAACACCAGTACCAATAATTGCTAGTGCTATAAAAACAAATATGCATATTCTAAAGATTTTCCATCCAGTTTTTCTATCTTTTTTCTTCTTTCCATTCTTATCATTCTTGTTATTTGAATCATTAGGATTTGCATTTTGTTGCAATTCCTTTTTATCCTTTCTACTTAATGATTTGAATTTTATTTTCCTAATTCCAGCATTTGTATTTTTTTTATTTTCCAATTTCTTCACCTCTAATTAAATTTACCAGTCAAAAAATATATCTTCAAATTTAGCACGTATATTCAAACTAATCTTGAGTGCATCTTTCACTTTTTCCATTGTTTCATCATCTAAAGAACCAATTTTCGATTTTATTCTGGACTTATCCAAGGTTCTTACTTGCTCTGCAAGTATCACTGAATCTTTTTCAAGACAAAATTTAGATGCTTTAAGTGGTATGTGTGTTGGAAGTTTAGCCTTTACCTTACTTGTAATTGGTATTACAATTACAGTTGGACTATGTTTATTGCCTATATCATTTTGAATGATAAGTACTGGTCTTATACCATCTTGTTCACTACCAACAACAGGACTTAAGTCAGCAAAAAATATATCTCCTCTTTTAATAATCAAAATATACACCTTACTTTCACTATTATACACTTATTTAATAAAAAAATCAAATAGTTTTATTCAAAATCAGCATTAATTTCAAAATTATTATAACTTATATCAATATAAACTTTATTATTTTTATCATAAACAAAAAGTTCTGTTGGTTTAGAAGTTTCTTTATCTACTAGTAACTCAATACTAGATATTTCCACTCCGTCTCTAAGTAAATCAGCGTATTCTTTGCTTATCTCACAATCGTTATTTCCAAAATTAATTTTATAGCTAATTTTTTTATCTTCAACAACATTTTCAATATTGCAACAATTATCAATATTACTATCTTTTATTTTTAAATAGATTTCAAAAAAAGTAGATAAGCTCATTACATTTTTCTTTTCAATCATATAATCACTTAAATAAAACTCATTTAGTTGATTATCACTTTTTATTTTAACTTGATTTTCATCCATTGTATATGTTATTTTCTCACCATTTTGAGTTGAGGTTTCAAATTTAAATTTTTCTTTTCCAGTATTTAAATCTTTTGAATACCACTCTTTAATAGTATAGTTATTAGTATTTTTATTACTATCTACAGTAACTGAATAATCTGCATAATAGGAACTAATATATAATATATTATCTTTTGACAATATATTTTCTAGTCCAAAGCCTTTTGAATCTTTATTAACAATATAAAATGTAGTTGCAATAAGAATACATGCAACTGTGATTCCAGTTATTATAATATAACATAATTTTCTACCTTTAAAAACACTTAAGTTAAAACTTTTAATAAACATAAAACTCTCCTACATTATCATATTTAATTATATGATACATATAGGAGAGTATGAATTTAAGTTTTATTTATTTTATATATATTACTTATCATATTTCATTGTTTTTATATTGGATAATGATTCTTTTAATTCATTAAGTTTTTTCTTTATTTGTACTAAATCATTCTCACTTCCATTATGTTTAATCTCAGCTTTAACTGTATTTGTCATATTATCTACATCTTCTTTTAGGAATGATAATAACTCAAGTATATCAAATCTTGTAGATTGATATTCTGTATTTGTAGATTCAACAAGAACACCATCTTTTGTATATGTTTCTTTGTAATCAGGAATTATACAATTAATTTTAAACTTTTCAGTTAGTTCATTTTTTAAAGCTTGTTGTCCTGTATATTCACCATGAACTATAAATATTGCTTTGGGTTTTTCGACCATTTTGTCAACCCAAGCTATAAGCCCAAGTTTATCTGCATGACCTGAAAAAGCATCAAGAGATCTTATTTCAGCATTTACTGCAATTTCTTCACCAAATATTTTAACTATTTTTTCACCAGATTGTATCTTTTTGCCTAACGTTCCTTCAGCTTGGAATCCAACAAAAAGTACAGTACATTCTGGTCTATATAAATTATGTTTTAAATGATGTTTGATTCTTCCAACTTCACACATACCACTGGCAGAAATGATAACTTTTGGAGTCAAATCTTCATTTAATGCTTTTGATTCTTCTGCAGTACTTATAAAATGAAGATTTGGAAATTCAAGTGGATTATCACCTTTTAATAAATATCTTAAAGCCTCATCATCATAATATTCAGGATTTTCCATAAAAATATTTGTTGCATTAACCGCCAAAGGACTATCAACATATACTGGTATTTTGCTAATTTTGTCTCCAATTCCTTTCATTGCTGCATATCTATTTATTTCATATAATATTTCTTGTGTTCTTCCAACAGCAAAAGAAGGAATTATAACATTTCCACCTCTATCAACAGTTTTTAAAAGTATATCAATAAACTCATCAGATTGATCCTCTAATCTTCCATGCACTCTATCTCCATATGTTGATTCCATAACAAGATAATCTGCACCTTCAATATAAGTAGGATCTTTTATTATTGGCATATCAGTATTTCCAAGATCACCAGAAAATACCAATCTTTCAGTTTTTCCATCTTCTGTAATAGTAATTTCAACTATTGCTGAACCTAACATGTGTCCAGCATCAATCATTCTAAAAGATAAATTTTCATTAATCCTTATTTCTTCATCATAATTAATACCATGGAAAAGTTTTAAAGCATCAAGTCCATCTTGAGCAGTATACATTGGTTCAGTTTCCTTTTTCCCAGCTCTTCTTCTTTTTTTATTTACCCATTCAATTTCTTTTTCTTGTATATGACCACTATCAGGTAACATTATACGGCAAAGATCCATTGTTGCATTTGTTGCATATATCTCACCAGTATATCCTGCTTTATATAATTTTGGTATTCTTCCACTATGGTCGATATGTGCATGAGTAAGTATTACAAAATCAACTTCATTTATATTAAAAGGAAAGTTTTCATAATTTAACATTTGATCTGTAAGTCTTCCCTGAAACATTCCACAATCGATTAAAAATTTCTTATCACATGCTTCAACCATATGACAAGATCCAGTAACTGTTCTTGCAGCACCGTAAAAAGTTATTTTCATATATATCAATCTCCTTACTATCTTTAGTATAACCACATTTTATATCAAATAAAAACTTTTTTCAATATAATAATACAAAAAATTGAACAGATTTTTAAATCTGTTCAATTTTAATTTAAAATAATTATCTAAATTTATAATCCAGAACCTACTGCTATTGTTGGACG
This sequence comes from Bacillota bacterium, assembly GCA_023410645.1. GTDB lineage: Bacteria > Bacillota > Clostridia > TANB77 > CAG-465 > CAG-465. The sequence continues at coordinate 893 of JAEYPQ010000024.1, read as the reverse complement.
GAAGCCATAATTGGCGTCATATCCTCCACTATAATCAAATGTAAATAAACTATTCCAAAATCCTCCGGCATAATTTCCACCTCTATGGAAAAATGGTAGACTTCCATAAGGCATACCCCATCTTCCATAATACCAAGTAGAACCATTACCTGAACTTGTAACTTCATATACTGCATCTCCAACTTTACTTGCTGCCGCATTATAATTAGCATAATCTTGATCTGGTGAACCAACAGCATATACATCTTTATACTTTGAATCAGCACTTATTAAAGAAGAGCCATAATTTAAATTACCATTTCCATTATTTACATAAGCTGCAACATACTCATATGTTCCACCATTCATATCATAGACTCCATACACAGTTCCTGTTGTACTAGCATTTATTCCATAAGTTGTGTTATTATATGGATAAATATATGATGTTCCATAATCTGATGTGCTACTTGATCCAGATTGACCAATTTTTGAGAAACTTCCATCCCAATATGGATTTACCCATACTTTAGCATTCATGCCATAAATACTATTTGATAAATATGCAACAGCTCCCCATTCTATATTTTTCATTAGATGAGTATCTAATCCTGATCCACTTGTTCCCCAGCCATATATACTTTTAGTTTCCATATTTCTACATACTGTAAATATATTACCTATTGTTATATATTGCCAAGGGGCCACACCAGGAACAACTTTCAATGTTTTAGTTGTTACATTATCTGTTGAACTATCATTAGTTACTCCTTCTGCAGCAGATGCCTCAAATTTTGCTACCCATATTCCTGTTAGTTGTGTACTTCCAAATGTAAATGCTGGATGCATTATATATCCACTTGTAACACTTGTCGAAGTTCCTTGTATAAAATTAATTAATATTGTTTGCTCAA
>JAEYPQ010000047.1 GCA_023410645.1 Bacillota bacterium | reverse complement strand
TTTCAGCACCTCAAAGTCCAGATAGGCCGCGTCGCTGACGTCGGTCAGAAAGTTCAGCTGCTTGTTCAGGAATACGCTCTTGTCGCCGGGCACCGGCTTGCACCGCTCCCACTCCGCGACGAGCTCGTCCAGGTCAAGCACTGTCCCGATGCCCGGGTTCGCCTTGACCCAGAACTCCGGCTTCTCGATTTCATCCGGAGAATCCAGCTCATAGATCAGCGTAAAAAGGCGGTCCGCTACGATGGCAGGCCGCTTGTCCTCCTCGAGTACGTCCGAGAAAAGGCTGTAGTATTCAATGAGTGGGGCCTGGGGGTCGATGACGTTCCCCATGGTCGTGATGTAGATGCACAGCGGCTGCCGCCGCTTGATCATGCTTCGCCTAATCGTGTTGATGAGCTTGCCGTCCCGGTATTCGTGGATCTCATCAAATACCGCCATATGCGGGTTCAGGCCGTCCAGCTTCTTACTGTCGCTCGCCCTGTGCGCGATGACGCCGTTCGTCGGGTCGTAGTGGATGCCGTCGCGCAGCGCGCGGAACTTGGATGTCAGAAGCGGGCTGCCCTTGATCTGGTTGAAGCACTCGCTGTACATGTGTCCGGCCTGCTCCTTGGAGTTGGCCAGCAGGTACACTTCAGCGCCGCGCTCGTCGTCCTTGGAAACGCCGTAGGTGGCGTTGCCGGCCAGCAGCGTCGTCTTGCCGTTGCCCTTGCCCACCACGATCAGCGCCTCGCGGAAACGCCGAAGGCCGGTATCCTTTGACACCCAGCCATACATGTTGCCCTCGGCGAAGCACTGCCAGGGCATCAGCGTCATGCTGTTATACTGGCCTTTTGTGGGCACTAAAAAGCGCTCCATAAATTCTATGGGGCGCACGGCCAGTCGCTCATCGAACTTCCAGGGGTACCCCTCGTCGTGCAGGCTTCGGTCCAGCTCACGCTTGAAGCGCCGGCAGGCTTTCTGGACCTTGTCGCACGTGACGATCTCCCCGGATAAGACCTCTTCCGGATACGAGTAGAGCCTGTCGAGGGCCCTACTCGAACTTGTCAAAGTCGTCGCCATCGTCCTCTGGGTCGCCGTCGCCTGCCGGTTCCTTCTTCCGCTTCGCGCCCGGCGTGAGGCCGAGCTCCGCCAAGTTCCTGCGCTGCTGCTCCATCAGCCGCTGGGTCTGGACGACGCTTTTGTTTTCCCGCATCACCGACTGGCGGCCGTTGCGGAAAATCTCCACCGCGCCGCGCTTTTCGATATCCTGTAGCAGCCGACGCTTGATCTGGTCAGCCAGCGCAATATCGTAAATCAGTGCCTCCGCGCTGTCCGTGACGGTTTCAAACGCCTTCGCGTACTGCTTGCAAAGGGATTCGTACAGGGCTTGCGCAGCGGGATCGGTGATCTGTTTCAGATGATGCGTCGTGATTTCATCGTTCATTTCGCTGGCGGCCTCCCTCGTATGTTTGTATAATACCGAACATGCGTTCTAAAACTTAGTTTACTAAAATCTCGTGCCCGCTACAAGCGAACATCAGATTAAAACTCCCTAAATCTTAATGATTCGGATGCCGCTTGGGACGGCTGCTTCACCGTCCGTCCTGCCCTTCTCGGGATGCCGCTTGTTGTGGCAGGGGTCGCACAGCGATCGGAGGTTGTCGATGTCCAGTTCCAAATCCGGCCGAACGTCCCGCGGAATCTCGTGGTGCACCATGACCGCGTCCCTGGGCTCTGATCCGCCGTGGTTCAGGAACAGGTCCATGCAGTCGCAGCACTTACCGTTGTCCATCAGAAGCCGCGCCGCCCGAGCTTTTCGCCAGGGCTTCGACTTGTAGAATGGATCCGTCGGCTTATCCCCGTACACTGTATCACCCCAAAAGGTCGGGGGAGCCTTTCGGCTCCCCTTGTGGTCAGCGTAACATTATCACACTGCCCGTTGTATATCAAGCGCATATCGAGCGCTACCCAGCGCACTTTCGTAGACACTCACCGCCTTTCTTGTGACACACCCTGTCTCAGTGGCGCATCTCACCGCACCTACAGCGCTACTCACCGCACCTACTGCCCACTCGCTGTTTGCCCCGCCCTTTGGTAGACTGTCCGGTTGTCCGTTTCCGGGGTGCGACCGGTTTTCGCTCTCGGACGGTGGCCGGGCAGTCGCACCGTTCCCCGGGATCCAGCCTCGCCCCGCAGCCCTCGCAAATCGGCCCGTACCGGTGCCGTTTCACGCTCCGATCACCTCACCGTCCAGAATGCTCAGCAGCTCGATTAGGTCGTCCGAAAGCTCCCGGATCTCCGCAGTGGTAAAATCGGTCCGCGTTGCCAGCCCCATAATCTGAACCCCGTGATCCCGAAGCATGTACGTTCGGCCGCCCGACCCGACGTACCCGGCGACCTTCATCCGTTTCGGGAACGCCGCGGCCTTCGCATTGCCAAACAGCTCCCGCGCCGTGGTCTTGATCCGTTCCCCAAGCTCGGACGCGCCGCGCTTCATCGCCTGATCGATCCAGGTTTGCGCGGAGTCGGGCGTAGGCTCCGACTTGCGCTCCACCCGGAACACCTGCTCCAGTTCGTACTCATAGTCGATCAAGGATTCAAGCGGCACCACCGGGCGCGTTTCCTGGTTGATACCATCTTCCCACAGTGCGTACAATCTGAGCGGGTTTTTCGAGATCCTGAACACTGCATCCTGACAACTCGAGCTCAGGTCGAAAGGATATACCGCCGGCATCTCGCCGCCGCGGAATCTGAAATATTTCCCAAAATCCCGCCATTGCCTGCGCATAACCCGAACGTAGACATCACCTGCCATGAAGTCCGTGATGCAGTATACCGGCTCATCGTGGACTTCCAGTTCCGGAATCAACGCCTCCGCAGGCTCCGCTGCCGCGGCCGTGTCCGGTTCTGCATGGATCAAATCGGCCGCGCCATCGGGTAGCGGTACCGCCAGAGATTTCTCGAACATAACCCTGGCTCTCTCCATCACCGCTCCGGCATCCCCCGCCGCGCTGACGGCTATCATAGCATCGTTCGCGCCTTCGGGCCTTTCGTTCCCGTTTTCCGCCGATTTCGGCGTGCTTTCCGGGGCTTCGTTCACGGCCTTCGGCTTCTTGCCGCCCTTCTTAGCTTTCCCAGCGTCCATCTGCGCCTTGATCTCCGCCGCCTTCTCGTGCCGATCCACTTGCTTCTGCAGCGCTACGACCTCGTCGTAATGCTTGTAATAAGCGTTCGTGACCACGTCCTCCGACAGCCCAAGTTGTGCAGCCACCGCCCGCACCGACATCTTCGTACCCAGCAGCCGGATGATCTCATCCGTCTCCGGGTTTCTCGGCCTCGCCATCCCGTTTCCCTCCTTCCGGGCTTACCCCTCTGTCATCATGCACCCTCACGAATACCAATCCACCCGGAAGCTCAACCCTCTCGCTCACCGTTCGCAGGTTCCCCTCGATCAGCGCCGCACGGGCTGATGAGTCTCCCCGGCGCATCCGGCCAACCAGCGCCGCTTCTTCCTCCGGCCCGAGCGCTTCCGGAATCCGCATCCTCATGACGCGCTCCTCATTGCCTCCCGGAGTGCCGCGCGCTCCGCGTCAACCAGTACACGCTGCGAGGCGCTGAGCCCGCCGGTCTGCGCTACCTCGTCCAACCGCCTTAGCTCCTGTTCGTTGTACCAAGGCGGCAGCGCCCGGGCCACATCGACCAGTCCGATCGTCTGAGCCAGCGCCAGCCCGTCCGACTTCAGCTTCCGCACATAGCCGTAGCTGTTGTGCATCCGCTCCGAGATCAGGTTCAGCGTGTCGCCCTGAACGTAGTATAGGTGCAGCACCCGGCTTTCCTGATCCGGCAGCCTGTCCAGCAGCGTGCAAGCCGCGGCGACCTCGGCCACGTACTCCCGGTCCCGCTGGGCGCGGGCGCGCTCCGCCTCGTCAATCTGCGAGGCGATCTCCGCCAGCTTGTCCTCTCCACCGGTCCCGTGCCCGCCGGCAGACACGCCATACCTGGAAATGCTCATGGCGCCGTCCCGGTACCGCTGGATCCGCTGCATGATCGACTCCCGGTCCTGCGGCGCCTGCCGGCACCGCTCCAGAATTTGGACGGCGTTCATCGTATCCCTCCTTCGTTCATGGTCTAGGCTTCCGGTTCGTCCTCCCAGGGCTTCGGCTGTTGCGCCAGGAGCATCGGGTCATTCGCCGGATCAGTGCACCATCTGGTGCAGAAGCTCCCCGCCGTCCGCCGGCTGCAGCCCTCGCGCAGCCCGCAGTTCTCGCAGTCGGGCAAGATCGGCTGGTTCATGCGCTCTTCCTCCTTGTCTCACGACGCCGAAATGCCTCAAAGAAAGCGTCGACGGATTTCTTGACATCCACCGGGATTCCGCCACGGTCGTTCTTGATTCCCCGGCATTGCCGGAGTTCGCCCTTCGCGCTGAATTCCACTGTCCGGAATGGTTCGTCGGGCGCTTCCGCCCGGCGAAGCGCGCACAGTACGATGTTGCCGGAAATGTAGCTCGTCGCGTAGTTGGCCACGCAGTGCGCCAGCGCGTTTCCCTCCTGGATGACCTCGTCCACCGATCGCATGGGCCTAAGTACCAGGCCGTCGAACTCGAACCCATACATCCGTTCCAGTTCCGGCAGGCGCTTCTGGAACGCCGCCAGCTCTTTCTGCCGCCCAGCCATCTCCGCATTGATTTTTCGCGCCTGTTCTTCCGCCTTCATCAGGTTGATCCGATCGGTCATCCGCTGGTGCATCTCGGCCAGGTTCTTCGGCAGCGACACCTGCTCTTCTCCGAAGTCAATGCCCAGCTGGGTCAACTGGCTCCAGTAGTCGCGCAGGTCGGACCGGTCCTGCCATCGAGTGCTGTCCGCGTACACCATAAACAGATACTTCGCAGCCTTCTCGGTCAGGCTCGCCGGAAACCGCCCCAGCGCCTCGTTCATCCAGTAGAAGTCAATCTGGTTCGAGTGGGCGTTGATCTCTGCAATTCTCGCCATCGGCCAGTCGATCCCGTTGTGGTTGAGCGTCTGTTTCAGGAGCAGCATACGCACGTCGAGCTTGATCTTCAGCGCCTTGACGTCCCGCAGATCACGTCCCGTCATGTTGAGCACTTCCTGGGCGGTCCTGCCCCGGTGGTTGATGATGCCCCTCGGGTACCCGTCAAGCCCCTGCCGAGCAAGCGCGACCTGCCCCATCTTCGCCATGTACTCCAAATACGGGTGCTTCGCGATCGCCTCCATATCGGCCGCGTAGTCCGCGCACACATACCGCCCGACGTCCGGCGTAAGAAGCGACCAGGTCTTCTCGAATGGTGTTCTGGCGATTGCTTCCCGGTGCCATTCGCGTACGTTCAAGACGCGCTGAATATTGTAGCCCATGTACACACCCTTCGCGCTGGTGCATTTCTTTCGCGGCTCCCAGTAACTGTAGGGCTCGTCCAGCATGTTCTGCCACGGGATATACTGAAACTCGCGCTTGAAGCAGACGGCGTATTCGCCGTACCGATATGCGTACAGGCCGATTGGGAGGATGATGGTTTGTGCAGCTTCCGGATTCGGCCCGCTGCAGTCCCTGCGGCAGTAGGATCCGACCATCACGATCACGTTCGGGTCGATCGTGCTCTTGCGCCATTCTGCCAGATAAAATTCCTGTACCGCCCATTTGCGTCCGCGCCATGCGTCAACCGCCATCGCAGTTTTTCCGCAGATCGGACAAGTCGTCGGCTTATAATGCAGGCGCTTGATTCCATCGGGGATCGGGAACGAGGCTTTGCAGATAGAGCACACGCAGTACCTGTCTTTTCCCTTGCCGTACTTCCAGATGAAGTCGATCATCTCATCCATCACGGCGTCGACAGCCCGCGGAGATACCAGTTCGCCGGCATGAACGAGTACGCTGGTGATAGACCGTTCGGCCCTGCGCTGCGCCGCGCTCAGCTTCGCGGTAGCTGCTTGGCCAAGTGGTTTGGCGTCCTCGATCCGGTGTTCCTTCGGAGGCTTCGCGTGCATGCACATCAGCCGACGCCTCCCAGCAACGCATCCAAGTCCAGATCCGCCGACGAGGCAACCGGTGCGCAGTGCCTGACCGGCTGCGCCCCGCCCGTCCTGACCCCGTAATACTCGTAGATGATCCTCATCCCCGTGTCCGGGTCGACGCAAGCCATGACGCCACTCTTGTGCTGCCTAGCGTAGTCCTCGAGCTTCTTCATCGCCCCCGCGATGTTCTTGCCCTCCGCGTAGAACTTCGGCGCGTCCGCTGGATGCGCCATGATGTGCCGGGTAAGCTGTTCCCCGATGTACTGCACGTTCAAGTCCTTCGCGCTTGCGGCCATCTCGTCCCTGATCGCATCGATCGCCATTTCCTTTTCCATGTGGATCCTCCTATCGAAAAGTAATAAAGCAGCCCTCAAGCCTTTGAAGAAGCCATTCAAAAACCCGATCCATTGTCTTACTCCTCTTCGCGGGCGAACGGATCGGGCGCAAACAGCTTGTCACGCCAGGCCATCTTGTCGTAATTCTCGTGGCAGGCCGGACAATCATGGCTGACCACCACAGCGTTCGGCGCATCGCTGTATCCGTAACCGCCCAACCGGTCCGCAACTTGTTCCCCGCAGCGAGCGCAGTTGACGTACCCAAAGCACATCGTGACGATCCGGCTATGCCCGACCAGGTCGCAGGTGATCTTGTTACGCTACGCCTCGGTGATGTCACCTAAGGCGGCGAGCTTTTCCATCAAGCCCTTTTCCGTGATTTCCATCACGCCACCTCCGCCATCTCGTCCAGCTTCCCGGCCATCTTATCCAGTGCCACCCGGATCGCGACCGCGTACTTCCGCCCTGTGGTCTCGTCCGTCGCCGTGGCCTCGCCGAGCAGCGCCAGCACCGTGTCGAACTCCCGGATCAGCCGCTCGTACCCGTCTCGGAGCCGGATGACCTCCGCGTTCGGCGCTGTCTTCTCCAGCTTGCGGAGCCGCTCTAACTCCGCAGCCGTGTCGTCCGGAATCTTGCTGCCGATCTCCGCCTTGGCTTTTTCAAGGTCCTCTTCCAGTTGCCGGACCTTTTCCTTCGCTGCCTTCAGCTCCTCGGACTCCTCGTCGTCCTTTTCGTCGGTATCCTGCAGTTCCTTCAGCTTCCGCTCGGCCTCGCGGGCCTTGTCAAGCGCTTCCCGCTTCTCCTTCACCGCAGCGCGGAGCGTCTGCTCAGATTCCTTCTGCCCCGCCTTCCGAGCATTCTCGACGGCCAGCTTAGCCTTTTCCTTCTCGTCATCAAGGTCGATCTGGAGCTGGGCGGCCCTTTCCTCCGCCGCCCTCTGCGCCTTGATGGCGTCCTGCAGCTGCCGGGCGCTGAGGCTCTCCACGTCGTGCTCCTCGACAAAACCCTCCAGCTGATCCGCGGGCACGTCCAGGAGCGCGTAGATCTTGCTTGCCTCCAAATGTGCCAGCGCTGACACATTCTCGAACCGCTCCGCCACCTGCATAAACCGGGCGGCCGTACGGTAGGAGAACTGCACGTTGTTCTCAAGCCAGCCCTGCCACTGGCCGTGCTGCAACATCCCCTTGGCCTCGGTCAGACGCCGCCCGATCTCCACGATGTTCTGTGCCGTCTGGGCCTTCAGTATCTGTATCTCGCCCTCGATGGTTTCGATTGTCCGCTCTGCCGTCACCGGCATGTTGTCCATGTCAAACGTCAGCATCTTGTAATCCTCCTTGCTCAAATTGCTCTCGGATGAAACAGTACCCGCCATTGCAGCAGTTGGATTTGTAGACTTCATCTCTCCGTTTGCATCCATGAACGTACAGATGGTGTCCCGCTAAAAAAACGCGATGATGGTTGCAGACCGGAACGAAACTGCACATCCATCGTTCTAGCGCAAGGCACTGGATGTACGAAGCGCCTGCCCAGTTCACCCTAGCCTTGAAGTACGGGCACTTCGCCCGCAGCCCGTCGCCCTGTGCCATTGCCTCAGCCTCCTAGAACGGCGTCTCGTCGTCCTCGTCGTCTTCGCCCGGCTCCCGCTCCCGGAGCGGGTTGATCCGAAGCTGCTCTTCCGTCCGCACCTGCCCGTCGATGGCCTTTCTTGGGATCCAGAGAAGCCGCTGCGCCTTCCCGTCGATCAGCTTGACCTTCGTGCTCCGCTTTGCCGTAAGGTCGGGCTGAAGCACGCCGTCCTCGACCATCTGCTTGTAAAGGCCCTTCTCACGGAGGGGGAACTCCATGCCCTTGCGCCGGTAGATCTCGGACACCGTGGAGTAACTCATGCCCGGAATCAGGTAGTAGTTGGTGGCGTCCATGTACCCGATCATCTGTCGGCCGCCCGGCGCGCCGTTGTCCTGTGCGGCCAGGTCCCGGACAAACACCAGCTTGGTGGCGATCATCTCCTGCAGCGCCGTCAGGAACATCCGGCTGGGCCGGTCGTCCTTGGCCTCGTCACTCTGCCTGCAGGTATTGGTGACGATCACCCGCCAGGCTCGGTCGATCGCCTCCGCGCCTTCCGTATCAGTCATCACGCCCTGGTGGATCATGTACAGCGTCATCTGCTCGTACCCGATCATCAGGTGGGCAATGACCTCCGGCATACGCGCGTGGGCGCCCTTATCGGTCACCGCCTTCTGTGCGTCACCGCGGTATTGCTTGAACCGCTTGTTGAGCTGGCCCGGCAGCGCGTCCATCCGGGGAAGCAGCCATTCGATATAGCCGCGCATCGCCCGCTGCAGGTACCCATCCCGTGCCATGTCCTGCATATTGGTCATCTCCTCACCCAGGGGGACATCCTCCTTGCCCACGTTGATGATGTAGTACCGCGCCATGCCGCTCTCGCCGATCACCGGCATGTCTTCGCCGGAGAGGATTGCCACGCAACGGGGAGGCATCGCTTCCTGCAGCTGAAGGCTGGAGTTCATTCGCCCGCGCTCGCTGCCGTCGCCGAAGGCTCGGGAGAGGCTCTGCGCGGTGTCCTCGCGCTTCCGGCGTTCCTGCTGGCTGGTGACTGGGTGGTAGTCGTCCACGATAAGCGGCATGTCTTTGAGGAGGAACGCCTTTTTCCGGACGTAGTTGGAAGTGTCCTGAAAGCTGGCCGGAAGGTTTCGGGCGTTGAAGTTGCCGAAATGCGAAAGCGCCAGCGCGCTGACGGTACTTTTTCGGGTGCCTGTGCTTCCGTGCAGGAAGATCGAGAACGAAGGAGAGATGCCGCCGCGCATCAGCGCGTCCCGTAAAGGGGCCAGGTACACCATGGAGAGCAGCGGGATCGCGATGTGGTCCGCCACCACCGCCTGGTAGAGCAGGTCCACCGCCAGACCCTCCGACGGCGTCAGTTTCTCAAATTCCGGTGCGCCGCCGCCGTCCAGACGGTAGGTTTGCATTCCGCTGCCCAGATCCACGCTCACGCCTTCCGCGCCGATCGCGCCGCCGTGGTAGAGGTAGCACCACTTTCCGCCGATCTTCCGCCAGCCCGTGTGCGTGTACTCGGTCCGCCGCTCCGCGTTCTTTCCGATCTCTGCGATCGCGTACCGGAGCCTGTCCACCGTCGCC
>JAEYPQ010000080.1 GCA_023410645.1 Bacillota bacterium | reverse complement strand
ACCCTGACCAGCAGCTACCAGACTCACCAGGATTTTACTCCCAGGACCTGGACCTATATCGCCTTTAAGGAAGCCTGGGAAAACAACAAGGTAGAGTGGCTGTTCCGGAAAGAACAGTGTATGCATTGCGGGGAAGCGGCCTGTGAAAAAGCCTGCAACCATCAGGCCATATCCCATACCGAGCAGGGATTTGTGGTTATAGACCATACAAAATGCATCGGCTGCGGTTACTGCGTAACCAATTGCACTTTCCATATACCACGGGTTGATCCTAAAACCAATAAAGCCTATAAATGCACCGGCTGTCCTGACAGGGTTCTGAACGGCCTAAAGCCGGCCTGCGTGCAGACCTGCCAGCCCGAGGCGCTGGTGTACGGCAGACGCGAGGAGATTATGGCTTTGACCCAAAAACGGTTTGAACAGGTTAAGAAAACCCATTCGCAGGCTGTGCTCTATGCTGCCCCTCAGCTTAACGGCGTAAACTTTACTTATATCCTGCTAAGAAAGCCGGAGTATTATGGCTTGCCGGCAGATCCGGCAGTTCCCTTTTCTGTCGATGTCTGGAAAGATGTTATCCGTCCATTTGGCGGTTTCGCCATTGCCGGTGCGTTACTGGCAACTGCCGTTGGCTTTATCAAGACCAGAGGGCAGAACAATGAGCATGATGCCGGCAGTTCAAACGATAAAGGGGTGAGTAAGCATGGATAATGACCGCATCCTCCGGTTTTCACCGGCTGAACGGGTTGCGCACTGGGTGCATACTGCCAGTTTCTTTATTTTGCTGCTAACCGGCTTAATTGTTATGTCCCACAAATTTCTGTTTTTGTCGGCGTTATTCGGCGGGGTGCAGAATGCCCGCATCATCCACAAGATAGCCGGCGTTGTCTTCTCCTTTGGCACTGTGCTGATTTTTGTTCTTGGTGATCATAAAGCTTTCTGGCGGTGGCTTAAAGACATTACCACCTGGGGGAAAGTAGATTTCGATTTTTTAAAAGAATTTCCCAAAGAATTTTTGGGAGGGCATGCCAATCTGCCGGAGCAGGGCCGGTTTAATTCCGGTGAAAAAGTTAACTCGTTGTTTATTCTGATAGGCGGCGCTCTTTTAATGACGACAGGTCTGATGATGTGGTTTGCCGATGCCATGCCGCTGAGCGTCGTCCGCTGGGCGTATCCCCTGCATAATTTACTGGCGCTCTTAATGGCGGCTGTTGTTATTGCCCATATGTATCTGGGGCTGCTGCACCCTGGTTCTAAGGAAGCTATCAATGGCATGCTGCGGGGCACCGTAACCCGTGCGTTCGCCAAATCGCATCATGCCAAATGGTATCGCGAGGTTGCCGGAGAGGAGAAAAGTAAATAATGACTGGACAGAATGTTACGCAGGTTTTGCATGTGCTTGACAAAATGCTAAGTTGCATTGCCGCGGCGCCTGTTGACGAAAGAAGAGCGGCGGCTTGGCAAAGGCGGCTTAAGTCAGGCCAGCCGGCCATTGACGAAACAGAATTCCCGGTAACGGATGCTGCCTATTTCTTAATTGGAATCGTCAGGCACGAGCAGGGCCGGAATTTGACACAGGGCATCGCCGAGCAATTGATCCTTCACTATTTAGCAGAACAAGCAGCCGGCGCTTTGTGGCAGGAAAACGGTATTGCCGCTAAGCTGGGTGAAGCCTGGTCACATTTGGCTTGTCAGACAGCGTTGGCCAGAGCGGCCGAGACTGTGGCTAAAAATATATCGTTAGCCGACTGGCAGCACAGGGAATGCCCGGTGTGCGGAACACTGCCCGTGTTCGCCAGTTTAGACGGAGACGGGGGACAGCGCAGCCTGGTATGCGGCAGTTGTTTTACACACTGGCGTTTCAAACGAATTGGCTGTGCCTTTTGCGGGGAAGAACAGCCTGAACAATTGAAAGTATTAACTGCCGAGGAGTTTCCCGGTTGGTCGGCCGCCGTGTGTCTTACCTGTCATGGCTATATCAAAACCGCCGATTTGCGGCACATGGCTGTGCGTCCCAGGTGGCAGCAAGCTGCTTTGACAACCCTGCCGCTTGACTATGCGGCTGTCAGATGGCTGGACAACTTCCGTTCACAACGTGCTACATCATAAATAACAAAAGCGCCAAGTTCATACTTGGCGCTTTTGCTGTGACTTAGGAATTTTTCGACTGGAAGGTCTGGCAGTTGGTCTGCTCGCTTTGCCGTGCGCTTGCGCCGCCGCCATCAACATTAACCTGGATGGCGGAAGCATCGCAATGCTCGCCTGACTTCCAGTATTTACAGTTTGAAACTGTACATTTTACACCTGATAACGTCATACATATTCACCTCCACTTTTTAAAGTGCAAATGTAGTATGACACTACCGGAAAAAATTATGTGTGATCCGCCTGTTCTGTTGGCATTGTACCTTTACAAAGCTCAAACCAGAACAGAACCCCCCCTTCTGTATTCTCCACCCCATAGCCATTGCCATGCTGGTCCTGAATGGCGCGCACAATGGACAGGCCCAGCCCATAGCCGCCGTACTCCCGCGTGCGGGCTTCGTCGACCTTATAAAAGCTTGTCCAGATTTTTTCCAGGCTGTCTGCCGGTATGGGGAGGCCGGAATTATAGATGCATACCCTGATTTTGTCACCGTTCTCCCGGGACTGGATGCGAATTAGCTTAGCGGCTTTAGCATGCTCCATAGCGTTGGTCAGAAGATTATAGAGAACCTGCTCGGTCCGCAGGGCGTCGGCGTGGACAAAGAGCGGACCGGCCGCGTTAAGCTCCAGCGTAATGCCTTTGTCCGTCAGGATGGACTGGTATTTTTTCGCCATATCCTGTAATAAGACGGTTAGGTTAAAATCCGTTTTATTAATCTGAAAGAGGCCGGATTCAAGCTGGGACAGATTGAGCAAATCCCTGACCAGTTTATCCATTTTACCCGCCTCGTCCATAATGACCGAACAGTAGAAGTTTTTACCTTCCTCGTCGCCGGCGATATTTTCCTTCAGGCCTTCCGCATAACCAAGGATGAGCGCAAGCGGGGTTTTTAGTTCATGAGAGACATTGGACACGAAAGTTTTGCGCATCTTATCAAGCGCGCGTTCCTTGGCCACATCGGCCTGCAACTGCCGGTTTTTCTTATTCAGTTCCGAGATGGCGGCATCCAGCTGACCGGATAAATGATTGATGCTTATGCCCAGCTGACCAAGCTCATCATTGCGGTTAACCGTACATTTTTGCGAAAAATCAAGCCGGGCCATTCCGAGAGCAATGCGGTTAAGCTCCAGGATAGGGGCGGCAAACTTTCTGGCAAAGAAGAAAGCCCAGCCGCAGCCTGCCAAGAGGGTCAATATTCCGGTGAACGCCAAAAACTGAGCGGTGACAATGGCGCTTTCCGACACGGGCGCCAAGGGCTGCCGGATGATCAGGATATCGTGATTGGCCAACTGGCGCTCCAGTACCAGAAAATCAATTTTTAACAACTGGTCAAACTGAGTTTCCAAAACAGTCTGGTCATCAATGGCCTGGCTGTTCTTCACCAACTGCAAAGAGTTGGGCGGCACGCGAAAGCGGCTTGTGGACGAGGTTTGGGTATTGGGCGGATTAACCGGAGCGGGTGGCTGGTCAGTTACCATACGGCCGAACGAATTGTATTTAATGGCACCCTGGGGAGCAAAAATTAGAATGGCCGCACCCAGCGTATTGGCTGTCCGTTCGAGCTCCAGCGAGATTTCGCCGGGATTATTGTTATACAGTTCGGCGATAACCCGGCTGCTGGCAATAATGCTGTCCCGCTTCTGGCTGATATAAAATTTTTCCAGGCCAAACCCGGTAAGCACTGAAGAGATCAAGATGAAAAACAGGGCCAGGCCGCTTAATACAAGAAAAAGCTTGGTGCGAATGGATGTTGTCATTTTTTAGCCTCATAGCGGTAACCGTAGCCCCGGATGGTCTGGATCAAAGAGCTTTCGCCGCCCAGTTTGGTTCTCAGCCTGGTGATATGCGTGTCAACCGTTCTGAGGTCGCCGCAATAATCATAGGTCCATACCTGATCAAGGATTTGCTGGCGGCTTAGGGCGGTCCCCGTGTTATCCGCCAAAT
>JAEYPQ010000084.1 GCA_023410645.1 Bacillota bacterium | reverse complement strand
CTAGTATGCAAACATATTTTTAAAATTTCTCTCATTTTAACTAAATATTCCATAACTAAGCCTACTGACATATTATTGTGTTTTGCATAAATCTTCGGCCCCCCCATCTCATATATCTTTGAATATTCTTCACTTAATAAAGGAATTAGTTCATAAAACATTTGATAAAAACTGAATGTACAGTAAGTATGATCTTCTATCATTTGTACTATTAAATAATCTAACAATTCATCATAAATAGTGTTTCCTTTATTCCCCTCCATTCCTCTATTATGTACTCTCCCATCAACTTTTTGTACTGGACTTTCAAACACTTCATCGATTATGATTTTATTGCCCTCTTTATGATGTTTACAATACCTATCTAATTCCCTCATTTGAAGTTGTTTCTCTTTTCCTCCTGCTATCTTCCATTCAAGAAAATCGCATAGTGCAGGGTAGTTTTTAAATATCATTCCTCTTTTCAACCCATATTTTCTATCAGTATAGTTAGTAGTATTTGTTTTTATATTGTTTGATACTATATTTGTCATAACTCTATTCTCCTTAACCTTGTAGTATTAATAGATTACTTACCTAAATAAACTTTCAAAAATCTACTTGACAAATTGGCAAGCATTAAACTATAATTAAAATTGGTTATATTTTAAAAAAATTACATTAACATAATAGCATTTATTCATATATAATTCATTAGGCACTATGACCATAAGAAAATTAAGTTTTTTCTTTGATTATTAGTGTTTTTTTATTTTTAATTATTTTCATTGTATAATTAAGATTTTACTTCACCTCAAATTTCCCTATTTAAATAAAAATCTACTTATTTTATTTCTTTGACACTCTGTGTGAGTCTATTTACTCTCTATACTTCTTAAATATATAAAGCACCTAAAGATTTAAATGAACCCCCAGTACCTCTCATACTTTTTTCTCAATAAAAAAGGAGCAGTGACTAACTCACTAACTCCTCTTTGCTCTACGCTCTCTCATTGCTCTAGTCAATGTTGATTTACTTATCCTCATATCTCTTTCAACTTCTGTATAACTCTTACTTCTGCTCTCAATTAAATCTAAAGCTATTTCTAACTGTGCTTGTGTATATTTCTTCGGTCTTCCATCTTTAAATCCTGCCTTAGTCTTCGCAACTTCTCTTCCTGCTTGTGTACGTTCAATAATCGTATTACGTTCCATCTCTGCCACAGCTAAAAGTGTTGTTAAAAAGAATTTACCCATAGTTGTATTCTCTAACAATCCTACATTAAGAACATGGACTGCTACACCTTTAGTAAATAGACTCTCTACCACCTGTATTCCCTCTACCGTATTTCTTGCCAATCTATCAAGTTTTGTGACTACCAATGTATCACCTGCTTGAAGCTTTTCTACTAGATCTGCAAAAATCGGTCTATCAGTAGATGTTCCCGTATACTGTTCCTCTATAATCTCTGCATTTTCATAACGTAATCTAATTTCTTCTGTTTGTGCTTGCAAGCTGTTTCCATCTATTAATTGCTTACGTGTACTTACTCTACAATATCCGTAAATCATTTTTTTATCCTCTTTTCTCTATCTCATTTTGACTATAACTTTTGACTATGCTCTATATACTGATTTTGTGTAACCTATTAACCATAGTCATAAGTGTTAACTTTTGACTACAATCAAGACTATCTTACTACAACCTTTTCTGTATTTTAATCTTATTATCTGTTAAAAAAGCTAACCCATATGGTTAGCTCAATAATTACTAAAATTCTATATTAAGTGTTGTTAGTCTGCTATTAGTTCCAACTGCAAATTTATTTGCTAGTGAAACGACTTCTGCAATATTGGTTCTTTCATTTGAACTTGCCACCGTAGTATGTGCCTGCTTTAATATCTCTCTTAGGATACTTACAAATTCATCATTAACTTCATTAGGTAAAATATAACCACCAACAGGAGTTTCTATAAATGGCCTGCCATATGCTAATTGATATAATGCATCAAATTCTACTTCGGTATATACTGCCTCTATAGCTTGTTGGACTTCCTCTTTAACAGATCCATTATCTGTATTCATATGTTTTAATAGTGCTTGTTGAGAGCTATATCCACTATTCTGAAAAATTTTTCCTTTTTCTTCTATACCAATTAACCCTTCATACCAAAGCTTACGTAACTCTTTTCTTGCTATTCTTCTATTAAACATCCAATCACTCCTTTGAATTACTATAAATTTATCGAATTTATTTAATTTATGGATTTATATTAATCCATAAATTAAACTTTGTCAATAAAATAATCCATAAATTAAACTTTTTTTTGTTTTTATAGTGTGTATTAGCATTTAATTCTATCTTATTTCATCAAAAGAAATTATAACTCTTCGTATCGTATGCTTTACTCCATGATATGTAGATACATGTATTAAATTAAATTCACTTTACTGATACCTTTCTTCATACTCAAATACTTCATCAAAAGTTCTAGCATCTGCCTTAAACCAATTCTTCAAAATACCATAGGCATAATCTACTCCCTTTTGCTTTACTCCTGCCTTTTCTAATGCCATGATCACCACATCTTTTTCAAACATAATCAGATATGCTCTTAGCTGTTCTTGAACCATTACATTAGGTATCTTACCAAATGCCCTTACATAAACTTCTTGAACTTCTTTATCTAGTTTTTGAGTATTAGAAATAACATTATGAGTATCATTTCTGTATTCACTACTATTCCTGTTTCTTTATATTGTTGTTCTTGTTGTTTATTTATAATCTTATTATTTATAATCTTATTAACGAGTTGTGCTAGTTAAATTTACAAGTAGAATAAGCTCCAATCATGTGATATCGTTACCCTGAAAAAAAGAAAAAAACAAACAAAATGGGGGATATCACATGTTAGAGCTCAAATATTATTCTGTCCATGAAATCGAAAATTTAAAAGACTTTTTTCTAGTTTCTTACGTTATTATCGATGATATTTATCACAAAATCATTCCTGATAGTATTCGATTCAGACGTAATTATACTGAATCCAAATTATCTGATAGTGAGATTATTACCCTTGCCATCGTTGGTGAAATACATGGTATTTCTTCAGAAAAGGCTTGGTTTAACTATGTTCGCAAGAATTTAAAAGATTTATTCCCAAACTTAAGTCATCGTACGCGTTTCAATCGAACCAGGCGAAATCTTGAATCTGTCATCAATGCCATCAGAAATGAGATAGGGAACTATCTCGGGTATAATCAATCTGATTTTTACATTGTAGATAGCATGCCTATCCCTGTCTGTGGCTTTGGTAGGGCACATTTCAGTAAGCGCTTTAAAGATATTGCGACCTATGGGTATTGTGCCTCTAAAAAAGAAACTTACTACGGATTAAAACTTCATGCTGCAGTCACCTTGGATGGCTACATTACGAATATAGAGCTAACAGCTGCAAACGTAGATGATCGTGAAATTCTATGGGAACTTATACCCAATGCCTATCAAACTATTGTTTTGGGTGACAAAGGATATATTGGTGACCGAATTGCTCAAGAGTTAAAATCTGAAAAAGGAATGACACTATTAGCACTAAAACGAAGTAATAGTAAATCACCTTATCCAAAAGACTTAAGGAATTGGATTAGTAAACATAGAAGACGTATTGAAACTAGTTTTTCTCAGCTAGCTGAGCAATTTCATGTCAATGAAGTATTGGCGAACTCATTAAGTGGTTTAAAAGCCAGACTTCAGAGTAAAATATTAGGACATAATATTTCATACTTTGTAAATAAATGCCTTGGTAATAAATCAACTGGACAGATTAAACACCTAATATTTGGATAAATATATTTAAGTTTAATTATAGTAAGGGTTATTATAACTTACTTAATTACCATATTTATCCTATTTAAATTTAAACGTAATTAGCACATGTCGTT
>JAEYPQ010000034.1 GCA_023410645.1 Bacillota bacterium | reverse complement strand
ATCTAGGATTTGTAAATCCAGGATCAGAAGCAAAAGATTTAAAACTAAGACTAGGAAGTACAACAATGACATTAGATAATAATATGTATAACAAGATGAAAGGAACAGTAATATTATATGATACTGACAATAGAGCTGCACAAGATTTTGATTAGACTATAAAAAAGAATCGGACATTGTCCGATTCTTCTTTATTATTTGACATAGTAAAGTATTTCGTCTTTTAAGGAAAAGAGTTCGATACTTTGATCAAAATAGATCTTATTAAAATTAAGATTATCTGTTTTAATGTAAGTTCCATTTTCAAACTTATTCCATGTACAATTCACAATATCTATAAGGTGCCATGAATTCTCATAATAAGCAGCATTTATACACCATTGATCACTTGACATAGAATCCTTAGGTTCAGTAGAAATTGTAATTGAGGATATTCCCACTGAGCGAAGCATTACATTCAAAAGGTTTGAAAATTCAGAGTTAATAAGAGATTTTTGCTTAAATGCCTCGTATGTATTTTTTTCTTTATAATCTCCTTTAACTTGAAGTAATAATCCGTCAAATTTCGAAAATGCATCTAAATTCCAAAACTTTTCTTTTGAAATCCAGCCAACTATTACTTTAACCTTATCTTCGTCCTTCTTACAATCTTTTGTTAGTTCTAAGGCGAATTTTTGTATAGTTTTATAGTTTTCTTTAGAAATATCAGAAGGTATTTTTAAACCTTTTTGAATAAAGGATTTTGTGGATATTGATTTTAAGAAAGATTCGTTTACTTCAATATTCTTAATACTAGTCATTATATTTTCACTTGTAAACGTCTTTTCTTTATAAGTGTTCAAATTTTGCTGATATTTTTTTATACTACCTTCAGGAACCTTTATGTACCTACCAGCAAAATTGTCACTAATTTTAGGAGGATTTTTTCCTTTGAAAACAATTATCTTTGAATCAAATGCAAACTCTTCTATCTGTTTTAAAGTAGATGGGAGAGTTATTTTTACAATATCATAAGATCCATCTTCATTAATGTAAGTCGTAAAGGAATTTGTTTTTATAATCTCAATTCCTTCAATTAAAGTTATTTCAGTCTTATCACTGTTTGATATTAAGTACAGAATTTTTTCATCCTTACTTAGTAAAAGGCCATTTATTACCTTAAAAGAAGAATTAGAATCGTTTACGGAAATCTTACTTATTTTGTTACATACGCTAAATGAAGTTTGATCGATTTCTTTGATATTTTTTAAATCTAATTCAACTATATTAGTATTCATAAATGCACTATATTCAATAGTTGATAGACTATCATTGAAATCTATTGATTCAAGATTTGTATTTGCAAATGCTGCGCCTCCTATAGTTGTTACTATATAGGTATAACTATTATAAATAATCATATCAGGAATTACAAGATGTTTTTCTGGAATATTATCAGCCGGTTCTAATCTTTCAAAATCATAATTTGTGTACCCACCAATTACTTTTACTTCTCCGTGTTTATTTTCAGAAGCAGGTTTTATAATTTTAAAAATTAATTTACTCATGTTATCATTAAAATTGTCAGTGTCATTTGAACAAAAAATTGATGACATACCATCATAAGCATATGCATTGATCGGTAGTAAATTAAATATCATTAATGCAATTAATAATATAATGCCAGTCCGTTTTTTCATAGTTATACCTCCTAAGTTTATTTTTTATTAAAACAAATTACTTATATCATAGTGTATAATATATATTTTACCACAAATTTATTATTATGTCAACAAAGCTAAAAACTGTATGTAAATATATTATAAAAAATAGTATTTATAGTAATTTAATTATATTCTAAAAAAATGATAAAAAAATATACAAAAACATCAAAAATGTTAGAAAACTGGTTGATATATTTTATCTTTCATTATATAATTAGATATTATAAGAAAAATAAAATGTAAAATTCTAATTTCAAATTAGGAGGAATTTTTGATATATGAAAGAGAAAAATGATAATAAAGAGGAAAGTAGGAAAAGTAAAATAAATATAAAAAAATATTTAAAACAAGTAGTAGCTATATTAATATGTATAGTTGTTATATCATTAATGATATTTGGCATTTATAAAGGTATTATATACTTGTCAAATATGAAGTACAAGCAGTATGAAGAAAATATGAATTCATATGGTTTTAGCAAATTATATAATAATACTTCTCCAAAATCATATCAATATATAACAAAATCTGAAGCTATAAAAATTATTGTATCAGCTACTTTAAAGACAAATGATATATCACCTTTTATTGACATTGAAAATAAAGAATATTCAAATTATATTTGGGTTGAATATGCAAAATCTATGGGAATTATATCTCAAGATTCAATAACAGCGGAAAATGAAAATGATAAAGAAACTTATATAAATATAATAGAAGAACTAGCTAATTCAAGAAAAATATTACTTAATAAAGAGACACCAACAAATGTTGATATAAGTATTAAAAATTATGATAAGTTTAGTAATTCACAAAAGGATTCAATCAAAAATCTAATTTTTGCTAATATAATAGAAAATACAAACAAAAAAATAAATGGAAATGCTAAAGTAACAAAAGGAATGTTAAATAAATTAATAGTTGATTATGTACAAAAAGATAATTTGTTAACTATAGATGGTGCTACTTTAAATACTGATAAATCAAAAATGCCATCTAATGCCAATGATTATCCATATAGTGTTGAAGATGTTGATAGTTCAGTATATGAAATAAAAAAATATTATTTTTTAGGTGTAATGGTAAAGGATTCAATAGAAGTTTACGAGACACAAAGACAAAATTATAATGAGATAAAAAATGTAGCAGAACAATATCTGAATACATTGTTCAATATTGACTATAAAACAATGAATTACGAAGATTTTAGTAATAAAATAAATGAAAATCTAAATATAAATACTGATGAAGAAAAATTAAGATCATACATAGATTATGTTAAAACAAATGAAATAGTTATATCTGGCGAGGCTAAGTTCCAAGAACCAATTGTTTATTATGATGGAATGAGATATAGAGCTAGAATAAAGGTAAGTTATAATATTCAACATGCCATAAATTTAAAAAATTTAATTTATCTTGATGATGATTCTAATGAGGAGTTAATTTATAATTTAGGTAATAATGAAGTAATATATGATATTCCATTAGTAAATGACTATGGAAACTATTGTATTTCAGAATTTTCGTTAAGTAATTCAATAGCAGGTAAAGTAGTAGATGTATATATGACTGAAAGTACTGATCCAGTGGGGGGAATTGATTAATATGATTAATAAAAGTAAAATACTTAGATTATTTGTTATATTTTTAAATTTATTTGGATTATTATCTTTTTCAAATATATATGCTGGAGAAGAAATTACTTGGCAATATAATAAAGATACAATAGAATTATATTATTTTAATTCATCTGATCCATCTGTTTATTCAAAGGACTACTATAATAAAGATAAAAATGGAAGAGAATTTAAGTTTTTTAAAAATGGAGAAAATTTATTTTTAAAAGCAACAAAAGATGGAAACTTATTAAGCGGAAATGTAAAAAACATGAGTATATCATCTAGTAATATTGTAACAAAAACTAATATTGTTGCAAATGATAAAATTGAATCAAAAGAATATCCTGATCTAGATTTTGTTACTGCATATACATATAAAACAAAATATGGAGTTATGGTTCCAAATAACACAGTTTCAAATTATGGAGTAAAATTAGGCTATAGAAATAAATCAACAAAAGAAATAGAATATAAATATATTGGTGATGATATCTTAAAATATTATGCAATAAAACCTAATGTAGCTGATAGTAAAAAACCAATGATAAATTGGAATGTAATGGATAATACTTATTATGAGTGGATGAAACAACAAGTTAATTTAGGAAATGTTCCATTAATAAATAATAAATATACATTTTATGTATCTAAGATATATGCCACAGATATAACTGCTAATTCTGGGTATGACTATAATTTTTATAAATCAGGTCAAAAAGGTAGCAATGGTTCTACAATTGATTCGATAGTATCAGACGATGCATATGAAGCTTACATGAATTTTTCTCCGACATTCTTTAATAATTATGTAAATGTGACAATAATATATAAATATAAAGATACAAGTAAAACAAATGTGTTTACAGAAAATACGGCAATGGAAATAACTCTAGATGAGGTTAGTAAAGGCGATAATATAGGAGACTTTAAAAAGAGTGGAAAGAGTGTATTAGATAAAACATTAGGTCTGAAAACCAATTATAATTATGTTGGATATAAATATATAACTTCAGATAATGATTCAATTGCTACTTTAAAAGGAAAAATAGATTCATCATCAAATTCTGGTGGATGGAATAAAAGTTTTAGTCTTTCAGCCAGTAAAAAAAATACGGTTATTTGTCTATATTATGATACAAGACCAATCAAAGTAAATCATTATTTGACAGATAAGAGTGGAAATGAGGTTGTTTTAAATAAAGATAAAAAGATAGTAAGTGGTAGTAATAATATTGATTTACGCGGTGGTGCAGATGATGATGTAACATATAAATATTTTGAAGCAGCATATACATATCCTGCAAATGGTAAGACATATACGTATGCAGAAGGTGAAAAAGTATATGCATCTACATTTTCTGTAATTGATCAAACTGGAGGTATATATGCTAGTTGGGGAAGTACGCCGACTCAAACAAAAGTTACAGGCTCAAATTATTATGGTGATGGTAAAGAGTTTAAGCCTGCAAGTGCAGTGCAGATTAATTTTTATTATCAAGAGAAACCACCAGAACAAAGAACAGTATTTATAAGGCATTTTGACCAAAATGGTAATCTTATTGGTAAAAATCCTACAGAAAAAATTAATGGTGTAGATCAACCTAATGGATATAATGCTTTAAGTGGTAAAAAGGTAAGTATCCCTGATGATGTAAGTGAATATTTTATTATTGGATATCAAGATAGAATGACAATATCTGCATATGTAAATAGTAATTATGATTATATAGGATATCAAATAGGCAGTGATAATTCTAAAAATTCTGCAAAAATTAAAGCAGATGCGGCTACTAGAGTTTCTAGTCAACCTGTAAATTTAGCAAATTCAACCATAAATTATACGTATGTTAATTTATATTATAGGCCAAAGGGTGCAGATGGATCATACAATCAAGATATAGATTTTACAGGAAAGCTCGCATTTGTAAATAATCCACTTGATTCGGGAAGTTCAAAGTATTCTTCATCAACATCAAGCGATGATACAGATTATATAGCATCAGGCAAGGCTTTAAAAGGATATATATCTGGAGCATATCCATATTATTTTAGAAGAGCAGACTATGAGAAAAATAAAAGAACTGGAACTAAGACTGCGACAATAACAATAAGTGTAAGAGGATATATAAGTGGTCTAACACATGGTGGTTGTGACTCAACGCATAAAGCGCCAGACTATGGAGATCCAATATTGGATGAAGAAGGAAATCCAACAGGTGAAAGAGAAATAATTGGATATCATACTACATGTCAATCATATAGTCGTACAATTACAAAAACATTAACATATACATATAACGTACCATATGAACATACATATTATAAAATAAAGAACTTTAAAATGTACAGAATCTCAAAAGTAGATTTATTCGATTCAACTACAAATAAAGGAGAGGTATTATTTGATCAAGGAGAGACAGTATATACTTTAAATACATCAAGTGCATATCAAAGTAGATTGAATGGAGGTTTTACTGATAATATAACAACTGTAGATTTACCAAGTAGTAGTTACTCACTTTCTGATGAATCTGATAGGTCATGTGGAACTGGAGGTTCAGATGATTGTAGTAGTAAGACTTCAAGACTAGAAAGTGATTTACAGGCCAGACTTAATGCAGTTTCTGCAAGTTCAGCTGCTTCACATCAAAATTTAACATTCACACTTACAGGAACAAATGATACATTTAAATTACCAAATAAACCAGAGTTATTTAATACAAATAAGATAATTCAAACATGGAGTATAAGAAGTTTAAATGAAGCAACTAAGAAAATAGATACAACAGTGCCAAATTATCCATACAATTATACACAATATCAAACAGTAGGAAATGCTACAACCAATGTAAGTGATTTTGAAAGTAATCCAATATTAAGAATACCACTTACACAAGTAAATGGTATGAGAGTATTAAAAGCAAGGATATATTATGATATTGATACAGTACTTAATAGAAGTAACGGATTAACGAGTGAAAATATAGGCGTAGATAATAATAATACTCAAATGCATGAATATAAGGACTCAGAGGTAAATAAAGTAAATGTATTAACCCCACTTAATATAAGTGTAGATATAGCTACACAACAGACTGTAAACCATTCTGATAAAAATCAAGTGAATCTTCAGAAAAATGCTACGTTTACCATAACGCCAAGAGTAAGTACATCAAGTGTAGCAAGTTATAACAATGTAGACACAAATGAATTCATAAAATATTACTATATAAGATGTGATTTTGATATAACAAATGTAGTAATATATGGAAATAAAACAGAATCTGAAGGATATGATACATTTACACAAAATGAGATATTAAGAAGTGGAACATGGG
>JAEYPQ010000012.1 GCA_023410645.1 Bacillota bacterium | reverse complement strand
TGAAAGATGGTGACATGGTGATCATGGTGACAGATGGTATTTTAGAAAGTAAAAATGACTTCCTTAATAAAGAAGAAACCTTTAAACACTTTATAAGAGAAGCAAAAAGTAATAATCCCCAATATTTGGCAAGTTATTTACTAGAGAAGACAAAGAATCTTCTAGCTGGGGAAGAAAATGATGATATGACTATTATTGTAGCAAGAGTTTGGAAACAATGTTAAATAAAAGATAGAAAAGGGCACTTGGATGTATATATAGCATCTAAGTGCCTTTAAATGATTTAAAAGAATATTTTGAAATAATATAATTGAATAAATATTTAAAATATATTAATATTGAATTATATTTGGTAATTTTAGGAGGGAATATGAAGAAAAAGAGAGTAATAATATGGCTAATGATTTTTTTACTTATGGGTAATAGTATTTATGCAACAGAGTATTTTTATGATGATCTTAATAGATTAGTACGAGTAGAGTATGAGAGTGGTATGTGTATTGAATATGAATATGATAACGCAGGAAATATATGCAAGATTATAACTACAGGTGCAGATGAGCCAAATAAAGAAGAGGAGAAAGAGCCTGAAGAAGGGGGAGAGGAAGGTGACGTAGAATCTCCAGGAGAAGATCAAGAGGATGAAAAGGACTCCGAGGATAAACAGAATGAGAATCACACTGAGGATGATAAAACAAATAGCGAAGTGAAGAATGAAGCAGCAGATGGAGAAAAAGAAAGTGTCATTACCAATAAGGTAATCTTAACATTAAATAGCAACATAGCTGTATACAATGGACAAACTATAGAGATGGATGCAGCAGTAATGATTTCAAAAAGTAATAGATTACTAGTACCTATTAGATATTTGGCATATGCACTTAATGTATCACCAGAGCAGATTAAATGGCATGCAAAAACAAAAGAGGTAGAAATTCTAGGAAGCAAGAGAATTGTTATAGGCATAGGAAAAACATATATGTTAGTTAATGGTATAAAGGTACCATTATTAGAAAAGGCACAGATTATTAATGGAAGAACCTATTTACCAATAGGGGATATATGTAGAGCATTTGAAGTGAGCTATAGCTGGGACAATAAGACAAAACAGCTAAGTATTATAGGGAAATAGGGATCAGGGGAGGAAAAAATGAGGAGTCGAAAGAAATATCTATGCTTTTTATTAGTGGGGGCTATATTAGTTGAGACAATATTTGGGGGAGAGCTTAGAGGCGTATTAGATGATGTGATTAATACAGTGACCAATACGGACATTCAAACAACTAATAATGAAAATCAGCAGACAACATCATCAATGATAGAAGTTATAACTGATAATAATACGAAAGTAACAACATCAGGTATGCTTAAGGTGACAGGCCTGTATAAACAAATAGAAGATGGTTATAGTATAGATGACGTTGTAATGCTAGAAGAAGATGTGACCATTGATGGCAATACATATATATATGGGCAAGTAGATTTAAATGGATATAAACTAACTATTAATGGAGACCTATACTGCCAAGAGAATTCTATTCTTGAAATAAATAGAGGACAGCTATATGTGAAGCAAAATATGGAAATGCAAGGAAATAAGCTGATTATGAATAATGCGGCTGATGAGATTCATATAGACGGGGATTTAAAGTCTAGTCTAGCATCTGAGGTCAATCCTGCTGTACTAACGGAAACCAGTTCTGTTAGTAATGAAATGCAATCAACAGGAATAACTGACGGATGCATTTATATTAAAGGGAATCTAAGTGCCGATTCTCCTCAAGGCTATTATTCAGAGGGTAATCATAGGACTATATTTGATGGAGTAGGTAATCAGTATATAGACATTCAGGGACAGGAGTTGTTTAGTAACTATTCTACTATAAATAGTATTGAAATCGCAGAAGGAAGTACCGTTGTTTTAAAGAACTATATTAATTTAGAACAACGACCTAGTGATGAAACGCTTAATAAGATTTCACCAGCAGAGAAGGTATTAATTCAAGGTATGCCTCTTGTGAGTGAGATAGAAGGCGATGTAGTACTAAATAATTATGGTAATCTAAATGGCGATATTACAATTAAAGGTAATCTATATATTAATAATTATACAGAGTTAAATGGATATACGTTAGTTGTAAATGGAAGCTTGTATTGTAATGATTCGGCAATATGGATGGAAGGGGGAAATCTACAAGTACAAGGAGATATTTATTGTGAGAATTCATCTAGTATTGACTTAAATGGAGGGAAGCTAGAGGTGTTAGGCAACATGACTATTAGTGACTCCTGTTTAAGTATGAGTGATGATACAGATGAAGTTGTTATCAAAGGAAATTTTACCTCCACAGCATCAGGGACTTATTATTCAAAGCTTACAAATGGAAAGCTATACATAGGTGGAAATCTAACTGCTAATGCACCTAAAGCATTCTATTCTCAATATAACCATATTACTATTTTTAACGGAGAACGAGAGCAGTATGTTGATATAGCAGGAAATCAAGCTTTAAGGACGAGCTATCTAATTAATCAAATTACTATTGAAGAAGGAACAACATTATTATTAAAAAGCTATATAAATTTAGGCAATAGCGTAGATGATGAAATGCTGGAAAAGATAGAACAACCACAATTTCTACTTATTAAAGGAGTGCCAATTAGTGGGAACATAGAACATGATGTAACGGTAACTACATCGTTGTACCTATATCAAGATTTAGCTATTAAAGGAGATCTATACATACAAGCTAATGTTAACTTAAATGGACATAAGCTTGAAGTTAGTGGAAGTGTTTATATTAGTGATTATACAACAGTAACAGTTAATGGAGGAACCTTTTCTATAGAAGAAGACTTACAAATGCCTAGTAATTGTTTAATTATGACAAATGAGACTGATGAAGTAATTATCAAGAAAAACCTTTTAGTTACAGGAACTTATAAGTATTCTTCGTATCTAACTAAGGGTAAACTCTATATAGGAGGGGATTTGACCTCTGATACTTCCATACCATATTGCTCTCAAGGACAGCATATCACTATTTTTAATGGTATAGGAGAACAGTACATTGATATAAAAGGGTATACAAAATTATATAATAATTATCGAATTAATCAGATAGCTATTGGAGAAGAGTCAACATTAGTATTAAAAAACTATATGAATTTAGGTAATGAGCCTAATGAAGAAATGTTAAAGCGAATTAATCCGTTAGAATTTTTATTGATAAATGGCATTCCTAACAATGGAGCAGTAGACGAAGATTTAACGATTGCAACACCGCTTGTTTTAAATAAAGATATAGTAGTAGATAAGGATTTGTATATTAAGTCTAATCTAGATTTAAATGGGCATACACTTACAGTTTTGGGAAATGTGTATCATACAGATGGAACTCTTAAAATAAATAAAGGAAATCTAATAGTAGGTAAAGACTTTAAAACAATTAGTTTAATCTATATGAAAAATGTTGAAGACTCCATAGAGGTACAGGGAAATTATATAGTTAATGCTAGGAATTCTATAAGT
This sequence comes from Bacillota bacterium, assembly GCA_023410645.1. GTDB lineage: Bacteria > Bacillota > Clostridia > TANB77 > CAG-465 > CAG-465. Next base: position 10,087 of record JAEYPQ010000012.1, on the reverse strand, counting down.
AGTGACTATCAATTTACTGCTGGAACCGTGAAAATCAAAGGAAATCTAAAATCAAGTAATTACCATGGATATAAGGCTACAGGGGAGCACAGAACTATTTTCTATGGTGAGGGTATACATGTAATTGACCTCTATAATAATAATTATCAAGGGATTGGAAAATTAGTGACCATGGATAATGCCATAATAAAACTTGAGAGAACAACTACTGTAGGTGAGATTCTAAATATAGAAGCATTAGAAGGGATGCAAAACCTATCTTATTTAGATTTAACAAGTATTCGTATTTTAGAGCCTGTAGATAAATCGTGTATTATAAACCTACCTAATTCTACAACTAAACTTACCCATGATTTAGTGATAAAGAAGGATTTAACATTAACAGGAGGATTAGATTTAAATGGTTATAGCTTAATAGTAGAGGGGGACTTTTACAATAAGGGAGGTCTTAATATTAATAGAGGGAAGTTAATAGTACATGGCAACTTACAAGTAAGTTATAACGGTGCTTTTGTTATGAAAAATGATGAAGATATCATAGAGGTTAAAGGAAACTATTTAGCAGGAAGTAATCAGTACTATAATGCAATGATAAGAGGGAAAGTATATATAGGAGGCAATCTAGAAGTATTAACCGGTTATGGGTATAAGGCTGCAGATATTCATGAAACCATATTTAATGGAAGTAGTGAGCAAAGTATAAAATTTTATAGCAGATATGAGTCTGAAAATAAGATTGGAACATTAGTGATCGCTGATGGTAGTAGTGTTACATTAATAAACGAGATATATGTAAATGCACTAAAAGACAAGACAATGCTTAAAAGAATTAAAAATAGAGCTAACTTAAAGGTAGCAGGTGAAACAATATTTGAAGAAGAATATGTGGAAGATTACACTATTACTAATAGTATAAAGGTAGGATCAGATGTAATTTTTAAGAAAGACCTTTATATTAAAAATAATGTTGACTTAAATGGACAGCAGTTAATAGTTGAGGGGAATTTATATGTACAATCAGGAAACTTAACGATTAGCAATGGAAAGCTTGAAGTTAGAGGGAACTGTGAAATTACTGGTACAGGTAGGTTTAATATGCTAAATGAGCAGGATGAGGTAAGGGTACTAGGTGATTTTAATACACAGAGTACTAATACGACGGCGTCCACCCTAACGAATGGAAAGCTTTATTTAGCAGGTAATCTAATTAGCAATACAAGAACTGGTTTTTTTGCTAGCCAGACGCATACTTTAATTATGAATGGAAATAAGCAACAAGTCATTATGTTTGCATCTACAGCTAGTGATGGTAATGCAATAGCTTCTCTATCTATACCAGATAGTACCACTGTACGTCTAGTTAATCCTGTAGTATTCCAAAATCCAATAGCCAAAGCAGATTTAGATAAAATTACCCCAGTGCAGAACATTATTTCTCAGGGGGAGGTAGGTAATCTAGAGGGAGTGTGGGAAGGTGATTTAACCTTAGCTAATAATCAACTGACCTCAGATTTAATAATAACGCAGAATCTCTATATCAAAGGAGATGTGGACCTTAGAGGCTATCAGCTTACAGTTAAAGGGCATATTTACCATGAAGCAGGAACATTAACTTTAAATGGGGGACAAATTAAAACAGAGAAGAATTATTATTTTGCTGTGGTAAATGGAGAAAATTATACCAATAGTACAGGAAAAATTATCACCAATCAGGAAAGTGAACAGATAGAAATTGTTGGTGATTTAATTTACACAAACAATGTTGAACATGTAATGATGTCATCAGGTAAGTTGATTTTACATAGTAATGTCATATCTAAATATATGAGTTATTCGTATATAAAGCTAGGACAATTTAGTAATGAGGCATACATTATATTATCAGGAGATACCTATCAAGTAATAAATTTTAATAATATAAATGAAATTTCAAATTTAGAAATAACTACAGCTGTAGGGAAAAGTATAAATTTTTCTACTGAAGTGATAGTTACCAATCAGTTTATACATAATAATGTTAACTATACAGGCAATGTTTACTTTAAAGGTGCAGCAGCTTATCAAATGCTATCAGACCCCACTTGGGATAAAGAAGTACCATTATATGGTCATACCTTTAAGGAAGATATTATAACTGACAAGGTTGTCAGAATAGTTTCAGCAGCTTATATAGATGGAGCGATAGTGGAATTTAATAATGTCATCAGAGGGAGTCAGATATACATTAGCAATAAAGGAAATGCTATCTTTAGAAACACAGTAGAAAATTCCGCAATATCTATAGATAAAGAGTGCCAAGTTAATCTATATGGACTAACTAAGATTAATAGGGTTGCAGGGAAGGGAAAGTTAGTAATATTCAATGACGTAGAACTAAAGGAATATATTATTGACCAAGTAGTCATTGAAAAAGGGAAATTTACTTGCTTAGAGCAAAATAACAATAACTACGTTAAGGAACTACAAGTAAAGAGTGATGTGGAGATAGTAGGCTTATTATATATAGATAGCCTAAGATTAGATGAAGGGATACATATTTCAAATCCAGAGAATATAGTATTTAGGGTGCTTGATGAATATAATAATTACCCTAACAAGGGATATAGTTTAGGAAATGTTACTTTAGCTTCGGATTACAACTTTACTGGGGATGTGCGTATCAAAGGAAATTTAACTATCTCTAATAATGCAAAGGTTAATATAGCAGGTGATTTATTAGTAGAGTACGGTAAGATTAATGTCTATGATGGGAATTTATATGTAGCTAAAAATTTAAACGCAAAGAATTATGGGTTGACTATAGAAGAAGGAAAGGTAGAAGTAGAAAAAGATTGCGAGGTAGTCTGGCTATCTTTTTATAGTGAAACAGCTCAGCTTATTTGCCATAGCAATTTAAAGTTACTTCCAACAAGTGATTTATGGATTGATCGTGGACAAATTATAATAGAAGGGGACTTGGTGCAACAAGGAAATAGGCGAATTCAGATTAATGCATCTGTGCTTTTTAAGGGGAATAAAAAGCAACAAGTCATTGTTAATGATAATAGAAATTACTTCAATCAGGTTACAAACCAAAATACAAGTCCAGAAGGAGTAGTATTTAATAGCTTTAATTGTATTAAGAATTTAAGTGATGAGAATGGTACTATCCATTTCGAACAGCCAGGAAAAAGATTATGGCTACCTAGTATTTCATTAGCAGAGGATTTAGTAATAGATGAGGATACCTATATTGTTGATATGGGTATTCGTCTAAACGGTTATAAATTAACTATCAATGGTAATTTAACACAAATTGATGGCAGCCTTAGTATAGAGAACGGAACTTTAGACATTAAGGGGAATTATGAATTGATTAATCATAGTAAGTGGATAGACGAGACCTGGAAAATACAAACTCAACATACATCGACTTCTCTACATATGAATCATGCAGATGGTTATTTTTATATTAAAGGAAATATGAAAGTTGATAATACCTCGACGGATATGTATTTACAAAATGGTAAATTAGTTGTGCTTAAAGACTGTAAACTTGCACCATATAGGATATTTAGTGATGTAAAACACAAATTACTAATCATTGGTGATAATAGGCAAACGATAGATACAAAAGGAGTTAGTGATAGCTATTACAATAAAGTAGGGACATTAGTCATTGATAAGCCAGTAGACAATTATACCTTTAACCCTGCTAACTGTTATCAAAAGCTAGAAGTTATAGAACAACAATCAGGAGATACACCACAAGGATTTCAAATTAGTTATCAGACAGGCAAGAAAGTAGTGCTTAAATGGAATGAATTACAGCCTATTAGAGAAGAAGAATCCTATTGCATTTATAGAAATGGTGAGTTATTAGAAGAAACTACAAAGAGGAACTACAGCGATACAAATATCAAGCTAGGTGAAACTTATAGCTATCAAGTGACAGCTGTAATAGGTGATAAAGAAAGTGAAAAAACTGAAGAGGTAGTGGTAACACCTTCTGAGCCTAAAATTCTAGAAAGTACCGTAGACCAAGAGCCAGTAATAACTAATAATACCTATAGGGTTACTGTAAAGTATGATAATAATTATTATAACCTAAAAGAGTTACAGGTATATGATGTATTTAATGGACAAGGAAACTATATTAGCTCCACCTCATCACCTAGTACAACAACACAAAAACAGATTACTTTTGATAGCACATGGTATCTATCAAATACGGCAGTAGGAGAACATACCTTAAAATTTGTATTCACAGATATTGATGGGAACAAGTTTATAGAGGAACGAAAAGTACAAGTGCAAAAGGGTGCTTATGCAGCAAGTGTTATAAAAAGTGAGGCTGGTATTCAAGTATCATGGAAAGTACCTAAGCCAGAAAGTGTATCGCATTGTAAGATAGAAGTATATGAGGCTAATAAGCGCATTAAGGAAGATGAAGTGCAGAAGAACTTTACAATTTTATATGATGATTTAGATACAAGTACTAACTATATCTATAAGATTTATACTTACTACACAGGTGGTAACCAAAGTGAACCATTAATTACTAATTTCTATGCAAGTAGTATATTACCTAGAGGTGGAAGTGTTATTAATGCAAGTACAGAATTCATTATTAACAGTAATGCAGGTGCGTCCTATTTTGATTTAGCTTATTATAATGTGGATTTAAAACATTGGCTCCCTATTAGTTATGCTTATGAAGTAAAAGAAGGAGATAAGGCATTTAGTAAGCATTATGCGTATCTTTTAAATGTACCGTTTGGATATGAAACATTAAAAATTCGCATGATTACAAAAGGAGACAATGGTGCTACTCTACAAGAAGATTTCGTGTACACAGTAGAGAATAATACAGTAGATTTAATTAACCCAGAAATTACAAAGGTAACACCGGAAAAAAATATGACAGTGAAGGGTAAGACTGACTTTAAAGTCACTGCTATAGACAATCATAAGGTGGCTAGATTGCAGATGTCTTACTGGAATGAAAAACAAAAGCAGTGGACATTAATGGGAGAAAATACAAATAGTAATGAACTCCTTGTAAGTTATCTAATACCAACTGATGTAGGAAGTTTTAAGGTAAGATATCAGGTATGGGACAAAGTCGGCAATACAACAGATGTTATTTACATTTATGAAGTGGATCAGAGTTATTTTGCCATTACAGATATGAAGTTTGAAGGGAGTAAAGTAACATTAGAATGGGCAACTTATGGGACCAATCAGATAGGGCATTATTGTATTGCATATAAAAATTTAACAACAGAGGAGTTTGCCTATTCTGAGAAAATAGCAGGCTCATTAAATAAATACACTTTAAATGACCTAGTAGTAGGTGATACCTATGAAATGCAAATTCATAAATACGATTTGAAAGGTAAGATGATAGCAAGTACAGAAAAAATAATGATTAAAGTTGGCAGTGACAACCTAGGTATTACAAGCTTTGGGCCACACCAAGGGTATTTTAGTGACAAAGTAACGATTTATGTAGGCGCTAGAAGTACGCAGGGAATTAGTAAGATTACCATAGAAGCCTCTTATGATCAAAAAGAGTGGCAAGTGGCAGCCCAAAAAGAATATACCACAGCAAGTATGGCGAATTCGTATGCAATAGAGGTAAATCTTTCAAGCTATAAAGAAGGTGAGGTATATTTTAGACCACTTATAGAAGACCAAAAAGGAAATATACTTGATAGCAAGAGCTTACCAATCATTTTAGTTAACGTAGACCGCACTCCACCACCATCTGTCAAAGCATTTACAGCAGAGACTAAGGGAAATAACGTTAACTTATCATGGGAACTACCAGACGATATAGCAGACATAGCTTATTGGCAAGTAGAAAGAAGAGCAGAAAATGAAGGTGAATATAAGCTAATTTATAAGAATAATGGCCTTACTAAAGAAGCTGTTGATTCCACTGTTTATGCTAAGACTAAATACACCTACCGCATTTTTAGTGTAGACTGGGCAGGTAATCGTTCTGGTATGCAAACTGTTCAGGTAGAAGTGCGAGATGATACACAGGCACCAAGTATAGTGACATCTTGGGATGGTATAGAATTACCAATATATAGCGACATACTTCGTATTCAGGCAAAGGATGACTTTTATTTGGCGAATGTACTAATAGAAATTAAAACAGCTACTAGTCAGGATTATAAGGTCTTTAAAGAGTATACTTTAAAGGATGTCAATAGTACATGGATTGAAGCCAGATTTTCAAAAGATGATTTTGAAGAAGGCGATAATAGTATTCGTATTACTGCAACAGATCAAGCAGGTAATAAGAGTGATGAGCATCTCTTTACAGTAAAGGTAGATAAAACGCCACCTAAGGCGCCTAATATAGTAGCTCAAAGTACAGATAAGGGTATTCGGCTAGAGTTTAGCAGTGAAGAAGAAGGGGTGCATTATTATTTATTTAAGAAGGAAAAAGTAAACTTCAATTACTTAACTGAAACAATGGAGACCACTTATTTAGATCAAGTAACCATTCCACAGAAAAACTATATTTATATGGTTTATGCAGAAGATGCTAATGGCAATAGAAGTGAGGAAGCAAAAGTTGCAGTAAAGGATGAACGGGCCGACAATGAGGAGCCTACTATTCATTTAGCTAACTTTACACAAGGAGTAGTTGGGCAAAACTATGTTTTAGATGCTTCTAAGTCCATGGATAACTGCGGGATCAATGAAGTGACCTGGCTCATTGATAATGAGATTACTAGAAAAGGAGCCATTGTTAATTATAGTTTTAATACACTAGGTATACATACTGTACAAGTAACTGTAACAGACTATGCAGGTAATAAGGCAGAACGAGAGATTGAAGTAGAAGTAGTAAGAGCAACTCAATTAGGAGGGGTAGAACTTACTATAATAGATGACAAAACAAAGCAAGCAGTAACGGATGCAAGTATTTATATTACTTCTAATTTAAGAACAGATGAAGATAGTTTATTTTATACCAATGCTAGTGGCGTATTAACTACCAATTTGCCAAGTGACATTTACGAAGTAAGTGTATTCTCACCTACAGCAGGAGCAGGGAGTGTTACTTTAGAAGTGAAAAATGGTGAAGTACAGGTAGAGAATATTACCCTTGAAAACTTAGATATAATTAAAGGGGAAGTCAATGTCAGACCATTGGAACTAGAAGAAATCATTGAGGCAGGTATTGATATTAAAGATCCAGATAATCGTCAAGTTTATGAGGCTGTGGTTAATCTAGAGTTTGAACAGGTACGATTGATAATAAATCAAAAGCCACAAGTGTATTATCAAACTCAAAAGGAGGATTATACTTATTATATTGGTAGTGCAGGAGGAGTAACTGGTAGTGTCGGTGAAGATGACACTAAAGAGCCTGTTCCGCCCGCAATTTATATTTTGAAGGTACCTTTCGAGGCAAGTATGGTAAAAGAATTTTTTGAAGTAGAGCTAGTAGTATTTAATAGTAGTGAACAAGATATTTATTATGAAGATATTATAGCGAATATTGACTTGCCCCAAGGCCTTAGTTTAGCACCTACTACAGAACTACAAAGTGTGAGTCATGAAGTTGAAAGTATTGCAGCTGGCCAGCAAGCAAATACCAGCTGGATAGTTAGAGGAGATGATGAAGGAGAGTACGAAGTTGGCATAGATGTGGCTGGTGTGTATACCTTCGGAGAAGATTCTAATAAAAGGATACCGAGAAAGATGCGTTTTGTTACCGAACCACCATTAAAGGTATATGGGAAATCAGCACTTGAAATGTTAGTTGAGGCACCAGAGATAGCTTTGCCAGGGGAAGAGTATGCCATTGATGTGGAATTTACTAATGTATCAGATAAAGACATTTATGACCTTCACATTGAAGCTAAAAACCCTTCCAGTTATAAGCAGGTGGGAGAAGAGATTGTTGTAGAGTATGGGCATGAAGGTTTTAAATTTACCTCAGAAAATATGACGGTTACACCTACTCTTAAGTTAGGTCAAGAAGTGAGTATCAAATCGCTAGAGCCAGGATCGACTATTAAAGTAACTTATATTACTAAAATTTTATTTCCAAGTAAGGATGAAGAGGGCTTTGATGTAGAATATATGCTAAGAAATGCCTTTGTAACAGGTTTAAAAGGTCGTGTGAATATTGTAACTAATTTAGTAGGTAACAGTAAGAGTAGCAGCCGTTTGCGCGATGCTAGTTACTTAGAAGCATATAATAGTGGGGGAGTAGATGCAGTAACAGGTGCTCAGTCGCTAAATCATTCTATCATGAGTGTTAATAGTGCCATTCCATTATCCCTAGATTTAGAGTACAATACAGCACAGACAAAGAGTAGTATATTAGGTAGAGGTTGGAGTCACACATTTGATTCTTATATCCAAAAGATGTCAGATACCCAAATAAGAGTATTTTGGAGACCACAACAATATACACTTTATGAAAGACAAGCGGATGGGGTGTATATAGCTAAAGATTGGCAAACTAATAAAGATAAGCTATATATAGAAGAAGAGGGCAATTATCGCCTAGAGCGTTCTGATCAACAAGTCCATTATTATAATGCCAAAGGGAAGTTAACGAAGATGGTTAATAAAATGGGCCAAGCTCTAGAGTTGTTTTACAATGAAGAAGATTTATTAACGACTATTACAGAACCCATTTCAGGAGAAAATATCCACTTAGATTATGATAAGAAAAAGTTGACTACAGTTACAGATGACCATGATAGAAATGTTACATTAAGCTATGATAAATCTGGACTCTTAGAAAGTATAACAGATGTACTAGGGCAAACCACAACTTATCATTATAATAAGAAAAAGCTTTTAGAAGAAGCCATTAATGCAGAAGGCAATAGCTTTGTGAAGTTAGGATATAATGTAAAAGGGAAGGTCGTTTCTCAAACATTTCCTAAAGGCTATACGGAAACCTATAGCTATGAAACCTATACAGAAGGTCATACTGACTATATTACCATGATTACAATAGATGATGTAGGGCATAAGAGTTATAAGACTGTAGATATAGATGGCCAACTTCTGAAAGAGGTTGATGCATTAGGTAACGAATACTACTTTACTTATGATAGCAATCATAGAAAAATAGGTGCTACTGATGGTGAAGGTAATACCACTAGGTATGAGTACAATGACTATGGTGATGTGACAGAAATAACAGATGCCATGAACTATACTCAAACCTACACTTACGATGAACATCGCAATCTTTTAACTTATACGAATCAAAAGGGTAAAGTAACCACTTATACCTATGATGAGGCTAATAATACACCTAAGACTACTGTACTACCAACAGGTGAAACCATACGCTATGACTATAATGTGCAAGGCCTATTAGAACAAACGACTAATTTCGATTACTACGAAGGTTTAGATGTGGTAAGTATTAATAGTTATGAACAAGGTAGATTAAAGTCTGTTTCTGACTTTAATAGAAATGAAACTTCAACGACTTATGATACCTATGGCTTCCCCAGAACAGTAACAGATAGAGAAGGCAATACAACTACTTATATTTATGATGCAGCAGGTCAGCTAAAAAGCATGATAGATGCCAAGGGCTATACGACAACTTATACCTATGATAAAACAGGCTTATTAAAGACACAGACAGATGTAAAGGGAACCATAAGCTATGAGTATGATACAGAAGGGAATATGGTGAAGCAAACCGACCCTAAAGGTAATGTGACAGAGTATGATTACACCATTAAAGGGCAACTGAAATGGACAAAATACGCTGATGGTACCAAAGAGCAAATTACCTATAATGCAGCAAGGCAGATAGAGACCTCTACAGACCGTAACAATGCCGTAAGTAGCTATACCTATGACAAGGCAGGTAATTTAGAAACAGAAACACACCCACAGTCAGGCATAACGTCCTATACCTATGACAGTTTAAATCGCAAGAAAACAGAAACGAATGCTAAAGGTGCAACCATTACTTATGAGTATGATGAACTTGGTCAAGTGGTTAAAATCATAGCACCAGACCGCTATGTGACCACACAGACCTATGATGATTTAGGTAATCTCACTACGCTGACAAATGGTTGTATGGAAACTACAA
>JAEYPQ010000053.1 GCA_023410645.1 Bacillota bacterium | reverse complement strand
GTATGGAAGTTCGCGGCAAAGAACTGGAAGAGTTTTGGCAGGTATTGGACAAGCTTGAGGCAACAGCTGCTATTATTAAAACCCGCTATGGAAAATATGGCATACCTGACCGAATGAATCTTGTCGTTGGCAAATTTTCGGCCACTACCAAAGGCTTTGGCTTTATTTTACCCGAGAATCATGAACTGGACGATGTTTTTATTCCGCCAGACGCGATCGGCGGGGCTATGCATGGCGACAGGGTGGTAGCCCGCATGCATCGCCGCCACTCTTCCGGCAGAGCCATAGAGGGAGAAATTATCCGCATTGTCGACCGTGCTAACCGTAAGGTTGTCGGCACACTGGAAGCCAGCCGTAATTTCGGTTTTGTTCTCCCTGACGACCGCCGGATCGGGCGCGATATCTTTATACCCAAAGAGGAACTGGGGGGGGCTAAAACCGGGTGCAAGGTAGTTGTTGAAATTACCGAGTGGCCGCATAAGCAAAAAAGTGCCGAAGGTCGTATTGTTGAGGTTCTGGGCTGCCAGGGTGATCCCGGCATTGAAATATTATCGATTATTAAAAATAATAACCTGCCTACCGAGTTTCCGCCTGAAGTCGAGCGCGAGGCTGCCAGGGTAAATACCGTGATTACCGAAGAAGAATTATTGGGACGGCGGGATCTTAGGGATCAGAATATCGTTACCATTGACGGCGAAGACGCCAAGGACCTGGATGACGCCGTACATGTGGAACGACTTAAAAATGGACGTTATCTCCTGAGTGTACATATTGCCGATGTCAGTCATTATGTGCGGGAAAATACACCGCTGGATAATGAGGCCAGAGCCAGAGGCACCAGTGTTTATCTGGTGGATAGGGTTCTGCCCATGCTACCGCCGCGGCTATCCAACGGTATCTGCAGTCTGAATGCCGGCGAGGACCGGCTGGCCCTGTCCGCCCAGATGGAGATTGACGGCCGGGGGCAAGTTATCAATCACGAAATCTTCCCCAGCGTTATCCGGGTTAGAACCCGTCTGACCTACACGATTGTGCGCAAAATACTCGCTGATCACGATGAATTATTACGGGAAAAGTATGCCGAGCTTGTCGGCCCGTTAGAAGAAATGGAACGGTTGTGCCGGATTCTGCGCGACCGCCGTATGCGGCGCGGGGCAATCGATTTTGATTTCCCGGAAATTAAAGTCAAACTGGATGACAAGGGGCATCCTATTGCCATTGAAAAACGGATTCGCAGTATTGCCGAATCCGTTATTGAGGAATTTATGCTTGTTGCCAATGAAACGGTGGCTGAACATATGCATTGGCTGAGCGTTCCGTCCATGTTCAGGGTACATGAAGAACCGGATGAGGAAAAGATGAACCGGCTCAACATTTTGCTCAATAACTTTGGTCAGCGTCTGCCTAAGACTGAAGAGATTCAGCCTATGGCCCTGCAAAAAGTGCTAAGCAAAATTGCCGGCCGCCCGGAAGAACGTATTATCAGCACGGTCATGCTGCGTTCCCTTAAGCAGGCCCGCTACGATGCCGAGAATCTTGGCCACTTCGGCTTGGCCGCAACTTACTATACGCACTTTACCTCCCCGATCAGGCGGTATCCGGATCTTATCGTGCACCGGCTCATCCGGGAGACCTTTTCCACCGGTGATATTTCGGCCAAACGCCGTCAGAAACTGTCAGTCATGCTGCCGGAGATCGCGCTGCATTCCTCAACACGGGAGAGAGCTGCTGCCGAAGCCGAGCGGGCAACCGTTGACTTGAAAAAAGTCGAATATATGGCGCAGTTCATTGGCCAGGAGTTTGACGGTATTATCAGCGGGGTTACCGCCTTTGGCTTTTTTGTCGAGATAGACAACGGTGTTGAAGGCTTGGTGCATGTATCCAGCCTGGACGATGATTACTATCAGTATGTGGAGGAACAGTATGCGCTGATTGGCGAGCGCACCAGTACTATCTACCGGCTGGGTAACCAGGTGAGGATTGTGGTTGCCAAGGTAAATCCGGCTGAACGGACCATCGACTATATTCTGGCCAACACAGGGAAGCAATTGCAGGCCGTGGCAACCCGGACAGCCGATAAACCGCGCAGTAAGCCGGGCGCCGGCAAGCCACAATCGATTACGGCCAGAAAGAAAACCAGTACCGCTAAGCCACGCAAGCCAAGAACTCCTAAAAGATAGCAAACCTGCCGGCATCCTTCGTCCCGGCGCTCATTGACGTAACCTGGAAGATACTATAAAATATTGGTATGTCCAGTACCGTGTATGTTGCTAAGCTTATAACAGCGCGGTACCAGTAAGAAGTGTAGAAGGTGAGAGCTGTGAGCAAGGAAGCAGGCATAAAAATAGCGGCGGAAAACCGTAAGGCCCGCCACGATTATCATATTCATGAAACCTATGAAGCCGGTATTGCGCTTACCGGCACAGAAGTAAAATCGCTCCGGGCCGGCAAGGCCAACTTAAAAGATGCCTACGCGCGCATCGACAATGCTGAAATTATGCTGCACAACATGCATATCAGTCCTTATGAGCAAGGGAACCGCTTTAACCATGAGCCGCTCCGGACCCGTAAACTGTTGATGCACCGTTATGAAATCAATAAACTGATTGGTAAAACCAAAGAAAAAGGCTATACCCTGGTACCTCTAAAACTGTACTTTACCAGAGGCAAAGTCAAGGTTGAACTGGGACTGGCCAGTGGCAAACATACCTATGACAAGCGCCAGGACCTGGCC
>JAEYPQ010000048.1 GCA_023410645.1 Bacillota bacterium | reverse complement strand
CTACATATGGTAGCGTTGCTCCTGATCCACTTGTTGTTCTTATATTATTTATCCTTCTTGTTGCCGTGTATGACCTTCTTCCATCATATGTTACATAGTATGCTCTTATTGTTGTATTTGATGTTATTGTTACTGGACTTGTATACCTTTGATATGCTCCATCTCCTATTTTTATATATATTCTATCTGCTTCTGCTGGTGCATTTACACTTACATCTACACTTGTTGTTACTGTTGTTGGTGATGGTACTATTGTTGGTTCTACTGGTGTTACATATGTTGGAGGTGGTGGTCCATCTGTTCCTCCTGTACTATTTATGTATATACTATCATATGCTGATCTTCTTCCATCTGCTGCGTAGTAATATGCTTTTACTCTTGTCCTATATGCTGTTACTGGTATTACATTTGTATAGTCTATTTCTGCTCCATTATTTACTGTATATACCTTTCTTACTGCTGCTTCTGGATACGTTATACTTAATGATGTTATCTCACTTCCATCTCTTGGTCCATCGTTATGGATTGTTGGAGCTACTAGATCATCATACTCTGGTACACTTACTTCTTCATTTATTGTTATTCTTGCATTTGGTGACTTCTTTCCATTTGCATCATAATAATATGCTATTACATTTGTTCCATATGTACTTATTGATATTTCTTCTGTATAATTTTGTTCTACTCCATAATTTATTCTATATACTTTTCTTACTGCATTTTCTGGGTATGTTACTCTTACTTTTGCTACATCTACTCCTGATGTACCATCTAATCTTTCTATCCTTGGTGCTTGAAGAGTATTATCTGCTGGTGTATTATCTTTTATATTTCCTACATAGTATGCATCTGAGTTTTGTATATTTCTTTGCTGGATTACTATTCCATTTGAGTCTACTACATTATCTGGTTTTACTACTCTTGCTTCAACAAGACAGTTTTCCGTTACTTCAAACTCTCCTGTATATGGCATCCAGCCACTATCTCCTACTTTATATTCCTTTACGGTTGCATCACTGTCGTATGTTATATTTATTTTTACACTACTTACATTCTTCTCTCTTGTATTTGGCTCTATATCTACTAGTGCTGTCCCTGCCGGTGGTATTATCACTGTTGTTCCATTTATCTTATACTTTATCCATACATCTTCCACTCTTGATAGTGGTATTGTTATTGGTCCTGTATAGTTTTCCCATTCTAGATTTGTATCTGTTCTTGTTTCTCCGTCACTTGATAGTCTCCACATTCTTTCAGTTGAGTTTGATGGATAGTATAGTGTTAGTTTTATCCACCCATCCCATATCTCATCTGTTTCTGGTTCTTTTGCTATATCTCCAACTCCTGCATCTAGTGTATGCCATCTTGCATTTTCAAAATATTCTCCACTATAATCATATATTTGTCTTGTTTTTATATCTATTAAGTATCCTTTTGTTTTTTGACTATATAGATTTTCTGCACCTATTAATACTGGATCTATATGATACAAGTCTACATTATCTATACTCTCTCCTGATAGCTCTTCTACCTTTGCTTTTAATGTTGGTACCTCTTCTTTTATTGTTTGTTTTTCTGAGAGTGTTACTTTATCTGATAGTGGTAATTCATAACTTGTATTTTCTGCTGATAGTTTACTCATGGAGTAAATTCCAACACCCTCTTCCACATTTGTGAAATTGGCCATAAATTTTGCTTTTACTGCACTATCTCTTGGATTATTCCTACTTAGCCCTAGTATTACTGCTGTTACCAACAATATTATTACTATTATTGTTATTACTAATACGATTAAACTTATTCCTCTGTTTTTCATCTCAATATGTCACCTCAATATATATTTAATTCTACTCCTTTTAAAAACATTTTTCAACTTTTTTTGACATACTTTTAACATTTGTTTTTTTCAGATTATTAATAAAAAGCATCAAAATATATATATTACATTTTGACGCTTTTTTAATTATTTTATTTTTAATTTTTTATAAACTTACTGTTTTATTTCATATAGTTTAATATCAGAAGTTGTTGTATTACTAACCGCATATCTTATCCAAGCGGTACCAACCGGTATATTAGCTGTAATATTTTGAGTAGAACCACCTGGCAAATTTTTTGTACTTAATGTCTTTTTATCTTTATCCAAGAAATATATATTAACTGAAAATCCACCATTGTATTCTCTTATAATTATATTTTTTCCACCCATACTACTATCTACTTGCATATATTGATTTGTCACATACATTACATATGTACTATCATCTCTATCATATACTTCTTTCTTTAGAGCGTCTGTTACATTTACAGTATAGCTTGATGTTATTCTTGTTTCGTTTCCATATTGATCTATTCCTTTTGCATATATTGTTTCTCCTTGATTTACCCATATTGGTTTATCTTTATAATTTTGCCATTCGCCTGTTGTTCCTATTCTATATAATCTTTGTACACTTGTTGGAAAATAATTTATTGTTATCATTTGATATGGATTTCTTATTGATTTATTTAAATCAGCATGTAACAGCATATATCCATTTGTTGCAGTAAATGTTGGTTCGTTACTTGTGCTTATTTCATATAGTTTGATAGAAGATGTTGTTGTATTGCTAACTGTATATTTTATCCATTCAGTGCCAATTGGTACATTGGCTATAACATTTTGAGTAGAACCACCTGGCAAATTTTTTGTACTTAATGTCTTTTTATCTTTATCCAAGAAATATATATTAACTGAAAATCCACCATTGTATTCTCTTATAATTATATTTTTTCCACTCATACTACTATCTACTTGCATATATTGATTTGTCACATACATTACATATGTACTATCATTTCCATCATATACTGGGCTTTTTAATGCGTCACTAGGCATTGATATTGTTTTACTAACTGATATTTCAAGTCCTGTATCTTTCTTAACGCTCTTTGCCATTATTGTTCCAGTTTGATATTCAAAGGTTCCTGTATATTTTTGCCATGTTGCTCCACTGTCTATACTATAATAATTATCTATATCTGTTCTTGTATCATATGTTATTGTTGTTTTTGTATCAAATTTTACTCCATACGTTGTTAGTATTGGATATCCAGAGTTTGATTGTATTACTGGTGCAATTGGCCTATCTAAATCTAAATTTAGGATCTTCTTTGTTTCATTTTTTTCATTTCCTACTGCATCTTTTCCTTTTGCATATATTGTTACTGTTCCATCTGCATTCTTCCAGTTATTTGTAAGTACTGTATTTGATGTTAATGTTATTGGTGCAGTGTAATTTGTCCAAGTGTTATTATTTTCTCCTATTTTGTATTGCTTAGTTGTACTATCTCCATAATTTATTGTTATTTGTACACTTGTTCCTACCGTTTCCTCTGGTGTCACTTGGATATTTATTGCCGGTGGCGTTAAATCTATATTTTCTATATTTAGTGTATACACTTGTGTATTTCCTACTCCATCTTCTGCATAGAACGTGTAATATCCATTTTGTGTTATCTTTACTACACTATTGTTATTTACTTCTGTTCCACCTGTTTTAAAGTAACTTTCTCCTTGTATTCCCGCTGCCCATTTTACTTTTTGTACTTTCACATCATCTGTCACACTTACCTTTATCTGTACATTTTGTGATATCTTTTCTAAATCTGCCGTTAAATGTATCTCCGGCGATGTTTCATCTATATTTGTTATCTTCTTTACTGCTTGATTTGACCATACCTCTGCATCATCTTGACCTCTTGCATATATTACTGTATTATTTTGATTTATTTGTATTGGTCCTTTGTATTCTGTCCAATCTTGCTTTATACTTCCATCTGAATTTACTACTTTGTATTCTTTCTTTACCAAATAGCTCTCATATTGTATTTGCGCTGTTAGATTTCTTGTTGGTTCTTCTGTGCTTAATATTATTTGCGGTGCACTTGGTGTTACTCTATCCCACCTCATAAATAGATTTTCAAATATCTCACTTGGCGCTACATCTAGTATATAGTAATCTCCTGTATATGTTTTTTCTTGTCCATTTTCATCTTTTATTTTTACTATTATATTTCCTTCTGCATTTAATATCTCATTTTTATATTCTGGTTTTATTAGTAATATTCCTTGACTGTCATATGGCTTCCATGTTCCATTTGTTTTCCACTTATACTCCCTTGTTGTTGATTGTTCTGGATAATTTAATTTTAACAAGAAATATTTTCCATAGTCTATTACTAGTACTGGTGGTGCCGGAACTATGTTAGTTATTTGATATGAACTACTTGCAGATTGACCTTTAACATTCTTACTATATGCATATATTGTACAGTTCTCTGTTACTTCAAATGCTCCTGAATAATCTCTTATTTGTCCATTTGAATTTATTTTGTATTGTCTTATAGTTGCATTTTTATCAAACTCTATACTTATTTTTGTCTTTGTTGATTGTATAGTATTCTTTGGGCTTCCTGTTATTACTGGCTCTGATATCCCATCTACTATATTATCTATTATTTTTGTATCATTTCCATTTGATGTTGCATTTACTGCATATGCATATACTGTTGTATTACTTGTTAATTCGAATTCTCCTGTATATGGTGTTAGTGTTCCATTTTGTCCTATCCTATAATACTTCTCTGTTGCTTTACTATCATACTCTATACTTACCTTCACTTTATCCACTGCTACGTTTGTTACTGCTGGTTCTGGATTTACTGATATATTTACTGCAAGTGCTTGTGGTTTTACTGGCGGTTTGTCTCCTATTACTGTTATATTTTCACTATCTATTGCTACTCCATTTGCATTTGCTGCTCTTGCATATATTGTACAATTCTCTGTTACCTCAAATGCTCCTGTATATGATGTATACACTATTCCATTCATACTATACTCTATACTATCTGCATCTGAATAATTTAGTGTTACTGATACCTTACTTGCATATTTAGATGTTGGCGTTGCTGTTATTGTTACATATGGTAATACTTTCCCATCTATTGTTTTTCCTTGTATATTATCTACTCTTTTACTTTTTACACATGATGTCTCTCCATCATATGTTATATAGTATGCTCTTATCCAAGTATTGCTTGTTACTGTTACTGGACTAGTATATATTTGGTATGGACCATCACCTACTTTGATATATATTCTGTCAGCCTCTGCTGGAGCATTTACACTTACTGCTACATTATCTGTTTTGGTTGTTGGTGTCCATGTTATATCCGGTGCTGTTGGTACTAAATCTCCACATAAGTCCCCGCCTCCAGAGCCTGTGCTTCCACCACCAGTTCCACTTCCTGGCTCACCTGGATTTCCAGTTCCACCACCTGGCTCGCCAGTTCCACCATCTCCACCTCCAGGATTCCCTCCTCCTGGACCTCCTGTACTTGAGTCATAGTATCCTATGTAATATGCATCTGTTCCTACTGCTTTTCTTTGTTGTACTAGATTTCCATCTTGGTCATATACATTATCTAGCTTTTCTGCTCTTGCTTGTATTACTGCTGGCTCTGTTACTGTAAATTCTCCAGTATACTCTTGCCAGTTTCCATCTCCTACTTTATATTGTTTTATTGTTGCATTTTCATCATATGTTATATTTACTTTTACACTTGTTACTGTTGGGGATAAACTTCCATCTGCTCGTATATCTACTAGTACTCTTCCTAGTGGTGGTACTATTACTGTTTTATTATCTACTACATAGCTTATCCATATATTTTCTACATCTGATAATCTTACTGTTATTGGACCTGTATAATCTTTCCAATCGTTGTAATCTATTCCTCTTATTTCCCCTGACTCACCTAGTCTCCATTTTCTCTCTGTTGAGTTTGATGGATAGTATAGCGATAATGTTATCCATCCGTCCCATACTTCTATTACATCATCTACTATTTCTGGTAAATCTGAATCTTTTACTCCTGAATCTAATGTATGCCACCTTGCATCTTCAAAGTATTCTCCACTATAATCATATATTTGTCTTGTTGATGCATCTATTAAGTATCCTTTTGTCTTTTGACTATATAGATTTTCTGCTCCTATTAGTGTTGGATCTATATGATACAAATCTATATTATCTATTGTCTTTCCTGGATTTAGCTCTGCTACTTTTGCAGCAAGTGTTGGTACATCTTTTTTTATTGTTTCTTTTTCTGTTAGGGTTACTTTATCTGCAATTGGTAACTCATAACTTGTATTTTCTGCTGAAAGCTTACTCATTGAATATATTCCAACTGACTCTTCCACATTAGTGAAATTTGCCATGAATTTTGCTTTTCTTGCACTATCCATTGGATTGTTTCTTGATAATCCTATTATCACCACTGTTGCCAGTATTATCACTACTATTATTGTTATTACTAATACGATTAAACTTATTCCTTTGTTTTTTCTCATATGCCACCCCAATATATCTTATATATAATTATATATTACTATATTAAAAATCTTTTTTCAACTCTTTTTATTATATTACAAAAACAACCCGAAATCCCTAAATAGGAATTTCGAGTAATAAAAATTCTTATATTATTGTATTGCCATATTTATACCATTTGAAATAATACTTGCAACAGTTGAAATAACATCATCTATTTCTTTTGGAGTAACAATATAATTTTCTGTATCTAATACGTTTGCAATCATATCATATCTTGCATCTGTATTCAATTTTTCAAATACTTTTCCACTCACATTTTGAGATATATTATCATTTGAAAATTCATTAAGCTCAAGTTTAGTATTATCAATTAATTTATCTATTGCCTCATTTGTTATTGTTGCCATATCAACAACAGTTGGCACACCAATTGCAATAACCGGTATCCCTAAAGTATCCTGATTTAGTCCTTCTCTTTTGTTTCTTACACCAGCCCCAGGAGTTATACCAGTATTGCTAAACTGTATTGTATTTCCTATTCTATGTACACTTTGAGATGCAAGACTATCTATTACAACTATCATATCTGGTTTTGTTTTATCAACTAATGAAGATACAATTTCAGAAGTTTCTATACCAGTGGTTCCAAGTACTCCTGGTGATATTGCACTAACTGGCCTTGTATTAGGCTCTGCGAATTCTTTTGCAAAATTTAATATATGCCTTGTTATATCAATATTTTGTACAACCTTAGGTCCAAGAGCATCAGGAGTCACATATATATTTCCAAGACCTACTATAAGTATTGATTTTTTATTATCATTTCCTATTAATTCTTTAACTTCAACTGAAACCTTTTCTATTATATTTTTTTTGCTATCATCATCTAAATAGTTCAAGTCCTCTATTTGCATTGTGACATACTTACCTATTTGTTTTGATACAGCATTTGCTCCATTTTCATTTAATACGTTTACAGTTGTCGTAACTATTCCTTCCTCATTTCTAGAAACTACTTCAACACCATCAATAGCACTTAAATTATGCACTCTTTTATATGTATCAACTCTTTCATCTGCCATATCAGTTCTAAAATTTAAATATTGTTTATTCATAAAAACACCTCACACTATACATATTATGCATATATTGTGAGGTATTTATTACAATTTTGTATTATATTAATTCTTTTTTATTACATAGAATAAATTATCTTTTTTAGACCTATTTCAAAATCCATTTCGCCATTTTTTGTTTTTTCATCATATTCATCAAAAATATATATTAAATTTAATAAATCGGTTGTTTTGTACTTATCTGATGATTTACTTAATTTATTAAATACGAATGGATGTATTTCTAGCTTTTGAGCTATATTATCTTCCCTTTTTTCTTTCATTATTTTTATCATATACATTTGCTTTATTTGTTTGTATAGCATTATATATATTTTAACTATTGATTCTTTTTGTTTTAAAATATCTTCTAAAATATATCCAACTTTTTTAGTATCTTTATCTACTATTTTATCAAGTAAATCAAAAATTTTGGCATTCAAAGTTTTAGAACATATTTTATCAATAATTTCTTCTGTTACAGTAGCATTTTTATCAAGGTAAGTAACAATTTTTTGAAGTTCATTTATAATATTGGTTTTGTCATTTCCACATACATTTAACATATATGTAGATACTTCATTTGATATATTAATATTATATTTCTTTAATATTTGCATTATATATGATGTCATCTGTTTTTCATCTAAATAACTAAATTCAGTGCATTCTGCAATTTTACACAACTTTTTATAATCTGATGTCCTTTTATCCACACTTTCCTCAATTATTATTATTTTTATTTTGTCAGAAACATTCTTTTCTAAAATATCAATATCAAATTTTAGTTTTGTATCTTTAATAATTATTAATTTTTCCTCGCCGAAAAAAGTTACTGATTCTATTATACTTTGTAATGTATTAGAATTTTCACTATTTAAGTAGAATAAATTAACACCAACTTCTAACAA
The DNA here is from genome assembly GCA_023410645.1 of Bacillota bacterium. Taxonomy (GTDB): domain Bacteria; phylum Bacillota; class Clostridia; order TANB77; family CAG-465; genus CAG-465. The sequence continues at coordinate 28,277 of JAEYPQ010000048.1, read as the reverse complement.
ATCAAATTCTTTTTTTATTTTTTCTACTTTTAAATTAAGATCATACTTTTCTTCACCAAATAAAAGAAATATATTATTTGCCAAAATTATTCACTCCTCTAAAAAATATTTATATAGCTTGCTGTTGCCTGAACTGGATAACTCTCAGCAACTGGGCCAGTAAATGTAACTTTTACTAAATCGCCTTCTTTTATATCGTTAATAGTAACTTTTACATTATCCTTTTCTATTACGGTATCTTCAGTAATCTTAATAGATGCCTTGTCGTAATCGCTTTCTGGACTAAAAGTTCCTTCAACATATATAAAACCTACATTTCCATTAATAGTTATATTTGTTACTGTACCTTTAATATTTGTTTCTGCTCCATTATTAACTTTATTGTTATTGAAATATACAATTAATAATAAAGCTATCACTATAACTAATAAAATTGCTATTATAACTGTCATTACTTTATCTTTCATAAAACTCACCTATCCTTTCCTTAAATATATTAATATCTTCAATTGATCTTTTACTATACATTTCATATTTTACTTTTTTATCTCTTATTTTCCCTTTTATATCAAGGGGTTCTATTATTCCAAAATTTGCATTCATTGGTTGAAAGTTATCATTTTCAGTTGATATATATTTTGATAAGCTTCCAAGCATTGTTGTGTGTGGAAATATAATTTCTTTATTATTCATTCTTGCAATTATACTTAGTGCAACCATCATTCCTGATGCTGCTGATTCAACGTAACCTTCTACTCCAGAAATCTGACCTGCAAAATATATATTATTGTTTTTCTTTAAAGAGAAGTTATTATCTAAATTTTTACTACCATTAATATAACTATTTTTATGCATAACTCCATATCTTAAAAATTCTGCGTTTTCTAAGCCAGGTATAAGGCGAAAAACTCTTGCTTGTTCTCCAAATTTAAGACTTGTTTGGAAACCGACTAAATTATATGCCGTTTTGTTTTCATTCTCTGCTCTTAACTGAACAACTGCATACATTTTTTCACCAGTTTTAGGATTATCAAGACCAACTGGTTTCAATGGACCAAATACTAGAGTTTTTTCTCCACGTCTTGCCATTTCTTCTATCGGCATACATCCCTCAAAAAGAATTAACTTATCAAACTCATGCCTTTCAGCTTGACTTGCATTTATTAACTCATTATAGAAAAGATCATACTCTTCTCTATTCATTGGTAAATTTAAATAGTCTCCATTTCCCTTACCATATCTATCCATCTCATACGCAATATTCATATTAATACTATCTCTCTCTACAATAGGAGCTGCAGCATCATAAAAATATAAACTATCATCACCTATCATTTTTCTAATATTATCTAATAATTCACTACTTGTAAGCGGTCCTGTTGCTATTACTACTATTCCATCTAAACTTTCTATATTATCTATTCTTTCATATATAACTTCAATATTTTTATTTTCTTTCATTTCTTTAGTAATTATTTCAGAAAATTTATCTCTATCAACTGCTAAAGCATTTCCTGCTGGTACTTTAGCTTTGTATGCTGCATCTATAAACAGACTGCCTAATATAGACATTTCTTTTTTCAATAAACCACAGGCGTTTGTTACTTCTTCCGATTTTAATGAATTACTACATACAAGTTCTGAAAAATTATCACTAACATGTGCTTCAGATTTATATTTAGGTTTCATATCATATAGCTTTACCTTTATACCGTTTTTTGCAAGTATATATGCACATTCACAACCAGCAAGACCTGCGCCTATAACATTAACTGTAATATTTTTTACCATTTAAATTCACCTTCTTTTATTATTATTTTATAATATTTTTTAATTTTTAAAAAATATTTTTAACTTTTTCAAGTTTCTACATAATTCTCAAAAAAATTATATTATAATTAAATTGTATTTACAATACATTATTCAAAATTTCTCCTATTTTATATGTTACAATCTAAAGCAAAGAGATGCTTTTTAAATTCCTTTAAGCATCTCTTTGTTAACTAATTATGTTTCTGTATTCATAAAATCTTTAAGTCTTTTGCTTCTGCTTGGATGTCTTAATTTCCTTAAAGCTTTTGCTTCAATTTGTCTGATACGTTCACGAGTTACCATGAATTCCTTGCCAACCTCTTCAAGTGTTCTCATTCTTCCATCTTGAAGTCCAAATCTTAATTTTAAGACCTTTGCTTCCCTTGGTGTAAGTGTTGACATTACATCTTCAATATGTTCTCTTAAAAGTACATCTGCTGCTTGTTCAGATGGAGATGGTGCATCATCATCTGGTATAAAGTTTCCAAGATTACTTTCATCTTCTTCACCTACTGGTGTTTCAAGAGATATAGGCTCTTGTGCAACTTTTAATACTTCTCTTACCTTTTCAACTGGCATTTCTAACTCTGCTGCAATTTCTTCTGGAGTAGGTTCTCTACCATTTACTTGAAGTAAATGTCTAGATGTACGAATTAATTTATTTATTGTTTCTACCATATGAACTGGTATTCTTATAGTTCTTGCCTGATCTGCAATAGCTCTTGTTATTGCCTGTCTTATCCACCATGTTGCATAAGTGCTAAATTTATATCCTTTTGATTGATCAAATTTGTCAACTGCTTTTATAAGACCAAGGTTACCTTCTTGTATTAAATCTAAGAAATGCATACCTCTTCCAATATATTTCTTAGCTATGCTTACAACAAGTCTTAAATTAGATTCAATTAATTGTTTTTTAGCTTCTTCATCGCCTTTTAACATTCTTTCAGAAAGTTCGTTTTCTTCTTCATAAGTAAGCAATTTAATTTTACCTATTTCTTTTAAGAACATTTTTACTGGATCATCTACATTTAAATTATCAACAAAAGACATGTCTTTAACATCATCTTCAAGTAATATAGACTTCTCAATTTCAGTTATATCTTCTAAATTAGGTTCAATATCTAATTCTACTATTGAAGAGTTAACAGAGCCTTTATCATCTTGATCATCTGATTCTATATATGAAGGATCATCATCTTGAATATCAGGACTAACATCCTTGCTTATATCAGCATCTTCTTTTTCATTATCTAATACAATTTCAACATCAGAATTGGAAATATCTTCATATATTTTTGATACTTCATCTTTTGTAAAATTATTTTTTTCAAAAAAACTAATAAGCTCTTTATATATTACTTTTTTATCCTTATTAACTTTTGTTAAAAAATCATCAAGCACTTTTTGTTTTGCTTTTGTTAATCCTTCAACTTTTTCTTTACTTTCGTCCTTTGATTTTATATCTTCTTTTTTCATCTAAAACTTCTCCTTTAAATCTATTTTAACTTTGAAAGTTCTAATACTAATTGATTTAATTCTATTTTTAATATTTCTTGTTCATCCTGAGATATATTTTCTCCAATTCTCTTTAAAATTTCTTCGCGCCTTGATAATATCTTTTCCTTCTTTTTATTTTTTAATACTTCAGATAGTAATTTTTTTCTATCTTGTCCAATATCAATATACATTATTTCAGTAAGTTCTTTCATTATACTTTCATCTTTAACTTTTGATAAAATATCAATTTTACTTAAATCATATTCCTCTTTTAAATTTAATATAAATTTATAGACCATTTTTACATCTTCATTTTCTATATCTTCTATTGATATTTTTTCAAAAATTTCATTTTGTATTTGTTTATCTTTACTTAAAATTAGTGATATTACAAATTGTTCTTGTCTTTTTCTAATATTAGTTACAAGTTGCATTTTTCTACTTAAGCTTTGCATATCAACTTGTACCTCTTGACTTGCTTTTTTACCCAATCTCTTTTCTACTTCTTTTAAAATTGGACCTTCACTTATATCATACTTTGAAGCTATTTTACTAATATATAGTTCTCGTTCAATATCGTTTGGAATAGTTGCTAATATCTCAGAAATCTGAGTTAAAAATTTTATTTTTGAATCAATATTATTTAAATCTAAATTTTTCTCAAGTCTTGATATTTTAAATTCAATAAGTGAAATACTGTTTTTTATACAATTGTTATATCTTTCAACTCCATACTTATTTATATATTCATCAGGATCTTTTGCATCAGGCTTGTCTAAAACTAAAACCTTAACATTTATATTTTTCGAAACAAGAATATCAAGTCCCCTTAGCGTTGCATCTTGTCCTGCTCCATCTTGGTCATAACCTATTATAACTGTATCAGTATACTTTTTTAGAAGCCTTGCCTGATTATCTGTAAGTGCAGTTCCAAGAGATGCAACTACATTATTTATTTCACTTTTATGAAGTGCAATAGCATCCATATATCCTTCAACAATTATTATATTTTCTAGCTTTTCTTTTTTTGCCAAGTTTAAAGCATATAAATTTTTACCTTTAGAATATATATCATTTTCTGGTGAATTCACATACTTTGGTAAAGAATTATCCAGTACTCGTCCACCAAAAGCTATTATTCTATCTCTTGCATCAAAGATTGGAAACATTAGCCTTGAAAAAAATCTGTCATAAATTCTTCCTTTTTCATTTTGTAATATTATACCACTAGCAAAAATTTCATCTTTTGAATATCCAAGTGAAGTTAAATAATCATAAAGTGGAACTTTCCCAGTAGCAAATCCAATTCCAAATCTTTTTATTGTTTTAATATCAAGTTTTCTTTTTATTATATATTCTTTTACTTTATTTTCTTTTTCATTTAACAGCTCTATCAAGTTATTATGATAATATAGGCCAACATCTCTATTTAATTTAAATAAAGTTTCCTTTAAATCTCTGCTTGTCTCTTGCTTTTGAGTTTGATTTTTGAAAGACTTTACCTCATACTTTGAAAGATCAATATGTGCACGTTCAGCCAAATATTCTACTGTTTCCCAAAATTCTAAATTTTCAAGTTTCATAACAAAAGAAATTACATTTCCACCTTCTGAACATCCAAAGCATTTATATATCTGTTTGTCCATTGATACGCAAAAAGAAGGCGTCTTTTCTCTATGAAAAGGACATAAACCCATAAAGTTTCTGCCACTTTTCTTTAATGTAACATATTCAGATATAACATCTACAATATCATTTTGTGATATTACTTCTTCAATTAAATCTTCTGAATAATATGCCACTATTTCCACCCTTCCTTTTAATTTAATAATTACTTTGAAACTAACATCTTTATTCGCTCTTCTCTATTTAAATATATATTTGAAGTATTAACTATTGCAATTATTATAAGTAAAACAGTAATTAATGGTTGATAATAATAAATACTTAAATCAAATGCAAAAACTGTAGCAAGTAAAGTAATAAACAATAATTTCATAACTGTTGACTTTGTATCATATCTTCTATTTAAGACAAATGAAAGAATTTCTAATGCTAAAATATATATAAATAATACTAGGTAATAATCTTTTGAAAATGATAATAATGAATTTGAATAGTCATAAATTTTATTTGATGTTAGCTCAAAACTAGTTGTTTTAGAATTATTTACATTTTGAGTAATATCACTTGTAATATTAAATTTAGTAATATTATTTATACCTGAAAATAATATTTGATATGTTATACATGATGTAATTGCACATAAAACAATTACAACATATAGTTTATTTATATTTATCCTTTCAAATTTATATAATTTTTCTCTTTGTTCACCTGTTATTGATTTCATAATCTTTTTTGGAAAACTAATATGTGTATTATCTAAATCAATTGTTATAAATATCATAGCTATTGCTATAACACACCAAATTATAATATTAAATCCAAATATTAAACTAAATCCAATAGATATCCCCAAAAGTAAAGATTCTAATATATATTTTTTTGTTTTTATTCCTTTTTGTTTTAATTCATCGATTATAATTTGAATTAAAAGTAATGCTGCGAAAAAAACTAAAGAAAATATAATAGATATAGATAAGTTACGCATATCACTAATTGCATTAGGAAGTGCTGCAAACATGAACATTCCTAAGATTGATAATATATCACTCCTTGAAACATTAAATATTATTCTTTTAATTATAATACTAATTATATATGTAGATATTACATATAGTAACAATTCAAATATAGAAAGTTCATTTATCATTTTATATATAGACATTAAATTTACAAATACAACTACCAACGTAATATAAATATACCTATATATAAGAGAAATGCTTCTTTTAACTTTCATTTGATATAATCTATCTTTTAAATATACGTATATTGATACTAACATTATAATTACAACTGCATAAATAAATTTAATAAGGTTAGAAGATACACCACTTGTATCTCCTACACCTTTAACTATCAATGTTATATCTAAAGAGCCTAAAAAAATAATTAATGCTACAAATATTGCTACAACTATGCTACGTGAAATTTTACTTATATTCATATTTTTTTACCCACTTTATTTTAATTTATTTTTTACTATATAATTCATTAACATAAGCCAAAGCCTCATGTGTTCCAACATCAAAACAATCACCTTTGAACTCATATGCATATGTTGGCATTTTACCATATAAATAAGCAACTAAATTTCCAGGTGCATCACTTGAATTTCCTTCATCTAAATATTGCTTTATAACTGGTAGAGTTGACTTTGGATAAATATATTCAGCATAAACTGCGAAATCACTTTTTGGTTCGCTTGGTTTTTCAACAAATCCAATTATTTTTCTTTCTTCATCTAATTCAGCAACACCAACTCTTTTTAATAAATTAATGTCTCTTTCTCTTTTTACACATACACAAGGTGAATTCTTAGTTTGATAGAATTCATAAAAATCTTTTAATTTAAATTCAAACAAATTATCTGTTGCTAAAACTAATATATCGTCATCAATTTTGCAAACATTTATTGTATGTTCAATATCACCAATAGCGCCTAGTCTATCATCATTACTAGTTGTTCCATCATTTATTACAGTAATTGGTTTTACATTATTTTTTGAGCTTGCCCACTCTTCGAAATGTGGTGTATACTTTGCATTAGTAATTAAATATATATGATCTATCTGATCAATTTCGTTTACTTTATCTAGTGTATAATCAATAATTGCTCTACCACCTACTTTTAGTAAAGCTTTTGGAAAATTTTCTGTTAATGGGAATAATCTTGTTGCATATCCTGCACATAATAAAATACATTTCATAAAACTCTCTCCTTTTATATTTTAATATTGACTGTATTAATAAAAATATAAATACTTAGTAATTATATCATATTAAATTTCCTTTTTCAAGTAAAAAAAGAAATAAGTATGCCATCACAGCAAACCTATTTCTATCAACCTTTTATATCGCCTCTATATTATTTATTTTTTGTTCAAATTCGTTTATTCTTTGCTCTGTCTCATATTGCTCTATTCTATTTAATGCATATAAATATTTTCTCTCCTGTGAAAGCAATGCTTGATATTCGTCATTCCAATCTTCATGGTTTCTAAGATTTGCATGTACTTCATTTAACTTTTCTTCAAGTACTAATTTTGAAGGTTCAATAATAGAATTAGTTTTTCCAAGTTTTATTCCATTATCAACCATATAACTAACTATTTCAGCAAATAATCTCTCACCTTGCATGTTTACACTCGAGTCATTTGAATCGTGTAAAATTCCAACCATTTTGTTAATGTCATTAACACCGATTTTTTCAAAAATTGTATCTACACGTGAATCAATAAACTGACCATTATCTCCAAATACCTCTTGACCTTTGATAAATAAATCTACATTATTTTGAATTATTCTTGCTTGTTCAATTGGTAATTCAGATGTAGCAATTTTTAAAGCATGTCTATCATAATACTTTCTAAATGCACTATTACACATTTCTTGTGCTTCAGTATATGGTTTGAAGAATTGTGCATATTCCCTTAATACTTCATGTTGTGTTTTATCACCACTAATATTTTGTCTTAATTCATCGACATTTTCACCAAAATATGCTATAACCTTATGGTCAACACCATCTGGAGTGTATGAAGATGAAAGCTCAGTTTCAGTTTCACTTTCTACTGCTTGTTCTTTATTTCCTTCAACTGCAGCTGATTCTAGCATTAAATATTCATCTTTTGGCCCGAAAATTTTTGAAAACAAATTTTTAAAAGAACCTAAATCTTCTAAAAATAATTTCCATTCATTTTTCCAAAATTCAATCATAATTACACCTCTTTTGTTTACGATAATCTGTTATCGCTATTCTTATGATTCATTATACAAAAATTGTCAAAAAAAAGCAATAACAGTATTGTATTATTTATGTTACATTTTTATTACAGCAGTGCACTATATTTCAACAATATATTAGAATATACGACTTTGTCTAGTAATAAGTTTACTATAAATACTACAATTCTATTATTTTATAATAAATAAAAAACCACTTACGTGGTTCTTCTATTTAAAGCTTATTGGTTGAACAAAAAAATCTTTTGCATCATTTAAATCTTTTAAAAATAGCTTCCACTCATTTGACCAAAATCCAGATGCCTCAATAACATCACCTTTTTCTTGTATTTCTTGAACAGAAGGTTTAAGCATTAAATCACTTTTTCCCCATAGAGTAATTTCGACTGGTTGTGTCAAGAAATTCTTAACATTACCAACATCAACTTTAAAAAGACTCCATTCATTTTTCCAAAAATCTAACATAATATACACCTCTTTTGTTTATAATAAATTACTTATTTACTTTCATATTATAACTAATTTATTCATCAAAATCAACTACATTTTAATTTCATTTATATTTCATTTTGATTACAAAGTTTTTTCCTTATATTCTAACATCTCCTTAAATGGAAAATTAGAAAGAGCTGCATATTCCCATATGTATATATTATTATATCCTAATGAATTCAAAATTTGAATTGCATTTTTACTTCTTGTTCCTGTTGTACAATATACCATGATATTTTTTAATTTATCATATAGTAATATTTCGTTTTCAAGATCATTAACAGGTATATTAATTGAATTTCTAACATGTATAACATCATATTCCGCTTTACTTCTTACATCTATTAATAATATCTCATTATTTTCAATCATTTCTTTTGCTTGATCATATGATACTAATTTGTAATTGAGCATTGACCTTTGTCTACTTCTAAACCCCATTCCAAATCCTCTATTCACAGAATTACTTCTCATATTATTTGTTGGTCCGTTATTGCTAAACAAGAAACTATTTTTTAGCTTTTTAAAAAAATCATCTAACATAATATATTCCCTTCTTTCACTATATTATATATTATGCTTAATTTTTTATTATATGATTTAGTTTTATTATTAATTATATTTTAAAAAATTAGTTAGATTCTCAATATTTTGTTCCTCAAAAAGCAACAATCTATTTGCAATATTACTAACATTTTTATTTCTTATTTTATAATCATTTATTTTTTCAATAATCTCATTTCTACCCATTGTACTAGCTTGTATTAACATTTTGGCTACACTTGAAGTACTATCCTCATTTATCCCATTAAGTTTAACATTCATATACGTGGCAAGTTTTGTTAAAAGACTTATATCCCTTACTTTTTTTGTTCTTCTTTCAATCATTGTTTTGGCTGCATTTGATATCTTTTTATAATTTAACAGATTTTCTTTTAGCAAAATATCTAAATCATCTTCCTTTTTTCTCTCTTTTCTGATTCTTGCTATACTTTCTGCGGCAATTTTTGCATTTTGAAATATAAATTCCAAAAGTTCAATTTCTTCTCTCATATATTTCACCTCTAAAAGTATTATTTGCATGTTTAATATTGATATTCAAAATACTAAATACAATTTTATTTGAAAATTTTGCGTATAAAAAGAAGCATATCTAATAGATGATATACTTCAAAAATCGAATTTTATTTTATTCTCTTTAAATTTCCCATAAATCTATCTAAATCATGGAATTCATTTTCTCTAATTTTTTTAACTACGTAAACAACATCTGGAATCATTACAAATTCTTTAAAAGTTTTTTTACCATTTTGTCTTGCTAATCTAAGTAATCTTGCAACATAAAGAATACTATAATAATTATATGTTTTTACCCTCTTTCCATTTTTATTTACATATTTTGCTTTTCCATCAAAATGATTTGTATTAATTGATTTTTCAACAATATTAACATCCTTAAATGAAAAATCTAACAAACTTTTATCATATTTTTTGTTTTTAGAATTATTTAGGTTTAATTCATCTATTTCTTTGCACCTTTTCTCATATACCTTTATTATCCGTTCTATAAAACAAAAATATTCTTTTTCCTCCTTTTTTGTCATTTCTTTTTTCCGCTTTGGAGCAAACTTTTTCTCATAGTACTCAATATCAAATTGTTCTGCAGTCATAGATGCCATAGTATATTCCTCCCATCGTAAAAAAGCCTAAAATATTTAAATAAAAAGATTTTTTAATCCCCTTAAATAATTATTTTAGACTATTAAACTACAACTAAAATAGTTATATTATATAATGTAAAATTTGTCAACAGTATTTTCGACATTTTATGACATTTTTTTAATTTTTACTTTTTCTTAACTGAAAATCCAAATTTACCTATCTTTTCACCTAATTTGTAATATTCTCCATGTGAGTATGCAATAAGATTACATTTTTGCATATCAAATCTATCAGAGGCGTCAATATATTTTTCATCAACATTTATTGCTAATACTTCTGCGATAAACATATCATGTGAACCTAGTTCTTTTATTTCTTTTACTTTACATTCAATACTTATTGGGCTTTCTTTTATCATAGGAGCATTTATTTTTGTTGCTTTTTCCGGTGTTAAATTTAAATGCTTAAATTTATCTATATCTCTACCAGACCTTACACCACAAAAATCAGTTGCAAATGCTAAATCTTCATTTGTTAAATTAATACAAAATTCACCAGTTTCAGATATCAACGAATGTGAATATCTTTCTTTTCTAACTGAAATGTATGTCATAGCTGGATCTGTACATATAGTTCCAGTCCAAGCTACAGTAAATATATTTTTCTTTGTATCATTTCCACAAGAAACAAGTATTGCTGGAACAGGATATATAAAAGTACCCGCTTTCCATGTTTGTTTTCCCATAAACACTCTCCTTTTAAAATATTTTATTCATACACTCATTATATGATTATATTTCTTGTTTATTCTTTTACTTTCTTAATCTTCTTTTTGCTTTTTTTAATATAGGGAGTACTTTATCATATAGTAAATATACCTTTTTATCATATATTTTATCTATCTCACCAATATACCTAACAATTCCATCTTCCCTACAAAATCCGGTTTTAAATTTATAAAGTCCATTTTCTTTATCAATATGTATTATCCCACCAAAATTATATAACTTACATTTTTTCTCTAATCCCCATTTAATCATTTCCCATTGCATTAAATAATTTGGCATAAGATTTCTTTTTTCATTTGAGCTTGCACCATATAGATAAAACATTTCTGGTCCATAATTTATAGCTATTGCAGCTGATAAATTATCATTTTCATGCTTTGCTATATATATTCTTAAATGTTCATCATCATATGAATTTAACATTCTTTCAAAATATTCAAAAGCCCTACATCCTATTTTATCTCTTATAGTCGTTGTCTTATATAATTCATAAAATATTTCTAAATCTTTTTTATCTCTTGAAAAATAAACTTCAACACCTTTTCTTTTAGCTAATCTAATATTATATCTTGTTTTTTCAGAAAATTTCTTAATTAAATCATCTTCAGTAATATTATCAATATTTAAAATTGCATCATAAGGTGGTTGTATTAATTTATCATGATCCTCATTATTTCCAGAAGTTTTAAATCCATTTTTTATATAAATATTATTTAGTTCTTCATCAAATTTACTTGCAGGATCAAATTTTAAACAAAAAGCGTTATATTTTTTTGCTATTGGTTCTGTTTCTTCTACTAGTCTATTAACCAAGTCTATATTATAAATATCACAAATTGGTCCCCTTGGAGCGTACATCAAATATGAGTTTATATGTGGTACTTTTTCAAGTAGTAAAGTCATTGCAGCTATTATTTCATTATTTTCTTCTAAAAAAACTGCTTCTTGTATCCATTCTTTTTTTACACTTCCCCACTCTAGAGCCTGTGTAAGTCTAGTGTACTCACTTTTATTTATAAATTCTCTATACTTTTCCACTTGTTCCTTATTATTTTTATCTAATATTGGCATTTTATCTCCTACACTTTCTCTATCTTTTGTCCTTCTTTTGAGTCAATAACTATATACCCTTTTTCTTTTAACTCATCTCTGAGTTTATCTGACATTGCAAAATCTTTACTATCCCTTGCAATTTGTCTTTTTTCTAACATTAAAGTTATTTCATGAGGAATTTCAATTTCTTTTTCTTCAACTTTATCTAAATCTAAAGATAATACTTCATCAAATTTTTTTAATAAAATATAATAATCATTTGATTTTTCTGCCTCTTTTGCAACTTCCCAACAAACTGAAACAGCAACTGGCATATTGATATCATCATTTATTGCCTCTTTAAATCTATTTTCATAATCTTCAAGTACTTTTTTATCTACACTATTATTTATACCTTTATGTGAAAGAGTTGCTTCCCTTAATCTATTAAGTGAAACTTGGGCTGATTTTATACCTTCCCATGTAAAATTCAATTTATTCCTGTAATGTGAAGTAAAAGTAAAATATCTATATGCAAGTGATTCAATTCCTTTTTCATTTAGTTCTATAATTCTATACACATTTCCTAAACTTTTTGACATTTTACCATTATCAACAAGTAAAAATTCAACATGCATCCAAAAATTAGCTGGATTCATTCCAGTTGCACCTTTTGATTGTGCAATTTCATTTTCATGATGTATTGGTATATGATCCACTCCACCTGTATGTATATCAAAATGTTCACCAAGATATTTCCTTGACATGGCACTACATTCAATATGCCATCCTGGATAGCAAACTCCAAACTCACTATTCCATTTCATAATATGTTCTTCTGGTGCTTTAATCCATAAAGCAAAATCAAGAGGATTTCTTTTTTCTGGGTCCACATCAACTCTTGCACCAGCTTTTTGATTATTTAAATCAACTCCTGAAAGTTCACCATACGTCTTTAATTTTGAAGTATCAAAATATATTCCCTTTGATGTTTCATAAGCATATCCATTATCTAATATATCTTTTACATATTCTTCCATTTCTTTTATATGATCAGTAGCCTTTACAACATGTTCAGGTCTTTCAATATTTAAAGAATCAATATCATCGAAAAATGCTTCTGTATACATATCTGCAATATCATATACTGACTTTTTTTGCTCCCTTGCTGATTTTTCCATTTTATCTTCACCTTCATCAGCATCTGAAGTCATATGACCAACATCAGTTAAATTCATGACATGATTTAATTTGTACCCATTATATCTTAATACTTTTCTAAGTGTATCCATAAATATATAAGCTCTCATGTTACCGATATGTGCATAATTATATACTGTTGGTCCACATGTATATATTCTTACAATATTATTCTTACTATCAATTGGTACAAATTCTTCCTTTTTCCTTGTCAACGTATTATATAAATTTATCATATTCTCACCTTCTAATTTATTATATGTATAACATATTATATACTATTCTACTGTATTTTTCAATTATATATGAGTATTTTTTGTGTAAATATAAATATATAGTTAGTTTAAGCTATTTATATTTTTTCACATTGTGATTGTTTTTTTTTATTCATTGTTATATAATTAATTTGTCAAACATTGCAAGATTGGAGAAGATTATGAAAGAAAAAAGAGTGAAATCAGATAAGAAATCTAATAAAAAGATTATTATAATAATTGCCAGTATAATTGCTCTTTTAATTATTATTGGTATTATTTTATATATAAAAAAAGATGCGATATTTAGCGGTACAAAATATGTAGAAACAAAAAATAGAAAATCATATATAATAGAGAATGTAGATGATACATTACTTGCAAAATATTTAAGTAAAAAAGAAAGAACAATGGTTATTGTTATGGCAACATGGTGTAGTCATTGCCAAGATGAAGCGCCTGACTTAAACAAGCTTATTACAGAGTTTAAAGACTACAATATAATAGTTGTATCTCAAGATGAAGATGTTGAGGAAATGAAAAAGTTCTTGAGAGATAATAATTTTAATTGGTTTGTCATTTTTGATAAAGATAAAAAGATAAGAACATCTATTGACCCTACAGTTACAACAGTACCTTATATGGCACTATTTGATGTAAACGGTAATGTTGTGAGTACTCATAAAGGTCAATTTAATTATGATGGATTTTATAACTTTTTTAATGAATTATAAAACAAAAAAGCTACTGAATTTTTACAGTAGCTTTTTTATTTTATTTTTATTTATTCACAATTGCTTCAAAAGCTTGTAAATCAAAAGTTCCATCTTCAATATTGTAATATGAATCATTATACTTTATAACATTTTCATTTACAATTTCAAGTTCTGTAATTTCTTCATCCCATATTGTATAAACTGTTATTTTGCATTCAAAGCCTGGAATACTATTTTTATACTCATCAGTTACCTTTGTATACGATAATTTAATTTTCCTTAGCATATCTATAGTCTCTTGAATATCTTCAGAAGTACTTATTTCAAAATGCTTTGAATTTGATCCAAGTACTGCTACTCTTGTAACAGTAGTATCTGGAATATTTAATTCTACTACCTTTTTAGGATTTCCCTTAAAATACCCTTTTTCATAATATACTTTAAATAATAATACTCCTAATAAAAGTATTACACAACTTAAAACTATCACTACACATACATATATATTTTTTTTACTCATTATTATTTACCTCTTTATATTTATATCATAATAACTGGCTTAAGTAAATATATTCTTGATTTTAACCCCATTATTCTATTGATAAACAGTTTGTTCCCCTCTTGTTTGCATAACTTCTAATTTTGCATCTTTTAATACTGGATATACACCTTGATCATCTGTTGCAGTAGATAAAGTTCCTGTGACTTTTACCCATTCATTTTCATTTGGCTTATCACCATTATATTGATTGCATTCAAGACCAACTGGATATGAGTCCACTCCACAACAAAAATAATCCCTAACAACACCAATTTGACCAGCAGGTGAGTAAAGTATATAGCCTTCATAACTAACTTTTTTTCCAATATACATGTTATAATTCATATAGAATTCGTTTATTTGACCAACAAAGTAGTTGTCTTTTATGTATACATCTACCTTCTCATCTTGTGATTCATAAATATCTACATTATTTTTTTCATTGTTATTTAGAAAAACTAATACAATTGAAGCTATAACTACCAAAATCAATACTACAAATATTATTAATTTTATATTCTTCATGAAATCACTCCTTTATTAACTTATTACCAATATTAACTATAATTAGTAATATTATGTTTATTAACACTATACTAGAACCAGTTGGTAATTTCATAAAGAAAGATGCAAATATTCCCGCTATAAAACAAATAACTGAAACTATACCTGAAACTATAACAAGTGACTTAAAACTATTAGTTAATTTCTTTGATATTATAGCTGGAAATACTATAATACTAGATATCATAAGTGTTCCCATCATTCTCATTCCAAGTACTACGACAAGTGCAGTAATTGCAGAAATAATGAATTGATATAATGTTACATTTATTCCAGATGCCTTAGCAAAGTTTTCATCATAAGTTATTAAAACTAATCTGTTATAAAATAGAAAATATACTACTAGTACTACTATTGTAAGTGTAACACTTAAAATTATATCTGTATTTGTCATAGCAAGTATACTACCAAACATATAATTACAAACATCTATATTAAATCCTTTTGTAATAGCTGTTACAATAACACCAAATGCCAAAGCACTAGCTGACACTATTGCAATTATTGTATCCCCTTCTATTCCTTTTTTCTGACTTATCCCCATTATAATAAATGAAGCAATTATTACCACTGGTATCGAAACAGCAAGTGGTGCAAGGTTAAATGCCACTGCCAAAGACAGTGCAGCAAATCCAATTTCTCCAAGTCCATGACCAATCATAGAATATTTTTTTTGAACCAATATTACACCAATTATCGCAGCAGTAAATGAAATACATATTCCAACTATTAATGCCCTTACAATAAAAGGATAGCTTAGTAAATCTAATAATTCGTTCATTTACTCACCTCTCCAATTTTCAACATTGCCATCATATATCACTACTTTATTGAGTGCAATTATTCTTTTAGCTTCATTTTTTATTTGTTTTAAATCATGTGTTGCCATAAGTATTGTTATATTAAATTTTTCATTTAAATCCTTTATTAATTTATATAATTCTTTTGTTATATTAACATCAAGTCCACTAAAAGGTTCATCTAAAAAAAGTACTTTTGGATCCTTGCATAGTGCCCTTGCAATCATAACTCTTTGTTTTTGACCACCTGATATACTTCCAATTTTACTATTAAGAATTTTTGTTATGCCAAGCATCTCAGCTAATTCTTCTACCTTTTTGTGATTTTCTTTTGTATAAAATAATTTTCCTTTACTCTTTTGAAATCCAGTTAGTATTATTTCTTTAACTGTTGCTGGAAAATTATCACCATTAGTGTTTACTTGTGCAATATATGATATTTTATCTAATTCTACATTTAACTTTATAACACCACTAGTTTTATCTTTTAAACCTACTATTGTCTTAAGTAATGTAGATTTACCAGTTCCATTTTCACCAACTAAGCAAACATATTCACCTTGATTTATCTCAAAGTTAATATTTTCTAATACTGAATTTATACCATAAGATACACACAAGTCTTTTACATTTAAAATAACCATATTACCCCTCACTTAGTAATTGACATTCCTTACAAATGCCATAAAAGACTACTCTTTTTAAATCGATAATAAATTCATCTTCTTTAAAAATTTCATCTTTTATGCTTGTAATTTCTCTATTTTGGAAATGAATAACTTTACCACATTCACTACATATAAGATGATAATGAGCTCTGCAAACTTCATTATTTTCAATAAATTGATAGCAAGCACTTTGACCTTCATCTATAAAATATCTTCTTAAAATTCCCTCTTCTGTTAAGGAATTTAAAATTCTATATACAGTTGCTTGACTCACAATTTTATTTTGAGCTTTCAAACCATCAATAATTTGTTCTGGCATTAAATGTGTATTTCTGTTTTCCTTTAAAAAATCTATTACTATTTGTTTTTGTTTTGTATTTCTTTGTTTAATATTTTTTTGCATAAATATTGCACTCCTTGAACGATAATTATTGATAATAATTATCATTAATATTATACAACATTTTATGACAAAGTCAATACTACTATTATTAATTAAGAGCAGTTCTTAAATTTTCCATATTCTCTTTCATTACACTTATGTATGTTGCACCAGAATCTATCTTTTCTTTAGAAAGATTGTGTAGTGAGCTAAAAGGTAGTGCTTTAGCATTTGTTTCAGTACTCATTGTAAATGCAATATTACTTGTTTCCAATTCATCGTAGAATATAACAGGTAATTTATCTGCTTTAATTGCTTCTATTGTTTCTTTTACTCTTGCAACACTTGGCTCTGTTTCTTCACCACAACCTTCATATGCACTGACATAATCAATACCATATCTTTCAATAAAATATTTATATGCAAATGGTCCACCAAATACTATTTTCTTTCTTACACCAGATGCAATTACATTTTCAATATCAGAATCTAAATTTTTCAATTCTTGTATATATTCATTTGAGTTATTAGTATAATATTCTGCATCTTCTGGATCAACTGAACATAAGTAATACGTTATTTCTTCAACCATTTTAATTGCATTTTCTGGATCTAACCAAATATGCGGATCATAAGTATGTTCATGCTCATGCTCTTCTTCGCCTTCCTCATGTTCTTCCTCATCTGCTTTAAGCATATCAACCCTAGATGATGAATCTACAATTTTAGTATCTGAATCAATACTTTCTGCTATTCTATCTGCCCATGGTTCCATTTCCTCGCCAGTATATATAAATAAATCAGCATTATTAATATCTATTATATCTGTAGGTGTTGGTTCATAAGTATGTGATTCCACACCAGCTGGGAGTAACATTTTTACATCAACTTTATCTTTTCCTACTTGTCTTACAAAATCATATTGCGGAAATAAAGTTGCTATAACTTTTAATTTATCTTCTGAATCGCCCCAAGTGCTCTTTGTCCTAAATTGCTTTGCAACTAAAGCTATGGCAGCAACAACAATTACAAGAAACACTATTGATAAAAGTATCTTTTTCTTCATATATATCCTTCTTTCTCTATTGATAATAATTATCATTAACATTAAATATTATATATTTGTTTTATACCAAAGTCAATAGTTTATAGTTATTTTAAATAAAAATAAGCAAATAAGTTTTTATAACTTATTCACTTTTCATTAAATATTCATATATATTATTTTTGTATTCTTTAATAACTTTATTTCTAAATTTATAATCCAATTTTTCTAAATTCATATGTGGGCTATTATCTTCTATTTCTAATAATATTAATTCATTATTTTTAAGTCTTAAAAAATCTATTCGTTTAAAACCATACTTTAATTTAGATATATTTGCAAATTCAACTGCTAAGCTTTTTTCTTTTACATTTAATTGTATAAGTCTTGGAGTAGGATAATTGGGGTATTTAGATGGTGTATATTCATACACATACATTAACTTGTCTCCAACAAAATAACATTGTACTTCAGACCTAAATTCTAATTTAGGTTGAATTAAATATCCTTCTTTAAATTGATCAATTAGTTTATTTGCTTTAATAATTTTTTGTCCTAGACCACTTCCAAAAGAATTATTATCTTTTAAAACATATTCTCTTGCATTTCCAAGATTTGATAATTCATTTATATTATTTATTGTTGGAATAACTTTCTTACCCAGTTTAAATAGTTCACAAAGATACATTTTTCCATGCCCATCTAATCCTTCAAGATTAATTGTTCTTATATTTTTTATGTTTAATCTTTCTATAAGATAATCATTTTTTAATTTAAAATACTCTGTTTTATTTTCTTCTTCTACCCAGGTATTTCTTCTTATAATAATATCATAATTCTCATCTAGGTTTTCATTATAATCAATCCACTTTACATCAACAATATTACCATCTTCTTTAAATGAGTTAGCTATATACATATCTTCCATTAATTCATCATTTTGTGGATTAGATAATATTAAAATATTATATTTTTTATTCAAGTAATCACTTCCTCAATTATTTATTCTCATTATCCCATTTTCTTTTGATATTAATTCTTTCCTTATTAACAACTGCATCAAATAAATTTATGTTTCTGCTATTACAAATTGATGTAAGAACTATAAAAACATCTGCTATTTCATTTTCAACAGTATCATAATTTATTAATTTCGTTTTATCTATGCACATATTAGTTGCTTCTTTTCTAATTGCTTTTGCAAGCTCGCCAACTTCTTCAAGTAAAAGTAATAATTGTTGCTCTACAGGCTGCTCACCAAAACCTCTTATATCTATTACCTTTTTTATATATTCTTGTATTTCATTTATACTACTTTCTTTTCTTAGATTATTTAACAAATTTTCTTGTTCCATATAATACTCCTATAAATTAATTTAAACCTATTTTATCTTTTATTTTAGAATATATTTCTTCATGTATATCTTCTCTTGTTCTAACATTTCCATCTTTATCAACACATGAAATAACTAGCCATCCATACTTTTGTGCTACATACTTACCTGCATTGTATGCCTTTTCTAAATGTGTACTATCTTGTTCATGTAGATCTTTTGTATTACCCGTTTTAAATTGTCTTCCTTCCATGAGTTTTAAATTAACTTCAACTGGCATGTCCAAAAATACTACAATATCTGGTTTGGGTAATTCAAATAGATCAAATTCTATATCTTCTAGCCAATTTAAGAATTTATCTCTTTCTTGTAAATCACTTATTTTACATGCTTGATGCAACATATTAGACTGAACATATCTATCCATAATTATTATTTTGCCTTTATTATACTCTTTTCCAAAACCAGCCTTATATGTGCAAAATCTATCAACTGCATAAAACATTGATGCCTGATATGCTGAAATTTCATCTGATGTTTCAGATAACTCTTTATTTAGATACATTCTAACTGGCCCAGATGACTCAGATTCATAATTGGGAAAACTTTGTCTTATAACATCTTTTCCATCACTTAATAATCTTTCTAATAATTTATTTGTTTGAGTTTGTTTACCACTTCCATCAGTTCCTTCAATACCAATAATAAATCCCTTCATTAATTCCACTCTCTTTCTATAAAAATTCTTAAAATGACTATATATTCAACAATTATATATCATGATTAATTGCATTTATTGTATTTGTATAACATTCGATTTTTTTATCTATCTTATCCATGTATTTATCGATTTCTTTTTTTTGTCTTTCTATACACTTTTTTTGTTCAATTAATATTTCAAGTCTTTGATTTAAGGTAGAATCACCAATAATACATAGATCAATAAACTCTTTTATCTTTTTTATATTCATACCAGATTTTTTTAAACATGAAATAATGTACAATATTTCCATGTCATTATTATTGAAATTTCTAATTCCAGACTCAGTCCTGTTTATATTTGGCAAAAGTCCTTCTTTATCATAATATCTTAATGTGTAGGTTGATATACCTGTAAGCTCGGAAACTTCAGCAATCGTCATATTTATCTCCCCTTTCTCAATCACATATATTATATATTTTTATTTGAAAAAAGTCAATTTTTTTGTCAAAAGTATTGACTTAGAGTTAACTCTAAGGTGTAGAATTTGAGTGTCGTTAATTCAAGTACTAGTTTTATAGGAGGGATGGTATTTAAAATAATATTGATATTGCATGAATTAATGAAAATATTTTATTAGAGAGGTAAAATAAGATTATGGAAAAATATAAAATATTAGAGAAAATAAACGGAACTCAAGATTTAAAATTACTTTCTGATTCTGATTTAGAAATATTAGGCGATGAAATAAGAGATTTGATATTGAATAAAGTAAGTGAAGTTGGAGGTCATTTAGGTCCAAATTTAGGTATAATTGAATTATCAATTGCACTTCATTATGTATTTAACTCACCAGTAGATAAAATTATTTGGGATGTAAGTCATCAAAGTTATACTCATAAAATACTTACTGGAAGAAGAAAAGCTTTCGAAAAGTTTAAAATATCAAAAGAAATTTCTGGTTTTACTGATTTTACAGAAAGCGAACATGATCTATTTTGTGTAGGTCACACTTCTACATCAGTAAGTTTGGCAAGTGGTATTGCCAAAGCAAGAGATTTAAAAGGTGAAACAGGAAATGTAATAGCCGTAATTGGTGATGGATCTTTAAGTGGTGGTGAGGCTTTCGAAGGGCTTGACAATGTTGGAACATTTAAATCAAACTTCATAGTAATCGTAAATGATAATGAAATGTCAATTGCAAAAAATTATGGTGGATTATATGGAAATTTACAAGAACTAAGAGATACGAATGGAAAGGCTGAGAATAATTTCTTTAAAACACTAGGATTTGATTACAAATATGTTGAAGAAGGAAATAATGTATTAACTTTAATTGAGGAACTAAAGCAAATAAAAGAGATAACTAAACCTATTGTACTTCACGTACACACTAAGAAAGGAAAAGGATATAAATTTGCTGAAGAAACACCTGAAAAGTTCCATTTTGTGGCACCATTTGATAAAGAAACTGGTGAATTAAAAGATAATAGTAATTCTTTAACATATACTGGAATAGTAGCAAATTATATATCCGAAAAGTCTAAAACTGATAATAGAATAATTGCATTAAATGCTGCTACTCCCGGAGCAGTTGGAATTGTACCTTTTAGAGAGGAAAATCCAGATAAATTCTTTGATGTTGGAATTGCAGAAGAACATTTAATTGCCTTTGCATCTGGTCTTGCATCACAAGGAATGAGGCCTATAGCATTATTTATGTCTAGCTTTATTCAAAGGACATATGATCAAATATCACAAGATTTATGTATAAATAATAATCCTGCATTAATCATAGTAGAAAATGCTGGTATATCACAAAGTGATGTAACTCATGCAGGCATGTATGATATATCAATGTTATCTAACATACCAAATTTTACTTATTTAGCACCAGCTAATAGCAAAGATTTGGAAGCTATGTTAGATTGGTCATTAAATCAAAATTTTCCTATTGGCATTAGAATACCTGGTGGAAAAGTATCCGATACAAAAAATAATCTATTATCAAATATTGAATTAAATAAATTTGAAAAAGTCACAAATGGAGAAAAAATAGCAATAATTGGTCTCGGGAATTTTTTTGTATTAGCAGAGAATGTGTGTGAAAAATTAAAAGAAAATGGAGTTAATCCAACATTAATAAATCCAAGATTTATTACAGGACTTGATGAAGAATTATTAAATTCATTACTTAAAGATCATGATACTATTGTAACTCTTGAAGATGGTATATTAGATGGTGGATTTGGTGAAAAAGTATCAAGATTTTATGCAAATAAGAATGTAAAAGTGCATAACTTCGGTGCAAAAAAAGAATTCTTACATGAAGAATCAAAGGAAGAATTATTTAAAAGATACAATTTAAATGTTGAAGATATAATTAATATTATTTTAAAGTAATTTTTAAATATTAATTAATTTATATAAAATAAAGGTAAGTATTAATGCTTACCTTTATTTTGCATTTTTTAACTTTTGAATTCCAGTTTCAATATCTAAAACAAAAAATATATGATTACCAGCGTTACATTCATAAATGAAATCTCTTAGACTCTTACTTGTATATTTTGAAAAGTCTCCTATTATTGCAATCTTCATCTTATAATTAACAAATTTTTGTAGAATTTCTCCTGCCAAATTAGTTTTAAGATCAAAAAAATCTTCACATATATTATTTTTATTTAATATAACTTTATAGCACTGTGTTTCATAAGAAACAGTAGCAATTAAATCTAAAGCATCATTAACAGAATTTATTAATATATTATCAGATTTTACAATAGCAATATCATTTTCTTCTTTTATTATTTTAAAATTATCCATTTTAATTCCCCTTCTAACATCAAATATATTATAACATATATTTATAAAAAATTAAACCTATGAATTAATATTGTACTAATTCATAGGTTTTGCTTTATTACGTATCATAAATTATTTGTATATGTCTTTAATTATCTCAATTAAATATTTACTAGGCACACCTAGATCTTTAAACTCACATACTTTCTTATAAAAATCAGCTAAATTCTCATTGATCAACTTTACGTTATCTTTAAAAGTACCATTTTTCATGTCTTCAAAATCAATGTAACTATGATCATTAATATCTGATGGTTTGAGCCTTTCTACATAATATAAAATTCCTTGAAAATTCAAAACATTAAGAGTAATAAAAGTCTCTTTCCATTTGATGTTATATACCTCTGCAAATTCAGAATTATCTGATTTAGTTTCAATATAATTTCTGTCGTAGTAACTCTTACATGCTCTTGCAAAGTGTTCAATATCATCCAACATTTCATGTTCTTCTTTTGATATTTCATCTGGTTTATAAAGCCATTCATTTGTATTAAAGCAATTATATTTACGTGTGAACTTTTCAAGTTTAGATATAAACAAGTCATTTGAGACTATCTCATCATCCCGCTCATCACTTAGTCTTAATTCTTTTTTGATTTCATCCATTATTTCATCTGTGTCTCCGATAGGTGTAAATTTTTTATTCTCATTCATATTATATTATCCTTTCATGAAAAATAATTTATAGTTACAATTATGGAAATATCTAATATATAATTTTAAAATTATTATATCATAGTAAAAGCTATATAACAATAATATAATAATAAAAGTACTAAAATGTTAAATTTAATATTTAACTTTTTAGTACTTTATCTTTAACTTTATTTTATTATATATAAGATTTTTAGAATTTAATATCTTATAAATTCCCCATTCCCCCATACATAGGTAAAGTAGGCCTTTCAATTATTGTAACAAATTTTATAGAATATATATCACACATAATAAAGCCATTAACATCGATAGGTCTTAGTATAATATAACTAACTCCAACCTTAACTAATGTTCCTGTTCTATCAGTAAAATTATTTCCTATTAAAAATTCTACTTTCATTAGCTTGCCTATTTGTGTATTTAAGTACCCTGCAGTATATAGTGGGCTGGTAACTTGCTCGGGCACAAAATCATTAGTTGTATCTTGTCTTTCCATATAATCACTCCTTTATAATTTATGTTGTTTTATATTTAGGTGTAGGTGAATAAAAACAATGCTGATTAATTGAAGTAAAATATTTTCCTGATTGATTTATTGGAAAATAATCATAGCATTCAGCTGGTGGATTTAAATACCATAAACAATTTGCTATTCCAAAAAATCTTCCTCCACCAAGTGCCCAATCAGCAATCTCATAATGTATATCTTCAGGAGGTGTAGTATAAATATTTCTTGCAGTAGGTACACCATTTTTGTTTGTAGCAGCACAAGTAAATTGATTTGGTTGAAAAATTATTGTTCTAATATCACCTTGACCAACACGTTGATATTCTCCATATGGAGCATTAACTCTATTCATTATTGTAGTAGCTACTGCTCTCATTCCATTTTCCCCTTCACCCTCAGCTTCACATTTGATTATTCGAGCTAATAATTCCCTATTATCAAATGCCATAAATACCTCCTAATTAATAAACTATAATATATATTATTTATTATTAGAAAAAATATGCAAGTACAAATAACAAAATCAATTATTATATACTATTAAAATAAAAACAAGTGCAAAAAAAAGACCTTCACATAAAGTGAAAGTCCATCTGGCTCCCTCTGTTGGACTCGAACCAACGACCCTGCGGTTAACAGCCGCATGCTCTACCGACTGAGCTAAGAGGGAATATACAAAAAATTGGCAACCTCATATTTTCCCCAAGATATTACTCTCAAGTATCTTCTGCATCATAAGGCTTAACTGCTGTGTTCGGCATGGGAACAGGTGTACCCCTTATTTCATCGTCACCAATATTGTTTAGTATGTTTTTTAACACACTCAAAAATACATAATGTAAAAGCTTCATGCACTATTTCATAATACGCATGATTTTGTGTTTTCCGTTAGTTTCTTGGTCAAGCCCTCGACCTATTAGTACTGGTCAGCTACATATATTACTATACTTCCACTCCCAGCCTATCGACCTCGTAGTCTTCAAGGGGTCTTACTAACTCTCGTTATGAGATATCTTATCTTGAGGTGGGCTTCACGCTTATATGCTTTCAGCGTTTATCCCGTCGGAACTTGGCTACCCAGCTATGCATCTGGTGATACAACTGGTGCACCATCGGTTCCTTCACCCCGGTCCTCTCGTACTAGGGGCAACTCCTCTCAAATATCTTACGCCTGTGATAGATAAGGACCGAACTGTCTCACGACGTTCTGAACCCAGCTCGCGTACCGCTTTAATGGGCGAACAGCCCAACCCTTGGAACGTACTACCGCTCCAGGATGCGATGAGCCGACATCGAGGTGCCAAACCTCCCCGTCGATATGGACTCTCGGGGGAGATAAGCCTGTTATCCCCAGGGTAACTTTTATCCGTTGAGCTCTGGCATTTCCACTCACAACCATCGGGTCACTAAGTCCCGCTTTCGCGTCTGCTCGACCTGTCAGTCTTGCAGTCAGGCTAGCTTTTGCCTTTGCACTTTATCACACGATTTCTGACCGTGTTAAGCTAACCTTTGAACGCCTCCGTTACTCTTTAGGAGGCGACCGCCCCAGTCAAACTGCCCACCTGACACTGTCCTATCACCGGATTACGGTGATTAGTTAGATTCCAAATAGAAGAAGGGTGGTATCCCAAGGGTGACTCCAGTAGAACTAGCGTCCTACTATCATAGTCTCCCACCTATCCTGTACATCCTCTACCTAGTCTCAATATCAAGCTACAGTAAAGCTCCATGGGGTCTTTCTGTCTTATCACAGGTAACTAGCATCTTCACTAGTACTACAATTTCGCCGGGAACATTGTCGAGACAGTGTCCAAATCATTACACCTTTCGTGCGGGTCAGAACTTACCTGACAAGGAATTTCGCTACCTTAGGACCGTTATAGTTACGGCCGCCGTTCACTGGGGCTTAAGTTCAGAGCTTCTCATATAAATACGATAACCCTTCCCCTTGACCTTCCAGCACTGGGCAGGTGTCAGCTCCTATACATCATCTTTCGATTTTGCAGAAACCTGTGTTTTTGTTAAACAGTTGCTTGGACCTTTTCTCTGCGACCAATTTGCATTGGCTCCCCTTATCCCTAAGTTACGGGGTTAATTTGCCGAGTTCCTTAACAATGCTTCTCCCGTTCGCCTGAAAATTCTCTTTCTTCCTACCTGTGTCGGTTTGCGGTACGAGTACCTATATGCTCCTATATGGCTTTTCTTGTCACCTAATTCATCTACTTCGCTACTATTTTCACTCCACCTTGCGGTACGAACTTTTCCATTTGCTCGCTTAGACTCCTTAAATGCGTCCCCATATATTCAATACATATCGGTAGTGCAGGAATTTTTACCTGCTGTCCATCAACTACGCCTTTCGGCCTCATCTTAGGTCCCGACTTACCCTGGGCGGACGAACCTTCCCCAGGAAACCTTAGGTTTTCGGCGGCACAGATTCTCACTGTGCTCTCGCTACTTATTCCGGCATTCTCTCTTGTGTACTGTCCACCATTCTTCTCAGTATGACTTCATCCTGTACACAACGCTCCTCTACCACTTGACAACTTAATTGCCAAATCCAAAGCTTCGGTATATAGTTTAGCCCCGGTAATTTTCGGCGCAAGATTACATCGACCAGTGAGCTATTACGCACTCTTTAAATGAATGGCTGCTTCTAAGCCAACATCCTGGTTGTCTATGTATTCTCACATCCTTTTCCACTTAACTATAATTTTGGGACCTTAGCTGTTGGTCTGGGCTGTTTCCCTTTTGACAATGGAACTTAGCTCCCACTGTCTGACTCCTGTTCTTACACATATGGCATTCAGAGTTTGATAGTGTTTGGTAATCTGGTAAGACCCCTCACACATTCAGTGCTTTACCTCCACATGCTACTAAACAAGGCTAGCCCTAAAGCTATTTCGAGGAGAACCAGCTATCTCCGAGTTCGATTGGAATTTCTCCGCTATCCACAAGTCATCTGAACCCTTTTCAACGGATACCAGTTCGGTCCTCCACTTGATTTCACTCAAGCTTCAACCTGCTCATGGATAGGTCACTCGGTTTCGGGTCTATTGCATGATACTATATTTTCGCCCTATTCAGACTCGGTTTCCCTTCGGCTTCATACCTTACACAGTATTTAACCTCGCATCATACACATAACTCGCCGGACCGTTCTACAAAAAGTACGATATCGAGCCTTAACGCTCTCTATCTGCTTGTAAACATAGGGTTTCAGGTTCTATTTCACTCCCCTCCCGGGGTTCTTTTCAACTTTCCCTCACGGTACTTCTTCACTATCGGTCACCAAGGAGTATTTAGCCTTATCCGGTGGTCCGGACTGCTTCAGACAGGATTTCTCGTGTCCTGCCCTACTCTGGATTCTACTCGCTCTTATCGTCATTTCATTTACAGGACTTTCACCTTCTCTGGTATGCTTTCCCAAAACATTTCTACTATGACTTTAAGTAACTTATTGTAGTCCACAACCCCTAAAGTATTTCTACTCTAGGTTTAGGCTCTTCCGATTTCGCTCGCCACTACTTTCGGAATCGATTTCTCTTTCTTCTCCTGGAGGTACTTAGATGTTTCAGTTCCCTCCGTTTCCCTTCTATACACTATTTATTTATGTATAGATACTAAGATTCTAAATCTTAGTGGGTTTCCCCATTCAGACACCCATGGGTCTAAGGATATTTGCTCCTCACCATGGCTTTTCGCAGCTTGTCGCGTCTTTCTTCGGCTCTTGGTACCTAGGCATTCACCCTACGCTCTTACTAGCTTAACCTATTATTATTTTTTCCTAATTTCTTAGAATATTTGAATTTTCATGCTGTATTACTAATTTATTGCTTGTTACTTTTACATTATATATTTTTCAATGTGCTATTTGAATATGTT
>JAEYPQ010000004.1 GCA_023410645.1 Bacillota bacterium | reverse complement strand
ACCGCTGACGGTGTTGTCCGCGAAGTGCTGGCCGGCTATATGGTGGGAACCATCTTTATATCCAAAGAAAACCGCCTTCAAATCCGTAAACGCTGGCTGGCATTTGGCGTCAGAGTCAGCGGCAGGGTTACTGTGGACAACGGATGTGAGCAGGCGCTGTTAAAGGGAGGCTCCAGTCTGCTGGCGGCAGGGATTACCGCTGTAGAAGGTGATTTTGAGATGGGTAATACCATCAGTATAGTAAGCTCAAGCGGCCGGGAACTGGCGCGCGGCATTACCAATTATTCTGCCGATGATGTAAATAAAATTAAAGGTGCTCATACCCACGAGATTTGTGGTTTACTGGGGTCAAAGCCCTTTGATGAAATCGTGCATCGCGACAATCTGGTACTACTGGTATAGAGGAGGAGTGACGGGCATGGATTACATAACCGAGCTTGCGGACAAAGGCCGTATCGCCAAACAGGCGGCCCGCCGGTTGGCCGCTCTGTCAACCGCCGTAAAAAACGGGGCCCTGCTGGCTATGGCTGCTGCTTTGGAAGAGAACCAGGCTATCATTATCAGTGCCAATAACCAAGATATTGACAGGGCGGAGAACGCCGGTATGCCAAAACCGCTCATTGACCGGCTGCTGCTTGACCCGGCCAGAATAAAAGCTATGGCGGACGGACTCCGGCAGATCGCCGCATTACCGGATCCGGTTGGTGAAGTAATAAGCGGCTGGACAAGACCTAATGGTCTCAGTCTGACTAAGGTGCGTGTGCCTTTGGGGGTTATCGGTATTATTTATGAAGCCCGGCCCAATGTCACGGTGGATGCCGCCGGCCTTTGCCTGAAAGCGGGTAATGCCGTAATTTTGCGCGGCGGTTCGGAAGCGATCGACTCCAATGCGGCTGTTACGGCAATAATTGCCAGCGCTGCTGCTGCTGCCGGAGTTCCGGCTGGCGCGATTCAACTGGTGGAGACTACCGATCGTCAGGCTGTGAAGGCTATGCTGAAGCTTAACCAGTACCTGGATGTAATCATCCCCCGGGGCGGAGCCGGTCTTATCCGGACTGTTGTGGAAAACAGTACTGTCCCGGTTATTGAAACAGGTACCGGTGTTTGTCATACCTTTGTGGATGCCACAGCGGATCTTACTATGGCCCAGGAGATTGCTTTCAATGCTAAGGTATCGCGTCCGGGCGTGTGCAATGCCATGGAAACACTTTTGGTTCACCAGATGGTAGCGGCTGAGTTTCTGCCGGTGATGCTGGAACGTTACTATAAGGCCGGGGTTGAATTACGCGGCTGTGAGCAGACCCGCAGCTTTCATCCGGCAGTTAAAGAGGCAGCCGCAGCCGATTGGGCTGCAGAATTTTTAGACTTGATACTGGCCGTAAAAGTAGTGAGCGGTTTGGATGAGGCGCTTGAGCATATTGCCGCTTATAGTACCCGTCATTCTGAAGCCATAATAACCAGAGACTACAATAACGCCCGGCGTTTTCAACAGGAAGTTGATGCCGCGGCTGTTTATGTTAATGCCTCTACACGCTTTACCGATGGCTTTGAATTCGGTTTTGGCGCTGAGATTGGTATAAGCACTCAAAAGCTGCACGCCAGAGGCCCCATGGGATTGCCGGAACTTACCAGTATAAAATATGTTGTTAACGGTAACGGGCAAATACGCTAGGCGCGGCGATACTGGAGAGTTCATCTGAATTATGGATAAGAAATTGTACAAAATTGTAGTGTTAGTTATCCTGTTTTTATTCTGGCTTATTAATTATGAATAAGTTAACAAGAATGTCAGGTTACTATTATGCTGTCAGGAATTATCTTAAAACACCTAAAGGACAGCATGATGCAATTGACTATCTCCAGGCCGCTGCCATCATTGCCGTTGTTATTAGTGTGATTGGCTATATAGTAAAGTGACGGGCTGGTGCAAATTACTTTTCATAGTGTCCGGTATTTGCTATAATAGTAATAAGTTTGAATTTTTTGGATAATTCTGAGAGGCAGATAGTATGGTGCACGCAAAAGCTAAAATAGGTATTATGGGCGGAACTTTTGATCCTATTCATGTAGGGCATTTAGTTACGGCCGAAGCGGTCCGTATTGAATATAATCTTGATAAAGTTTTGTTTATTCCGGCCAGCAACCCGCCGCATAAACAGGAATCGCTGGTAACACCGGCTATTCACCGTTATATTATGACGGTTATGGCTACCTACTCAAATCCTCACTTTTTCGTGTCGGGCATTGAGCTTGAGCGGTCCGGACCATCCTATACCGTGGACACTGTTAAGGCGTTAATTGACTGTTATGGTATGAATACCGACTTTTATTTTATTACCGGCGCCGATGCCGTCAAAGACTTGCCAACCTGGCGGGAAATTGATCATCTGCTTGATTTATGCTATTTTGTGGCGGCAACCCGGCCGGGCTGCATTAGTTATATTGATCAGGTAATAAAACAGTTCGGCAGGAAAGGCCGGCGGAGTATTCAACGGCTGGCCACACCCGAGCTGGAGATATCCTCAACCGATATTCGCGAAAGGGTGAAAAAAGGCCGTTCAATTAAATATATTGTGCCGGAGAGCGTTGAGGACTATATTTATAAAGAAGGCTTATACCGCTGAGCAGGTTGGTACACAGTACCAAATAAAGGCAGACTGTAGCAGGCATAAATCCTGTTTTTTTGCAGATAATGTTAACGTAAAACTTGTATTGCTTTACGTATCCTGATGTAACGGAGGTGATTCTCTTTGGCAAAAACACTCTATGTCGGTAATCTGCCGTGGAGTACAACTGACACCGATCTTACCGACGCTTTTCGTCCTCATGGTTCTGTAGTTTCAAGCAGAATTATAACCGACAAGGAAACAGGCCGTTCCCGCGGCTTTGGCTTTGTAGAGGTAGAGGATGCTGACGCTGACAAAATGGTTGAGGCTATGAACGGCTCTCAAGTCGGGGGACGCCAGATTGTTGTTAACGAAGCTAAACCACGGCAAGGTTAAGAGAATGGTAGCTTTGTTGCTTATAAATTGAATGGCGACTTGGTATTCACCTCCTATTTTTAGGAGGTTTTTTATTTTATAAAAAGGAAATTTGCATATACTGACGAATTTTAGTAAAGGAGAATAGGTGGTGTCATATTGTGGAATATCGTCATGCGGTTGACAAGCTGTCCAAGATTTTATCAGCTAAAAGATTTCAGCATTCGCTGGGGGTAAGTCAAACTGCGGCAGACCTAGCCGTAAGGTTTGGCGAGGATGAAGAAAAAGCCAGGCTGGCCGGGCTGTTACATGATTGTGCCCGTAACATATCCAGCAATAACCTCTTGCAAATGGCTAAAGTCTTTGCTATAGTGGTGAATGATGTCGAAAGATGCCAACCTGTGTTGCTACATGCGCCACTTGGCGCATGCCTGGCGAAAACAGAATACGGAATAGATGATCCGCAAATTCTTAGAGCTATCTCGCTGCATACCACTGGCGGGAAAGGCATGTCGAAGCTGGAAAAAATTATTTATCTAGCAGATTGTATAGAACCTGGCCGGGATTATCCCGGTGTTCATGTACTGCGCAATATCGCAATGAACAATCTGAATGCGGCTGTGCTTGCCGCCTTTGATCAGTCCCTTCACTTGGTTATTGAGCAGGGGTTGCTTATCCATCCGGCTACAATTGAAGGCCGCAATGAGTTAATACAACAAAGACATAACATTTAATGATGTGAAGGGTGTTGTCTTTAGGAGAGGAGATGATACCATGAGCGAATTGCAGAATAGACGCAGACGGCGTAAAATACGATGGGACCGCATTCTAATCCTGTTAGTAATGCTATTAGCGGCAGTTGTGGCATTAGCCGGGGCTACTGTTTATGCATATCTCAGCATGGCGCGGGTTCCGGCGACGGCTCAGGCGGTCAAAGCTACTGACCGGCCTCCCGAAACACTGAAAAACAAAGTTAATATACTGTTATTGGGAGTTGACGACAAGGATCATGAAAACCCCCAAAATACGGCCAGACGCTCTGATACGATGATGGTAGCCAGTATCAATCCTGATGACGGGACTGTTAACTTGTTATCGTTACCGCGTGATACTAAGGTTAACATTCCCGGACATAAGGGCTATGACAAACTCAATCATTCTTACGCTTACGGCGGTGCTGAACTGTCACGTAATACGGTTGAACAGTTTTTGCATATCCCCATTAATTACTATATCGCGATCGACTGGCAGGCATTTATCAAAGTTATTGATACTTTAGGCGGTGTGGATCTTTACGTCGAACATGATATGAATTATTCAGATCCATATGCGGATCTTGATATTCATATTAACAAAGGATATCAGCACTTAGATGGCGAAAAAGCCGGCGAATATGTTCGTTTCCGCAGTGATGAACTTGGTGATATCGGACGGGTTCAGCGCCAGCAACGGTTTTTGAAAGCGTTGGCCAAGCAGACCATGCAGGTAGGCACCATCTTAAAGGTGCCATCCTTGGTCAATACTCTTAATCAGTATGTAGATACAGATATGTCGGTTATAACTATGGCTAAAGTTGCAAATAGTCTTAAGAGCTTCAATTCCAGTAATCTGACCACAGAAATGCTGCCCGGCGACTTTGCAACAATTGACGGTCTAAGTTACTGGGTGCCGGACAAGGATCAGACCAAACAGTTGGTGGAAAGAATGTTTTTCTCTGGTCCGAAAGTAAGTGAAGTTTCAAAAGAGAATGCCGCTACGGCTAATACAAGAACAAACTAGATTTATTAAGTAAAGCTTATTTTTAAGCTTTACTTTTTTTTGCAGGAAACTTGCCTCTATAGTCCGAATAAAATAATTTTGGAAAGAAAAAGCTATAACGAAGAGT
>JAEYPQ010000003.1 GCA_023410645.1 Bacillota bacterium | reverse complement strand
GTTATTACCCTGCTTCATCATTTCTTTTGGTCTTTTGGCCGGTGTCAGCTATTATTTGTCCTCACATGCTCTCTCTAAGTCCCTTGACGAAACGGCACAGGCTGTTGGCACCGATTATGCAAAGCGTATTGAGGCTTATATTCAAAATGCTATTGTACAACAACAGTCGTTCGCTATGTTGCCCGGATTACGTAATCCGGCTGACCGGCAGCAGCTTATAGCCGCCTTGTCTGAGTGTCAAACCAATTCCCAATATCTTGAAACGACAGTTTTTATCGGTATGGACGGAATGGCTATCCGTGCAGACGGCAGTTCTATCCAGCTGGGAGACCGGGAATATTTCAAAAAGGTTGTAGCTACTAAGAAACCGGTTGTATCCGAACTGCTGATGTCAAAAACAACCGGCAAGCTTGCTTTTAATATTGCTGTGCCGGTTATGAGCAATGGCAATATGATTGGAGTACTTACAGGTTCTTTTGCGGTTGACAAGCTGACCACTCTCATAAAAGATTTGTCCTGGCTGAATACCGGCTATGGTTTGCTGGCTAATGGTGACGGCACCGTTCTTGCTCACCCGAAACAGCCGGAATTAGTTGGCAAACTTAACCTGACTGAGAAAAAGTCCAGTGCCGATCTGAAATTACAGCAAGCAGAACAGGACGACCGTATGGTCAATATGTTTAAAGCCAGTGCTGACAGCGGCAAAACAGTTCTCGGAGTTTATGATTTTAACGGCATTACCCGGATTGCCCAGATGTCGGCAATCGATTTGCCGGGCGGCCAGCGCTGGATTTTATTGCTTACCGCGCCGGAAACCGAGGCCAGGCAGTCTCTTAACGTACTGACGCGCAGTATGCTGGGTGTTATGGTTATTTGTCTTGTTTTGGCTATCGCCGCCATCATTTTTATCAGCCGTCATATTGCCGCCCCTATCCGCCGGTTGCGTGATGAAACTATTAAACTTACCCAGGGAGATCTGCGTGAACGTCCGCTTACTGTCGACACTCAGGATGAGATTGGCCAGTTGGCCCGGGGGGTTAGCAATCTGCGCAGCAACTGGCACACTCTAATTGGCAAAGTTATTACCGATGCCGAACAAGTAGCCGCCGCCAGTGGGGAATTGACGAACGGAGCCCAGCAATCGGCTAATGCCGCCAACCAGGTGGCCGGTTCTATTGCTACGATAGCCCAGGGATCTGCCGCACAAGCCGAATCCAGCAGCCGCATTGCTGTTGTTACGCAGGACTTAGCGTTTAAAACCGAAGAACTGGCCACTTCGGCCAATAACATTTCCGGCCTTGCCAACTCGACTTCGCAGGCTGCCGCCCAGGGTCAGCAGACCATCAGTCAGGCTGTTGAGCAGATGAAAACAATTGGGGATAATTCAGCCGTCATAAGTGCTACTATGGAAGAACTCAACACAGGCTCCCAGGAGATCAACGAAATCGTAACGCTTATCTCATCAATTGCTTCTCAAACCAATCTGCTGGCTTTAAACGCCGCCATCGAAGCCGCACGCGCCGGTGAACAAGGACGCGGCTTCGCCGTTGTAGCCGAGGAAGTCAGAAAACTGGCCGAACAAGCAGGTGAAGCCGCTCATAAAATTAGTCTGCTCATTACCCAAAATCAGGTTAATATGGATCGGGCGATCACTGCTACGCAGACCGGAACCGGCAGCATTCAAACCGGCATTGATCTTGTCGGTTCCGCCGGCGAGACCTTTAGTGTCATTGTTGCCAACGTGCTGAATCTTTCCGAGCAGATAAACACAATGTCTGCTTCCATCCAGCAGGCAGTTACCGCTATCCATTCTGTGGCCGCTTCGGCCGGAGAAATTGATACATCGGCTAAGATTGCAACTTCTGAAGCTGAGACGGTATCGGCAGCAACTGAGGAACAATCAGCTTCTATGGAAGAGATCGCTGCGTCGAGTCAAAGCCTGGCTAACCTGGCTGCCAACCTGAAGGCTGGTGTTGCCAAGTTTCAGATTTAAGCAAAAATATGTCATTGGCGGTTTCTTATCGCCAGCCAATAATCCATCTATATAACCTCTTATAAAATGAAAGCAAGTGGCACCTTAGGAAATGTCCTAAAGTTGTCCACTTGCTTGTCGTTTTTAGGGCGGCGTTGAAGGGAACCTGGTACTGCTGCCCGATTACCTTATCAGGTAACAGGCGCTGGATTGAAAAGACATAAGTCATTGTGTAAGCCCCAATGATCGGCCCAAGGTTTTTTCCGGCCGCTGGCTACATCCAAAATTAAGCGGAATATTTCCCAGCCTACCTCTTCTATTGTGGCTTCGCCTGTTGCAATTGTACCAGCGTTCACATCAATAAGATCATGCCAGTGCTCGGTCAAAGCAGTACGGGTAGAAACCTTAATTACTGGCGCCATGGCCAGGCCATAAGGCGTTCCCCGGCCAGTGGTGAATACCTGCACATGAATTCCTGAGGCCAACTGAAGTGTACCGCAGATAAAGTCGCTGGCAGGAGTAGCCGCGTATATCAGGCCTTTCTCTGTTGGTCTTTCGCCAGGGGATAAAACTTCCGCTATGGGGCTGCTGCCGGATTTGGCTATGGAACCAAGCGCCTTTTCAACTATGTTTGCCAGTCCGCCTTTTTTGTTGCCGGGGGCGGTATTGGAACTGCGATCTACTTTACCGAGATCTAAATACCGG
>JAEYPQ010000030.1 GCA_023410645.1 Bacillota bacterium | reverse complement strand
TTGATTGTATAAGTTTTGCTACTCTTGCTGAATCCATTGGGTTGTTATTTGTTAAATTCAATATTACTGCTCCTGCAAGTATTATTATCACTATTATCGTTATTACTAAAACTATTAAACTTATTCCTCCTTTTTCTCTTTTCATACTTTCCCATACCTCCTATTTTTATACATTATTAGTTAAACAAACCTCACGCAAACTAACCTAAGCTAAAGTATTTCTACTTTTAACTTAGGTTTATTTTTTATTCAAAATATATATTGTATTAAGGCATAACTATCCATTATTTTAGCAGTATTGTTTCTTATATATGTTTTTAAAAGCCTACTTGTGTGTGTGTGTGTGTGTGTGTAGTGTTATCGCATTTGCAGTAGGTTTAGTTGACATTTTTAGCATAATTATTTTCCTCCGTTTGTTTAACTTACATATATATGTTACAATATATTTATTTTTTTGTCAATATTTGCAAACATATTTGTTAAATTATAATTGATTTGATGTTACAAGAACAGGCCTAAATGTTGCAAGAGGAAAGGCTTGACCAACGCCAGCATCTCCATAACTAAATATTCCTGCACCACTGTCGACATCTGATGAGCCACCACGTATAATCCATGGCATGATTCCACATCCAACTACCATATAGTCATTATTCCATCCTCTAGCATATTGATAGTCACCAAAATCTTCAGTTACATTTGTATCTATTAAATCTGCAATATATTCACTACCAACAAAGAAGCCATGATAACTTGTAATACTAGATGTTTCCCACATTGCATCACCTTTGTGATCTGCGAATTTGGCATAAGTACCATCAGTTAGTCTTTTTCTTATTATATTTAATGCTTCAGTATTTCCACTATTCCATAAAGTAACATTATTATGATATGCTCCACCTTCTTGTTCTTCTTCAGTAGGCTCATAAATATCATAATATTTAAGATATTCAGTTTTTATTTTTCCATTTTGCATGTGCTGTTTATTAGCATTATCAGTAACGTACGAACTTCCATTATTAATGAACGCTGCCATTACTTCTGGTGTTCCACCAGACATATCATAAACTCCATATATATTTCCTGTGGTACTTGCCTTTACTCCATTTGTTGTATTATACTTTACTAATTTAGAGCTTCCCTCAGTTAAATATGTACTGTCCTTACTTGAACCTGCATAACCAGTTTTCATTTGAAGCGTAAGCATATCAATGTAAGGATTTATCCAAGGCTCTTGTCCATACTGTGACTGACATAGATACGCTACAGCTCCCCATTCTACATTTTTCATCATATGAGTATCAATCTTCACGTTTGTTCCAACAGTTCCATTTGAATTTGTCATATTCATACATACAGTTTGTGAATCACCTGCTGATATATTTCTCCAACTATTTACACTTGGTAAAACTCTAACCTGTAAAGATGTATCACTTCCTCCACCTGCTTTTATACCAGGCATTGCCCCTCCAGTTTCTACTTTATCTGGATTAGAACTACTAGCTTCAAATTTTGCTACCCATATTCCTGTTAATTGTGTATTTCCAAAAGTAAATGCTGGATGTACTATATATCCACTTGGTAGACTTCCACCATCTGCAGGACTGTTGCTTGTCCCACTTAAAAATATAATATGTATTTGTTGTGCTGTAGATGTATGTGGATTATCTATTTTGTATGCATACCTTGGTATCCATACCCAATATGCTTTATTTCCATTATTTGTTGTTATAATATTTGCCCATTTTTTATCAGTGTAATCATACCAGCTGGTATCACTGTTTGCAACATCTAGTGAAATTTGAGTTTCAGTATTTGATGCATCCCACTTTACAGCTTTAGTTGTACCTTGTGGTAAACTTGAAATATTTGGTTTGTTATACTTTATTCCATTATTCTTTACTACTACCTCAGTTGCAGTCTTTGTCATTACAAAACTTGAAAGTGTCTGATTATCTAACATTTCAGTTTCATGATCATACTCTCCAAGCCAGCTTTCATAATCATTTATACTGTCATATAGCAAATAAAACTTACCAGATAAAGAATCAACGTACCATTTAACTTTACTTGGATTAGATGTAATTGGTAGATCAATTCCTAACTCCTCTTTTACTTTATCTTTATTAGCTAAATATAACTTTCTTCCATTTAAAGTAACAAAGCTTGATGAATCTACAATCGAATCTATTCCTTCAACTTCACCTATTATTATCTCTTCTGGTGTATAATTACCTAATGTACTTGTTGTAGATTTTGCCAAATATAAATCCATTGATGAATCCAATGAATCTTTTGACCCCGTTAGTTTTGCAATTCTTGCATTATCTATCGGATTATTCTTTGATAAATTTAATATTACTGCACCAGCTAGTATAATGATAATTATTATAGTAATAATTAAAACTATCAAAGATATACCACTTCTTTTATTATTCATATATTCCCCTCCACTTGGAACATAAACAAATTTTAAAGCAAATAAACCAAGATAATAACTAAAAGTTATTATCTTGGTATTTTAAATATAATACATACGACAAGTTAAGTAATAATCAGTAACTTGATTATTACTTTGAACATAAGAATTTAAAATAAAAATACGATCATTACTAGAGAAATTCTTAACTGTTTCAAACATATCAAGCAACATTTGTAACATACATATCCCCTCTATTTGTTTATTCTTTTATAATTCTACAATATATTTTATTTTGTGTCAACATTTTTGTATTATTTTTTTTCAAATATTTATCTATATAATAAATATATTTGACTTTTATTACTAAATAATATAAAATTTATTAAAAAGGAGACATTAAATAATGAAAAATTATTATGAAATACTAGAAGTAAATACTAAAGCCTCTCAAGATATAATTCAAAAGGTATTTAAAATACAAATTAAAAAATATCATCCTGATTTAGTACAACAAGAATATAAAGAATCAGCAGAAGATAAAGTTAAAGAATTAAATGAAGCATATGAAGTATTATCAAATGAAGAAAAAAGAAAAGAATATGATAAAAATCTAGAAACTGAATTACAAAAAAATGATAATGCATATATAATACAAGATTTAAATAATGAGAATTTATTATTAAAGCAAACAATAAAAGAACAAAGTATTTTGTT
This sequence comes from Bacillota bacterium, assembly GCA_023410645.1. GTDB lineage: Bacteria > Bacillota > Clostridia > TANB77 > CAG-465 > CAG-465. Next base: position 130,353 of record JAEYPQ010000030.1, on the reverse strand, counting down.
AGATGATTTATTATACAACAGAGTACCTGACGAAAATTCAATATATAAATATTCTAATATTGATAATAATATCCAAAATGATTTAGATGCTGCTAATGAAGATACTAATGAAAGTGTAGCAAAATATTATTTTAATTGTTTAAAAAGTCTATTTTTTAGAATACTTATAACTATACTAATAATACTGCTAGGAATGGTTTTACTATATTTTACAACTGGAATAAATTTATTTTTGGCATTTTATAAATATTGGTAGTTCATGTCTATTTATGTAAAATTTAATCTTATTTTAGTTTAAAATATTTACTTATTGCTAATACTATGATATAATTAATAATGCACTTTTAAATATTATTGGATTGCTAATTAAGAATCCATGGACAAATTAAGGAGGGTTTATTATATGGCAAAACTAAACAAAGGTATTTCATTTGAATTTAATGTTGATGGAAGAAGCTGTAATACTTATTGCAAGGATGAAAATTCTATTATTGAATTTGACTTTATCGGTGGAGAGACAAATCCTTTATTAATTACATTTAATGTTAAGCAGCAAGTACCTAACACTTCAAAAATCAAGACAATAAAAATTTATTTTGATATCCTATTAAATTTTTCTGGGGCGAGATTGAAAACTTCGCCAGATGAGTCTTCAAATAATGAAGGTATTAAATTATCAGAAGGAGACAATAAGATTGAGAAAACACTATTGCCAGATGAACAAATAGTACTTTATTTTTCTAAACTGCCAGATGCCGGAAAAATGCAAATAATTTTCTGAACTAGTGAGCACATAAAATATGCAAATGCATATTTATGTGCCCCTTTTTTATTCTATATCATTTTTTAATTTATAAATCATTATTAAGTTAGGTATTATCATAAGTGCATTTGCAATTGATGATACTCCCCATACAATATTAACCGCCATAATTGAACCAATATATATACATATTGCATACATAAAATCATATATTTTTTCATATCTTTTATTTTCTTTAAATAAAAATCTTACAGCACATTTTCCATAATATCCCCAACATGGAATGGTAGCAATTGCAAAAATTGCTATTGAGAATGTTAATAATTCTCTTCCATATGGTATAATTTTAAATGTTTCTTGAACTAATTCAATAGGATTATTTGTTATAGTATACATACCAGATGAAACAATTGCAATACCTGTAACTGTACATAGTATTACTGTATCTATAAATACACTTGTTGAAGATATAATTGCTTCGTTTTTTATACTTTTCATTTTAACTGTTGCATTAAATATTGGAGAACTTCCCATTCCTGCCTCATTAGAAAATAGCCCCTTTGACATACCCACATTCATTGCTTTTATTGCTACACTTCCAAATATTCCTCCTGATATTGCTTTAAAATTTAAGGCTTCTTCAATAATATTTATAATTGCCGCTCCTATATTATGCTTATATAAATATAACACGAATACACACATAAATAAATATATTACAGTGGCAATTGGTACTAATATGCTACTTATATTCGAAATTCTTTTCTCATTTCCAAATATTACATATGAACATATAATAGTTACAATAATTGCAATTACATATTTATTTATATTAAATGTCTCTATTATTGAATTTGACATTGCATTTGCCTGTATCATAGAACCAATTCCAAATGAAGCTATTATTGTAAATATACTAAATAATACTGCAAGTAATTTAAATTTTAGTTTATCGTTTAATACATACATTGTTCCTCCATAATAGCCTGTTTTATTTTCTTTTCTGTATTTTAACACAATATATGTTTCTGCATATTTAGTTGCAATTGCAAATATTCCTGTAACAAATATCCAAAAGATACTGCCTATTCCACCTATAGATATTGCTGTTGCAATGCCTATTATATTTCCTGTACCAAGAGTAGCTGCTAATATTGTCATTAATGATTTAAATGAATTAATACCTTTTTTCTCTTTATTTTCATCATTTTTAAGTATTAATTTTAAACCTTTTAAAGTATATTTTTGTGGATTATTAAGTTTGAAAGTTAAATATATATGTGTAAACATAAGTAGTAAAACAAGTGGTTCACTCCAAATTAATTCCTCTAACCTTATTATAATATTTTCCAAATATATCACCATTATTAATAAGTATGTATTAATAATAAATAATATTAAAGCATAAAAAATACATACCCTTTTATAGTATGCATTTTTTATATTTAATTATGAATATCTAAGCTTATCTACAATCTTTACTAATGTATTTGAAATATATTCAACATCTTCGATTGTATTTTCTTCTCCGAAAGTAACCCTAAGTGAGCCTTGTGCAACACACTTGTTTATACCAATAGCAGTAAGTACATGAGATGGTTCTATATTTCCAGTATTACATGCACTTCCATTTGAAGCGCATATACCATTCATATCAAGCATTAATAATAATGCTTCACCGTCTATTCCCCTAATTGATACATTAATATTTCCTGGTAGACGCTTAGTTCTATGCCCATTTAGAGTTATATAATTAATATTTTGCTCTAAACGTGCAATTAAATTTTCCCTTAAAAATATAAGTTTTTTATTGTATTCATCTAAATTTTCCATTGCAATTTCAATTGCTTTTCCCAAGCCTACTATACCTGCAACATTTTCTGTCCCAGCTCTTTTACAACCCTCTTGATGACCGCCATATACCAACGGTTCAAATTTTATTCCCTCTTTTATATATGCAGCACCAACACCTTTCGGGCCATAGAATTTATGTGCAGACATTGATAGTGCATCTATATTTAATTTTTTTACATCTATATCAATATTTCCTATTGCTTGAACCGCATCAGTATGAAAATATACTCCATGACTTTTTGCAATATTTCCTATATCTTCTATAGGTTCTATTGTCCCAATTTCATTATTTGCAAACATAATAGTTATTAATATAGTATCTTGTCTTATACTTTCTTCTAATTGCTTTAAATCAATAAGCCCATACATGTCAACATCTAAATATGTAACTTCAAAACCTTCCTCTTCTAATCTTTTACATGTATTTAAGACTGCTAAATGCTCTATTTTACTAGTAATTATATGTTTACCCTTTTCTTTATTTGCTCTTGCTATTCCAGATATAATCATGTTATCAGATTCACTTCCACCAGCTGTAAAATATATTTCTTCTGGTTCACATTTGATAACATTTGCTACCTGTTTTCTTGCATTATCAACTGCACTTCTTGATTTCCTACCAATTGAATATGATGATGATGCATTTCCAAAATTATCACAAAAATATGGAATCATTTCATCTAAAACTTCTTTTCTTACAGCAGTTGTTGCACTATGATCAACATATATAATTCTTTCCATTATTAATTACCTCCAAAAAAACACTAAGTTATATTATTATATAATATGTTCCTAGTGCTTTTTTGTTATATTTTATTATACTTCTTGCCAAAATTTCTCATATTCTTGCCTAGATAATATTTGAGCATTTTTCATCTTCTTATCAATTGTATCATAATTTTCAAGTAATACCTTAACTATACTTGAATCCAAATACTGATCATCACCAATTTTTGTCATTACATCAATAACCTGGTCTTTATTCATAGCTTTTCTATATGGTCTATCCTCTGCTATTGCGGTAAATACATCAGCCACAGCCATTATTCTTGATCCAAGTTTCATTTGATCCCCTTTAATATGAAATGGATATCCAGTTCCATTTAATTTTTCATGATGATAAGCTGCATATTCAATTATATTATGAAATTCTTTCTCCTTTATTCTACTTAATACATTATATGTATGAAAAGTATGAGATCTAATAATTGCTATTTCATCAGCATCCAATTTTCCATCTTTTTCAAGTATAGTATTTGAAACAGCAAGTTTACCTAAGTCATGTAAAAATCCTGCTATTTCTAGTATCTTTACAAATTCTTTATCTAAATTCATAACTGTTGCAATTGCACCTGCACTTGTTGAAACTCCTCTTGAATGAACTGCAGTAAATCTACTCCTAAAGTCTATGATATTTGCAAACCATCTTGTTACTTCATAAAGTTCATCAACATCTAATTGCATACTATCAAGATTTGCCTCTTCAAATAATACATCAGAAACATTTTTTGATACTGTATATAGCCAAAACGATTCATTTACTGATAATTCAACAAAAGCATCAACAAGTTCTGGTATAAAAGTATTTCCTGACTTTCCTTTTATCTTTGAAACTATTTCATCTCTTTGTTTTAAAATATATTCTGATTTATTTATATATGTTTCTACCCTATCTGCTAAATGTAATATCTGACATTCAAGAGGTACCTCATATCCATCATAAATTTTACCATTTCCATAATCCCAATTTCTATGGTGATGTCTAATTATTAATGCACAATCGTCAAAAACACTACCATTTACATATCTAAATCCAACTTTTTCGTGAACTCCATCACTTTCAAAGTCCGGATTTATAATTTCATTTCTCTCTTTTACAGTTGTTGCACCAATATCATGTATTGTAGCTGCAATTACAAGTTTATCTATTCTATCTTTAGGTAATTTGTATTGTTTAGCAAGCATAAGTGCGATATATGCCACTCTAATTTGATGGCCAGATACTAGTGGACTTATTAAATCAAGTGCATTTGAAAATACCATAAGCAAATCAAAAGTATTTATCTTTAATTTATTTTCCATATATAACCTCCAATTAAATCAAAAATGAATTAATTATTATATATATTATCATTTTACTAAAAAATAGTAAATAGTATAATTATAACTTAAATAAATAAGTGGATAAAAGTTTATCCACCTAAAGTAACATCTTGACTTTGATACCAATCTAAACAATTATATATATGTTCTGGTTTAAAGTCTGGCCACATATCATCAATTATATATGTATCAGCATAAACAGTTTGGATTGGTAGCATTCCACTTAATCTATGTCTTCCTCCCCAACGCATAACTACATCTATCCTAGAAATTCCAGATGATCCAATATTTTTTAATATATCCTCATTATTTGATGGATTATCATATGCACATTTTATATCCCAGTACCATCCATAATTTACTAAATGATTTATTTTTATACCACCTTTCCCAAAAGTGGTTCTAGTGGTATATGGTAACAAGTCATTTGGGAACATATTTGAATCTGTATTTCCTACTACTAATATTTCGGCATCTCTACTTTCTAAAGATTTTACAGCATTCACACAAGCTTTTGAAAATGCGTCATATTGCTCCTTCGGCCTTTTTGTATTATCTTGAGTAAAGCCAAAAAAAGTAACCTCTTCTACTCCTAGATCTTTTAATATATCAAATGCTTTAAGCCCAACATCCACACCATAATCATATCCCTCATGTTTTTCCATATTATTATTTAATGCCCATCTTCTATTTCCATCTGGTATTATGGCAATATGTCTTGGTATTCTACTATATTTTACTTTTTCCATAATTTACCTCCTCGGTATATTATTTACTAATAACTTATATAATATTCAAATCTAATAAAATAGTTCTTTAAAATTTATTACAAGTTACAAAAGAAAGTTAAGAGTTAAATCATAAATCATAATTTTTCTCTTAACTTTTTAAATTATTAGATTATTATTTTTTAAGTATTACTACGCCAATATTTCTTTGAAAGTTCATCTATAATATCATTTACTCCCCTAGCAGCCATTGGTTTCCAAGACGGTACTTTTCTAACTAACTCTAATTTAACATTTCCCATTCGTTGGTTAACCATTTTAAATAAACGATCTCCCCAGATAATTAAATCGTCATAAGATAATTGAAAGTCGATTTTTTCACTTGAATTAGAAAATATTAATTTAAAAGAACAAGTTTTATTTTCCCTAAGTAAATCATATTCTAAGCTATTACAAATAAAGCAGCTGGTATATCCTTGTATATAATTTAATCTCTCTTTTTCACTTAGGTTACATATGAAGGATATTTCATCCCTATATATAAATCCATTTGCTAGTGAATAGGCATATATTAATTCTGATACAGTTTGAATCTCATCATTTATAACAGATGTAATTGAAACATTTACAACAGCTTCACTACCAAAAGCTTTCCTTGCAATATCAAATAGATGTTTAATTTCATATAGTTGTACATTGCATACAACTAGCAGTTCTTTTTCTGATTGAAATGTAATTACTGTTCCTTCTGAAAATGTAAAAATATTTAATTTCCTTGATGCAAAAATGATCCTAGACACCTTATTTAAATTACCATTTAAATATTCAACAAGATTACCAAATTTATACACATCAGCAATATTATCTGAATATTTCGAAATAGCATCTGGAAGCTGCGTGTGTCCTGATATAAGTAATGGATCATATTCCTTTAAAATAGTATACAAAATCTCTAAGTTAGTTTCATTAAATGGTAAATACTCTCTTATCATTTCATTCCGAAAATCTTTCATTTTAAATTTCCCCCATTATCATTAATTATTCTAATTACTACAATAAATTTCAAATATATTATATCATCTTACCAATATTATGTCAACATTTGTATACCTTGACTTTTTCCTATTTTATTATATAATTTAAATTTTATTTTTCTTTACTTATAAAATTTAATGACAAAGACATAACATATTATAATATGTTATGTCTAATATATTAACTAAATTATTTCATATATACTTCTTGCTTATGATATTTAGTATGCAATAATTCATGTGCTTTGTGAGAGTTTGGCTCACCAATAAAATCAGCATAAATTTTCTGTACATTAGGATTTTTATGTGCCATTCTATATGTTGCTTCTTTATCTGCTTTATATAATGCTTTTGCACGTAATCCTCGTATGTCTATTTTGGCTCTTTCATAAGATGTTCTAATTGGTTGACCTCCACCGTTTATACATCCGCCTGGACAAGTCATAACTTCTATAAAACTATACTTACTTTTTCCATCCCTTATTTCATCCATTACCTTACTAACATTCTTTAATCCTTGTGCCACGGCAATCCATATTTCTTTTCCAAGTAAATCAATTTTTGCTTCTTTAATTCCTTCAACACCTCTTACAACTTCAAATTCTACATTTTTAAGTTCTTTCTTAGTGTACATTTCAGTAATTGTTCTAAGTGCTGCCTCCATTACTCCACCTGTCGTACCAAATATATGACCTGCTCCTGTTGCCTCACCTAGTGGATCATCAAATTCATCATCATCTAATGTAGAAATATCGATATTTGCCTCCTTAAGCATTCTAGCAATCTCTCTTGTAGTTATTACTTGATCAATTATTTGCATATCATCAATTCTTAATTCTGGTCTTACTGCCTCAGCTTTTTTAGCACTACAAGGCATAAGTGCAACTGAATATATATCATGTGGATCAATATTCATTTTTTCAGCATAATATTTCTTTATCATTACTCCCATTATTTCCATTGGTGATTTTGTAGAAGATAAGTGAGCAGCCATATCAGGATAGAATTTTTCAACAAATGTTATCCAACCACTACTGCATGACGTGATCATTGGAAGTTTTCCATTATTATTAAATCTTTCTAAGAATTCTGTACCTTCTTCCATTATTGTTATATCTGCAGCAAGATCAGTATCAAATACTTTATCAAATCCAAGTTTTCTAAGACCTGCTACAACTTTCCCTGTAACAAGTGTACCAATAGGCATACCAAATTCTTCTCCAAGAGATGCTCTTATAGAAGGTGCAACCTGGATAACTATATGCTTTTTCTTTTCTCTTAACTCATCTTTTACTTCTTTAGTGTAGTCCTTTTCTTGAAGAGCTGCAACAGGACAATTTATAATACATTGTCCACATCCTACACATGTTGACTTAGCAATACTTAAGTCAAGTGCAACACCAACTTTTGAATTAAATCCTCTGTTCATTATCTCAATTGCACTTACACCTTGAACTTTTTTACACACATTTACACATCTTCTACATAAAATACATTTTGCAGAATTTCTAGTAATACACATTGAATCACTATCAACTATTTTTTCAGTTATATTTCCTTCATAAGGTAATTCATCAATATTAAATTTCTTTGCAAGGCTTTGTAATTCACAATTTGTATTTCTTGAACAAGTTAAACATTTTTTTTCATGATTAGATAATATAAGTTCTAAAACTGTTTTCTTTGTATCTATCAAATCAGGTGTATTAGTCTTTACTTTCATTCCATCAGTTGCTGGATATACACAAGATGCTACATAGCCTCTTGCTCCCTCAACTTCTACCATACACATTCTACATGCTCCGACCTCATTTATCTCTTTTAGGAAACATAGTGTTGGTATATCTATATCTGCTTTTCTTGCTGCATCAAGTACTGTTGAACCTTCTTCAATTTGGATTTCCTTATCATCAATTGTAAGAGTTATTAATTTTTTATCATTCATAATATATACCTCCACAAATTACTTACTAATTGCCTTAAATGGACATTTTGCAACACAAGCAAAACATTTAATACATTTATCTTGGTTTATTTTAAATGGCCCTTGTCTTACAACACCATCAATTGCATCATTTGGACATACTTTTTGACAAAGTCCACATTGTTTACATTTCTCTGGATCAATAACAACTTTACTTAATGACTTACATTCACCAGCAGGACATCTTTTCTCTTTTATATGGGCTTCATACTCATCTCTAAAATATCTCAATGTACTAAGCACAGGATTTGGTGCAGTTTGACCTAACCCACAAAGTGAAGCTTTCTTAATATCTTTTGCTAATTTCTCAAGTAATTCAATATCTCCTTCTTTGCCATTGCCTTCTGTAATTCTAGTTAATATTTCAAGCATTCTTTTTGTACCAATTCTGCATGGTGCACACTTTCCACAAGATTCATCTACAGTAAACTCTAAGAAAAATTTAGCTATATTTACCATACATTTATCTTCATCCATTACTATAAGTCCACCAGATCCCATCATTGATCCTACTTTAGTAAGTGATTCATAATCAATTGGGATATCAAGTAATTCTTCTGGAATACATCCACCACTTGGCCCACCAGTTTGGGCTGCTTTAAATCTCTTTTTGTTTGGTATTCCACCACCAATATCATAAACTATCTCTCTTAATGTAGTACCCATAGGTACCTCAACAAGTCCAACATTGTTTATATTTCCACCTAAAGCAAATACTTTTGTACCTTTTGAAGTTTCAGTTCCAATAGATGAATACCAATCAGCACCATTTAGTATTATTTGTGGTATATTAGATAAAGTTTCTACATTATTCAATATAGTTGGTTTTCCAAATAAACCTTTTACGGCTGGAAAAGGAGGCCTTGGTCTTGGTTCACCGCGTCTACCTTCAATTGAATTCATAAGTGCAGTTTCTTCACCACATACAAATGCTCCAGCTCCAAGTCTAAGTTCTATATTAAATGAAAAGTTTGTTCCAAATATATTATCACCAAGTAAGCCATATTTTTTTGCTTGCTCAATCGCAATATTTAATCTTTTAACTGCAATTGGATATTCAGCTCTAACATAAATATATCCTTGATCTGATCCAATTGTATAACCTGCTATTGCCATTGCTTCAAGTACACTATGAGGATCTCCCTCTAATATACTTCTATCCATGAAAGCACCGGGATCACCTTCATCTGCATTACAGCAAACATATTTTTTATCTGATTCAACTGCCTTTGCAAATGACCATTTTTTACCAGTAGGGAATCCAGCTCCTCCTCTGCCTCTAAGTCCAGAATCAGTAACAATTTTAATAACATCATCTCTACTATATTCATTTAATACTTTCTTTAAAGCACTATATCCGTTCATTGCAATATATTCATGTATATCTTCTGGATTTATATATCCACAATTTTTTAGTGCTACCCTATTTTGTTTGTTATAGAAATTAAGTTCATGCCATTTTTCAACATACTTATCGTTTTCTTTTGGAATAAGTCTTTCAACTTTTGTACCATCTTTTAATGAATTGACAATATCTTCTACATCATCAACTTTTACCATTTCATAAAAAGTTTGCTCAGGTTCAATAACTACAATTGGACCTTTTGCACAAAATCCAAAACAGCCAGTCTTTTCACAAACTGCATCAATATCTAAGTTTTTTAATTCAGATTCTAATTTATTTAATATTTCACTACTTTTTGAAGAAGTACAACCTGTACCAGAACACACCATTATACGTGCCTTTTTAAATTTCTTTTCAGTTTCTTTTTTTACATTTTCTAAATTAATTACAGTTTTACTCATATAGATATCCCCCTATTAAATATTTAATCTATACTATATTTTTCTATAATCTCTGGTACTTTTTCAGGTGTCATTTTTCCATATACTTCAGAATTTACAACAATAGCTGGTGCAAGTCCACAAGCTCCGATACATCTTACTGCCTCAAGCGAAAATCTTCCATCTTCTGTTGTCTTTCCTTCTATTATACCAAGTTTTTCTTTAAATTCTTTTAAAACAGATTCTGCACCCTTAACATAGCACGCTGTTCCCATACAAACTTGTATATTGTATTTTCCTTTTGGCATAAGTGAAAACCTAGAATAGAAAGTTATAATTCCATATAGTTCAGAAAGAGGAACATTTAACTCTCTTGATAGATATTTTTGAACGTTCTCTGGTATATATCCATATTCATCTTGCACTTCATGAAGAGCACTTATAACTCCACCTTCAACCTTTTTATATTTCTTTGCTATACCTACAATTTTCTCATCGACCTCACAACCAGTACATCCTTCACAATGATTCATATCTATAACCTCCAACACAAAAAATTACAATTATATTGTATAATATTATTAAATTCTTATCAATAGTTTTTATGATAAATCAGTCAATATTTAACAAATTTTTTAAATCATATATTGTATATTTTTTATTTATTGTATATAATGAATTTATAATATTGATTATTAATGACTTTTATGATATAATTTGGTAGATTTGAGAAATTTTACCAAAATAACTATACTTATACTTAAGGGAGGGATTTGCTATATGAGAGATAGTCCAAATGATTACATTTCAGAAATTATTGATCTTTTAGAGTCAATTAATTTTGAAGACATGAGCTTTAATTCAATTGACAAAATACTAAAAGATGCAAAAGAAGTTAGTAGCAAAGAAATAAATATTAAAAAAATTGATATTTTACTAAGTGATGGAGAAAAAAGAAAACAGTTTATCAATATCATACTATCAAATTACAAGGATAATGATGTGGATAGACAAGAAACCCTATCAAAATTAAATAAATTACTCGTCTCATTTGGAGATGATGATGAGTTATAATAAATAGAATGCCTCATATATGATTATTCATATTTTAAGGCATTCTATTTTAATTTATCTTTATCTCTTTCTTTATTTTTTTGTTTATCTGCTATATCTTTAGACTTATCTAACTCATCGACTGATTTTAGTGATGATTCTTCTCTTTCTTTTTTAACAATACTTCTAAATGAGTTATTTATTTTACTTTCAATCTCTTCTTTTGAAAATTTTCCATTTCTAATTGCCACTTGTATAATATCATTATTGAAAATGGAAATATAAATTTGTTTTATAAGTCTTTCAACTTGCTCTTGACTTGTTATTTTAGCATTTAAACTTTTCTTTTCAAGATTTTCTTCAGCTATTGATAAAAGTATATCAAAATTATCTTTTCCATTATTTATTTTTTTACTTTTATCCCCATCTCCTACAATATCGCATTGAATACTTAGTCTTTTCTTTTCATCAACATTATTTTGCATTGTCTCTATACTTTCAATCATACTTTTCTTTTTTTCATGATCCAATTTTTTTACTGCAACAAAAGCATTACCAGCTCCTTTTACAACAACCGAAGATAATTTAGTTATTCCATTTTCATCTAAAATATTTTGAAATCCATCAATAACATTTTGTATCTGCTTATCGCCTTCTTCATGTCCAAATTTATCATTAACATATTTTAATCCTGAGATATCTATGGCAATTAATTCATAATCTTTTTCTTTTTCAACTTTATCCTTTTCAAATTCTTGAAAATATTCATTACTAATAGTATCTTTAAAATTTCCTGTACTAAGCATTTTAGCTAAAGCATACTTTTGAACCTCTTCATCACTTATATTTACATATTTGCTACGTGCTTCATCCTCAAACTTTTTTATTCTTGTTAGATACTTATCTTCTTTATTTTCCTCACCTATCTCTTTTTCATTAACTTCAGATATAAGTTTATCAATATCAATTTTATTAAGTACAGTATCATAAGTATTTATTAACTTCATTTTCATAGTTCTTGTCTTAAGTTTTTTTAAGTCTGTACGACATTTATTAAGTTGTTCATCAATTGTATAATTTATTATTCTACTTAAATCTTCTCCACAAAATTCAACTATCTTTTTATGCTTTCTATCAATCTTATCTTCATACATGCTTTTATCTGCATCTTTTAAAGATCTTTCAAGCCCACCTTGTAGATTACTAGTCATTCCACTACTAAGTGTAAGTATACCAGAATTTATTGCTTTAAACTTTTCATTTTGTTCTATGGCAGTCTTATCATCTATACCATTTTGGTAAACATATATTTCATCACCAAGTTTAGCTATATATGCTTTTTGGGGGTTACTAATATTTACAATTTCATTTACTTTATCAATTAAAGATTTTATATCTTTATTTACTTGCTTTCTATCTTTATTTTGCTTATTTGCTATATATAAATCATTTATATCCATACTATGGATATAACCATTTGGATTTTTTTCAATCTCTTTACTAACAAGCTGCCTAAATGCAGCCATTGAATATGTTCCATATTCTTTATTCTTCTCTAATACAGCAATTATTTGCCCGGCCTTCTTTAAATCACGATTCTTGTAGTAATTATTTAACATTTTATTAAAAAAGTTTAAATTTTTCTCTTTTTTTATCACGGATGGTAAATTTTCACCAGATCTATTAATTTCCATTTTATCACCTCAATTCTCTATACACATATCTATTAATATTGGTTATATGATAGCATAAAATAAAATTTTATTCAATAGAAATCTTGTATTTATAACATGAAAAAATAACCATAAATATTTATTCATATTATGGTTATTTTTTATTAAATAATAATTTAATATTATTGTATTGATATATTTGTTACTGTCATTACACCAATTTCCGAAGAATCATGATATTTAATCTTTATTTTATCTCCAATTTTTAATTTTACTTGAAGATTAGAATTTGTTATTGATGACATGTATATATTACTATCATTATTAAAACTAATATAATAATATGTATATCCATCAATAATTGCTGTTTTAATATCTAATATTATATCTGTCTTTTCACTTTCTTTGCCACTATTTGATGAATAACTAGGATCATTTTGTAATCTTTTATTATATTTACTTATTACTTCATCAATAGAATCTGCCTCAACGGCAATACTATAATTTCTGACATTAACAAGAGCATATTTTTTTACTATTCTACCTGAATCTTTAAGTGTCATAAAATATGTTTCATTTCCATTTACATTAATTATTATAGGATAACTTGCAGTATACCCGTACTGTTGCACAAGACCTTGTGCGGATGACTGAGCAGATGCCTCCTCAGCACCAGGACAAGTATAGTATGTTACATTACCAGTTTTACAATTTGCTATAATAAATCCTAAGTTAGATTCGTCAGATGATGCTGATGTTATACCAGTGAAAAATCCAATTTCCCCAGAAGCTGTAACAATAGTATTGTATCCTTCAAAATATTCATCACTATAAGAGTAAGAAGTTTTCTTTACACCTTTTTGAGAAAAATTAAATATACCATTTACTAATGATAACTTATTATCTATTTTATTCATTAAATAATCTAATGAATATACATGGTCAACCCATTCAGGTAATTTATCTAAATCATATACATTACATTCACCAGTTATTGCATTAACTATAAGTACATTTTCAACAATATAACCACCAAATATTATTTTATTTTCCCCCATTGGAACTATGTAATAAGGTACACCAGATTCATCAATTTCAAAATGTATTTTTTCAAACATTGAACTTGGATATTTCATCCTTATATATCTATTTAAATTATTTCCAAAGAAAGCCGATTGTGAATATTTCATTCCATTATCCAACTTTACAAATTTAGCTTCCTGAGTTATAACATCAACCAAAATATATCCAGGTATTCCATTTTTCTTATTCGTATTATATTTAAAAAATCCTCCATATTCCAAAGGAGATATTCTATACTGTTTTCCATTATACATTATTAAATTATACTCTTGATTTATTTTAAATTGAGAAACATAAGACTCTAGAGTCCCCATTGTTCTCTCACCAAGAATTCTTGCTGTCTCAACATCAACAATTGGTATATCACTATTAATTAATGGTATATCCTTTTCAAATTGTCCATTTTCATTAATCTCAATCTGACTTCTATAACCATTTATATGAAATATTTTCATTGATGCTATAGACCCAAAAGTCAAAACTATAAGACCAATTGCAGCAAAAGAAACACATACTAAGGTCCCAAAATACTTTTTCTTCCATATATACTCAATTATGCTCATTATAATTGTCCCTATTCCAGCAATCGATATCAATAAAAGCCAAAATGCAGGATTATCAAACCTAATTCCTATTAATAAAAAATAATTAATACTAAAAAAAGAAACAACCATTATAATAAGAGCTAACAAAAATTTTAAAACTTTCAATTCCATACCCCCAAAACAATACATTATATGATTTATATTATAACATAAAGAATGCTTGATATCAATTTATTTTCAACATTGTTCTTCAATGCAAAAGAATCTTTAGTAATAAATAATTTAACTATTTCATATAATTTTATAATTGGAGGTGAATTCTTGTCAAAAATTTATAAAAATTTGTTAGAACTAATAGGAAATACACCACTTGTTGAATTATCAAATTACAAGGAAGTTAGTGGAAGTTATGCAAATATTATTGCTAAACTTGAATATTATAATCCAGCAGGTAGCGTAAAAGATAGAATTGCAAAATCAATGATTGAAGATGCCGAAAGAAATGGTTTAATTAATAAAAATACTGTTATTATAGAAGCAACAAGTGGAAATACCGGAATCGGACTCGCAGCCATTGCAGCTTCAAAAGGATACAGAATAATACTTACAATGCCAGAGACCATGAGCGTTGAAAGGAGGAATCTACTTAAAGCATATGGCGCAGAATTAGTATTAACAGAAGGTGCAAAAGGTATGAAAGGTGCTGTGGCACGTGCACAAGAACTTTCAAATGAAATAGAAAATTCATTTATTCCTGGTCAATTTATAAATCCAGCTAATCCATATATTCACAGAACTACAACCGGTCCAGAGATTTGGAATGATACAGATGGTCATATAGACATATTCGTTTCTGGAATTGGTACAGGTGGTACTATAACAGGAGCTGGAGAATTTTTAAAATCTAAAAATCCAAATATAAAAGTAATTGCTGTTGAACCATTTGATTCTCCTATGCTTTCTGAGGGAAGAGCAGGACCTCATAAAATACAAGGAATTGGAGCAGGATTTGTACCAGATGTACTTAACACAAAAATATATGATGAAATAATAACTGTAAAAAATGAAGATGCATTTGCCGTTGGAAGGAAACTTTGTAGTACAGAGGGAATTATAACTGGGATTTCATCAGGAGCAGCTTTATGGGCAGCTACAGAAATTGGAAAACGACCAGAAAATACAAATAAAAATATTGTTGTTATATTACCAGATACAGGTGAGAGATATTTATCTACTCCACTATTTTCTGAATAAAATATAAAAAAATAGCAAGACAAAATCTTGCTATTTTTTATTTACATATTATCTCTGCATTTTTTACAAATTCCATCACGATCAATATCATTTGAATAAGTCCAACATCTTGGGCATTTAGCTCCTGTAGATTTTTCTACAACTACCTTGTATTCATCAGCTTTTTCAACTTTAAGTTCAGATATTATAGCAACAAGAGCAATACTTTCTTTATTTTCATTTATGAATTCATATTCTTCACCATTAGCATAAATTGTTATTTTGCTATCTAGTGCACTTCCTATTTGTTTTTCTGCTCTTGCATTTTCCACGTCTTTTGCAAATGATTCTTTTACACTGAATATTTTATCCCATTTTGCAACTAATTCATCGTTTTCATATTCATCAGTTTCCTCAGGAAATTCTTCAAGTAAAATACTTAACTTTTTATCTTCTACTGTATTTATGAATGTATATATCTCTTCTGAAGTAAATACAAGTATTGGAGATATAAGTCTTGTTATGTTCTCAAGTATGTCTTGCATTGTAGATTGACTACTACGTCTTAATGGATGATCTTTTCTAAATGTATATAGTCTATCTTTTATAACATCTAAGTATTTACTACTTAGTTCTGCTGTACAGAATCTATGTAGTTCGTTATATACTAAATGATATTCATACGTGTTATATGCATCGTTAATATATGATACTAATCTATTTAACTTATACATCATATATTTGTCTAATTCATCTCTATCCTTGTATTCAACATAATCTGATTTTGGATTAAAATCATAAGTATTACCAAGTAAAAATCTAATTGTATTTCTTATCTTTTTATATACCTCAGATACCTGCTTTAATATATCTTTAGATAATCTTATTTCACTATGATAATCAGATGATGTTGCCCAAAGTCTTAATATATCTGCACCAAATTCATCAACTATGTCAAGCGGTGCTATACCATTACCAAGAGATTTAGACATTTTCTTTCCTTCACCATCAACAACCATACCATGTGTAACTACTTCTTTGTATGGAGCATAACCTTTAGTTGCAACTGAAGTTAAAAGTGATGATTGGAACCAACCTCTATATTGGTCATTTCCTTCCATGTACATTTCAGCAGGTCCTTCTGGCAATCCATAATTTGAATTAAGTACTGCTTCATGTGACGAACCAGAATCAAACCAAACATCCATAATATCTGTTTCTTTAACTAATTCCGTACATCCACACTCACATTTAAATGAATTTCCTATTATTTCTTCAGGTGTCAATTCAAACCAACTATTTGAACCACTCTCTTCAAATTTTTCTCTTACTTTTTTTATTGTTTCTTCATTTATATATTCTTTTCCACAATCTTTACAATAAAATATTGGAATAGGTACTCCCCAACTTCTTTGTCTTGATATACACCAATCTGTTCTATCTTTTATCATATTAGTCATTCTATCAACACCCCAATCAGGGTACCATTTTACATTTTTTATCTCTTCTAAAGCCTTTTGTCTAAAACCATCAATTGAAGCAAACCACTGTGTAGTTGCTCTATATATAACTGGCTTTTTACATCTCCAACAATGTGGATATGGATGCTCTAATTTCTTAGCTGCAAATAAATCTTTTGATTCAGTTAAAAATTCTATAATAGCACTATTTGCTTTTGTATAATACATTCCAGCAAATCTTCCAGCAAGTTCTGTCATTTTACCATGTGAATCAACAGGAACTATTATTTCAATATTTTTATATCTTTTACAAGCTAAATAGTCTTCATGTCCATGTCCTGGAGCAGTATGTACACATCCAGTACCAGCATCTAATGTTACTAATAAATCTCTATCAGAACCAAGTATTACTCTTGATGTTTTGTTTTCAATTACAGGATTTAAACATATAACGTCTTCAAGTTCACTACCTTTAAATTCAGCAATAATTTTATATTCTTCTATTCCACCTATTTCCATAACTTTTTCAACAAGTTCCTTAGCAAGAATATATCTTTCAGTATTATCATCTTTTTTAGCTTCAACCATTGCATAAGTATATTCAGGATTTAGAGTAATAGCTTGATTTCCAGGAAGTGTCCAAGGTGTAGTAGTCCAGATTACAATATATGTATCTTTTAAATCACCATATTTACCAAATAAACCTTTGTCATCTTGTACTCTAAATTTAACATATATTGATGTAGTAACATCATCAGAATACTCAATTTCAGCTTCTGCAAGTGCAGTTTCACAATCACTACACCAGTAAACTGGCTTTAGATCTCTATAAATATGTCCACCTTTGAACATATCCCAGAATACTCCAATTTGTTTAGACTCAAAATCTTTATTTAAAGTTAGATATCTCTTTGATTTATCTCTATAATCTCCAAGACCACCTAATCTTTCAAATTGTTTTGCTGTCTTTTCAACTGCATTTAAAGCATAGTCTTTACATACTTCTCTAAATTTAGCTACGCCAACATCATCTTTTGTGATTTTTAGATCTTGTTGTACTTTTTTCTCTATTGGTAATCCATGAGTATCCCAACCAGGAACATATGGTGCATAGTAACCATTCATTGTTTTATATCTAATAATTATATCTTTTAATATTTTATCTAAAGCATGACCAGTATGAATATCCCCATTAGCATATGGTGGACCATCGTGTAATACAAATCTCTTTCCAGTATTTTTATTTTTTTCAAGTCCTAGATAATATACTTTATTATTTAACATATTTTCAAGGATTTCAGGCTCTTTAGCTGGTAAATTTCCTCTCATTTGGAAATCTGTTTGGGGTAAATTCAATGTTTTTGAATAATCTTTTTTTTCTTCATTTTCCATAACTTCCACTCCTCTA
This sequence comes from Bacillota bacterium, assembly GCA_023410645.1. Classification (GTDB taxonomy): domain Bacteria; phylum Bacillota; class Clostridia; order TANB77; family CAG-465; genus CAG-465. Next base: position 111,647 of record JAEYPQ010000030.1, on the reverse strand, counting down.
TTTGAAGTATTATACCATTATATAAAATAAATTTCAAATTATTTATATAATTTTGTATTTTTAACATTTATATTGAATTATTATATCACTATATATTATAAATTTCAAATTATTTATATAGAAAAAAGAGAAAATTAAAGTAATCTTTAATTTTCCTTATTCTATTTTATATTTATTTTATTCTTATACTGTTTCTTAATAATTCTATCTGCATTGTTTCATCAAGTATTGCTTCAATACTTGCTTTTAAAATATCATCATAGTCAACTTCTGACCAGTTTATAACATAACCACATTCACTACATAATTCACGAATAAACTCTCTTATTGTCCTTCCATTACCTTCACGAAATGGATGTAGAACATTAAGTTCAGTCATAAAGTATGATATCCTAGTTACATATTCATCAAAAGGTAATTTTTTTAACTCATCTATATTTATCTCTCTCATTATTTTCTTTAGGTTTTCTTCAATATAAATATATTCAGAGAATCTAAAATTTCCTTTTGTTATATTTTCTTGTCTATATTCTCCAGCGAAATAATATACTTCATCAAATAAATATTTATGAATAAATCTTAGTTTATTTTCATCAAAGTTATTATCCATTTTGATATAATTTATTGTAGATAATTTAAAAGCAACAACTTTAGTTTGATATTCTTTTAAAAGATCTTCATCCATTATATTCAATTTATTTTTTAAAATATCAGTACCTTTATATGTATATTTTGAATCTATTGCTTCATACATAGGCTTACCTCATTTGAGATAAAATATCATTTTTTATAATGTTTATACCCTCTGCTTCTGTTATCTCATTATTTAAAAATTGTCTTATTAAATTAACATCTTGTTGTTCAAGGAATAAACCTTCAACAGCCATAGTTGTTTTTATATCTTCGACTAATCTTTCTTCTTGTGACACTAAAATCACTCCTTTATTAAAATAACTATTTTATAATATTATTCAATCTTGATACTACTTCATCTTTTCCAAGTATTTGCATTATTGAATAAATATCAGGCGTATTTTTTCTATTTGTTATAGCAATACGTATTATACCAGCAAAGTCTGCTGTGCTTCCTATATAACTATCTGGATTTTGTTTATATTCTTTCATATCAGTACAAAAACCAAGTTTTTCAGCACAAGATTTTACAGTATTAAACCATTCATCTTTATCATTATTGTGATTATAACTATTAACATACTCAGAAATTACATTTTTTACAATATCTTCAGATATTTTAGTATTTTCATTATCTGTTATATAGTCAAACTCATAACCATGATCTTTTATATCATTTTCATATAATTCCTTAAAGAAATAGAAAAATGTAGGTTTAATATCTTCCCATTTATAAATATCTTTTCTTATTTTTTTAACATTATCTCTTTCTAATGCTAACATTTTCTTTGAATAATCTATATCTTTATTTATTAAATTGTATAAATCAGTATCATACTTTTTAGACCAAGTAATAACATTTTCAAGTACTTGTTCACTATTCATTTTTGATATAACTTCTTTACTTACATCATTTAATTTTACAATATCAAATAAAGCTCCAGCTGTATTCATTTTAGAAAGTTTAACTGTAAAGTTAAATTTATCTTCAAGTGGATTTTTCATTCTCCATGGTTCATAATCTGAGTTTATTAATGTTAAAAGATATTCTATAACTGAATCAATTGGATAACCAGCTTTCAAAAAATAAGAAACTGCTGCTTCTTTATCCTTTCTTTTGCTTAGTTTTCTTTTTGATTCTCCTTCTTTTACCATTACACTAGAAAAATGAGCATATCTAGGAAATTCAAAATCCATAGCTTTAAATAATTCTATATGTATTGGAGTTGACGGTATCCATTCTTCCCCACGTGTAATAAGGGTAGTTCTCATAAAATGATCATCTACAACATGTGCAAAATGATAAGTTGGAAGACCATCTGACTTTAATATAACAACATCTTGATCATTTTCAGCAATTTCAATTTTTCCTCTTATTTCATCAATAAAAGAAACCTTACGTAAATGAGATCCACTTGACCTAAATCTTACAATGAAATCTTCTCCAGATCTTACCCTATCAATTGATTCATCAATTGATATATTTCTGCATCTTGCATAAATACCATAATAACCTGGAACAATTTTATTTTCTTCTTGAGATTTTCTTGTTGTTTCAATCATTTCTTGAGTGCAAAAACAAGGATAAGCAAGTCCTTTTTCAACTAAATACTTAGCACATATCCTATATATAGCTTCTCTTTTACTTTGAGTATATGGACCATAGGTACCAATTTCTTCAGTATCAGATACAACACCTTCATCAGGTACTATACCAAATTCTTTCATTTCACTAGTAAACATTCCTATGCTTCCTTCAACTTCTCTTTTTCTATCAGTATCTTCTATTCTTAAATAATATATTCCATCTGATTGCTTAGCAATTCTACTTCCTGCAAGAGATGTATATAATGCACCTGTATGTAAAAAACCAGTTGGAGATGGTGCAAATCTTATAACTTCTGCACCATCTTTTAGGTTTCTTTCAGGATATCTTTTTTCCAAATTTTCAACAGTTTCATTTACATCTGGGAACATTAAATTTGCAAGCTCTATGTTTTTTGGATCAAGTTCCATTCTATCTACCACCTTATTAATTAATTTTATTTATATTTTTCTAAATCAACATCCATTAATATTGGAAGTATCATTGGTTGACGTTTTGTTTTACTATAAATATAATGTATTAAAGATTCTCTTACAGCTGATTTTATATTTGACCATTCACGTATGTTTTGTGTATCACATTTTTCAAGTTCTTTTTTAGCTATATCCTTAATTTCTTCCATTAAAGATTCACTTTCTCTTACATATACAAATCCACGTGTAACGATATCTGGACCAGCTATAACCTTAGCAGTTTTTCTATCTAAAGTTATTACTACAATTATCATACCATTTTCAGATAATAATTGTCTATCTCTAATAACAATATTTCCAACATCACCTACTCCAAGTCCATCAACTAGAACTATGCCTGATGGTACTTGAGTAGTAATTTTAGCACTATTTTCACCAAGTTCTAATGTCTTACCATTTTCCATTATAAATATGTTTTCTTTTGCAACACCAACACTTACAGCAATTTCTCCATGATGTTTTAAAAATCTAAATTCACCATGTACTGGCATAAAGTATTTTGGTTTTACTAAACATAACATTAATTTTAATTCTTCTTGGCAAGCATGACCTGAAACGTGTACATCTGCAAGTTGGTTATATATTACTTCAGCACCTAATTTTTCAAGTTCATCTATAACTCTACCAACTGATTTTTCATTACCAGGTATTGGAGAAGATGAAAATATTATTAAATCATCTGGAGTTATAACTACCTTTTTGTGTTCACCTGCTGACATACGGCTAAGTGCTGCCATTGGCTCACCTTGAGAACCAGTTGTTAGAATTACAAGTTGTTCAGGATTATATATTCCTATTTTATCAACATCTATTATAGTTCCTTCTGGTGCATTTAAATATCCAAGTTCACTAGCTACACCTATTACATTTAACATACTACGCCCAACTACTGCTACTTTTCTATTAAATTTTGCTGCAGAATTAATTATTTGTTGCATTCTGTGAATATTTGATGCAAATGTTGCAACAATTATTCTTTTATTGCAATTTGTAAATATCCTATCAAATTCTTTACCTACACTACTTTCTGACATAGTGTGACCTGGTCTTTGAACGTTAGTACTATCTGACATTAACAGTAATACCCCTTCTCTTCCAAGTTCTCCAAATCTTTGTAAATCTATTGCTTCTCCATCAATTGGAGTATAATCTACTTTAAAGTCACCTGTATGTAAAACTGTTCCTACAGGAGTTGTTATTGCAAGTGCAACCGAGTCTGCAATAGAGTGAGTTACTTTTATAAATTCTACTTTAAACTTTCCAATCTTAACTACGTCACGTGGTTTAACGCATTTTAGAGTTGTTGTTCTTTCTAGGTTATGTTCAACAAGTTTTGCTTTTATAAGTCCTAGAGTAAGTTTAGTACCATAAATAGGTACATTAATTTTCTTTAAGAAATATGGTATACTTCCAATATGATCCTCATGACCATGTGTTATAACTAAGGCTCTTACCTTATCTTTGTTTTTCTCTAAATATGTAATATCAGGTATTACTAAATCTACACCTAACATTTCATCATCTGGGAATGCCAAACCGCAATCCACTACTATTATATCATTACCATATTCAAAAACAGTTAAATTTTTACCTATTTCGTTTAATCCTCCTAATGGGATTATTTTTAATTTTGTTTTAGCAAATATTGCAGGTTTAGCACTTTGTGCTACAACCGGTTTTGCTATATCTAAATTTTCAAATTCAATTTCTGATCCACTTGATCTACTAAGTTTTTCCTTAGTATCTTGAATTAATTTTTCATTTTGTTCTACATCAACATTGATGTTTACATTTTCTTTTCTATTTTGATTACTACTTTTTCTATTTCCAAATTTATTATTTTTTCTTACAGTAGAATCATTTGTTCTTCTTTCATTGTCCATTAAATTATTGTTTCCTCCTTATTTATTTTTCAATTTACAATTTTACCACGTACAATTTATATAAATAGTATTACTACTATTATTAACTAAAGTTTACTTTATATTTATTTTACACTCGAACTCTATTAACAATATATATTATACTATATTTTGATGATAAAGTCAACTAGGACAATTTTCTAAAATTGGTACGATCATCTAAATATTATATGAAATATCTCTTTCTATCTAAATTATTTTTTTAATTATTGACATAATATGTATATATGTTATAATTATACTATAGGTCATATTTATATAAATTTCAATTAATTAACGGAGGTTTTATGTTTATGAAGAATTATAAGACAAAGGTAATAGCCATTGTAGATGCCTATGTAAACGCAGGTTTAAATACTGAACAAATAGCTGAAGCATTTGAACAAAGTGATATATCAACTATTCATCAGGCTTTCCATGTAGCAATTGAAAGAGTCTATATAGATGATGCTTTAGCAGAAAGCCTTTACAACAAAATTTGGTCTTATTCAAAGGATAAAAGAAAAGTTGCCGATGCATATACAAAATCTTTTGAAATTAGAGAAAAAAATATAAAGGATTTACAAGAAAAAATGAAGCAGGTAAAATCTCTCCAAAATAAAATCTTATTTTATAAGAGTTTTCTTAAAAATATGAAACCTGAAGCAAAAAAAGAAACTGAAAAATTAATAAATAGCTTAAAACAAGAGTTAAAATCTTATCAAAAGAAAGTTAGTTGACAAAACAAGGGAATAATTCATGTAATTAATGTAATTATTCCCTTGTTTTATTATATATTTAAATTTTTGACTAAATCTTTAGAAATATTTAAATTACCTTTTCCAAGTCCAAGTGTTACACCAGATTCTAATGATACTTTACCATGAAAATCAGTTCCACCACTCATAAGAAGATTCCTTTTTTCACAAAAATCTTTTAAATAATTAATTCTTTCTTTTGAAAAATATACATAATATACTTCTATTCCATCTATAATATTATTTTTTATTAAACTTTGAAGTAAAACATCTCCATTTATTCCTTTATATCCATAAACATGTGCAATGAATACTTTTCCACCATATTTACGAATTATATCAGATATTTCTTTAGCAGTATGCATTGTAATGCCAAAATCCATATATAATGGAAACTCTTTAGTTGAACCAATTAATCTATATAAATCTTTTTCTTTTTCTATATTATATTTATTTAAGAATTCTTTATTTTCAGGATATTTAATAATCTCCCTGTAAATATACTCTGATGAAAATCCCAAGCCTATATTATATGAATCTACTGTATTTTCATCTATTTTTATATTATTTTCTAAGCATTTGTTATATAAGTATTCTACCTCTTTTTTTAATCTTAAAATCATTTTTTCTTCATTAAATTCTTTTTCAAACCACTCATTCATTTTTACATAATCAAATCCATAACCAAGTAGTTCAATTTTCATTCCTTCATGAGCACAGTTTAATTCGACACCTGTTAAAATATCACCAGAATAATATTTTTTTATATCCATATTTTCAAGTTCAAAATATGCACCAATTGAATCGTGATCAGTTATTGATAAAACTTCAACTCCATTTTTTTCAGCAAGTTCAAGTATTTCCTTTACAGAATATGATCCATCCGAATGATTAGAATGTATATGTAAATCTATCATATTTCCTCCTTATGTATTTATGATTATAGATTAAATATTTTTATTTGTCAATGTAATATTGTTTTGTCGACTTTTGTAGAATATTGACATACATATAATAAAATGTTATAATAATATTAATGATATTTACCGCTAACCCTTAGATTATTTTTTAAGGAGGTCATTATGAACAAAGTATTTAATGAACGGGAAATAAACAACATAGTTAGAATTTTTATAAATGGTAACTTTTATTTTAAAGTTCTAGCTAAACAGTATAATGTAAGTGATGTTGAGTTACGGAAACAAATTGATGCTGCAATTGTAAATGGGAAATTAGATATAGAAACTGCGAAAAAATTACGTGATAAGTCCGTAAAGAACTCTAAATCCACATCTTATAATAATTTTTCTAAAATTTTTAAAAAATACAATAACTTGATAATTAAAGCTATAAATAGCAAAATTGAATTTTATAAAAATAGTTCTTCTGAACTGTTATTTAAACTTTCTTCCATAAATGATTACTTTGATATTGAAGAAGTAGATAGTCAAAGGAAAAAAATGGAAGAAGAATACTCAAAAATTGAGATTCAATTAGCAGAATTGTGTGAAATAAAGAAAGGATTAGAAGATGAAATAATTGAAATGGAAGGCCTTAATTAATGGCCTTCCTTTTTATCTATAAAATATACACTCAAATTTTTTATCAAAATAATTAGAAAAATATAATTTTAAAAATTTAATTAAAAAACTAAGGCAGAATTTAATCTACCTTAGCGTTTTCTTTTATATATTTTTTGTAACATTTTCTGCAAACTGACATATATGAATCATTACCACCAATTAAAACTTGATCGCCTTTTATAGTAGGTTTTCCATCTATAAGTCTCATATTTACTGTTGCTTTTGCACCACATTCACATATTGTCTTTATTTCCTCAATTTTGTCTGCAATTTCCATTAACCTTTTAGAACCTGGAAAGAAATTTTGTCTAAAATCTGCCCTTAATCCATAACATATAACAGGTATACTTAAGTAATCTACAACATCACTAAGTTCATCTACTTGCCTTTCAGTTAGAAAATTTGCTTCATCTACAAGTACACAGTCAGCTATATAGTTATATTTCTTTACGAATTCATATAAATTAGTTTTATAATCAAAAGCTTCTGCATCTCTTGATAAACCTATTCTTGTAGTAATCTTTCCAACACCATATCTATCATCAACTTTTGGTGCAAGTAATATTACTTTTTTATTTCTTTCTTCATAATTATATGCTACTTTAAGTAAATCAATTGTTTTTCCTGATCCCATAGCACCATATCTAAAATATAATTTTGCCATAAATTCCACTCCAAATTATAGATAAAAAGTTTCTATTTCTAGAAACTTTTATCTTAAATATTATTAATTATTTTAAGTTAAAGAATGCAGACTTACCAGCAAATTCACCAGCTACTCCTAATTCTTCTTCAATTCTAATTAATTGGTTATATTTACATACTCTGTCTGTTCTAGATGGTGCACCAGTTTTTATTTGACCAGCATTTAAACCAACAACTAAATCAGCTATTGTAGTATCTTCTGTTTCTCCAGATCTATGTGAAACAACTGCTGTCATGCCAGCTCTGTTTGCCATTGCTATTGCATCTAAAGTTTCAGTTAAAGTTCCTATTTGATTTAATTTAATAAGGATTGAGTTTGAAACTCCCATTTCAATACCTTTTGAAAGTCTCTTTGTATTAGTAACAAATAAATCGTCACCTACAATTTGAATTTTCTTTCCAAGTCTTTCAGTAAGTACTTTCCATCCTTCCCAATCTTCTTCAGCAAGTCCATCTTCAAGAGATATTATTGGATATTTTTCTACTAAATTAGCGTAATAGTTAACTAATTCTTCAGTTGTAAACATTTCTCCTGTTTTCCAGAAATAGTAACTTCCTTCTTTACCAGCTTTTTTAGCTTCATCATACATTTCAGTAGCAGCAGAATCAATAGCAATTTTGAAATCTTCACCTGGTTTGTATCCAGCTTTTTCTATTGCTTCAACAATTACTTGTAAAGCTTCTTCATCCTTAGATAAGTTTGGAGCAAATCCACCTTCATCACCAACTGAAGTAGCAAGTCCTTTTGCTTTTAGAACTGATTTCAAATTATGGAATACTTCAGCACACATTCTTAAACATTCTCTGAAACTTTCTGCACCTACTGGCATAATCATAAATTCTTGAATGTTTACACTATTATCTGCATGTTTACCACCATTTAATATATTCATCATTGGAACTGGTAAAACTTTTGCATTAGTTCCACCAAAATAATTGTATAGGCTCATTCCTAGACTTTCTGCTGCTGCTCTTGCAACTGCTAAAGAAACTCCAAGTATTGCATTTGCACCAAGTTTTCCTTTATTTTCAGTACCATCAAGTTCAATCATTAATTTATCTATAGCAACTTGATCTAAAGCATTCATACCTTCGATTTCAGGAGCAATAATATCATTTATATTATCTACTGCTTTTAAAGTACCTCTTCCTAAATATCTTGACTTGTCATCATCTCTAAGTTCAACTGCTTCAAAAGCACCTGTTGATGCTCCAGATGGAACAGCTGCACGTCCAATGAATCCTCCTTCAACTTCAACTTCTACTTCTACTGTAGGATTTCCTCTAGAATCAAGTATTTCTCTTGCATAAACTGATTCGATTTCTAAATATTGTTTCATAAAAATTCCTCCTTAAAACTTATATTAAGTATATATATTAACTACAAATTATATATTGTTTGTAGGCAATACCAATGTTATATATTATTAACACCACTTTTTAATTCTTTTTTCAGATTAAATTCATCAATAGTAATGTATTTTTTTTCATTTTTCTCAGCTATTTTTTCCAATCTTTCATTTTCTTTTTGAATTCTTTTGCGTTCAAACTCAGTTTCAATTTCATCTTTTATTTCAAAATCTTTTAATGCATATTTATCATCATCAATATATTTAGAATTTAAAGCCTTATATATTTTATTTTCAGATATATCTTCTTGAAAATTTTCATACTCTTGTTCACAATTAATTTTTATATCATATGAATCCATTATATCTTGAACAAAATCAAGCATTATTCTTCTATAATATGGCCAATCAACTGGTAATTCTTCTGCTGTCTTTTTAGCTAATTGAAAAGATAAATTCATAAACATGGTAGTAAATTGACCAGGTGTTATTTTATTTTCAAAAAGATTCTTCCTTAAATCCTTAGCTAAATCTTTAACATCATCAAATATTTTTTTTCTCTCTATTTCAGCAATTTTAACCTTTTCATCTCGGATTTTCTTTTCTTCTTTTTTTCTTTCATTAGCCTCTTTTTCTTTTTGTCTCTTAGTAAGTAACTTTTTGAAATTTTTCTTACTACTTTTACATGATGGACAGCTTTCAGGTAATTTATCAAAAATAGGCTTACCATTTATACTATTGCCAACAAATTCTCTTTTTCCTATTATGACATAGAATTCACTTTTACAAATGTCACATTGATACTTTGTTAGTCTTTCTTCTTTTTCTTCATGAGTATACTCTTTTTTTTCTTCAACCTTACTCATACACTTCTCCTTGTAATTTATTGCAATTCTACTATACTTTCACCTGTCATCTCACTTGGAATTTGTTCACCCATAAGTGTTAGTATTGTTGGAGCAATATCACAAAGTCTTCCATTTTTTATAGATTTAATTCTATTTGATACAACTATCATTGGAACATCAAATGTTGAATGTGATGTAATAGCTTCACCAGTTTTTAAATCAATCATATATTCACAATTTCCGTGATCTGCTGTAATTAATGCTTCACCATCTATTTGCTCCATTTTAGCCATTATCTTTCCAACACATTTGTCTAAAGCTTCCACAGCTTCTATTGTTTTGTCCATATTACCTGTATGGCCAACCATATCACCATTTGCAAAATTCATTATAATTACATCATATTTTTTTGAATCTATAGCTTCAAGTGTTTTATCAGTTACTTCATAAGCAGACATTTCTGGCTTTAAATCATATGTAGCAACTTTAGGAGATGGCACTAATATTCTATCTTCACCATCATACTGTTTCTCTTCTCCACCGTTGAAAAAGAAAGTAACATGTGCATATTTTTCTGTTTCAGCAATTCTAAGTTGTGTATATCCTTTATTTGATATATACTCGCCAAATGTATTTTTTAAAGTTTGTGGCTTGTATGCAACTTTAACATTATGGAACTTTTCATCATATTGAGTCATAGTTACAAAAGTTAAATTATCTATTTTTTTAGTTTCAAATTCACTAAAATCTTTTTCAGTAAATATTCTTGTAATTTGTCTTGCTCTATCTGGTCTAAAATTAAAGAATATAACTGAATCATTACTATTTACAGTTGCAATAGGCATATCATCATCATTTACAACAATTATTGGTTTTACAAATTCATCAAATTCTTGCATTTCATAAGAATTTTCAATTGCCTTTTGAACTGTTTTGAACTTATTTCCTTCACCAAATGCCATTGCGTTATATGCTAACTTTTCTCTTTCCCATCTATTATCTCTATCCATAGCATAATATCTTCCAGTTAAAGTAGCGATTCTTCCTACACCTATTTCTTTCATTTTTGATTCTAATTCTTTTACATATTCAACAGCAGATGTAGGAGGTGTATCTCTTCCATCTAAGAAAGCATGTACAAATACATTTTCTAAATTGTGTCTTTTTGCCATTTCAAGTAAAGCATATAAATGTTCAATATGTGAATGAACACCACCATCAGACACAAGTCCCATTAAATGTAAACTAGAGTTATTTTTCTTTGCATTTTCTATTGCACTTTTTAATACTTCATTTTCGAAGAAATCTCCATCATTTATTTCTTTAGTAATTCTTGTAAGTTCTTGATATACAATCCTTCCAGCCCCAATGTTAGTATGACCAACTTCAGAATTTCCCATTTGTCCTTCTGGTAGTCCTACAGCCATACCACTAGTGGCAATATGTGTATTTGGATATTTTTCTATTAATCTATCTAAATTAGGTGTATTTGCAAGTTTAAAAGCATTTCCTTTTTCTTCATCATTTAAACCAACACCATCTAATATCATTAGTAAATATTGTCTATTATGCATAAAATCTCACTCTTCTCTTTCTACTATGAATTTCACAGCACTTTCATTATATCACTTATTTTAGTAATTTACAATAGCAACAAAATCATTTTTAAGACTTGCTCCACCAACTAATGCACCATCTATATTTTCCATATTTAGTATTTCACTTGCATTTTCTGGTTTAACACTTCCACCATATTGTATTCTTACTAAGTTTGCAACTTTGTCTGAATAAATATTTGCAATAGTTTGGCGTATAAATTTACACATTTCTTCAGCTTGAGCAGAAGTTGCTGTTACACCAGTTCCTATTGCCCAAATTGGTTCATATGCAATAACTACATTATTTTCCATTTGCTCTTCAGTTATTCCAGCTAAAGATTCTTTGATTTGTGATTCTACAACATTAAACATTTCATTTGAATTTCTCTGATCTAAAGTTTCGCCAACACAAACTATAGGATTAATGCCTTTTTCAAGCAATTTTTTTGCTTTTTTATTTACAATCTCATTTGTTTCGCCAAAAAGTTCTCTTCTTTCACTATGTCCGACTATACAGTATTCTGTATTTACTGCAAATAACATATCTACTGATGTTTCACCAGTATAAGCACCTTTATTTTCAAAATATACATTTTGAGCTCCAAGTTTTATATTAGTTCCATCTAACACATTTGATATTCTGTCAAGTGATACAAAATTTGGGCAAATAACAACATCCACATCTGACGTATTTATTCTATCTTTTATTTCTATTACAAAATCCTCAGCTTCATTTACAGTATAGTTCATTTTCCAATTTCCAGCAATTATTTTTTTTCTCATAACAAAACCCCTTCCTAACTATATAAATATTATTCTTAATTTAATATTAATTTACTTGAAAGTTCACTATCATTTTTCCAACTAGGTTCTATTTCCTTGTTATCGAATTTGAATTTTAATACACCTTGTTCATTAATACTCCATTTACCATTCCAAGTAGTAGGTCTACTTTCATCTATAATTTTCCAATCATCCTTTGCTAAATCTTTATTTAAATCATTAGAGATTTTAGTAAAAGAATCATCATCTAACGTTGAATTACTAAGTATATACATTCCAACTGAAGTTTGAATCTTTTCATAGTCTTGCAAAAATTTATCTTTTTGACCATCTTTCTCATATTCTGCCAATATCTGTTTTGCATATTTTTTAGCATTAAGTTCATCTATATTTGTATTTGCATTAATTTCTTTTTTACCACCAAATATATTAAAAACTATAACTAATACTAAAATTATGCAACAAAATGATATAACAAATCTTGGTAAATTTATTGTATAATTCTTATTATTTATTTTAATCACTTTTTTGCCATTAATTCCATTTCCCATATTTTTCTCCAAATTCTACTATATTCTACATAAATTTTATGCTTTATCTTGTAATATTTCTATTCCTGGTAGTTTTTTTCCTTCCATGAATTCTAATGATGCTCCCCCACCGGTTGATACGTGACTCATTTTTTCTTCAAGTCCAAATTTTTCAACTGCTGCTGCACTATCTCCGCCGCCAACTACAGTTACAGCATCAGAATTGGCCATTGCTTTTGCAATTGCTTCAGTTCCTTTTGCAAATTTATCAACTTCAAATACACCAACAGGTCCATTCCAAATCACGGTTCCAGCAACTTTTATTTCTTGTACAAATAGATTTATTGTTTTAGGTCCTATATCAAGACCTATATATTCATCAGGTATTTCATCAATATTTGTTATCATTGTTTCAGCATCCTCAGTAATTTCAGTTGCTACAACATTATCAACAGGAAGTAGTATTCTAACTTCTTTATCAAGTGCTTTCTTTAGGATTTCAGAAGCTACATCTACTTTATCTTCTTCACAAAGTGATTTTCCAATCCTTCCATCCTGTGCTTTTATAAATGTATAAGTCATAGCTCCTCCTATAAGAAGTGTATCAACTTTATCTAATAAACTATTTAATACATCTATCTTACTTGAAACTTTTGATCCACCAACTATTGCAAGTAATGGTCTTTTTGGATTGTTCATTGCTCCATCTAAAGCAGTTATTTCTTTTTCAATTAAAAAGCCACAAACTGAAGGAAGATAATGTGCAACACCTTCTGTTGAAGCATGTGCTCTATGTGCTGAGCCAAATGCATCATTTACAAATACATCAGCAAGTGAAGCTAATTTCTTTGAAAACTCAGGATCATTTTTTTCTTCTTCTTCATACATTCTAGTATTTTCCAGTAGTACTACATCTGATGGATTCATAGAATCAATATATTTTTTTGTTTCCTCAGATAATATATCCTTTAACAATACTACTTCTTTACCAAGTAACTCAGATAATCTTTTTGCAACAGGAGCTAAAGTCTTATTTTGTCCTGTTTTTCCTAAATGTGAACATAATATTACCTTTGCACCAGCATTTTCTAAGTAATTAATGGTTTTAAGTGATTCAACTATTCTTTTATCGCTAGTTATTTCACCTGTTTCCTTATTTATAGGAACATTAAAATCACATCTTAATAACACTTTTTTTGACTTTACTTCTACATCTTTTACAGTTTTCTTATTTATCATAATTTTACCTCCTACTATTGTCTTTTAAAGGCTGGCTTTTTTATTTAAGCCAGCCTCTATAAAACCTTACAAATATTATTTATTATCTACTTCATACATGTGGCAAATTAAATCTACTACTTTATTTGAATAACCCCATTCATTATCATACCATGATACTAATTTTACAAATGTATCACTTAATGCAATTCCTGCTTTAATATCAAATATTGAAGTATGTGGATTATGTATAAAATCTGAAGATACTAATTCTTCATCAGTATAATCCATAATACCTTTTAATTCATTTTTACAAGCTTTTTTAACAGCTTCTACTATTTCGTCATAAGTAGCTGGTTTAGAAAGTCTACAAGTTAAATCAACAACTGAAACATCAAGAGTTGGAACTCTAAATGACATACCAGTAAGTTTTCCATTTAATTCCGGAATAACTTTCCCAACTGCTTTTGCAGCACCAGTAGATGATGGTATTATATTACCAGCAGCTGCTCTACCGCCTCTCCAATCCTTATTTGATGGTCCATCAACAGTTTTTTGTGTTGCTGTTGTAGAGTGAACTGTTGTCATTAATCCTTCTTCAATTCCAAAATTATCATTTATTACTTTAGCAAGAGGTGCTAAACAGTTAGTAGTACATGATGCATTTGAAACAATATTCATATCAGTTGTATATTTATCATTATTTACTCCCATAACAAACATAGGAGCATCTTTAGATGGAGCAGAAATAACAACTTTCTTTGCCCCACCTGTGAAGTGAGCTGCTGCTTTTTCCATTGTTGTAAATACTCCTGAAGATTCTACAACATATTCAACTCCAGCATCTTTCCATGGTATTTCATTTGGATCTTTACAATTAAATACTTTAATTTCCTTACCGTTTACTACAAGATTTGATCCATCTATTTCTATATCAGCATTGAATTTTCCATGTATTGAATCATAAGTTAACATATATTTCATATATTCTAGATCAATAAACGGATCATTTACTGCTACAACATCTACATTTCCTCTTTCTAGTGATGCTCTCATCACAAGTCTTCCGATTCTTCCGAATCCATTAATTCCAAGTTTAATATTCATACAATTATACCTCCTTATTGTACATCTATATTTTACCTCATCGTATTTTAATTTTCAAGTAGTATTCCAAAAAATTACAAAAAAAGATACAATATACAAAAAGTAGTGCAAATGCTTTTTAAACATTTACACTACAATTATATTTTTAATAATTTCTATTGTATTCTTTTTATTTGAACACTATTTACTTTTATTGTATACGATCCACTAGTCCAATTATATATTACACTTTCAATTTTTGGTGAATCATTTGCGAGAATTATCGTATATACATATGTAGTAGAAGTATTGGTATTTATATTCATTGTTACATCAATTCTTCCTTCTGTAGTTCCATATCCATAATAACACTGATGATTACCTTTATCTAAGTTTTCGCCAATTGTAGTTATTTCATAAGTTCCTGCAACTAAATCAACATATGGACCATATTGCACTGCAGTATTCACTCCAAGTATTATATTTCCATTTGAATCTAAAGTCGCTCCATTTCCATATGATAATCCACTTGAACCAGTGAATGTCTTTAAAAACCAAATTCCTTGTATTGATATTGTTTGTATTTTTTCTACTCCTGCATTATTCTTTGCATATACAGTATATGTATCATTATTAGTTACTTCAAATGTTGTTCCAGTAAATTCTGTTCCACTACTTGCAAAGTATGCAGCATTTCGTGAACCTTGCGCCCACTTCTTTATCATTATGCCTGATTCATTATCAGCTATACTTGCTGTAATTATTTTAGAATAATTTCCATTTGAAGCTTGTGATAATGAAATACTTGGTTCTGTTTTATCTATTGATACAATAAAGTTAGATGTAAGTGCTCCCACATTCCCTGTATTATCTATTGCCCTTACCCATATTCCTGTCCTTCCAGTAGTACTTAAAGTTACAGTATTACCCATTAAATCTGAAAATTCAGATCCATTGTATGTAACTTGATATTTGCTTATTCCACTTCCACCATTGTCATTTCCAGTAGCAGTTATAATTACTGATTGATTTGTCCATGTATCAGAAGTATATGTTGTTCCATCTGCCTTTTTATATGTGGCTGATATTGTTGGAAGCACCCTATCTATTTTAACTATGTACCCTTCTGACTCTGCTCCAATTGTCCCTACATTATTTACTGCTCTTGCTTTTATTGTATATGTTCCATCACTTGTTACAACTATTTTATTTGTTGAATTATATGTTTGCCACGTACCACCATTTATTGAATATTCATATCTTGTTATTCCTGGTGATGTTACCTCATTTATTGTCAATGTTACATTTTGATTTATCCATGTATTTGTTGCTATTGTTCCTGTTATTACTGGAGCAATAGGTGTATCTGTATTTGTTGTTACTCCACTTGATAGTACTTCTCTTCTATTTCCTGCCTTATCTACTAGTAATACATGTAGATAATATACTTCATTTGTACTTGATGTCACTGTTATTGTTTGTACTTCACTTGTAAATACTGTTGCTGTATCCCATATAGTTTCTGTATCGCCATATGGATATGACACTGCTGAGTATATATATTTGCACTTACTTAAATCAATGCCACTACCTCCAGTATTATCAGAAAGATTTACTGTTGCTTGTACTGTATTATTTGTTGCAGTTTGCGGAACTGTTATTTCTGCTTCATTTGGTACTGTTGTATCTACTATTATCCTACTTGATACAGCAGATTTTTTATTTCCTGCATTATCAATTGCTAACACATGAAGATAATATTCTCCATCTGTATCTACATTAGATGTTATTGATGCTGTATTTTGAATAAATTCTTCTGCTGAAAAATTAACTGCCGAATCCCAAATATCATCTTGCTCAGTATAGTTAGTTGCTACTTTATCTATAATATATCTACTTTCTTCTTTATTTACTCCACTTCCACCTTCATTATCTAACAATATTACTGTTAATAAATCTATTGTATAATTATTTGAGTATTCTGGTACTGCTATTTGTGGCGTATTTGGTGCTACACTATCTAGTTTTGTTATTATCTTTCCACTTTCTAATACTCTTGCATCTGGCTCATTACTCATTTTTAGTTCTACTTTTATATAATAATTACTATTTGAATTTAAACTTTGTAAATCAAATTCTATCTCTTTTTTCTTATCTGTTATCTCAATATTTGGTGTATCAGGATATGTACCTTGTGTTTGTGATAAGTAAATTCTATAATATTCTATTTTTGTTTCATCTACTAATAATCCTGAAAGAGTTACTTTTCCTTTTATATTAGTCTCATCAGGTATTAATGATAAATTTATTTTGAAATTCTCTGATTCTATTATTCCATCTAACCAGTTTGACTCTTTTTCATTATCTCCCACATATACTAATTCTCCAGAAATAATTTCTAATATATCAGTATATCTAGTATTATTCATTGAAGTTATAACATCTGATATTTTCCTATTTGTATCTTGTACTCCATCTTCTGATACACTATTTTTATCTGCGTTCAATGTCTTAGGATTGTAATTTCCTGTTAAATCTGACATTTTATTTAATTCATATAACGATAATTCACTTTTAAATGTATCTACATCATTTAATAGTCTCGCTTTTCTTGCACTATCTATCGGATTATTGTTTGTTAAATTTAATATTACTGCTCCTGCTAAAATTATTATTACAATTATTGTTATTATCAAAACTATTAAACTTATTCCTCTTTTCATATGTACAACCTCCTGCTTATACATATAAGTATAGTATATAGAAAAAAAATTTTCAATACGCCTTTAGTGTATTTTTAAAATTTAACTTTAATATAAAAAATACACTCTAAATAATACGTATATATTTGGGTATTATTTAGAATGTATAAAATTAAATATTTACAAATTATTTCGACAACCAAATTCTATATATTGTAATATTTCCTGAAGAATTATAATGTTCAAGATCTGAGCCAATAAAGTTAGTAATATATTGTAAACCACTAATCCCAGATATATCGACTGAAAGTTTATAATTTGCTGCGCTTCCTCCAGGTGTTCCATATGCTATATAATTAGAAGCAGTGGCATAATTATCAGTATAACCTGCAACATTTGATGTTGAAGTCAATATAGAATCTCCAGTAAAATAATTTTGCGATGGATTATGAGAAGTATATGCACCAAAGTTCACATCACATAGTACATTTAAATATTTATATCCTGAAATGTTAATTGGACTATTTGTACAAATTCCAATTGCTCTATTAGCGGTTGAAGTATATTGATATGATCCCATTGAAGAAAATGCTAAATTAATATTATTTGTGTTATATTGATATGATACATATGAACTACTTCCTCCCCATCCACTTCTCATCATCTGATTACCATATTTTATAGTCCATCCTCCTGTTACAGATGTACATTGATCTCCATAATTATATAAATTAAGCCCTTGTTCAGGTATTATTGCACCAGATGTTGCAAGTGCAGAATAATTTCCCGCATAATCGTATAGGTATATATGTGTTTGATATTGTCCTGGTACATTACTAAAATCGGATACATTTACTCTATAATGCCATGTTCCATTTCCAAGATCAGTTCCATAATTCCATATCCATCCAGATGATGGTGATGTTGTTGGAAATTGTACTCTATTTATTCCTGAAAAATTATCGGATACTCCATATAAGTAAACATCATATCCTGTTTCTGTTACATTATTTATTTCATAACTTGTATATGTTGGTGCAGTTGCATCTCTATATATTGTGTACATATCTGATGCTCCACTTACATTTCCAATATTATCAATTGCTCTTATATAGAAGTTCCATCCTCCATCCCAATTTATAATCCATGGATTTGGACAATCACTCCATGTTGCCCCCCCATCAACTGTATATTGATATTTCTGTACTCCTGAATATGAGTCACTTGAACTAAATGTTTGAGTTACATTTCCATTAGTCCACGTACCTGATGCATATCCACTTAAATCAACAGTTGGATTGCTTGGTGCTGTTCTATCTATTTTTACTATATATCCTGTTGACTCTGCCCCTACTGTTCCTACATTATTTACTGCTCTTGCTTTTACTGTACTTGTTCCTTCACTTGTTACTACTACTTTATTTGTAGCATTATATGTTTGCCATGCTCCTCCATTTACTGAATACTCATATCTTGTTATTCCTGGTGAAGTTACCTCATTTACTGTTAATGTTACATTTTGATTTGTCCATGTATTTGTTGCTATTGTTCCTGTTATCGCTGGAGCCACTGGTGTCTCTGTATTTGTTGTTACTCCACTTGATAATACTTCTCTTCTATTTCCTGCTTTATCTACTAGTAATACATGTAAATAGTATATTTCATTTGTACTTGATGTTACGGTTATTGTTTGCGTCTGACTTGTAAATACTGTTCCTGTATCCCATATTGTCTCTGTATCTCCATATGGATATGATACTGTTGAATAAATATACTTACATTTACTTAAATCTATTCCACTTCCATTTTCATTATCATTTAATACTACTGTTGCATCTATGCTATTTGTTGTTGTACTTGTTGGTATTGTTATTCCTGCCTCATTTGGTACTACTGTATCTACTACTATTTTTCCAGATATTCCTGACTTTTTATTTCCCGCATTATCTACTACTAATACATGTACATAATACTCTCCATCTTCTACTACGCTTACTCCAACTGTTGCTGTATTTCCTGTAAATTCTTCTCCTAAGAAACCAGTTGCTGATTGCCACATGCTATCTTCTTCATTATAGCTTGTTGCTGTTTTATCTATTATGTACTTGCTATTTGTTTTACTTATTCCACTTCCACCTTCATCATCTGTTAATGTTATTGTAATTGGTGTTATAGTATAATTATTTGAGTATCCTGGCACTGTTATTTGTGGTGTATTTGGTACCACACTATCTGGCTTTGTTATTATCTTTCCACTTTCTATTACTCTTACATCAGGCTCATTACTCATTTTCAATTCTACTTTTATATAATACTCTGTATTTGCTACTAGATTATTTATTTCAAATTCTACTTCTTTTTTCTTATCTGTTATCTCTACACTTGGTGTATCAGGATATGTACCTGCTGTTTGTGATATATATATTCTATAATATTCTATTTTTGTTTCATCTACTAAAAATCCTGATAATGTTACTTTCCCACTTATTTTATTCATATCAGGTACTGTTACTATATTCATCTTAAAATTCTTTGATTCTATCACTCCATCCAGCCAGTTTGATTCTTTCTCACTATCCCCTACGTATACTAGCTCCCCTGCTATGACTTCTAACTTTTCTTCATATTTTGTATCTTTCATTGATGATATTACATCTATTATTGTTCTTTGTGTATCTACTTCTCCGTTTTCTGATACACTGTTTTTATCTGCATTTAATGCCTTAGGATTATAATTTCCTTCAGTACTTCCCATTTTATTTAATTCATATAATGATAAATCGCTTTTGAAAGTATCTACATCATTTAGAAACTTTGCTTTTCTTGCATTATCTATTGGATTATTATTTGTTAAATTTAATATTATTGCTCCTGCAAGAATAATTATAACTATTATTGTTATTATTAATACTATTAAACTTATTCCTTTTTTATTTATACCGCCTCTTTTGTTCTTCATATTCTTCCTCCTATGACTAATATATAGTGTATAATAAAGTCACACTTTTTTCAATAGTGTGACTATATTATATATATTAATTATTTATTTCTTATTATTCGTCATAAGAACTAGCTAAATATGTTCAAATTCAGTAGATCGTTTTAATTTGCCAAGTGATATGATTTCATTAGAATTACTATCATTTATATTTGCTTTTAGTATTTGATTGTTATCATGAGTATTGAAATAATAGTCCCCTGTATTAACATTCATAAACACAGTATATTGTGTATAATCATATGTTCCTCTGTTAGTTATAACTACTCCTTTAGGAATTGTTACACTTTTTAGAATATTAAAGCACATATTTACTGTTTCATTATTTGATTTTGGAAGTAATACGTGACTTTTAAGAAAAGCAGCCCTTACAAATCTAGATGGTGAAGTGTAATCGCCAGGAATTCCAAAAGTCCCAGCAGCTTCTCCAAATGGAGTTAGTTCTATATTCTCCCATTTTGCTTTTTGAAGTTGTTCAGGTGATAGATTAATATAGTTTCTTAAATTTGTCATCTGCCACTCGAAATTTGGACTATTTGCAAGAACTTTAAGTGGATTATCAAATATCTCTAGTCCCTTTTTAGTTATTTCAATTGTAATACATCTTCCAACTTTATCTATTACTATCCAATGTAGTGGTGCCACTGAATTGGTGATAATATCTTCTATACCAATAATATCTATATTATATACTGTATTAATAACATCTTCAACATCCATACAATTTCCAAGTAGGTAATTAACTAATTCAATAGATGCAATTTGAATACGCTTACTTTTACTATTTGAAAAAGTATCAAAATGAGCAAATCCCTTAAAATATAACGCTCCGATGCCCAAACCATTTTCATTAACACCGTCTGCAAGAGTTACTTTTCCTATATTTTGACCTGTTCCAATAAATTTATATGTATTATTTATTGTATAGTTTCTAAATGAATTCATCCATTCATAATTTCTTGGGAAAATATATATTTCTGGATCTATTTCGTGAGAAAAGTCCATATTCCTTCCGAAAATAACTTCATTCTTTTTCGATATTATGGATATTGATGTACACATAAAAACACTTCCTTGTTACTTTTTACATTATATGAATTAATTATACTAGATTAGACCATAAATGAAAAAAAGACGCATTTAAATTATGCGTCCTTTTCCATATTACATATTAATTTTTATATATTATTCAATTACCATATTTGAATTGAACTTCATATCACCATTTAATTTAGTTTTAAATGCTTCATTATTACCTGGTTTTAATAATTCTAAAGGCTTATTAACAAGTTTATATTTCTTAGTATTTTCTTCTAGTTCAAATATGCTAATACTATTTTCTAATGATTCATCTAAATGTTTAAGTTCAGTTGTAAAATACATTTCTTCATCTTTTAAAACTGAAGTTACTTTCTTTATAATTCTAAACATTTCAGCTATATGTTGAACATCTTCACCAACAAAAACTATTTGTGGCTTATCATAAAATCCAGCATCATTTCTCATAAAGTTTTCATAAAAATCTGAATATAATTGCACTTTTTCAGCAAACATATTTTGCCAATCGTCATTTCTTCTAACAACTTCAAATACAAAGTTATATTCTTCTGCACCATTTTTTAATACAACTAAACCACCTGTTGGTTTAAATTTAACATTGTATTTTTTAGAATATAACAAAACATTTGGATTAACGCTGTTAAAAGTAGCAACTTTTTGCATATATGCAATTATTACCTGATTTCCAGCAAGTTTTCTTTTTACAGCATATGCTGGTTTTGTATTATCAGTTGGTTGCCAAGATGTAGCTATATTTCTTTGTTTTAAAATATATGTAGCTATTTTATCCATTGAATAAGCTCTATATGAGCTTTTTCCAGCTTCACTTTGAAAATAATAACGTGCAATAACTTTAGATTTTGTTAAATCTTCTAGCCATTTTGCGACCTTATTTTGTCTTTTATCTTCTTCAATGTCATTTAATTTTCCTCTTATTTCAAGTACTTGAGTTACCTGTCTTGATGTTACAAATCCAAACTCATTAACAACTTCTAAAGCTTTAATGTGCTCTTCATTGATATACCCCATATCCATTTTAAATACTACTTGATTTATTGACGCAAATCCTTCCTTACCATCAAAAACCTTTATCTCATTTTCTCTTACAGCAAAAGGTGAAACAGCGGTCTTTACTTCATTATCATTTATCATTTTCTTACACTCCTTAAATTTTAATTCTGAAATTTAACTTTCCTAGCCTTGTTTTATTCTAAACATTAGCATTACAATAGATTGAATATACAACCTATATAAATTATTATAACCTAACTATTTTAATATTTCAACAATTTTTTATTTTTTTTGCAAAAAAGCCCATATATTATATATAGGCCTTTTAAATTAAAAGTTTAACTTTCTGTTTTGTTCTTGTGATTCTATATATTCATCATAACTCATTCTTTTATCAATTATTCCATTATCTGTAATTTCGATTATTCTATTTGCAATAGTTTGAACAAATTGATGATCATGTGATGTAAATATAATATCTGCTGTTGTTCTAATAAGTCCATTATTAAGTGAAGTAATACTTTCAAGATCTAAATGGTTTGTTGGTTCATCCAAAATCACAAAATTTGGATTTTCAAGCATACATCTTGCCATCATACATCTTGCTTTTTCTCCTCCAGATAATACATTTACTTTCTTTAAAGATTCTTCACCAGAAAATAACATTCTTCCTAAGAAACTCCTTATTATTGTCTCATCATTAATATTATATGCATCTGCAATCCATTCTACAATTGATTTATCAGATTTAAAATATGATTCATTATCTTGTGGAATGTATGATTGTTTTATAGTTTTTCCGAAAGTGATTTTTCCCTTATCCTGTTTTATTTCTCCCATTATTATTTTAAATAATGTAGTTTTTGCAATGGTATTTGAACCTACTATTGCTATCTTATCACCTTTTAAAACTTTAAATGAAACATTTTTTAAGATTTGTTCTCCATCTATTTCTTTTGAAATATTATCTACTTCTAGTATTTCTCTTCCTGATTCTACTTCTGGCTTAAATTCAATATATGGATATTTTCTAGTAGATGGTTTTATCTCATCAAGGACAATCTTTTCTAAAGTTTTCTTTCTTGATGTAGCTTGTTTTGATTTAGATGCGTTGGCGCTAAATCTACGTATAAAATCTTCTAACTCTTTAATTTTATCTTCTTTTTTCTTGTTTGATTCTTTCATTTGTTTTAAAGCAAGTTGACTAGATTCATACCAGAAATCATAGTTACCAACATAAAGCTGAATTTTGCCATAATCAATATCTGCAATATGAGTACAAACTTTATTTAAGAAATGTCTATCATGGGATACAACAATAACTGTATTTTCAAAGTTTATTAAAAATTCTTCAAGCCAAGCTATAGCTGCTATATCAAGATGGTTTGTTGGTTCATCAAGTAAAAGTACATCTGGATTACCAAATAAAGCTTGTGCAAGTAAAACCTTAACCTTATCTCCACCAGTAAGTTCTCTTACATATTTTTCATGCAATTCTACATCTATTCCAAGTCCACTTAAAAGTTGAGCTGCATCAGTTTCTGCCATCCATCCATTAAGTTCCGCAAATTCTGCTTCTAAATTTCCAGCTTTTATTCCATCTTCATCATTAAAATCCTCTTTTGAATAAAGAATCTCTTTTTCTTTCATTATATCATATAGTCTTTGATTACCTCTAATTACAGTATCAATTACTTTTACATCATCATATTCATAATGGTTTTGCTTAAGTATACCAAGTCTTTCTTTATCAGACATGTATACTTCCCCTTCACTAGGTTCAATTTCTCCTGAAAGAATCTTTAAAAAAGTTGATTTTCCAGCTCCATTTGCCCCAATTATTCCATAACAATTACCTGGTGTAAATTTAATATTTACGTCTTCAAATAATGTTCTTTTACCAAACCTAAGTGTTACTCCATTTGTTCCTATCATCTATTTTCTCCTTTTTTAACATCATTTATATATTTTACTATAATATAGACAAAATTGCAAGTTTATTTAGAACTTATTGTAAACTTAAGCTATAGTAGTTATTATTGTGTTAGTTTATCTAATCCATCACCAGTTAATCTATATACTGTGTCACAAACTTCCTCAATATATTTTCTGTCATGAGATATACTGATTATAGCACCATTAAAATTACTTAATGTTTCACGTATTACAGGATTAGAAAGTGGGCTTAAATTTCTTGTTGGTTCATCAAGTATTAAAACATCACATTTATTTAATATTAACTTTACTAAAAATAGCTTTGCCTTTTGACCACCACTTAAGTTTCCTATCTTTCCTGTCATTTCCTCAGTTGTATATTTCATACTACCCATATATGTCCTAGCTAGAGTCTCTTCTTCTTTTGTATATTCAGTTCTAATAAAGTCTAAAACATTACTATCATTATCTAATAATTCTTCATAATTTTGTGGCATATACCCTACTTTTATATCTTCTCTATCTTTTAGATTATCATGTATTAATTTTAATAAAGTGGTTTTTCCAACTCCATTAGATCCAATTATACACACTTTTTCTTTTCCAATAACAAGTAGCTCTATATTACTAGATAAAATTTTATTATTAATTTTTAATTCGTCAAGTTTAAAGTTTAAAATTACTTTTTTGTCATGGATTTTTTCATCATTGTGAAATTTTACTAATATATGTTCCTCTACATAAGGCTTTTTTGTTAATTCTTGTTCTTCCAATCTTTTTCCAAGAGCTTTTACACTCTTCATTTTCTTTTTTAGTAATCTTCCACCTGCTGGATCTTGTCTACTAATTTTATTTTGCTCATTATGAACTCTTTCATATATTTGCCTATATTTTTTCATCTTTTCTTCATATTCATCATGTTCTTTTTTTGATATTTGTTCTTGTCTTGAAATTAAATATAGTCTTTTTTCAACATACTCATTATATCCTATTTTCTCAATAGTATGCTTAGCCTTTGTTTTATTATTTATTTGCTCTAAATGTAGTATAGTGTTTGCTGTATTTTCAAGTAAAGCTTCATCATGGGATACATATATTATTGGTATTTTAGAATTAATTATAAAATCCTCAAGCCATTCTAAAGCTTCTATATCTAAATCGTTAGTTGGCTCATCAAGTAATAAAATATCAGGTGATTCTATTAGTAATTTTGCTATTTGAATTTTTACTTTTTCACCACCACTTAATGTACTAATTAACTTTTCTGAAGTAATATATTCAGTATTTAACTTTATTTCAGAAAAAATCTTATACATTTCATTTATATTTGCATATCTTTCATAATCAATTTCTGAATCAGGATTTATCTTTAAAAAATATTCTTCTACAAGTATATTATCCCATTTTTTATTTAAAGATTGCTCCAAGTAACCTAGTTTTATATTTTTCTTTAATATTTCACCTGTTACAATACAATAATCAGTTATAAGGCTTGAATCATAAATACTTTTTAATAAAGTACTTTTTCCATTTCCTTCTTCTCCAATAATGGCTATCTTATCCCCACTATTAACATTTAAGTTTAAATTATTTATTATTTCTCTATCATTTTTTGTTTTTATATTTAATTTTTTTATCTCTAACATTAATTACCTCCAAATTTGAGTTTTTTAATTAATATTAATTTTCTTCATGTTCCCACCTCCAACAATACTTTTATAGTTTAACACAGAAAATATGTATATTCAATATAAACAGATATTTAGTTAATATATATTAATTTTTTTACAAAAAAATCTTACTAACATATTTAATTATTAGTAAGATTTTCTAATTATTTTTCTCGTTCATATAGTTTTTCTTTTGTTTTTCCTTGCTTTCTAATATTTTTCTATCGTCTAAATATGTGTTAATTAAATCTTTCATTCCATCAAATGCTATTTCTTCTTTTATTTTGTTTATAACTGTATTATCTAATTCTATTGCATATTCAAGATTTGCCATAGCTTTATCATATTCTTTAAGTGAAGCATATGAAGCAGCTATTTTATAATATGCTTTTGGCCCATATGTACTTGAATTTAGTATTCTTTTATATGAATCAATAGCTTCATTATACTTTCCAGTTAAATAATTAATATTTCCTATATTATAGTGAGCAGTGTATAAATCTGGCTTTATTTCTACTGATTTTCTAAAAGCTTCTTCTGATGATTCATAATTTCCAAGTTCAAGCTCAATCATACCTATATTATAATTAAGTTCGTATGAATTAGAATGATATTTAAGAGCATTTTTATATACAGTAACTGCCTCTTTAAATTTTCCTTGGCTTGTAAGGCAAATACCTAAAGCCTCCTCTGCTTCATAAAAATCTTTTTTTATACTTAAAGCTCTTTTAAACATTTCCATAGCTTTTTCTTTTTTATTTGTTTCATCTAATATTAATCCAAGTTCATAAAATGATCTATAATCCTTTTCATTTAATTCAATTGCCACTACAAAAGAATCTCTTGCATTTATAAAATCATTTACTTTCTTATAACACTGTCCTAGTGTATACATTACTTCAGAATTTCTTCCTTCATTTTCAACTATTTTTTCAATTAATTCAATTGTCTTTTTATAATCTCTTGAAATATATGCTAGTTTCATGTTATAGTATAATATTTTTCTTGATAATATAATATTATTATATTGTAAGAATACTGCAACAAGAGGTATAATTATACTAAATAATATAAATGCTATTTGAATATATATAGGTGAATATATATCATATATTGTTAGAATGACATACATACTTGATGAAAAAGATAATAATGCAATAATTATTAAGTTTTCTGGTGCATATCTTCTTATATATCTATTACTTAAAGCAAATAATAATAATACTGCAACGAATATACTTGCAATTTTATCAATAACCATTTCTCCACGTCCTTTGCTTATGATATTATACAACATTTTTTATGTAATTTCAAGTATTATTATTCGGCTTTGATATCTTTATACAAAAAAATACAAAAAAATTTGACTAATATTGTTTTTTTTTGTATAATATTATAATGTAACTAAAAGGAAGTGAAATTTTAATGGAAAAAACTTTTAAGGTTTTAGAAAATATAAAAAAAATACATATGATTGGTATTGGTGGAGTTAGTATGAGTGGTATTGCACTAATTCTAAAAAAAGAAGGATATACTGTAACTGGTTCTGATAAAAATGCTGGAGATATGACAGAAATTTTAGAAAAAAATGATATTCCTGTATTTATTGGTTCAAATGCAGAATTAGTAAAAGATGCAGATATCATTGTCTATACATCTGCAATTAACCAACATGATCCAGAATATGTACGTGCAAAATCTCTTGGTATACCAACTTATGAACGTGCAAAATTCTTAGGACTTTTACTAGAAAGCTACAAGTTACCTATTTGTATTTCAGGTACACACGGAAAGACTACCACTACTTCAATGATATCTTCAATTTTTATTGATGCAAATCTTGATCCTAATATACAAGTAGGTGGAAAATTTAAAAAACTTGATAACTTAAATTATAGAATTGGTGAATCTGAATACTTTATACTTGAATCTTGTGAATATGTGGATAGTTTCTTAAATTTCCCACATAATACAGCTGTTATATTAAATATAGAGGAAGATCATCTAGATTACTTTGCAGGTATAGAAGAAATTAAAGAATCTTTTAAAAAATTTATACTTATGACAAGTGACAATGGAATTTTAGTAGTTAATAAAGATGATGTTAATTGCATGGATGTATCTCATGAATTAGATGAATCTTTAGCAAATAAAAAAATTAAGATTCTTACATTTTCACTTAGTGAGCCTACTGCAACTATATATGCAAAAAATATTTCTTGTAATATAAAAGGATTTTATACTTTTGATGTTAGAAATCCTGATAATGAAATTACATATAAATTTTCATTAACTGTACCAGGAATACATAACGTATATAACGCACTTGCTGCTATTACAGCATCTTATGCTCATGGTATTAATTTTGAAGTAATGCAAAAGAGTTTAAATGATTTTTGTGGTGCAAAAAGAAGATTTGAATTAAAGAAACAATTTGATAATAACATATTAGTATATGATGACTATGCACATCATCCAACAGAAATAAAAGCTAATTTAGCTGTTGCAAAACAAAAAGAACACAATAGAATAATTGCTGTATTTCAACCTCATACATACACAAGAACTAAAGAATTGTTAAATGATTTTTCAACATCTTTTTCTGATTGTGATATAGCTATTATTGCAGATATATATGCAGCACGTGAAATTGATGATGGAAGTGTTTCGTCATTGGATTTAGTCAATAAATTAAAAGAAAATGATGTAAATGCAATATACATTCCAGAACTTGAAGATATTGCAAAATATCTAAAAGAAATTATGCAACCAGGAGATATTATATTAACTCTTGGTGCTGGAAGTGTAACACATATAAGCGAAATGATGTAAAGATAAAAGTGACTATTAGAAGTATATACTACTTTTTTTAATAGTCATTTTTATCTTTAATTTTTTTGTTTACATTCTAATATATTTAGATTTAAGTTAAAAGCGATTATGAGATAAGCGTTATAGTTGTTAGGTTTACATTCTAATATATTTAGATTTAAGTAAAATATGAGAGAGGAAGTATTGTTAAAGTTAATTTGTTTACATTCTAATATATTTAGATTTAAGTTTCGAGAATAGAATACGAGATTTATTATTTAATGCGTTTACATTCTAATATATTTAGATTTAAGTTCACAAATGAGTAACCAAATCATTACAGCAATAGATAGTTTACATTCTAATATATTTAGATTTAAGTCTACAATATATGGCAACGCATATATTTGATGATTTGTTTACATTCTAATATATTTAGATTTAAGTAGTAGGACATTCGGAAATTCAGTATATTACAATACAAAAATCAATAAATCTGTCGTTCTATTCATTTTTTATATTTTAAAATGATTAAATTACATTTATTTAAAAAATACTAAATTTTAAATACTTTTATCAACTGTCAATCTAGCATATTTTTTATACTATTTAGTATCGACAGATATTTTATAATATCTTATCACTTAATTTATAAAAAATCAATGTTAAATTATTTAAAATTAAAAGCTACTGACTTATATCTGTAAATCAGTAGCTTCTTTATTTAATACTATTCTTCTTCAAAATTATCAAAAATATCTTCTTCGATATTATTTACTAAATCATCATAGTAATAATAGTCACTGTCATAAAATTCATCATCTTCTGGAGCTTGCATATGGAAAACATTTTTCATTAAAATCACCTTCTATTATATTATTAAACATATAAAATTGATTATTCACTAAATTTAACTATACCAAATATTATCAGAAATTTGCATTTTTAAATCCTCAAATTTAAATTTATTATCTATATAATATCTTGGTTTTCTACTTCCTGTAATATCATATATCATATATATATCTTCTAATGGATTAAGCAAGTAGCTTTCACAAATATTTTGTATAAGTTCTATTTGTACTCTAAAGCTTTCAGTAGATATATTATTTTCATCATCTTCTACAATTGCTATACTAATGCTTTCAGAATCTATATCAAATTTATTAGTTGAATATGATATTTCATCTTCTGGTACACACCTAACAATATTTCCAGCTAAATCAATTATATAATGATACGATAAATAATTTTCAGCCTGATATTTAAATCTTTCTATATCATTTCTACATTTTACTGCTGAAACATTTTTTAAATTTGTACTTGACAATATTATCCTTTTTACTTTTTTTAAATTCTCACCTGGTCTTGTCATTTCATTTATAGTAATTAATCTATCTTCTATATTCATATATCTTCACCATATTACATTATATGAATATATAAAAAATGTGTTAAACAAGACAAGTATGACAAGTCTATATCATCTTTTCTCTTATATTGTGAAATAGATGTTGCTGTACTACACCTGCATATTTTCCAAAATTATTATCAGCATATTCAAGTATTTCTTTCTTTTTCATTACTCTTCCAGTTTCATTAAAATAAAGATTACACATTACTCTTTCTACCCAAACATCAATTGGAAATACTTCTTTTCTTGAACATGAAAATAATAATATGCAGTCTGCAACTTTTGGTCCAACACCTTGCATTTTTATTAAAACTTCTCTTAATTCCTTTGTATCAATATCATTTATATTATTTATATCAACTTTTAAATCTAATATATCTTTTACAGTATTTTTTATATATTTAGCTCTAAATCCAACTCCACATTGTCTAAATTCTTCTTCACTAACATTTTTTAATTCATTAGGCGTAGGAAATAGAAAATATTCTTTATTTTCAAATATAATCTTTTTACCATATCTTTTTGATATTTCTTTTATTGATTTAGATATTCTAGGTATATTATTATTTGCTGATATTATAAATGAAACCAATGTTTCAAAAAAGTCTTGATTAAGTATTCTTATTCCAGTAGTATTTTTTACTGCTTTATTAACATTATCATCAATTCTGGATATCTCTTCTTCTATACTTTTGTAATCAGTATATAAATCAAAGTAATTTTTTATAACATCTTCTAAATTTTCCATATTGTTACTACTTACAAATACTTTATTATCATTTTGTCTTATCTTTATTACTCTATCTTTAATAACACCTATGTAGGTATTATCTTCATCAATTACTTTTTCCCATCTAAAACACTGACCACATTCCACTGTATATTTTAAATTAAAACAATTTACTTCTAATTTTAATTCTTCCATTATTCTTCTACTATTTTCTCCTCACCATCTACTTTTTTATTAGTTAATTTACTAGTACAAAATCCACATCTAGTAGCTTCTATTGGAATAGTATTTTTACAATATGGACATTCTTTAGTAGTAATGTTTTCGATTTCTTGTGCGTTATCTTCACTTTTCTTTTTCATTTTATTTATATTTTTCACTACAATAAAAAGTGTAAATGAAACTATAAAGAAATTAAGTAATGCATTAAGAAGTAATCCATAATCTAATGTAATTGCTCCAGCTGCTTTTGCAGCTGCTGAACTTTCATAACTTCTTCCATTTAATGCAATAAATAAAGTGGATAAATCAACTCTATTGGTTAAAACACTAATTATTGGCATAATGGTTGAATTAACTAGTGTATTAACTATATTTGTAAAGGCACTACCTATAACAACACCTATTGCAAGGTCTACTATATTACCTTTTATCGCGAAATTTTTGTAATCATCCATTGTTCTTTTCATATTCTTTTCTGCTTTTCTTGTTTTTTCTTCAATTATTTTAGCTGCTTCCTTTTTCATATTAATCACCAATAATATTTTATACCAAATATAATGCAAAATCAAGAAAAATGTAAAAAATAGTCTATAGTGAATTTGACTATAAACTATTTTATTATTTCATAGATTCTTGTTATAATAAAAAAACGTATTAACTTAAAAGTTAATACGTTTTAAAATTGGAGCCTTAACAATAGGTATATGAGAAATTAATACCACATTAGACTACCAAAATTACTGATTTCCATCAACTGATATACTTATTATATCATTATCAAATTTAATAATGATACAAATTGTTATTTGAATTATAGATCTATTAATTTTTTTTTATAATCCTTTACATAGTATCTAATATTCGTTCTACCTTTTTGAATAATGGTATGACCTTCTTCTTCAAGTTTCTTCTTTTGAAGTTCTATACCTTCCGGATATTTGGGATTAAGTTCTCCATTGTTTTTTAATGTTCTCCAATAAGGTGTTTCATCTGATTCGCTTTGATAACTTGCCCAAGCAACAATAGAAGTAAATATTCCTGCTGTAATTGGATCAGTAAAATCTGCATTGTTTTTCTTTGCAAAGTATTCTCTAATATCTCCAACAGTTGTAATTTTTCCATAAGGTACTTTCTTCATTACTTCATCATAGAAAATAGGTGGTGCAAAATACATATTATCTCCACCATATCTTTTAATGCTTAGCTCATCAGTTATTTTCACAAATTTAGGCATATCCTTATTATCTTTAAGCATAGAATTAAAGTCTTTTTTATTTTCATTAGCCATAGTTCTTCCTCCTTTCGAGAATATGATATATTAAAACAACAATCAATGCAATGAGACAGTTTTAAATTTTTAACTAATTTACAGATTACTATTTTTTATAGAATAGATATTTCTTTTATTATCTTATCTAAATTTTTCATTATTTCTGTTTCTTCTCTTGAGCCCAATGTATTTGCTAATAATTTAAAAAAATCATAATAAATTTTTAAAACAAATTCAAATTGTTCCTTTGTTAATTCCTTTTCTATACATATATTTATTTGTTCCCATAAATCTTTTACTGACTTGCTTCCTTTTTTTGCTAATAAATATCTATATTTAATTTCTTCCAATTCTAATTTATCTTCTTCAGTATTTACATCACTTTCTAATTCTTTTTCTATATTGTTAAATAACAATTCTAATTCATCATTATATATTATTGATTTAAATATTGTAGATTGTAACCTATCTTATTGCAATTCACTTAAATTAAATTTTTCTTTTAATCTATTGTTCAATTTATTTTTTTCTTTATTAAATATCTCAACACTCTCATTATTACCCATTATTCTTTTCCCTCCACAAGTTATTATTTATCTTATTACCCTACTTGTTCTATTACTAAATTAAGATTCATTTTACCATTATTTTCAGTTTATTTAAAGTTTGAATTTATATCTTACCATATTTATTTTTTATGAATATGTTCAATATAGCACCTACACCAAGTCCTAAAGCGAGTCTAATAGCTATTCCTATCACTATATGATTAAAGATAACATCAAATGAAGTTTCTATACACATTTCCAAAGTCATACCATACATCACATAATTGTTATCTTCTTTTTTAGATTGTCTATTTTTATTCTCTTCTATTTTATATCTCCACATTACTATTTATCTTTTTTTGATTTTTTCGTTTTTTTAGATTTATCTTTTTCCTCTGATTTATTACTCTTAATTATATACTTAAAATCCACTTCTAAGCCCTCTAAAGTTTCAGATAATTGATTTAAAGCGATTATTCCGTCTTTTTTTCCTATTATCAGTTTTTTCATATATCTTTCCTCCTACAAAACACTGTTTATTCAACCTAATTATATCAATTTAATTACTCAAAATACAGATAAACACAGAAATTATCAAAATTACTTTCAACAACAATCCGTAGACTTATAAAACTATCTTAACGTTTATTTGACTTTATTTATATTCTTTTTATCATTCTATATTCAATCATTTTTTTATTTTTTGTTTCACTTTTATCAACAACTTCAAATCCAAAATGTTCATAAATTTCAACATTATTAAGGGTAAAAGTTTCTAGAGCAATTTCATTATTATAGTTTTTTACGTAATCAAACAGAAAATCCATCATTTCTCTAAAAATACCTTGACCTCTTTTATCTTTATCTATACCTAGATGTGCTACATAGAAGGGAATATTTTTACGCTTTTTATACCAATTATAACTATGAATTTTTTGTACTTTTTTTGCATTAGACCTTAAAAGTTTTATTTCTTCTTTACTAGCAATACTTAAAATTTTCTTATTTGATTTTAAAGATAACAAGGTTTTTTTAATAATTGAAAACTGTTTACCATCAATAAGAGTAACAATTCCACTAAAATCATCATCATAAACAAAAATATTACCATATTTATAAAAATATTCCATATCTCTATACAAATTTTCATACATTATTTCTCTTGCTGTATTAGAATTTATTCCTTTAACAGTAGTTGCAATTGTTATTTCATCAAAAAAAATTTCTAATATTTGTTTTGTAACTTTTTCCAATTCATTCTCTTCAATTTTTCTCATTTTAAACCTCCTACAAATTACTATTTTTTGACAAATTCATTATATCATTTTTGTCAAACATAAACAATATTTGAATTAAAACATCTTGTCTATACATACAAAAAGAGGGGATGCCCCCTCAATTTAATTATTATATATTATCTCTTGTATAGTAATTTCTTCTGCTATATTTTTAATACTATTCATCTTTTGAACCCATAACATTTAATTATTTGCCTTTAGTTCTTCACTTATATTGATTTCTTTTTTAATATACTAATCATATCACACCAATCATTTCTTTTCAATAAACGACAAAAAATCAACCTTTTCAGATTGATTTAATCGATAACGTCACTTGGTGCGACGATTTTACCTTTTGGAGCGGGCGATGGGAATCGGACCCACACAGCCAGCTTGGAAGGCTGGAATTCTACCATTGAACTACGCCCGCGTTCAAATACATATATATTATATTCATTTTTACTCAATTTGTCAAGGGTTTTAATATAAAAATAATATTTTTTTAGATATTATATTCAAAACTTTACTATAATATAACTTCTATTTTTAACTAAAAAATTATACTCATCCTATTATAACCACATTATTCAATACTTATGAAACATATTTTCAAGGAGAAAATAAAATAACCTATTTAATCTAATAAATATTAGATTAAATAGGTTTAAACCAGTTAAGGTTTATACAGTTTTTTTAGCAGCCATATTATTAATAGTTAAATTTTCAGCTTTAGCAATGGCTTTTTGCAATTCCTTAATTATTAGTGATTTTTGCTCTTTGGTTACAGGAGATTTATCTCCATAAGTTGTTCCTGCAAGTCCATCAATTAAATTGTATCTCAAATCAACAGAACGTTCATCATCAAATTTAGGATAGATATGGTCTATGCAAATAACATTTTCAGGTTCTTTTGAACCTTTTCTAACTCCCAAATAATGATGTATATTCACGGTTATTGATGGTTGCTCCGGATAAGTTATCCCATAAGAGATATACTCACTATTCCTATTGTGTTCGATCCAGGAGTCAGATTGATTATCTCTAATATTCAATCTTGCCGTTCCATCATCATAAGCATTTAATTGAATTGTCACTTTATCAATATAGCTGATTGGATCCAGCATTTCGACTTCATGATTAATAAACGGATTAACAGTACTGTCGAATTTGTTTAAGAGTTCACGTATAAGCTTTTCTTGTTTATCTGCGGTTTTCCGGTTACTTGTTTTTTTCAACAGGATTGAATTATTTTCTTTAATCCAGCGTCCAGTATCCTTGCACGGATTACTGCGTTTTATTAACCGCCTGATGATTTCCGCTAATAATTCTGCATTTTTATCAACCTGAGAATCTAAAACTTCGCCGTTTAATTGCTTGGATGCAATATGGTCATGTAATTCAGTGAGAAGTATCAACAACCCTTCCTTTGTATCAACATGATAAGTTCCGATGTACAAACTTTGAGGATTATTTTGGAATATCTCAGTTCTTCTTGCAAAGATGACTTTCTCAAGTTTGTCAAAATCGGGTTTTAGTTCATTTAAAGATTCATTTATAAAATTCTCATACTCTTCACTTGTCGCCCATTCTAACGGTATATTGCTGTTTGCACCTCCTTCAACCCTTATCCCATAAGGATTTTCCGGATATTTTTCATATATTCTTTGAGCTACTTCAAGCGGTACTTTTCCTCTTACGATAGTATAGTCACTACCATAAAAGTAAATTGTAAAGTCATTCCAAAGATATACATCTTCTAAAACATCGGACTTACCTTCTATACTACTTATCCGATTGTTAATTCCTAAAACTTCCAATACAGTATTAGATTCCAGTCTATTCATTATAAAATCCTCCTTTTAACTATGCAGGATCTCACTCCTGCTAAATTATTCGCATAGAGATACATTTACCTATAGTATCATTATATCATATTTTATTACTTATTGCAAATATTATGTTAACTTACTATCTATAATCAAACAAATTTGTTAACTTACAGTTTAAATAGTAATATATAAATATAATAAAGTAAATATTCACCCATCATTGATTTGCAAATTATATTATCAAATAGATCTAATTGTTCTAAAATAAAATCTTTATATTCATTTAATGTTGCCATAATATCAATTTACTTTTTAAATTTTAAAATTAAACATACAAATTATAATTTATTATTATAATTTGATTTTCTTTATATCATCTGTAATAATCCAGTCATCCATATTATTTTCACGATTATACTTAAAATGATCAATTTCTTTTAGTTCTGATATTTCATAAACGGCTAAAAACTTTTTACCATTCCATCTTTTATATTGGTCTTTTGATAGATTCAGTTCCTTTTCATATTTTTTTATAAATTCTTCTGATTCTTCTGGAGTCATCTTTTCACTTTCAATTACTTTTGAAATAATTCCTTTATGCGTTACTATCATATCTCCACCAGTTTCAACAAAATATATGTCATCATTTACTTTTGCACGACCACCTAAAGGACATTTTTTACCTGCTGCCCCCCTTATAATCATTGTCTTTTCATTATTAATTAGCTTATCTAACTCTTTTGCTTTGTCATTTAAATAAACTAAATGTTCTACTTTTCCGTTTTTTCTCTCATACCATTCTGATTTTGCCATTTTCATTTCCTCCTTTTGATTTTACAAATTACCATTTGTATCATAAATAGTATATCATTTATACAAAAAATAATCTATAGAGTAAAATTATTTCATTCAAAACAAACTATTCTGCCTATCCTTAATATTTTTCATTTTTTGAGTATTCTCTTTAAGTATTCAACATCTAACAACAAATTCACTGTCTCAAAATTTCCCTTATAAAATACACCCCAGTTATTGAAAACACAAGGCAATTCCTTTGCTTTTTGTAATGTATCTACTTTAATTAAAGATACAGGAATAGAATTCATTTCACAATACTGTTTTATAATCTTAATATTTTGATAGACATATGGACATTGCATATCATAATAGATTGTTAGTTCTTTACTTTCAATTTTTTCATGTTTAGCATTTTGTGTAAACTTTGGTGTTGTTCCATCAAAAGAAAGTGCAAGCAATTCATATCCACTATCAGTAGTATCTACAACTTTAAATCCAAATTTTTTGGCAAATGATTGGTCAGTAAGCCAAGATTTTTGTTTTTTTGCTCCGAGCATACAAATACCAGATTTTCCTTTTTCTTTGGCATCAGCTAAACAATACTCCATCAAAGATTTTCCATACCCTTTTCCCTTGTAATCACCAGAAACCCATAAACAATACAGATAATAATAGTTGTCCCCAATAATAGGAACCCAAGAAGTTTCAAGAGGAGCATATTCAATAAAAACTGTAGCTTTTGCATTTAACTTTCTAAAGACATGACCTTCACTTAATCGGTTAGAAAGCCATTGTCTCTTTGCCTCAACACCTTGATGAATCTTTTTACTGCGGATAATGCAACATAAATGCTCATTAACAAGATTCTCTGTTGTTAAGTTTATAAAATCAGTATTCAAAGGTAAATCTTCCATTCTATAACCTCACATTCTCTCCAAATTACTATTTATCTCACAAGCTTTACATAATTTAAAATAATTTTTCAGCTATATTCTTAATGTTATTCATCTTTTGAATCCATAACATTTGATTTTTAGACTTTAATTCTTTAGCTATTTATATTGATTTCTTTTTTTATATATTATCACATCTATATTTTCTTTTCAACAACACAAAAAAAAAATCAACATATTTCAGTTGATTTAATCATTAATTTTTTTAGTAAGACAATTATATCTTTTGG
This sequence comes from Bacillota bacterium, assembly GCA_023410645.1. Lineage (GTDB taxonomy): Bacteria > Bacillota > Clostridia > TANB77 > CAG-465 > CAG-465. Next base: position 73,116 of record JAEYPQ010000030.1, on the reverse strand, counting down.
ATCAATCTTCAAACAGGCATTAGACCATTTAGCTTATCTATTCATTTTTTTTACTCTAAAATTCTTCTGATGTAATAATATTTGCTTTATTTATCCTTTTCTAAATATAATATTTCTTTTCCTTGAACTTTTGCATATTCAATTTCACTTTTTGTACTATTACCTATATAGCCATTTACATTGACAACTAAAATAGCATCTGATAACTTTATTTTTTCTTTGTGCATTTTACCAAGCATAATTACCTCTTCTTTAGTATAAGCATCTTTATCATCAGTTATTGGAAATATTGGAGTTAAAATAACATTTCCTTCCAATTCCATTTGCATTGCTACTTTCATCATTTCATCTTTAAATTTAAGACTACCACAAATAGTAATTACTTTTATTTCTTTTTCAATATTATTCATAATACCTCCTACAAATCACTATTTGTATTACTAACTAATTATATAAATTTTATAAAAAATCAAGGGTCTGATTACTCTATAAATGTAGAAATTTTCCAACAGGCGACAAACCTTTTATAAAGGTCTAATCTAATACATTTCCTAATATATATTCTTTAACACTATCATCTTCATTTAATTTAAATGAACCTTCAAATAAACCATGTTAAAAGACTGCATTAGTAAACTTAATATTCATATTAAACTGTTTTAAACTTGGAATATCACTCCAATTGCTTCAATGATCTTCAGCTCTACTTTAAAAACTTAATGCGATTTAATACAACTGCAGAACACTTTAAGACATACCAAGACACTTTATTAAATAATAAGTCTATTCTATTTAAATACAATATTTTTTATTGATAACAATCATTTAATTCATTAAATAAATATTCATCAATTGGCCTGCTAATATAATCATCACTATCCATATTAAATAACACGTTTAATATCTCTGGGTTTAAGCCATTTGATATCAATTGTTTTGATATAATAGAATCAATATCACATGAAGTTATAAATTTCATATGTTGATAAAATCCATAAAGTGAAATATGAGAATAATAGTAGTCACTTTCACAAAAAGCAATATATGGAAATTCTTTAGGAATCCACATTCCGCTCAAATCACAATAATTATTATTTTTAATTGATCTAGTAATTTTAGGATAATTATTAAAATATGTTTTTTGAGCGACTTTAAAAATATTATTATATTGATAAAGAATTTCCAATAAATCATCGTAAGAAATACCAAACACTTTCGCCGTTAATTCTTTTTCTAAATCTTGATATGTACTAGAGTATATACCAAAAGTCATATCTTGCGGAGCTGGAAAGTGAACATGTGCAGGAATCATTTTAAATTTAGCCTTTTCATTAAAAGAATTTTTCTCATCTATAAACTTTTTGTCTTGTAAAATTTTTCCATTCTTTATTCTAAAATAACCTCTAATACTATTATTTATTTCCTTTGGTTTTCTGCCTTTTAACCAATATGGACAAGACCCAAATAAAAATCTATTTTTATCAATTATTCCAGCATAACAGTATACATTATCATATTCATCTATATATATTGCAGGAAAATATTCTGGAACGACTACATCCTTGCATAATATTTCTTCTTCTTTTATTTTTTCATATATTTTTCCCATTATTATTACCACCAAAATCATTATATAATTACATTATTTTTTTACGAATGTTTATCTATCATTTCTTTATCTATATCTTCTATACAACTTTAATTCCTATGTCAATTATTTCTTTTATAAAAGAATTGGACACTTTTTTAAAATATTCTTCTGATATATCTTTACCTGCTCTTATAAATATTGCTCCACAAACCACTACCACATATCATATATTGGTTATTTGAATTAACAATTGCATTCTTACCATCTAAATAATCTAAAATGTTTCCACATAATACTTTTAACTTATCCATAAGGCTTTTCCTCACTAAAATTATATACTTTTTTGCTTTTAAATTCAACATATTTTTACTATATTAGCCATTTCAATAACTGCTTTATAAACTGAGTAATCATTATCTTCACATAAATAAAATGTAACAAATATATCTTTAAATAACAAAAATTCTAGTTTCCTATTGGAATTACTAGCTTTTTCTTATATATAAAAACTTAAACATTGATTACTCTATAATTGGAGCGGGATGTGGGAATCGAACCCACGACAAAAGATCGGAAGCCTTTTATTTTACCACTAAACTAATCCCGCATATATATATTATACTAATAAACTATCTTAAAATCAAGTTACAAATAAAAAAATACAGGCATATCTTTAAAATATACCTGTATTTTTAATATTATTTTATTTTCCTGCTTCTTAATAATTTCATTAGTAAATATATTATTAATGCAACAACAATAATAGGGAAAAATAAGTTTAATAAGTGTGATATTAAAAATAATATTAGACTTAATATACCAATAATTATTTTTCCTAAAGTAAGTATAATAACCAGTAAGACTATAAATATGATGATCTTCCGATTAGAATCAATCAATTAAAGTTCCCCCCCTTAGTTATATAATTATACTAAAACTATAACTTTTTATATTTTCAGTTATATTATACTATAAATTTAGGAGAATTTCAAATAATTGATAGTTTATTTCCCTAGTTTTGTACCCTTAGTTCCACCAAGTTCAATTCCTGATAATATGTTTGTTTCAAAAGAATAGGAAACTTGTTCTTCTTCTCTTGATCTTTTTAATGCAATTGTTATTAATTTATCTAATAATTCTTTGTATTTTAAACCAGTTGCTTCCCATAGATAAAATGCTAAAGAACCAGGAATTGTATTAATTTCATTTACATATACTTTATCTATTGCTTTATCTATCATAAAATCTATTCTAGATACACCATTACATCCAAGTATTTTAAATGTCTTAACTGCAAGTTCTTGAATTTCCTTTTTTATATCTTCTGAAATATCAGCTGGAAGCTTTCTTTTAAGGCTACTCATTCCTTTAGATCCACTTGTTTTGCCACCATTTGATATATATTTATCTTCATAACTTAAAATCTCATCTGTATTAATCGGTTCTTCACACTCTGATGCTATTGCTTCTTCATAATCACCAAGTACAGAGCAATTTATTTCTTTTAGCTCAGATATAGCATGTTCAACTAATATTCTATTTGAAAATTGAAAAGCATATTCAATTGCCTCATCTAATTTTTCTTTATCTTTAGCAATTTTTATTCCAACACTAGATCCTAGATTTATTGGCTTAACTATAACTGGATATTCAATATTTGATTCTACTTTTGTAATAATATTTTCAATGCCCTCGTTATAATCCTTCAAATTAAAACTCATGCAATCTAGAACTGGTATATCATTTTCTTTTAAAACAGCTTTCATAACATACTTATCCATACCAATTGCTGATGATAAAGCATCGCATCCAACAAAAGGTACATTTAAATGTTTTAAATATCCTTGCAATATTCCATCTTCAACATTTGTACCATGTACAATTGGAAATGCAATATCTATGTAATCATAAACATTCTTTGTAAACTTTTTCATTGGATATTTTATTAATTCACATTTATTATTATCATTAACTAATATTATTCTTTGACTCTTTGATATTAACTTATTTATATCTCTATATTCTTTTATATTCCCAATATCTTCTCCAACAAACATATAATTTTCTTTTGTGATATAAACAGGAATAATATCATATTTATCATGATCAAAATTATTTATTGCTTGTATTGCAGAAATTATTGAAACCTCATGTTCAACACTCTGTCCTCCAAAAAAAACTCCAACTTTAATTTTCATTTTAAATCCCTCCATTTTAATAATTATCTGGTAGATCATTTTCTAGTAATATAATCTTTTCTTTCCCATCAGTTTTAATCTGATATACCACATTTAAGCCTTCCTGTAAAGTGTCTGCTATTATTATTTTATCTTTATTATAATCTTTTGAGATTATACCATCATAAATAGGCTTTGTTTGTTCTTTTCCAATTAAAACTATATAATCACAAACATTTGCAGCGTAAGCTCCAAATTCATAATTACATTCATATTGCTTTTCTCCAAGTTCTATCATTCCAGGAGTAACCAGTATTTTTATTCCATTAAACGTTCCTAAAGTATCTATTGCGGATTTTGATCCACTTGGATTTGAATTATATGCATCATCAATTATTATACAATTTGGTGTATTAATTAGTTGTAATCTATGTGGTACACTTTCAAGTAATTTAACCTTAGATATTAAAGTATCCATAGGAATACCCAATTTATTTGCTACTGCGATTGAACCAACAATATTTTCAACATTATGCTTTCCAAGTAAACTTGTTCTAAATATTTTTTCATTATTATTTTCATCTTTCATTTTAAAAGTAAGTCCTCTATTTGTTGAAGTTACATCATAAGCATTATATTGATTACTTGTTTCATTTTCTATTCCATAAGGTACTACTTTTTTATTTATCTTATTTCTTTCCATATATTCATTATCATAATTTAAAAATACAATCCCATCTTCTGGTACACTATCTGCCAGTTCAAATTTAGTTTTAATTATATTTTCAATTGATCCGAAACTCTCTAAATGCTGTGGACCAATTGATGTAATTATTCCATATTTTGGTCTTACAATATCACATATTTCTTTTATTTCACCAACTCTGTATGCACCCATTTCACAAACAAATATTTCGTGAGTGGCCTTTAAATTATTTCTAATTGTTTTAACAACTCCAAGAGTTGTATTATAGTTTTCAGGAGTAATTAATACATTATATTTTGCAGATAAGAGCTTATACAAAAAGTTCTTTGTACTTGTTTTTCCATAACTACCTGTTACACCTATAACTATTAGGTTTGGCATATTTTTTAATATTTTTTTAGCATCATTTATATAATAATTCTTTATAAGCTTATTTATTGGCAAATTTATATAATCAGCAACTATAAGAATAAATGGTGTTAATAATATTATTATTGGAAATGAAATTAGTGTAACTATATTATTTATAAAATACAACTTTAATATTGTTATTATTAAAGCAATAATAATAAATGAAGTAATAATATATCTTTTAACACGAGTAGTATATACAATCGGTATTTTAGTTTCTTTTTGTATGTTTAAATATGCTGCTATAAGGAATATTATAATTGATGCTATTTTTCCTATATCACCTAAGAAAAATAATATAATATTAACTATACTTATACTTCTTAATAACAATCTCTTCTTATTTTTAAAAATCCAATTTATCTGTGATTTAGTACCATAATGATTTAGTTGATATATATGTACATTAAAAATAAAGTACATATAAAAATTTATAAAAAATGATATTGTAATGAGTAAAAATAATATATTTTCCATTATCTATTCCTTTCATTAATTTAAAAATGAATCTAATACTTTATTAATTAGAATTGGTTGTTCTAAAAATGAATAATGTCCAGCCCCCTCTACCCTTACTATTCCAGAATTAGGTATAAGACTTTCCATTATTTTTGCATCTTCAAATGGAGTAGCTTCATCCTTATCTCCCCAAATTAGCAATGTTGGCTGCTTTATATTTTTAAGTAAAGGTTCTAAATCTTCATTAACTACTTTTACCAGAGTTTCTCTCATTACCGGTATAGCATTTTTATAATCTTCTGATCCAAACTTCTTCTTTAAATTTTCTAAAGCATTAGGAAAAATTTTACTTACAACTTTATTCTTTAGTACCACTTTACATAATTTATATATTTTAGTCTTAAATGAGCTTTTATTGCTTTTCTTAGGCAAAATACCTGCACTATCTACAAGTATTAATTTTGATATCTCAAAAGGTAAATTTTCTCTATTTGAGAGTTTTATAATTACTCTTCCGCCAAAAGAATGACCAAGTAATGATAATTTATCTATTTTCATTATTTTAATAAATTCTATTATGAAATCAACATAATTATCCACATTCCATGAATTATTAGGTAATTGACTTTCTCCAAATCCTGGCATATCTAGTGCATAAACTGTATTTTCCTTAGATAAGTGTTCAATTATATTGTTAAAAAGCTTAATATTAGATCCCCAACCATGAAGTAGTAATATTTTCTTATCAGAATCACCTTTTACTATATAATTTATTTTTATATTATTTATTTCTATATTCAAAATAACCATCCTTTAATTAAAATGCATTTAAATTGCTATAAGTTTATCATAAAACATATTTAATTACAATAATTGTATTTGCTATTATAATATAATTATTTTATTCAATTTAAAACTATAAAATGTTACATTTTTTAAAATTAAGTAGAAATTTGTATAAATAACAGCTAATTTCTAGAATAATGTTGATTAAATTTTAAATATAACTTATACTTTTATTAAGAGTGACAATACTAGAAATATATAATTATTTAACAAAAGATAAGGAAGTGTATAGATGGAATTTATTACAATAATTTTTGGATTTATAATGCTAATAGTTGGAGCTAATTTGTTAGTTGAAGGAAGTGTTAAAATTGCAAAGAAATTAAAAATTTCTACAATGATTATTTCAATGACAATAATATCCATAGGTACTAGTATGCCCGAATTTGCAATTGCCTGCGTATCTTCTTTTAAAGGAAATCAGATAACATTATCAAACAATATAGGGAGCAATATAACAACGATAGCTATAAGTGTTGGTATAACAGCTATAATTTATTCAATATATATAAAAAAGAAAGTTGAAAAAGAAGTCTTTGCAATGATAATAGTTCAACTTGTGTTATTATTCTTATTAGTTATTGGTGGTGGATTAAATAGAATAGATGGAATAATATTCTTATTAATTTTTATAGGTTACATGATACATTTAATAAAAAATACAAAAAAAATAGTAAGTGTTGCTGATGAAAATGATTTAATAAATACAGAGGAAAAATATATTGATGAAGCTGAAAGTATAATAAAAAATAGTGTTATAACTATGATTTTATTTATAATTACTGGACTAGTATTCGTTGTCCTTGGTGGAAATTTCGTAGTAGATTCTGCAACTAAAATTGCAAATTATTTTGAATTATCTGAGGCTTTTATTGGAGTTACAGTTGTAGCTCTTGGTACAACACTACCAGAACTTAGTACTGCTTTAGTTGCAGCAAAGAAAAAAGAATACGATATAATAATAGGAAACGTAGTTGGTAGCGGTGTTAGTAATATAATGTTTATAGTTGGTACGGCTGCTATAATTCATCCTATACATTATACAAATACATTACTATTCCAAATAGCCTTTATGCTACTTTTTGATTTATTATTCTTAAAGCTTATTACTCAAAAGAAAATTAGTAGAAGCGATGGAATCGCACTAATTTTAACATATGCAACTTTTGCAATATCTTCTTTACTCCTACAATAATATATTAAATATAATAATTAATCAGTGTACTTTAAAAGTACACTGATTTTTAATTTAACATTCTATGTTTATAACCTTTTAATTTATTATTCAAAATTTTTTAACAATTGTATTCATTAATATTATATTATTTTATATTACTTTACAAAAAAACTTTATATATGATATAATTCAAATAGTAAAGAAGGTGAATGCAATGAATAAAATTTTTCAATATATTTTAGTACTTTTATTTCCAACACTAGTTTTTACGTTACTGTGGTTAATAATATTGCTTACAAATCAGCTTTCACTTTTTTCTATACCTTTCATAATCATATTTTATTTAGTAACTACTATTTTCATATTTTCAATTTATGTTAAAAACAAATTTAACTTATTATTAATATCTTTTAGTTTTTTTATTTTCTATCTATTCTTGTATTTAGGGGATACAATTCTTAGTAGTGGATTACTAAAGTATACTATGAGTAGTACACTTTTTTATTTATATTGTGTACCCTTTATTACTGTTATTTTATTTATGGTAATAGTTACTAAAATTATAAAACTATTTAAAAAAAATGTATAGCTTTGTAAAAACAAAACTACACAAAAAATGGTTCCGAAAGTGGGACTCGGACCCACACGATATTGCTATCACTAGATTTTGAGTCTAGCGCGTCTGCCAATTCCACCATTTCGGCATATTGCAAGTGTCTTTTATATATAAACTCGCATATTATCTACTATATTTATTATGATAAATGTTATATATCAATTTTTTAATTCATTTTCTTTATCTTTAAAGAATTTATAAAATAATTTTACATTTTCAAGCTCATTCCAATTTTGTACATCATAATTCTTAGTATCTAAATTATATATTTTTGCATTTAATGTCCCCAGCATAAATGGTGAATGAGTTGATATAATAAATTGGCAATTTAAGTATCTTGCCATATGATTTATATTATTAGCTAATTCTATTTGACTTTGTATAGATAACGATACTTCTGGCTCATCTAATAAATATAATTTATCTGGTTCTAATTTATCAACAAGGCACTGCATAGCAGTTTCACCATTGGAATATTTTTCTTGTGCAAATCTTATATTTTCTAGCTCTTTCACTCCTTGTTTAGTATAAATAGATTCTTTAGCCTTTTCTTCATCCATGCCCTCTTTAACTTTATTTAATATATAACTTTCTTCTAAAATACTATTATTTTGTATTTTACTAACCTCATATAATAATTCTTCACTCTTAATATATCTACTTTCATTAGGTATCATTTTAATTACTTTACCGTATTCATCATTTCCTAAACTATATTCACACAAAGATATATATTCATTAAAAAATCTCTGACAAGGTATCTTATCTTTTCCATTTAAATTTAATTTATTAGCAATTATATTTAAAATTGTAGATTTTCCTGAACCATTATTACCATATAAAACAGTTATATTATCAAATATAAAAATATCAGGTTCTTTACCTCTTAACACATTATATGGATATATATTATAATTTTTACTTCTATTATCACTAAGTTTAAAAGTTTTTAAATATATCATCTAACTCCCCCATATTTTATATATAGAAAAAGATGAAGCATTAACTCTTCATCTCATATGGTCTGGTGCCGAAAGTGGGACTCGAACCCACACGGTATTGCTACCACTAGATTTTGAGTCTAGCGCGTCTGCCAATTCCACCATTTCGGCATAAAGTGTACTAATATGTACCTTTATATATTAACATATTTTATTAAAATAATCAAGTAAATAATATAAATTATTAATAGACGAAAAAAAACCAAAGACACAATGCCTTTTGGTTTTTATTCTATACTAGAAATTATTTTTTGTTTACTAAATCTTTTAAAGCTTTACCTGCTTTGAAAACTGGTGCTTTAGAAGCTGGTATTTTAATTTCAGCTTTAGTTTGTGGGTTTCTTCCTTTTCTAGCAGCTCTTTCTCTAACTTCGAAAGTTCCGAATCCTACTAATTGAACTTTTTCTCCACTTTTAAGTGCAGTTTCAACACTTGTTACGAAAGCGTCTAATGCAGTTTCTGCAGCTTTTTTTGTTAATTTGCTTTCTTCAGCAATTTTAGCTATTAATTCAGCTTTATTCATTCTAAATCCCTCCTAGTGTAACCCTCCGTACCGTGATTACACTAAGAATATACTACAAAACCAAAACATTGTCAACAGTTTTATTTATTTTTTTCATATTTTTTTTATTTTTTCAACAACTTGACATATCTTGTTACCATAAGGTAGCTGTTTCATTTCCTCTTTACTTAATACATTAAAAATCAATATAAATAAGAAATATGTAACAACTGAGATTACAATAATAGAGATTGTTTCCACACTATTTCTTATGCTTATGTAATCTAACACTTTTTTGCTTAAAATTATCACAAAACTCATTGATAATGTAGCTAATATTGGTCGTAAAAATATCTCTTTTAAGTTAGGTTTTTCCTTCAAATTCTTAAATAATATTGTGAAAGCTAATATACATGCTAAAGCATTATATATCACTGTTGTAGTTGCAGGAACTGATATTCCATAAATAGGTATAAATATTACATTTAGTGTATATTTAAGCACTGCACCTATTAATAAACAAGCGCCTGGGACATATAATTTTCCTATACCTTGTAGAGATCCATATAATGTTTGTGATATTACAGCAAAAGGTATCATAAAACATTGTATTTGTAGAAGATATGCACCTGCTGTTGCATTTGGAAATATTAAATCAAAAATTTGTGGTGCAAGTAAAAACAAACCTGCTGTGCAAGGTAGTGCGATTATAGAAGATATTTTAATTGAAAACTTAATTTTATGTACTGCTTCATTTTTCCTATTTCTTGCAATTGCAGCTGATATAAAAGGTACAAGTGCAACGGAAAATGCTACATTAATCGAAAGTGGAACTGCATTTAATATATCTACCTTTCCAAGTAATATACCAAATTGTTCATTTGCCTCATTAATCGTTAAGCCAAATTGTTGAAGTCCATTCATTACTGTAACTGTATCAATAACTCCAGATAATGCCACAACAACACTTCCAAATGAAATTGGAATAACATATGATATTAATTTTTTTATTATTTTATTTCTAGAATCAAGTGCAAATTTTTCTGATTCTTTTATATCTTTCCATATATCTTTTTTATTTTTATTATAATAATTTAATAAATAGAAAAATGCAGTTGATGTTGAAACTGTTGTTGCAAGTGTTGATCCAGCAGCCATTATTTCTGGTGTTGATCCAAATAGCATTACAACGAACAATATTGAAAATACACTATTTATAATTTGTTCTAATATTTGTGCTTTACTGTATTCCATCATATTTTGCATACCAACGAAATAGCCACGTAATACTGCAGACATTGCTACAAATATTATCGCTGGTGATAGTGACATTAGCGTATATTTAACACCAGGATTTGCTAATATATTTTCTGCAATAAATCCAGAACTAAAAAATAGTGTTACTGAAAATACTATTGCAATTAGAGTAAATAAAGACATTGCAGTTCTAAATATTTTATGAGCACCTCTTCTATCTCCAACTGCTATTTTTTCAGATACTAATTTTGAAATTGTATTAGGTATACCCATTGTCGCAACGGCTAAAATTAGTGTGTAAACAGTATATCCTGATCCATAATAGCTATTACCTACATCACCAAATTCTTTAAAATTTGTAAGTACTATTCTATATATGAAACCAAGTAATTTTATAAGTACTTGAGATACCATTATTATAATAACACCATTCATGAATGATTGTCTTTTTACTGCCAAATTTTATCACATCTCCCTAACTCACTATACTATTATAGTAGAATAATTATACCATACATATAAAGTTGTTACAATATTTTAGTCAAGTTTTTCTTCAATACCCAAATTTTCTTGACATATCTCTTTTGTCTGATATAATATTATAGTAAAAAGGAGTGTTTAAATTGAAAATAGGAATAGTTGGATTGCCAAATGTAGGCAAAAGTACTTTATTTAACGCTATAACAAAAGCAGGAGCAGAAAGTGCTAATTACCCATTTTGTACTATAGAACCAAACATTGGTATAGTTAGTGTACCAGATGAAAGAATAGATGTATTATCTAAAATGTATGATACTGATAAATCTACATATGCAGCGATAGAATTCGTTGATATTGCAGGTCTTGTTAGAGGTGCATCAAAAGGTGAAGGCCTAGGAAATAAATTTTTATCACACATTCGTGAAACCGATGCAATTGCTCATATTGTTAGATGTTTTGAAGATGAAAAAATCGTTCATGTAGAAGGAAGAATTGACCCTATTTCTGATATAGAAACTATATCAATTGAACTTATTCTATCAGATATTGAAGCTGTAAATAAAAGAATGGATAGAGTATCAAAGCTATTAAAAACTGGTGATAAAGCTGCAAAAATAGAATCTGAACTGCTAACTAGAGTTAAAGATCATTTAGAGTCAGAAAAGCCAGTTAGAACAATGGAACTTAATGATGAAGAAAAAGATATGTTAAAGGAAGTATTTCTTTTAACAATTAAACCAACAATATATGTTGCTAATGTTTCTGAGGATCAAATTACTAATATGGAAAACGATGCTAATGTATTAAAAGTAAAAGAATATGCAAAAAAAGAAAACGCTGAAGTTGTAACTTTATGTGCTAAACTTGAAGAAGACTTAAGTGAATTAGATGATGCCGATAGAATAGCTCTTATGAGTGATTATGGTATAACTGAATCTGGACTTGATAAACTTATAAAAGCAAGCTATAAACTATTAGGATTAATTTCCTATCTTACTGCTGGAAAACAAGAAGTAAGAGCATGGACAATAAAAAATGGAACAAAAGCTCCTCAGGCAGCAGGTAAGATACACTCTGATTTTGAAAGAGGTTTTATAAAAGCTGAAGTTATATCATATAAAGATTTAATTGAAAATGGTACAGTTGCCGCTGCAAGAGAAAAAGGATTAGTAAGATTAGAAGGAAAAGAGTATATTGTACAAGATGGAGATATAATAGTTTTTAGATTCAATGTATAAGATTTTAAGTTGCTTTTTATTTTTATAAATTGCAACTTTTTATTTTCATATTCTTATTGTAAACTAATATAATAGAATTAACTAGCAATATTATTATTGTCGCATTATGACAGATTTTTATTTAAAAAAAGTATAAAAAGTATTGACTTTTACTGCTAAATCTATTATAATATAAATGTTCACAGAAATGGGCCTTTAGCTCAGTTGGTCAGAGCACCCGGCTCATAACCGGATGGTCCGGGGTTCGAATCCCTGAAGGCCCACCATTTTTGTTTATTTTTTATTTGGGTAGGTGCCCGAGTGGCTAAAGGGGGCAGACTGTAAATCTGTTGGTGTACGCCTACGATGGTTCGAATCCATCCCTGCCCACCATAAAAATGGTATAAAAAAACAAGTAGTTCTAAACTGCTTGTTTTTTTATGTGTAAATATTTTTCAATAAAATATATGAGATGATTTAATCTTAAGTATATTGTTTTACCAGTTTTGGCCTAAAATGCTCCCTATTATCTAATTCTGCAATTATAGAGAGTATTTTAGCGTAATAAGACAAATAGAGTAATTTTTCCGCCATTTCGTATTTATCATACGATACTTTATTTAATTTGCAAAAATCAGATTTTTCAAGTTTTGACTGTACTATCTTCTTTGCAATAATAAATGAAGGAAATAGATTTTGTTCTGCTAAAAAGTTTAATAATTCAATTCTTCGTGAATATTGTATTGAGTTTAAATACTCAAATACATATTTTTCGGCGGTGTTACATTCTATACTAGTATTAAGATAATAATATATTCTATCCTTTAACCTTGGTATTGTTTTTATATCTTCATACTGCAAAATAGTTAATATGACCATACCTTTAATTATATCACCATTTGATTTTACATGTTGAATCCGTTTTAAGACCTTCCTATCTGCAATATGATTTTTGGGCAATAACTTATTATTTTCAATAACTTCAGAAATGTCTTTTAATTTACCTGGACAATTGTTGAAATACTCTAATATAACCATTTTAAGGTCACTGCATTGTAAAAATTCACCTGTTAATTCATAGAAATTTTCTCTTAACCTCCTTCTTCTTGAAATGTCATAGTCCATTAGTAACCTAATAGCTATAATTCCCTTCACTGGCATTGAAATTTTTGTACTAATAATTATCATCCTTTCAAATAAATTTATTATTTAAAGCTAAGTATACATAATAATATTATTGTACTATAATATGCAAAAAATGTCAATATTCGACAAAATATTACATTAAAAATCAATTAATATAATATCTTAATCAATATTTTAATTAATTATGGCAAAAAAAAATAGCAAATGCTATTTTTTAACTTTCATGTAACTATTTATACTGTAATTGGATTTTTATATTTATTTGGCTGGGGTAGCTGGATTCGAACCAGCGAAATGTCAGATTCAGAGTCTGATGCCTTACCGCTTGGCTATACCCCAATATATAAAGTATAAAATAGATCATCTATTATATACTTTCATGCTTTTTATCTATATAAACTTTTTTCCAATATGCATATGCTATAATAGAAACTGTAATTCCAAGTAAAAATCCACCTATTACATCCCCTATATAATGCACTCCTAAATATACCCTACTAATTCCAATTATAATAGGAATAATAGTAAATAAAATGATTAATGGTATTTTAAATTTGTTATTTCTTATATATACATTTACAAGTAAAATTGCCATCATATACAATGCAGAGTTTGTCATTGCATGTCCACTAGGAAAACTATAACTTGATTCATTAACCAGCCTTAAAATATCTGGTCTTTCTCTTGCAAAAATTTCTTTTAAGAAAATATTTGATATAGCTGACACAATAATGGTAATTGACAATGGAATTGCAAACTTTATTCTAGTTTTACTAAATATAAATAATGCAAAACATATTAGTATTATTGATATTGGATCACCTAGATGAGTAATTATTTTCATTATTGCAGTAAAAGCATCAGTTTTATTTTCAATTAATTCAAAATAAAAATTTTCTTCAATATTCAAAATTGTTCCTGCTTTAATGCATATAGCAAGTAATATAAATAATATTATTGGTAAAATTACAAGTAGTATTTTTATTCTTTTCATATTTTCTCCTTAGTTTAACTTTTCACTCTGACTTAATAAAAAACCATTTTCATTACTTAAACATGAAACATAAGAATCTGTTTTCACATCTCCATTTATATTACAATAATTATGAAGAGACGAGTAAAGTGGTTGAAACATTTTCAAATTAAAATAGTCATCTACTTCTTTTGCTGTAGTAGTCTTTCTATCAAATAATCTTATATTTATCAAATCTCCTTTTTTATATCCAATTTGATCCGTATTCGATATTTTCATAATAATTATGGAATATCCAAGTTCTTCTTCTAAAAGTGATATAATCTTATTTATTACTTCTACATCCAAATAATGATATGGAAGGTATCCTGCATCAATTATTAACTCTGTTCTATCATAAACATTATAGTAATATATATAATCTCTAAAAAAGCGTTCTAAATTTTGCTTTATTAGTTTAAATTTCATGTTAGGATTGTCAGTTTTTAGCATTCTCATTTTTTCTACATCAATTAACAATCTTATCACCTCAAACATAAATTTTATTTTATTATTATACACTTTTTTGATATATTTTTCAATAGTTAGAGATTTATTTGTTATAATTATAAACGGAAAAAAGGTTGCAATTTTGCAACCCTTCTCCAAGATGACATATATTATCTCTTTTTTACAGTTATATTTATGGTATCTGATTTACCATTAGTTGAGACACACGTTATGGTCACATTACCAGTATTCTTGGCTGTAACCTTACCATTTTTATCAACTGTGGCAATAGTATTATCACTACTATACCAGCTAACAACTAAATTCGGTACATAACCAGGATCAGTTCCATAATCCAAATATTTTTGCTCACCAGTGTATATTGTAGTGAAATCTGATATTATCCAAATATCTCTTAAGCTATTATAATCAGGATTAATATTGAATTTACACTTTGCTGAATCACCATAAGCGGATGTTGCAATTATCTCAGCAGTACCGTACCCTACAGCATAAACGCCACCATTTGAATCCACGGTGAGTATACTTTCATTAGTGGATCTCCAATAAACACTTTGATTATTCGGATATGTTTGTGCACTTAAAGTAAAGTAATTGTATATATTCATAGTTACATTTGTATTAGATAAAGTTATACTTGAGTAATTATTATATACTGTTACAGTACAGGTAGCTTCTACTAAATCATTAGCTACAACTTTTATTTTCGCCGTTCCTACTGACTTGGCAGCAATATTACCGTTTTGATCAACTGTAGCTACTTTTGTATTACTACTACTCCATTTAAAAACTGGAGTATCACTAGTCCAATTATAATTCGGATATATTTTTTGACTTTCTCCAACTTTTAACTGAAAATCATATATCTGTAAATAATCCACTTTTGATTTTACAGTTATTTTTATTCTTGAGACAACTTTGCTATTATAACTTATCTCTAACGTTGTTGTTCCAGGATTAAGTCCCTTTACTGTTGCTACCTTATTATAATTGGCATTATATGATATTTCAGATATATATGCTATATTATTATCTACAATAGAAAATTCATAATCTCTGTTGTCAGGCATATACGATACGAAATATCCACCAACCTGTATTATTGTATCTGTGCTTGATGGTGTTGATGGTATAGATGGTGTTGAATCATCATAATTATCAAAAGTACAATTAAAAATTTCCTCGTATGCACTCTTTATATACTCTTCTTTAACAAGATCACTGGATACCAAATATCTATATCTTATTTCAAGTCCTTTTCCAATTGTATAATTAGAATTTGGTACAAATTTAGTTCCAGGAGCCTTTAATATTCCAGTTCTATATGAGTATACTGCTGGTGTGTATAAAGTACTCTTTTTACTGATATCTGTGAATGTTTTACTTCCGTATATATAGCTAAATTTAAATACTTTCTTTCCATATACATAATTGATTTGTGCTGCCTTACCTTTTGTTATCGGGCTATCCCAATTTATTCTATTGGATTGAGTAAATAATGCGCCAAGTGAATATGCTCTTTCTGCATATTCGCGTTCTTTAGAAGTCAGATCATTAGCATCATCAAATTTTGAAATAGATTTGCGTGTAATAGTTCCGCCATTATCTGCCACTATTTGCTCTCTGATTAGCTCATTTGCTGTTATACATTGTCCAATAGTCTCACTTACATTGGGATTTTGAAACCATGTGATTCCTGACCGTTCATCAACGCCCTCCTCGCCATAATAGATTGTCTGTGCTTCAGCAAAAATTGGCTGGGAAATAAGAACTGCTACCAACATTACCATAACTAGAATCTTTAATCTTTTCATTTTTTAATCCTCCTATTTTTTAATAATCAAAAAGTTAACAATTGTATAACTTACATATAAAAATCTAATATATATTATACAATATTTTTGCTTTTATGTCAACAATCATTTATATTTATCAGTTTTTAGTTAAATTTCAATAAAAAAATGTAGAAATTTAAATTTCTACATTTTTGAACTATAATCAAGGCTTACCCATCCACTTGGTGTTCTTCCCCAATTACCTTTTACTTCAAATACGTCAAATACTTGACCGTATGGATAAGCACCATTTGGAAATCTTGCATTTGAGATTTTTCCATTTTGAGTTCCTGGACCACTTCTTACATTTAATCCTTCTTTTGCAGTTACTTTATATCTTCCTGTAGTGTATTTTGAATTATTTCCTAATTCTATTCTATAATTTGCACTATCATAAGTTCCTACAACATTTGGAACTCCCATATATGAAGCTGGATTTAAAATTTTAATAATATTATTATTGCTATCATACTCTCTAATTTCAACATGTGTATGAGGTCCTGTACTAAAGCCAGTACTTCCCATTATACCAAGTATTGTTGGATTACTAACTTGCTGACCAACCTTAACCCTTAATTCATTTAAATGTCCATAAAATACTTTCTTATATCCAGCAGATGTTACATCAAATTTAACTGATACATAAAGGCCAAATCCTTGACTTTTATTGTTTATATTCTCCCATCCTGCATAAGATACCACTCCAGTATTAATAGAGTATACTTCTGGTCTTTGTGAATTTCCCATGTCTATTCCTTGATGATACCCTGATTTATAGTTTGAATCTTTTACACCATAGGGATACGTTACCTTAAATACTCCTTCAAATGGTAATTTAGTTATATATGCCATATCTATCCCTCGCTCTCTGCGCTTTCCATTTCGACACCTTGAATGTCCATTACATCAATTTGATCTTCCATTTTAAACACCTCTACTTTTATTATATTAATTTTTATTGATTAAGTTTACTACTTGTAGAAATAAAAAAATACTTGAAGTATTTAATTTTCATACTTCAAGTATTTTTTATTATAATTTAAATAAATTTAATCCAATTTCTTCATCAAAATATCTATCAACAGTTGAATCAATTGTATCTAATATAATTTCACATGTTGCACTAATTCTACAATAGTTTAGATGGCCACCGTATACTGTCAAATCAGCATCTGAAACATTACAATGAATATGTAAATACACTTCATCATTCATTGTAGATACATTTCCAATTAAACTAGTTATTTCAAAAGTACCTTCTAGATCTTTAGAATAATATTTCTTCTCAGTTGTATTAAAAAGACCAAGTGTTACTTTATTTGCAGCTCCAATTCCAGAAATACTTGCAAGTTTTATATTATTATTCTTACAAATATCTTTTAGAGATTCTATTACATCTTCGCCTTTATCTAATCTTATAACATATTTTGTACCAATATTTTTTACTTTCATAAAATACCTCCTAAAAAAATACATATGAAAATTATACACCTTTATAACATATTTTTCAATTAAATGGTAAATATTAATAAAATTAATATTTATCCATTATTGTTTTAGAAAAATTTTATTCTTATATTGTTGAATACCAGTTACAATTAACCATATCATAAAAGCACCAATTGTAATTCTCTCAACTACTCCAAATATTCCATCTATACCAGTACTTATCATCATTGGTCCTGTTGCACCAAATATGAAAATGATTATAAAAGTTATAATAGAATATATTGCATATGGTTTTGTATCTTTATTTTTTATATAACATACATATGTAAGTATTGCAGTCAACATTGTTGTAACTGCAGATATACCAGCTGAAATAAGATGCATAATTCCTGATATAGTTACAGTAGCATCTCTTGGCTCTTGTGGAAATATTATTGATATAATACCTGCAATAGCACATACTCCAATTAAAGATACAATTACCTTTTCTATTTTTCTTAGGGATTTCCCCTTGGCTAAAGTTACAATAGAATATATAATAAGTAATGAATTATATATTGTAAATAATAATTCTACTATAAAGATTCTCTTTGTTCCAACTAAAGAAAGCTCACTTATTGAATTATATATATGACTATAATTTTCTTTTAACGCACCACCAATAATAACAGCTAATATATATAATATTGAGCTTACAATTAATATTATTCCTAATTTTTTATTCATATATTTTCCTCCTAAAATAATATATCATTCATATTATACTATATAATTATAAAAAGTAAATATGTTTTCATAATATCAAAAAAAGAAAAGCCTAAACTAGGCTTTTCATATTCATACATACTTTACATTTTACAATATTTCCACAAAGACTACATATAATATTTATTATATCTTTATCGGAACTAGAAAGTGTAATCGATTCAGTAATTTTAGGAAGTATATCCTCTGATTGTAAATCCATCAATGCATGCTTGTGCTCTGACATATTATCACAATATGCTTCATTTAGATATTTTTCATATGATAAATCAGTCTCTAAATCTTCCACATCATAATATTTTACTAAATCTTTTATTATATTTTTATAAAATGGTAAAACGTTATCTACAGTGGTCTCATCGACATTTAATTCTTCAATTATAGCCTGTCTTAGTCCCTCATTAAAAGATACCGGATCCTCAATATATTTCTTAATCACATCATGAAGCAGATATAAACAAATTCTTTTATATGATCTAATTTTAGTTTCCATATTTATACCTCCAGTATTAATTATAGGCATTGTTAGTAGGTTTCATATATAATATCACACTTTATTGGTTATGTCAACTTTATTCAGATATTGTATTCATCCATTTCTTACTTTTAAAATATATTAAATTTATAATACTCTTTATAATTGAATCAGATCCAACAATTAATATTAAGATTATCGGATTGTTTGGTAGATATTTTGCAAAATAAAGTAATATACTAAAATATATCAAACCAGATATATCAAGAATAACTGGTAATTTTACATTGGCACCTAGCACTAAAATATATGAATTTAGTAACCAGTCTATATATCTAAATAGTTGTATTAATAAATATGCAAATGCAATATATTCACCAATCTGCTGTATTTCAATATTCATTCCTGAAATTATATATCCTTTAAATAAAATATATATTAACAACATACAAAGCCAAATCATTACTGACATTATAATAGAGTATTTTGAATTTTTATATGCTTTAGCAAAATTTCCTTTACCTAGTTCATTACAAATTCCAATACTACAAACAGTGATTATTGAAAAATATACTCCATTTACTACATCTAACATATTTTCATAATACGAATATGAATTATATAATATTTCACTTTTATTTAACAATATTATTCCACTTAGTGTATATCCAATATTCCATATAATCTCTTTTAATCCTATGCTTAAAATTGTATATACTTCTTTTATATTTATTTTAGGAACACAATTAACTATTTCTTTAAAAGAAAAACTTATTCTTTTGGTTTTATTCTTTAAAATATATAAAATAATTGGAAGCATTACCCCATACGATACTATGTATGATACTGCTATTACATAAATATTTTGAGTAAGAAAGTATCCAACTGCAGAAATACCAATAAGTATTAATACACTTTCAACGAAGGTAATTATAAGCTGATATTTGAATTCTTTAATAATCTTTAATACATCTAAGAAAAATCTAAGGATTATGTTTTGAAAAATTGTTATAAGCATTATATCAAAAAATAGATAATTGTCATAAACATTTACTTTCATTATCTGACTAAATATAAATTCTTTTGAAAAATATAATAAAAGAATAAATAAACTTGCAATTACTAAACACATTGAAAAACCTAAACTTATATATTTTTTTACAACCTCTTTGTTTTCAATATTTTGATTAATATATATATTTATACCAGATGAAACACCATAACTTATCATCTCAGAAAAATACACTAAAACCAGCACAGCATTAAAATATGTAAGTGACTCTAAATCAAATCTATTAGCTATCACAGTAAGTATTATTAAATATATTCCATAAACAATGTACTTAACAGTTAAAAGTGTAGACTCTTTAATATTTGTTACAAAATAATTTGTAAACTCTTTTAGTTCTACTTTAATTCTATCCAACATTTTATCATTCCTATCATTTGTTTAAAATATAGTAAAATTATATATTAAAATTAAAATTTATTCAATAATCAATTTGAAGATTATTTATTTAATAAAAAATAAAGCATCTAACTATTTCATAGCTATATGCTTTATTCATTAATGACTTTTCGTCAATTTATCTGGCTGGGCTGGCTGGATTCGAACCAACGAATACCAGAGTCAAAGTCTGGTGCCTTACCGCTTGGCGACAGCCCAATATTCAAATAAGTGATGGGGTGGAAAATGGGATTCGAACCCATGACCTCCAGTGCCACAAACTGGCGCGCTAACCGACTGTGCTATATCCACCAATCACGTACTTTACATTTTAATATATTTTAAAGGTTTTGTCAATATTTTGTGCAAAATTTATATAAAATTATACCAGTTTAATATAATTTTTTAATTATTTTTTAATTTTACAAACTAATTTATATATTGGACCTTTTTCTGAAAATTTTCCCTCATATTCAGTCATTACATTATATATATTTGATTTATGCAAATCTAAATAAACCTCTAGAAATTCAAGTCCAAAGTTTTGCATACTTACTAAACTAAACTCAAATAATATTCTATTATCAGTTTTAAATTCTATAATTCCATCCTTTTTCAAAACCCTTTTATATTCTTCTAAGAAACTTTTATAAGTTAATCTTCTTTTCTCATGTCTTGATTTTGGCCATGGATCACTGAAATTTAAATATATTTTTTCTATCTGATTTTCTTCAAATATTTTTGATAACTCCTCAGCATCAAAAGACATAAAATATAAATTATTAATTTCTATATTATTAGTTTCTTCATTTCTTTTTAATTTTTTTACTGCAAGTGCTAAAATTGACTCAACTAATTCAATACCAATATATATATTATCTTTATCTAAACTTGCAAGAGTTGAAATAAAGTCACCTTTTCCCATGCCAATTTCTATATATATCTTTTTATTTTTATTTTCATCTTTTTTTAATAATGCTTGCAGCTCTTCTTTACTACTTATAAATCTATCAAAGTTTTTTAATTCATTTTTAGCATTCGGATTAAATCTTACTCGCATAGTTCCTCCTATTTTATATACCCGAAATTATTGTTCCTATAATAACTATAATAATACTTATTATGCCAGATATAATTAAGTTGATATATGGAATTTTTACATTAAATTTTTCTTTTTCAATTCTTTTTGCTTCTAATTTTTTATCTAATTCATCTATCTTTTTATCGTTTTTAGTGATTTGATAAATATTTCTTTTTATATCATTCATATTAAGTTGACTCATTTTATTATATTTACTTTTTTTTGTTGATAGACTGCAATAATATATACCTGTTGCTATTGATAAAGCTATACCAAATAATTCTAATATGCTTCCAAACGATGATAAAATTAAATTCAAATTATTATTAGTTTTTCCAAATGTATTTACAATACTAATAGCTAGACTATATGAACTAAATATTCCTAAAACAGGAACATTTATATATGGAGTTATTCCAGCAAATATTATTAAAAGTACAAGTGGAATTTTATCTTCAAATATCATTTTTATTATACTAGTTTTTTCTTGACTTACAGCATCTTGTGAAATATTATTTATATTTTGTGTTACATCAATATTTGATATAAAAAAACTAAGAAATATAAAAAAGATTATCATTGATATTATATATATAACAGCATGCTTCCTTTTTAAATTAGTATTGTAAAATTCAAAATATTTTTTTATTAAATCAATTATTCCTGATTTAATATTTCTATTTCCTTTATTTTCTTTCATGTTACCACCTTAAACTATTCTAAAATCTAATCTTTTTTGTTTTACATCTGCTCTTTCTAATATTACCTTTACTTTATCTCCAATTTTTATAATTCTAGATGTTTCTCTTCCAATCAGAATATTTTTTGTATCATCATAAATGTAATAATCATCATCTGGCATATATTCAAATGGAACAAGTCCTTCTGAAGTATTCTCAAGTCTCACAAAAGCACCAAAAGAAGTAACTGACGATATTCTTGCATCAAATTTTTCTCCAACAAATCTAGACATATACATAACTCTGTATAAATCATCAAAATCACGTTCAGTTAATGTAGCTTGCTTTTCAGCCTCAGATGAAGAATCAGAATATTTAACCGCTTGAGTTGTATATTTATTAATTCTATTTTCTGGAATACTAGCATTACTATTTAAATAATCTGAAATTACTCTATGTATAAATAAATCTGGATATCTTCTTATTGGAGATGTGAAATGACAGTAATATTTAGCAGCTAGTCCAAAATGTCCTAAACATTCATTACTATATCTTGCAAGTTTTAATGTCCTTAGCATAGCATATGAGATTATTTGTTTTTCATCTTCATCTTCAATAGAATCTATTATCTCTGAAAGAGCTTTTGGATGTACATTTTTAAGGCCCTTAACTCTCTTATTGTAATTACCTAATATTTCATTTAATGCTCTTAATTTTTCTTCATCTGGCTTTTCGTGAATACGATATATAAAAGGTAATTCAAGGAAATAGAATTTTTCTGCAATACACATATTTGCGGCAAGCATAAACTCTTCAATAATTTGATTTGCTATAGTAATTTCATATGGTTTTATATCAATTACATTTCCATTTTCATCAAGTATAACTTTTGTCTCTGGTATATCAAAGTTTATAGTGCCTTCTCTATTTCTTTTTTCTTTTAAAATTAGTGCAAGTTCCTGCATCAATAATATATCTTTTTCAAAATCTTTGTATTCTTTAAGAACTTCACTATCAGAATGAGTTATTACTTTATATACTTTGCTATATGACATTCTCTTTTTTACTTTTATAACAGCTTTATATACTTCATTTTCTAGGAAATTCCCTTTACTATCAATAGTAATATCTATTGATAGTGCAAGTCTTTCAACACCCTCATTTAAACTACAAATTCCATTTGAAAGTTTTTTTGGAAGCATAGGTACTACTGTACCAGGTATGTATGTACTAGTTCCCCTTGATACTGCTTCTTTATCAAGTTCAGTACCATCTTTTACATAATTACTAACATCAGCAATAAAAACAGATAACAAATAGTTTCCATTTGATAATTTTTTTACACAAACTCCATCATCTAAATCCATGGCATCATCACCATCTATTGTGTATACCCATTCAGATGTTTTGTCTACTCTGCCAATCTTATCACTTTGTACAACTTCATCTTTAATATTTTTTATTTCATCTTGAACTAATTTATTAAAATTTTGTCTTTCACTAATTGAATATGCTTTATACATTGCTTTTATCTCAACATTAGGATCGTCTGCATTTCCAATTACTGATACTATTTTGCCTTCAGCTTTTGATGTAGATGTTGCATATTTTATTATTTCTACTTCGACAATTTGTCCATCATTTAGCCCTTTAGTATATTTTTTAGGGATATATATATCATTTATCTTAACATCTAATGGCTTAACAAATCCAAAGTTTTTATTTTTAATATATCTTCCTAAAATCTTTTTAAGATTTCTCCTTAATACCTTTATTACTTTTCCTTCTTTTTTTCTTGACGATTCATTATCAGTAAATACCTTAACTAATATTTCATCATTATCCATTGCGCCCATGGAATTATCAGATGAAATATATACATCATCAGTATCTTTTAAAATACCAAATCCGAATCTCTCACCCTTTGATTGATATATACATTTAACAACGTTATATTTTTCACAAAGTACATATCTCTTACTATCATCTATATATATTAAGCCTTCATATTCTAAATCAGATAATATCTTATCTAATAAATTTACCTTATCCTTTTTTACATCAAGAATAGCAGATAGTTGCTTGAAAGTCATTGGAGTATATACTTTATCTAAAAAAAAGGAAGTGAGAACTTCCTTCTTTTCTATATATTCTTGGTCATTTATCTCAAAAAAATTAACATCATTTTTATTTTTTTTACTCATATAAACCTACCTTAATGAATTATTGCAACAGTAGTTAAAAAGCAAAGCACTATAAAAAGCAAAGCAAGAGCTACTGTATATTTTGATAATACTCCATCTAATGTTTTAGACTTATTTGTGCCATAAAAAGTATTACTACCTGTTATTGATGATTGAGAACTTTTACTAGTTTGTAGCATTACAACCACCGTAAGAAAAATTCCAACTACTATTGTTAAAATTGATATTGTCCAGTCTAACCAACCCATGTCCATTCCTCCTAAATTTACAAATTATTGGTTAGATTATATCATAAAACAAAATAAAACACAAGTATTATATTATTTTGCATGCGAATTTATTAAAATAAATAATTTGCATATTTACTTTGTATATAAATTATGCTATAATCATTTTTGCAACTTTTAAAATAAAACATGGAATATTTTACATGGAGGTATAATTAATAAAAATGTTTGTTAAATTAAGAAATAATAAAAAAGATGTTAATGATTTACCACCTAATATCAGTGAACAGTTTAAAGATATTTCATTTGCTATTCATGGACTTTTATACGTAACATACAATCAAGAAAATATTGAAAAGTGCAATAAATTATACACAATATTAAGTTCAAATATTGAAAACTACAAGAAAAATGTTATTTTTAAAGAAAATCTAAAGTTAATAATAAAACAACTTGCTGAAATTCAAAAAATTGAAGAAAAAACTTCACAATACGGGTTAAATGAAATAAAAGAAATAATAAAAAAGTATAAGATTCTGTTATTGCAATGTAAATAGAATTAAATAGGTACTAGTAAAGTAATTACTAAGTACCTATTTTTCTTTCTAAAATGTTGATATATTCCTCTATTTTAATACTATTCAAATCTTCTTTATTTTCTTTAAGTTCAGTCAAATATTTATTGTATGTAGTTTTAACCAAGCTTTCTATATTTGAATTATTTTTATAGTTGTTTTCAACATATTCCACATTCTTTAATATATAATCTAAATAAATTTGATATCCTTCATCAATATTTTTACTATAATAAATTGTAGTAAAGTATTTTAAATTATTAAAATATATATCTGAAACTTTAAGTATTATATTTCTGTCGTATTTACTATTTTTAACCATATTATCAGCATTTGTCTTTATATTTTCTATTACATTTTTTACTTCTTCTTCTAATACTTTTTTACTTGGGTTTTTATCATCTAATCCACTTATTGTCTTAATAAGCATATCAAAATACACTGAATATTCTTCATTTAGACTTTGTCTATATACATTTTCGCCCGGATCAAGATTTACTCTCTTTTCCATTAAATTAACTACGTTTATTTGTTTTTCTAAAGTTAATTCTTCTTGTTTATATTTAGGTATTCCCAAATAATATGCAAAATTGGCATTAATCAAAATATAAATGTTTAATATCAAAAAGAAATAACAAAGAATACTTTCGAAAAATTTTAAATATTCAATTGTCTTATCCTTTAATACGCCTTTATTTATTTTTTTATCATCACAACAAGCTAATAAAATTGCAAATACACATAACATAAACAAATAAGAAAAATTCAAATCAAAAAAACTATGTACTATAAGTAATAATAAAGCCACTTTAATATAATTATTTTCTTTTTTTAATACCACAATAATTATTATTGAAATTATAGTAATGAAGCCTAGTACACCACTTTCAATAAATATTTGTAGAAAAGAATTGTGAGCTTCTGTTGAAGAATATGCAAAACTTTTAAAAAGTTCATATGTATTTTTAAATCCTTCTCCACCAACACCAATCAAGAAATTTACTGGCAAATTAAATATGATTTTAAATGAATCTTCCGTATAAGCTATTCTATCTCTAATGCTAGTAGAACCATATATACCATCTTCTATTCTAGATACTATCTCTGTTGGTATTATAGCATATTTTAAAGTCTTATTTTTATTATTCATTTTTAACTCATCAATATACAAGCTTCCCTTTTCGCACTCTATTATTATATTTATATATTTTGCATTATTTGAAGCATCAAAACTTAAATTAATATTTGTGTCAATTATATTATAATAGTTTAGAACCTTTACTACTTTAGATGTAAATTCATCACTTACTTCAATAAAAGTTATCTTATATCTTGTATCTTCAGCCTTTAAGTCAAGTTTTAAGTTTATATTATTGGTTTCATTACGATTTACATTATATACATTTATTGATTCTTTATTTTCTTTTGACTTTGAATCTATATATAATGGTTTTGAAACATTTATTCCAATTATAATGTATGATATAAATACCAGACAAAATATAATTATTAATTTATTTCTACTAATATTTAATCTATTATTAACTACCTTATTTATAATATTATTTTTATTTAAAATATTTAGTACAAGATATATTATTACATTAATTAATATTGCAACTGCAGTATAAAAATATATTGCAGTTGGATTATTTATTATATTATTTTGTATTATACTTGTAAATAATATACTAAACAGTATCTGTATTAAAAGTGTAAAAAATATATTCTTTATATTTTTTCTTTCAAGTATAAAATAAATAATTATCGCAAATACTCCAAATATAAGTGCTGCTCTAGATTCAGTTAAAAGTAGTGAAGAAAACAAAATAAATATACCAACAAAATTAAGAATATTTTTTATATTTAGATTATACTTTTCTATATTCTTAATTTTTTCTAATAAGATTATTATAGATATGGTACACAAAATTGCCACAACATTTGCATATTGTATTGTCCCTGATAATCTTGTTATATCTCTACTTAAAAAGCCTGAATTAAAATTATCCAGTATAGAAGACAAATATCTATTTCCAAGTCCATCAATACCTATTAAACACTGTATAATTGTAATTATGACAATACCATTTAAGAAAATCTTTTTATTATCTGAATTTTTAACAATTCTATATATTAAATATATATTAAAATATCTTGTCATTTCAAAGATGCTGTCTGATAAATTAGAATAATTTCTAAATAAAATAGGTAACGTATAGAAAAAAGATAATATTAGTAATAGTATACTAATTATATCAATCCTGTTTTGATTTTTTTTATTTCTATTTTCAAAATATTCATAAGTAAAATACAAAATAGAAATTCCAGCAATTGAAAAGCAAAAAAATAAAGTATCCGTTTTGTAAAATCCACCTTTTTTTATTGATAACAAAAATAATAACAATAATATTACATATTCAAATATTTTTTTAAATTTTATATCTTTTTTTATTATTTGCATAAATTCCATCCTTTTATATAATTATATCACTTAATATTTTCTTAGTAAATATATAACAAAATTTACACATAAAAAACTCAATAATAATATATAATTTATTATTGAGTTTTAAAAAATATTATTAAAGGTTATTAACAATACTCTCAAGTTCATTTATTTTATTTTCAAAATACTTTATTGCATCTTCTACAGGATCTTTTGTTTCTAAATCAACATCGACACTTCTAAGTAAATCTAAAGAATCCTTTGAACCTCCTGCCTTTAACATATCTATATACTTTTTAGTATATTCTCCCTTATCATTTAATATTTTATTTGCAATACATATAGCAGATGAAATTCCAGTTGCATATTTATACACATAGAAAGAACTATAAAAATGAGGTATTCTTGCCCATTCGTATTTTATCTTTTCATCTATTATAACATCATCTCCAAAGTATTTCTTATTTAAGTCATA
Organism: Bacillota bacterium; assembly: GCA_023410645.1. Taxonomy (GTDB): domain Bacteria; phylum Bacillota; class Clostridia; order TANB77; family CAG-465; genus CAG-465. Next base: position 44,385 of record JAEYPQ010000030.1, on the reverse strand, counting down.
ATAAATATCGCATAAATCTTCTGAAGCAAGTGATATATTATCCTCAACTTTTTGATGTACACTCTTCTCAAATTCTGCAAACATAGTTTGACGAATTAATGTGGCTCTTATTCTATCAATTTGTGAATTAATAAGTGCAGCTTTCTTTAAATTATCAGGTTCAGAGTTAATTAAATATTCACTAAGTAAAATTTCATTTACTGTTGAAGCTACCTCTGCAACAAGTATTGTATATGCAGAATAAAAGTAATTTTGATTATTTGAAGCATAATATGAATGCATTGTATGACCAAGTTCATGCGCTATTGTGCTTACTGATTCATTATCATTCGTATAATTAGAAAGTATAAATGGATGAACTCCATATACATCCATACTGTATGCTCCACTACGTTTATTATTTGATTCATATACATCTATCCATCTATTTTTAAATGCAATATCTATTACTTCTAAATATTCTTTTCCAAGTGGTTCTAATGCCTTTTTTATAATATTTTGACTTTCTTCATATGATATATCGTTTTCTTCTACTTCCAAACTATTAACATACATATCATATAAATGTATCTCATCCAAATTTAATAATTTCTTTTTTAATTTCATATATTTATGATTAATTGATATATTATCATTTATGGTTTCAATAAGGCTATCGTATACTAATTTAGTTGAATCATCATTATACACTGCATTTTCAAGTGAAGAATTATAGTTCTTTAATTCACTTGATATTGCATCTTTTTTTACAGAATTTAGATATATCTCAGTTATTGTATTTATGTATTTTTCAAATTCAGAATACATACTATCAAATGCATTTTTTCTTAGTATTTTATCTTTGGATGCCATATACTTACCATACTTAGCATGTGATAATTCAAGTTCATTACCATCCTCATCTAAAACCTTACTAAATGCTAAATCCACATTTGATAAAGTTGTATAAATATTATCCATTGAATCAAGAACATCTGAATATTTTGAAATCACGTATTCAGCCTCATGACTCAATATATGCTTTTTATCTTTCATTATTTTTCTAATTAATCTTTCATATTTTTTTAGTTTATCGTCTTCAGATATAAACTTTTCTAAAATACTATCATCTATTTCAGTTATCTCTGGCAAAATAAAAGATGTTCTTGCTTGTATATCTGTTTGCAGATTTTGTATTTTTTTATATAGTTTTAAATTAGAAGTTTCCCCCATGTTCTGATGATATTTTAATGTAGCATATCCACTAATCTTGGCAAGTATCTTATACATTTTTTCTAAATTCTCATAACAATCATATAGATTATTTGATGATTCAGATAATCTACCTTTATATTCTTCAATTGCAATTAATATTTTATTACATACTACTATATCTTCTTCAAGATTATTAATAGAATCATATATATCTTCTAGATTCCATTTGTATTTTATATTATTTTCCATTTTATCACTCCTCTATATAATTATATTATAACATAAAATATATATTATTTTAAATATGTAAAAAAATTAATATATAAAAAAATAAGAAGCACTAAATAGTGCTTCATTCTAATTTTTTAAAATCATAGTATGTTCTTGTGACTCGTTTAAGTCTAAATATAGGATATTTCCTTACTAATTTATATCCTCTTTCTTCCATTGTTTCAACAAGATCATTTTTCGTTTGGTCAGATTGAAAAGTTACATCTACTGCAACATAGTATTCATCAGTATTTATTGCATAATTAATACTATTATTACTATTATTAGTTATGAGAACATACTGTATAATTAATAGTATTATTATCCCTAAAACTGATAAAGCAATTTTAGAATTAAAAATAGATTCAGAACTAAAATTCCTACTATAATATCTCTCATTTGTCCATTGCATAGTAGTTGGAAAATAAGTAGTTGGTTCATATCTGTTTATATTTTCAAATATTTTTTTACCATATTTTGAAATAAGATAATTATAGAGATAAATAGATAAAAATCTTACTTCCAATATTAGATTTTTAAATTCTAAGCTTTTTCTTTTGAAATTGAAAATATTAACTTTTTCTTTACCCGGATTACAGGTAATAAACTTAAAATTTTGTTTTCCATCTTCTAAAATATATAACGCAATTCTTCTTGTATTTTCTATATTAACAATATATTTATTACTATAATAATACTTTAAGTCGTTAAAACTTCTATCATTTTCTCTTTGATTATGAGTCTTTGAGCCATCCACATTAAATTTAATATAACTTTCAGAAATATTATTAGTATCTGGCAGTTCTATTTTAAACCGCATGTATATATCTTTAATTTCTTCTTTATAAATTTTTAACTCAGAAATAAAATAACGTAATTGGTTTAACTTTTCCATTTAAACTCTCTCCTTTATCATAATAAGATTTACTCTAATATTTTATATTCATTTGCTATATTATATCATTTATTAATTTTTATGTCAATTGAACACAAAAAACATCCGAATTTTATCGGATGTTTTTATTTGGTGTCCCAGAAGCGATTCGAACGCCCGACCCACGGCTTAGAAGGCCGTTGCTCTATCCAACTGAGCTACTGGAACATGTATTTCAAGTACTTTAATATAATAACATATTATTACCTAAAAATCAATACTTTGTCAAAAAAAAGTAAGTAAATATATCAAATTAATATATTTACTTACTAAACTTTATTTATCCTATGATTACAAGTTTAATCTTTTTCTTTTCTGGAATAATTCTTTTTATACTAACTAGTACCTTTTGTCCATATTCCACTCCATTAACATGTTCAGCAAGACCAACAAGATTAGGTTTTAATTCAACAAACACACCAGTCTTAATTCTATTTCGTATAATACCGTCAACAATGTCTCCCTCTTTTAGATTTTTAACATTGTTTTCAAAAGAACCTAACAATTCTTTATATGTTAATTCAATTCTTCCAGTATCTCTATCGAATTTCTTTACCATAACTTCTATTCTTTGACCTAATTTAAAAACATCATTAGAATGTTGTAATGATACATCAGAAATATCAGATAATTTTAATATACCTGTTACTCCTCCACCAACATCAACAAAAGCTGCATATTCAGTAGTACTTACAACAACACCTTTAAGTTTCATACCTGGTTTCAAATGCATATACATCCAACGTCTTACTTTAAGTTCAAGTATCTTCTTTGACAATATCAATTCAATATTATCACCATTTTTTATTATTTCTTTTATACATGTAGGTATTATTTTTCCTTTTTTATTAACAATAAATTTTTCTTCAACTAGTCCATCATCTCCAACAATACTTGAAGCTTCATCTCTTGGTATCATCGCTTTTATATCTGTCCCTACAATACCTATCATATTCAGACTATCATCAATGCTTTCAACATACATATCTAATACTTGTTCTTCTTTTTTTATTTGTTCTAACTGTTCCAAAGAATATTTTATTTTTCGTGGTGTTCTTTTATGAACACCACTATTATTTTTATTAAACTTTATATCATCTTTTTCATTCATCTACTTCTACTCCCCTATTCTTCTGGTGTAAAGAATCTTTGACCATTTGGTGACGTATACAAATATTTTAAGGATTCATGCCATTCACTATAAAATCCACCTCTTGGACTATAGAAATATAGTGCTCCTCCTGTTGGATCTTCACCAGCTATGGCCATTAATGCAGCTTTATACGGTGCCTTACTCTTATCAGGTTCTTTATTAAATTCTACTCCACCTATTGATGCCCATTGCAATCTATTTTTAGCCATATCATCTCCTGCAGGATAAATAACTTTGCGAACCGTGTCTTCATCTTTAAAATCATTGCTTTGACTTTTTACTCTATTAACAATTACAGCTGCAACAGCTAAACAATCTTCCATATTGTATCCAGCTTCTTGTGCAATAATTCTAGACATTAATAAGATATCTTCTGCACTAACTCCATTTAATGCATTTTTATTCACATATCTTATATAATGTGTATAGCCATCTATGTCTGTATCATAAATTGGCCCTTTCCAATTAGGATCTGCTTCAGAATTTTCCCCTCCAGGACCACCAAGATCAACTTGTTTTCCATCACCAACATATAGTCCAACGTGTCCACTGCGCCATAATATATCACCTGGTTGAAGTTTAGAATAATCAGAATTTATGGCTCCTGATTCGGCAGTCCAACCATTTTCAGAATGCTTATTATCGCCTCTACTTTTTATATCATCAGAAGTCATTCCGACGTTTATATTTAAGTATGTTTTAAATAAAGAATATACAAATGAACTACAATCTGCCTGAGTAATATTATCTAATCCAACTATAGTGCTAGCCGTTTGTCTTCCGTTTTGTCTATATAAAATATTCTTTTTATTTGCTAATTCTATAGCCTTTGCTATCATATCAGAAATTTGTGAATTTCCAGATATACTAAATGTCTTAGGCCTTAAATATACATAACCACTTGGCATTGAAGTTATTGAGTTACGGTTAATACTTCCATATTCTGGATCTGTAATATAATAATTCAAAGGATCTAGTCTTTCACCAGTAGAATCTATTATCTCAAAATGCAAATGAACTCCCGTAGAATAACCAGTTGTACCCATCCTTCCTATAACTTGTCCCCTTTTTACAGTATCTCCTACCTTAACATTAATTTCAGATAAATGCCCATATTGAGTTGTATAAGTGCCATCTTGTGTTCTAATATTTACAAAGTTATATGGTGATATATAAGTAAATTGACCAGTGCTAGAATCATATACTGAATCAGATGTGGCAGTGTTAGAAACAGCTGTAACAACTCCATCATGTGCCGCCAAAATTTTAGGTCCTTTAGTTAAGTTTCCTTCCTTATATCTTAGATTTCCACTTGATATATCTATTCCAGTATGACTACTTCCATAAGCTGGTGTAAGTCCAAAAAGTGTATTTATAACATTAGTACCTGGATTTTCTGCTGTTATCTCAACTGGCCAAGCAAATCCATCATAAGGTATACCATTTAAATTTAAATTTACATCACTTCCAAGACTATTTATATTACTATAATATTCACTTATTAATGTATATGCAAAATACATATCATCATACGAATATCCTTTTGAATTTGAGTATGAGTCATAGGCTTCTTCTAAACTCAATAAATAATCATTTTGATATCCATCAATAGTTTCACCTTTATTTGTAACTTTTAATGGATATATCTCATTGTCATAGATCTTTAAATCAACATCAGATTTTCCAGATTTATATAAATAATTTCCATAATCTTGATACCATTCAACTCTTGATACTTTTCTTCCCAAGTTCTTATAATCTTCATCTGAATAGTATGAGACTTTATAATCTTTCTTTTCATATACATCATTTAATATATTTTCATCCCAAATCTCAGTCTTTGTAATATATGAAGTATTAGCATCCGACGATGTAAGAGGCGTTTCAGATGTGCTTTTTGGAGTTATTGCCTCATTTATAGGATCAATTTTGTATCTTGCACTTATTATATCATAAAATCCCTCGCAATAAGTTATCTTAGGTACATACTTATATGGTGATATATTTCTTTCAACAGTAACAGATGCTACCATAGGATTTCCAGAAGAATCAGTTGCAATTTTACCATTTGAAGTTACTGTCTTTTCTATTGTAGTATTACCATTATTATAACTAGTTGTTCCAACAGGATCATTCTTAGTATTAGAATTTCTTCTGTCTGAAATATGTGAACTGGTACTTATTTCACCATTAGGTCCAATCGTAGTTGTAATTGTCCTAATAACTACCTCACACTCTAGGTAGTAAGTAGTTTTCGTTTTTTTGGTATCTCTATTAATCTGGTATAAAGTTACGTTAACAGGACTATACATTTTTTCCATTACTTCATTAATTGTAAATTCCTTTGACTGCGTATCAATCATCATTAAATATGGAATAAACCATTTTTGCATATAATTTGATAGTAAATCAATATACATATCTTCTTTTTGCTTTGTATTACTTCCTGGATTTACGTCATATTCAGATAACTTTGGAATATTTAGCTCTGAATCCGTAATTTTACCATTTGCCTGAATTGAACCTGTACTTGAATTTAAGAATGTTGGTACAACATCGTTTGCTAAACTTGATGAATGATTATATGTATAGTTACTTTTGTATGAATACCATTTTATTTTATTGAAATTAAGTCTTTCTGCTTCTAAATATTTTCTTGTGTTACTTGCAGCAACTTCGCTTTTTTTTGTCTGATTATCTATAGTAGTTTTACCAGCTAAAAAAGAATCATAATTATTACTATATGCATATTCGAGCATTCTTTTATAACCTGGATCTGCATACTTTTCATCATTTACAGAATTATCAGAGTAACCTGATGGTAAATCTACATAATCTTTGTTTATTAAATCATCATATTCGGAATCTGTAAATTGTATTAACTTCTTTTCATTTCTTGCTTCTCTTCTAGCAATTAAAGATTTAAGTGTAGTATTTAAATCTTGACTCGAAACATAATTTGTCGTTAAAAGTATAAATAACAAACTAAGTGCTAATGCTATGACAATTTTTCTCCTCTTTTTTCTTGATTCTTTTAAATCTATTCCAGTAGTTTCCTTTATTTTTTCTTCTGCTTTTACTTTTAGCTTTTGTGCCTGGTCAGCAGCCTCAATTGCAGCAGCAATAGGTATACCAACTCCTGTACCAGCTGCAGCAGTTTCAGCTCCCTTTTTAGCTGCTTCTTTTGCTGCAGTTTTTGCTACCTGCTTCCCCGCCTCTTTCGCAGCTTCTTCACCAGTTTTTTTTACAGCCTCTTTTCCAGCAGTTTTTGCAGCTTCTTTTCCAGCACTCTTAGCAGCTTCATTACTTACTGATTTAGCACCTTGCTCAGTAGCTTTTTTTCCAGCTGATTTATTTATATTATTTGCTGCATCTCTATTTAAAGAGCCTTGTTTAAGATTATTATTTGAACTATTAATTTTGTCAGAAAGTTTTTGGTATTTTTCTTGTGCACTTTTTAATTTATCATATGTATCCCTAATATTTATATCTTGATTTCTTTGTTCTTCTTGTTGTTGTCTAAGTAGCTCTTCTTCGTACTCTTTTTCAAAATCGTCCAAATAATATCACCTCGCTTTTTTATATAGCAAACAAACTACCTATTTTATATTAAATTCTAAATCTTTTGTGGCACCATTTTTCATATATTTAACATCTTTTAATACATATGAATTTATTGCCTGATGAGATAATGCAGGAATTTCAAAAGAAGCATCAAAAGCCAATTCCTGATTTTTTATCATCTCATAAGATTCACCAGATAAAAAGCTCAAATTTGTTAATACTTCGCTTTGATCATTAAATCTTATGTAGAAATTCTCATATTTGTGTGAATCATTTATTGTTATTCTCTCATCTGATAAATTTGTAATCTTAACTTTAGCACTTACCGAAGTTATAAAATTAACTTTATTATATACAACTAATTTAAGTTCATCTCTATAATATACTTTTTCTGATTTATCATAAGTAAGGAAATCATCAAAAGCAATAGAAAATTTTCTTGGTGAATATTCAGTTATTATCACATTATCATATATTGCTCCATTTACGGAAGTCTTTAAAGGAACTATATAAATGCTTCTACCATCTATTGTAGCCTTAGTATATTTGTCAGAAGTTAACATTCTTCCAAGAAATCCTCTTGTCTTAAAAATGTTTTCTGCTTTTGTTTTATCAATGCTAAAATAATCTCTATATTCCTCATTTAACATAGAATATAATTTATCAGTATCACTACTAACAATAGCATTAGTGACAAGAGTTATATACTGGGAAATTTGCTGATTTTCAGTATACTTAATTTTCTTATATGTACCTATTTTATCATTACTAGACGATAAAACAATTTTTTCTTCAGTATTGTCTTTAGGTTTCCATATTTGTACTAATGCAAATATAGCAATAATCACAAATACCAAAATAAATATAGCGGATAAACCTAATATTATTTTACTATTTTTTTGTTCTTCCATCAAACACCTCTTAAAAATCAATATAAAAAACTTTATATGTATTATTATTTTCCAATCTTATACCTAGTTTAAAAATTTTTGAATGTACATTCTTAGTCTCACAAATATATTCATTTTCAGATATTTTATATAAATTTACCAAATTATTTGAGTTATTAAAATTATTAATTCCATTATCTTGTCCATTTTTTATATTCTCATCACTATAAGTGACTGAAAAGTTTTTATCATATACAACTTTAATCTTATCTTCGTACTCTGATTTAGAATATTTACTTTTAATTTCATCAGAAAGTACACTATATGTTTGAGAAAATTTTTGATCGACTATATATTGTATAAAGTTTTCAGTAGCATCTTGCAAAGTGTAAAAAGTATTATAATCTTTAACTATATTAGAAGCTTTTGTTATATTTCCATTTTCATCAACAACATTATCAGTTATTATATATTGAGTTATATCATCAGTATTCAATAACTCTGGTTTTTTAAATATACCTATAATGGCATTTATAATAAAACTCAAACAGGCAAGTGCAAATACTACTATAATTATTATATTAGTTCCTTTATTTAATTGTTTAAACATATAAACTCTCCTAAATTACATCTATACTATCAATATCTACTCTACGCTTTTTTCTTGCTTCTTTAGAAGGTGTAAACGAATTTACGGCGCTTCTAGCAAAATCTTCAGCTTCTCTTGCAAGTGAATTATGCATTGTTTTACTTGCTGATTCAAGTTTTTTGAATGCTTCCATAGCATCAGGGCTTTTTGTTTGTATAGCTTGGTTATACTCTTGGAGTGCCTCTTTGTATCTTGGTTTATAAACCCTACTATTAATCATCTTGTCACTTGCAGAATCCAAAGGTTTATCAACAACATTTGCAAGAGTCATAGCCTCCCCAAAATCTCCATCATTTGCGCCAAAAGCTCCACCAACAGCAGCAAGCGTTGTTCCAAGTCTAGTAAATCTTTGCATTCCTAATTTAGATTCTTGAAGTTTTAATTCATCTCTTTGTTTTTCTAACTCTGGTATCGATTTAGAAGAATTATCAGAAACTCCAGTACTCTTTTCCATAATTTTTGCTAATCTGTCTAAGCTAGCTTCCATTTTTTCAAAACTTCCACCTGAAATATTTTGTCCATTAGAACTAGCTGCAACAACTGGTCCAGTTGAAAATCTTCCACTTGAAATAGGATTTCCATTAGCGTCTACAATTTGTCTAGCAGTCCCTCCAGATTGAGGATTTAAGATTTGACTTGCAGCAGTGCCTTGAACTGTAGCACCTGTACCACCTGTACTAGTACCAACACCACTATCCTGAGTTTTTGGTTTATCAGTGATTTTTCTTGCCGCTATTTCATTGTCTAATTTAATTCTATTTCTCTTAACATTTGCATAGTTTTTAAAAGGCTCTGAAGTTCTACTTACTAGATCAGAACCACTTTTTATACCCTGCATAGTTCTATAGAAGTTTCTACCGAAACTACCACTTTTAGATTCTTTAATTTGAAATATTTCTTGGACTAATTTTTCAAATTTAATTATACCAGCAAGTCCAGCAATAGTTAATAATGCAATAAGCATATCAGATGCATTTGATTTTTGTACCCCTGCTATAAATTGCAATAGAAACATTAAAAATACTGCTTGAAAGCTTTGTATAAAAACATTGGAAACAAACATGGAAAACCAATTTTCAAATAATCCCTTTTTATTATTTTTTTCTCCCATATTAATCCTCCTTTAACCTATAGATTTCTTTACTACATCTGCTGCTACAACAAGAGGCGCTATTACTCCAAGGATTATACAATAAAATAGTCTTTTAATATACATAGCAACTATCGCAACAGTCTGGAATAAAATTATCGTAAGTGCTATTGAAGATAATAAATCTCCACCAACTGACTTAACTAAAAATTGTATTATTAATCCTAAATATCCATTCATTTGAAAAGCATCAATTGGATTATTACTTCCAATTAAATCACTAAATCCTCTTATAATACTAGACAGTGCATTTCCTACCACAGGAATTCCAGAAGTAACTTGTATATTAAAACTAATATTGTCTCCAGCATAGTTAGATGCAATTTTAACTATCTCTTCATTTATTGCAAAAATTCCTGCCATGACAAAATGTATTGTAAATAATAAAACTATACCCATAACCCAATTTTTCAATGCATTCTTAAATTGAGCTTTTTCAGAAGCTATTGTAGATAGTGCAAGCTTTATTCCAATAACAAGTGCTGCAATAACAAATATTGTTATTGCTACTGTAAAGAAAGAATAATATAGACTTTGAATTACAGTTTTTATTTGTACTACCGGTGCACTCTCTACAGGGGTAGGATTAATAAAATTAGGGTCAAAAAAGCCTATTCTATTAAAAATTACATTATCAGGTGTTGGAAATGAAAATATAGTATCTACAATCTTAGAACCTACAAATACAGTATATAGAATGCTAAATATTACAACATTAACCATATTTATAACATAAGTTATTGGAGTAGCCAAAACTCCAGCACCAGTGGATAATATCCATCCTATAGCACCTTTTACTAGATTTTCAGCATCTGATGCCTGAGGTGCATCATTCGTATATGCATGAATGTTACTAAATGGTAATACATTTAATGCTACTATCATAAGTATAATAATTGTAATCATTAGTATATGTTTCTTATTCTTTAATTTAATCATTTCATCACCCATTCTTAATTAGCTTTGTTTACGCGCAATTATATTTGTCAAATTTGTTTCAACAAATTCAAATTCTTTTTGTGTTGGCTGTATAGCAATTACCGCTGATTCTTGACCTATACGTATAAGACCTTCACCTCTTGAACATGTAAGTAAGAAATCTGTTTCTCCTTCACTTAATTTAAATACTTCTTTTAAGTATTCAATTTCAGATTTATCTTGAGCCAAAAATAATTTTGTATCAGAAGAAGTTAAAACTGCTTGTGCTTCTTTCTTTTCATAGAAATCTTGGAATTTCTGTGATACAACTGCAAGAGAAACATTTCTTTTTCTAGCACGTCTTGCCATTGTATTTAAAAATTGAACTGCTTCAGGATAATCAAGTAACATCCATGCCTCATCTATAAGAACCCTTTTTCTTCTTGCCTTAGTTCTATTTTCGCTATTTTTCTTAACATACTTTTCCCATACCCAAGAAAGGAGTATTTGCTGTGCCAAAGGTCTTGCAAATTTTTCTTCAAGTTGAGAAAGATTAAGATTTATAAATTGATTACCATCCATCAATTCAAAAGTTGATTGACCATCAAAATAAGACATTTGACCATCAAATTTTTTACAATATTGTTTCATTACTTTAAGTAAATAATTATAATGATATGCATATGTTTCTGTGGTATTTTCTGATGCTTTTTCTACAAGTACATCATACCAATCACCTATTGTCGGCATTTCTTTTTTCTTAAGACCAACAAAATTATTTGTTACATTTAACTCATTTGCATCTTCATATAGTGAATTTATATCACTTTTAATTTTCCTTCTTGCATATAATTCTGCAACTATTTCTGCAATTATCTGCTTTGTAAGTTCATTTACTTCCTGACTTCTAGTAGCACCACGAGCCATTGTTAATAAAGATTGTGTTGCATCCTCAACCTTATTTTCAACATTTAAAACTATTCTTTCCCTACCAGTTATTTCATCTTTTACTGTTTCTGGCTCGATGTCGAATATGTTTATTATTGTATTACTGTTTGGACTTATTACTATATTTATTCCATTTAATGACTCAGCAACCACTGAATATTCTCCTTCAGCATCTATAACTAAGTTTTCAACTCCCATTAATACTGAAGATCTTGCCATAATTGTTTTAATTGTAACAGATTTACCAGATCCAGATTTTCCAAATATTATCATATTATAATTATTAAGAGAAGAGTGGAAATTATCAAACAATAGAGGTAATCCAGTTTGTTTATTTATTCCAATAGGTACACCAATATCATGTCCAACTTCCGAAGAAACAAAAGGAAAAACTGTTGCCATTGACCCTCTATCAAAAGTATGTTTTCTATTTAATTTATTTTTATTTAGAGGTAGGTTACTTTGAAAAGCCTCTTCTTGCATTGCCCAAGTAGCTTTTATTCCAACCATATTTTTTGAAGCTTCCATTGCTAGAAGTTCAGATGCTTTATCAAGCTCATTTTTACTATATGCAAATAAACTAGCAACAATTGTAGCTTCAAATAGTTTATTATATCCAGCAGCAATTTGATCTCTTAACTCCTCAGCCTCAGATTGCTTAGTTGCAAGAACTGCCGCTCTATTTATATCTCCCCTATCTGCTGCAACATACCTTTCGGATTGTAACTCAACAATAGTTTTATTTAAATCTCTTTGTGATGCAGTTTCCGAAATAGGAGTTATAAATACTGAAGTATTTACATCCCCAAATTCATATATATTTGATAAGAAATAAGGGAAAGATGCTTGTCTAGGTAAAGTTGTAACATAGAAAGTTCTAATATATCTAGACACTTTAGAGAATATCTCCATATAATCATAATGACTTGCATCTATTCCAGCAGGTGATATTAAGTCTTTTAAATTTGATTTATTTGATTCTAGAAAATTAACACTTTCTTCATTAGCTCTAACAAGTTCTTCTTGAGTGTTATTACCTTTTTTATTTTTTTTATCTTTTCCCATTGTATTTTACCTCCTAAATAATAGAATCATTTTCATTATTTATGATTTTATCATTTTTTAATTCACTTTGATTATCTATATTATTATTTTCTTCTTTTGATTCAGCTTGCTCATCATTATCTTCAGCATTTACTTTATTATCAATTTGCTCATTATCTAAACCAGCCTTTTTAATATCTTTTCTTACATTTGCTTTTGCTACATGATTTTCTGCAATTATATTTATAAGTTTATCTTTAGATTCATCATCTATATCTGAATCTCTTACTATAGTAATTGCTTCTCTATCAGCTCTTTCTTCAAATTCCTCAGTTAATTCATCTGGAGTTTTTATTTTTTCAGCATCTAAAGCTTCTTTTATTGCATCTGTAACTCTTCTTTTAGCCTCTTCTTCAATTTCTCTTTGCATTAGGTTTTGTTTTTTATCATATACATCTTCAGATGTGGAATACAATCTATAAAAACCAGAATCCAATGCAGTCTTTATATCAATTAATTTTTCATCATCCCTATTATATGAAATATATAATAACTCTGCAAGTTCGTTTGAAGATAATACTCTAGAAGATACTGAACAAGCAGAAAGTGCACTTATAATTGTTTGTGCTCTTGTGTATAATTCTCTATGACATATCTCATGTAATTCTTCTTTAGTAAATTCTGATGTAGCAGTAACTTCAGATTTATGATAAGAGATTACAACATAGAATTTTCTCTGCAATACATGTTTATTTAGGCTTAAAACTTCCATATATCTTTTAATGTCATTAGCATATTCAAGCATATTCAAATATTTTTCTCTTTCCATTTTAGCTTCATTTAATTGAGCATTTGTAGAATTTAGATTACTAGCAACATTTTTCAATCTATTTTCAGCATCATTAAATTGATTTGAAATACCATCTACATTTTCTTTATATATTTCCATACTCTTTTTAAGATCAATTGCTCTTGCTTGTACATATAATTGTACAGGAAATTTTAAAGTATTTAAAAAAGTTATAAAACCTTCTTCAACGGATAATTGTTCGATTTCTGACATAAGATCATAATTTATTCCCTTACATTGAACAACCATAGTATATTTGCTTTCTTTTTCTTGTAAAATCATATCATCTACAATTCTATCAAACTCCATAAAATTTAATATATCTTTTTTAGGTATTTCCCCACTTTTATTTGTCTTATAATCTTTTTGTGTTGAAGTTTTATCACTTGAAGTCTTGGAAACATTTTTCTTTGCTTTATTACCTTGAATAATCATAGCTATTGTAAAAGCTATTCCAAATCCTAAAATTAAAACAATACCAATAATTGTAACTGTATCCATTATTTATCTCCCCCATATCTATAAATATATATTTTCTTTCTTCTTTTAAAAGTTATAATTCTAAGTAAAATTTCACCGACCTGCTCTCCACCAGCTTTTCTTAAGTTTCCAACAATAGGTGTATCCGGAATTACTAGTGTTGCCATTCCATATCCAATTATTCCAAAGACAGCAGTCATTATAACTTTAATTAAACCACTAGCTCCAACAAGTGAAAGCAAACTTCCTATCAAAAAGCCCACAAATCCAAATACAACAGTAGAAACAAAAGATCTTATTGAAAATATATATAATAATCTAGATTCACCTTTTACACTTCTTGGTACCGTATAAGTTCTCCCCATTTTAATATATCCCCCTCTTCTTTAGTAATGATAATTCATACTTTAAGAAATTTTATCATAAATACGCTAATTTATCAACAATTTTCAAGCAAAAATAAACAAAAAAATAAATTGTTACATAAATGTAATTTTTATGTAACAATTTATTAATTATATAGCTGCATTTCCAACTTGTACTATAAAATTTAATACCTGAAATGCACAATAAACGAATATAATTCCAAGCGTAACTGGTAGAAGGCTTTTTTTAATATCTGCTTTTGAATCAGGACCAGCAAACATGTATCTAAGTCCTATAAACACAATGCCTGCAATAGACACCGTATTTATTACAATTGAAATTGTAGACCAAATACTACCTGATATTGTGGTGAAATTTGGTGTCCCACCAAATAAAATATTTAATACACCAGTTCCTGCATCATTTGTAAAGAAAAATACTAAATTACTAGCTAAATAAAAGAAAATTACACCAACAACAAAAGTTGGCAAAGTTTCTTTTATTATAGATTTACCTTCTATACCTGAAAAAATATACTTTGCACCTAATGTAACTGTAACAATAGCAAATACGAGATTTCCAACTGCAAGCACGGCTTGCATTATACCACCATTATTAATATAATCTTTAATGGCATTTCCAAAACTATTCTCACTTTCTGTACCCTTTGCAGAATTAAACCAAGTGCTTCCCTGCCCAAAAATGTCATCAAGAAAGTTTTTTTGAGTGCCTTCAGTAGTCTGTGCATTTGCTGCTTGTACATTTGTACCAATTGTAAATAACAACATAAATATGCATACAAAAGCAATAATTTTTTCTTTCATCTTATCAACTTCTTTCTATAAAAAAAGATATAATAAGTTAAAACTTAAAATATCTTTTTTAATTATAATCTATAATAATTAAGTAACACCAATATAATTTATTGATTTATTATCTGATCTGATACAGAAGCAATCAATTTCATTAAAGGTACTGCCGCAAATACAAGCACTGCTCCAACTATTAAAATAACTGTTTGTTTCTTAATATCTGCTTTTGCGTCTGCTGATGCAAACATATATCTTACACCGGCAAGTACTACTGCTGCAATTGCAACTACTTGAACTACTGTACTAATTGTTTGCCAAATGTTACCTGCAACATTTGAAATATCAGTTGATCCTTTACCACCTAGAGAATCTGGATCCTTAACATCTATTCCAAAAATAGGGCTAGCAATAAGTACAAACATAACCATTAATACAGGTAATACTCTTAATAATATTTTCTTTGACTTTTTCATAAAATTCCTCCTTAAGTTTTATATCCCTAATTTAATTATACCCATTTTTTAGCAAAAATCAATAGTTTACTCAAATTTTTATATAAATTTTATATATTTTTTTAATTTTTCAGCTAAATTAGCTAAATTCAGAGCAATAATCTACATAATAACACATCTATTGTGACATTTGATTTGGATTACGTGGATCTACTTCTATATTTGGTGCAGAACCACTATTAGAGTCTAAAATGTCTTTTGCAGCACCGACAATCAACTTGGTAAGTGGTACTGCAGCAAATACTAACACTGCACCAATAACCAATGTTATAGTTTGCTTTTTTATATCTGCTTTTGCATCTGCTGATGCAAACATATATCTTACTCCAGCAAGTACTACTGCTACAATTGCAGCTACTTGAACAACAGTTGCAAAAGTTGCCCAAATTGATCCTGCTAAATCTGTTATTGGTGTTAGCTCATTTCCTTTACCAGGCTCTGATGGTGTTAATCCAAAAATCGAACTAGTAAACAAGATACAAATTAATACTATAGATAAGATTTCAAATACTATTTTTTTATTCCTAGTGTTTTTCATAAATTCCTCCTCGAGATAGTTGCTTATTAAATTATATCAATAATAAGAAAAAAAGCAATAGAAAATTGTTTTATTTTTTTATTTTTTTATTTACAACTTCAAATTTAAATGTTAAAATATCAATCGGTGATGTAATGTATAAAAAATTTTATTCTATTTTAGTTTTTTCTTCCATTTTAATTTCTTTTATATTTTCAAGTTTAAATTCAAATATTGATTCAGAAAACTATATTTATCCAACAGATATAATACATATTTCATCATACTATGGTTATAGAATGCTATTTAATAAACAAAATTTTCATAATGGCATTGATTTTCCAGCACCTGAAAATTCAAAAATCTACGCAACCAAATCTGGTACTATAACTTTTTGTGGTTTTACAAGTGGCTATGGAATATGTGTTACTATTTTGCATTTTGATGGTACCAAATCAATGTATGGTCATATGTCTGAGAAAATAATTGTAAAAGTTGGTGAAAAAATTATTCAAGGTCAGACAATTGGATATGTTGGTCCAAAAGTTTTATCCAGTGGATTGCAAAATGGGTGGACAACAGGCCCACATTTGCATTTTTCTTTATTTGATGTCAAAGGTAACACTATTGATCCTTCAAAGTTTAAATATACAAAAAAAGTAAATAACATTTAGTTATTTACTCTAATACATATTTTATATATAAATTATATTTGTGCCATCTCTTCTTTTTCATCATCTTTTAAAAGTGTGAACATACTTGCAGAAACTTCATATGCAGTCATTTCTCTTACATTTTCATCATTTAATTTTTTACTATATTTTCTTGATTGCATTCTTCCTGTTATACTAACTTTGCTTCCTATTGGTAAAGACTCACAAAACTTAGCATTTCTTCCCCATAAAATACAAGGAATATAATCAGATTTTTTATATGCTCTATTTACAGCTATTAATACATCAGCTATTTCTCTTCCAAGTGGTGTTTTTCTATAAATAGGCTCTTTGCATATAAATCCTTGAAAAATAACTTCATTTAAAGAAGTGTCTTCTTCTATACTTTCTTTTCTAATTTCTTTTGTAAAAATTGAAAGGATTAATTTGCTTCTTTTATCTTCAACTGGTTGATTATGAGATCTTACTTGACCATTTACAAATACGACATCTCCAATTTTTATATCATCTATATTGATTAGTTTTTCAGATACTATTATTGGTAAAGTATCGCTTAAATCACTAAGTCTTTTAGTGTCAACAAAAAATCTGTAATATTTTTCGTCAAATGCTTCATGACTATACTCTACTTCAGATGATACAACTCCTCTCAAATTTATTATATTATTTTCATTAAAAGGTTCCATTAAATTTTTTCCTCCTTTGGATACTTATAATACATTCTTATGTTCGACTTTCAAAAAAAATTACTTTAATGCGAATATTATATCATAATAATTATTTTTTGTAAATAGTTTATGTAAACAAATATTTTTTATTTTTACACATAAATTATATATTAAATTAAAAGAGCTAGTTAAAAATTAACTAGCTCTTTTAATTATGATCTTATTTCTATATTAAACTTACTTTTTAATAATTCAACAATTTTATTCATTGTATTTACTATTTCTTCATCACCAAGAGTTTTTTCATTAGATCGAAGTAATATTCTATATGCCATACTCTTTTTACCTTCTTCAATTTGTTTTCCTTCATATACATCGAAAAGTTCAACACTTTCAACAGTATCAACAGTTTTTATTAATTTTATAATTTCAAAAGAAAGCACATCTTTAGAAATTACAAAAGCTAAATCTCTTTCAACTGCAGGATATTTTGGAAGTTCAACAAATTTTAATTCTTTATTTTCATATTTTAATATTTTATCAAAATATATGCTAGCCATATATGTATTTTCAGGCAAAATATAATTTTTCTGAACGATTGGAGATAATTTACCAAACTCAGCAATTATATCTTCCCCTATAACAATTCTAGCGCTCATTCCAGGATGATATTCATCCTTGTTTTCAATTCTTTCTATGATATAATTATTATCTAATATATTGTAATAATTTAACACTTTTTCTACCACTTCTTTTATGTCATAGAAATTAGAATAATCATCGTACATTCCAAATGTTAAAGCATAATTTTCTGTAACAAGCTTATCCTTTAACACATTTTCTGCATCTTCGAAAATTTTACCAAATTCAAATAATTTAACATTAGTATTTTTTCTAGTAAAATTCCTCTCTAATGCCTCTAACATTAATGGCATTGTTGTAGTTCTCATATATTCAAAATCTTTACTTAATGGATTCTTTACTCTAACTAAATCAAATAGACTAGACTTTTTATTTAGACACATTCTTTCTAATGTCTCTTTACTAAAGAAAGTATACGTGTATATCTCATTATACCCACTTGCATTTGCAATTTCTTTTAATTTTTCTTCTATTTTTTGTTCTTTAGTTTTAGCACCAAAAGTAAGACTAGTATTTGGAAGTGTTGAAGGAAGTTTATCATATCCATAAATTCTTGCCACTTCTTCTGCTAAGTCTTCTACCAATTCTAAATCTTCTCTAAAATATGGTATAAATGCTATATTATCTTTTATTTCAATTCCTAAATCTTCTAATATTTTATCTATATCTTCAACAGATATATTTGTTCCAATAACACTATTTATTTTATCATAATTGATTTCAATGGTGTTATTTACTTGTTTTTGTGGATAAATATCCACTATGTTATTTACAATAATACCACAATTCGTAGAATTGATTAAATCAACAATTCGACTCATAGCATGAATTGTAAGTTCAGATGGTAATCCTTTTTCATAACGTGAAGATGCATCAGTTCTAAGTACTTGTTTTTTAGAAGTATTACGAATATTTCCTCTTACAAAATTTGCAGCTTCAAGAACTACACTTTTTGTATTTTCATCTATACCTGATAGCTCTCCGCCCATTATACCAGCTATTGCAATAGGATTTTTTCCATTTGTTATAGCAAGACTAGACTTATCTAATATTCTATTTATTCCATCAAGAGTTTCTAAAGTTTCTCCATCTTTTGCTTGTCTTACCACAATCTTATCACTATTTATTTTATCTTTATCAAATGCATGCAAAGGTTGACCTATTTCAAGCATAACATAGTTTGTTAAATCAACAATGTTATTTATAGGTCTTATACCACATTTAATCAACTTTATTTGTAAGTCATATGGGGAATTTTCAACTTTTATATTTTCTGCAACATTCATTGTATATCTTTTGCAATTTTCACTCTCAACAGAAACTGAAATTCCATTAATACTATCAGAAAACATAAAATCTGGTTCTTTATATTGCCATAATTCTTTGCAATCCTTTCCAAAAGTCACAGCAAGTTCCTTAGCAATACCTTCAATTGAAAGACAATCAGGTCTATTTGGAGTTATTTCAAATTCAATTAAATAGTCTCCAAGTCCTAATATATCGTTAATATCTTCTCCAATTTTAACATCTTTTGGAAATACTAAAAGTCCAGAAGGTTTAACCCAAGGCATTTTCTTAGCATCAAGTCCAAGATCTAATATATGACAAACCATACACTCAGATTTTACGCCCTCAACTGCTGAAATATTTACTTCTTTGTTAATTACTCTAGCACCAGGAAGTGCAACTGGAATTATATCCCCAACTTCTATATCTGGAATTTTTGCAACTGCAGTTAGCTTTCTAAATCTAATATCAATAGTTAAAACTTTAAGTTTATCGTTACTTTCATGAGGTTCAATTTTTTCCACAATACCAGTAACAACTTCTTTTGTTTTAATACCAAAAGTTTCAAAAGTTTCAACTTTACTGCCAGACATTGTAAGTCTATCTACAATCTCTTGAATAGTTAAATTTTCATCTATATCCACATATTCTTTTAACCAATTTAATGATACAACCATTATAAATTCACACTCCTAAAATTGATTTAAAAATCTAGTATCGTTTTCATAAATATATCTCAAATCGTTAATACCAAATTTAATCATTGCAATTCTTTCAACGCCAACACCAAAAGCAAATCCTTGATACTCATTTGAGTCTATATTACATGCTTTTAGCACATTTGGATGTACTTGACCTGCACCAAGTATTTCAATCCATCCTTCACCTTTACATACTTTACAACCTTTTCCACCGCATACAAAGCATGATACATCTACTTCACAACTTGGTTCAGTAAATGGAAAATGATGAGGTCTAAGTCTTATTTTTGTATCTTCTCCAAACATTTTCTTTGAAAACATTTCAAGTGTTCCTTTCAAATCAGACATTGATATATTTTTATCAACAACAAGACCTTCTACTTGATGGAACATTGGTGAATGTGTAGCATCAACATTATCTGATCTATATACACGTCCTGGTGCAATTATCTTTATAGGTGGTTTTTGTTCTAACATAGTTCTTGCTTGTACAGGAGAAGTCTGAGTTCTAAGTATTATATTATCTGTAATATACATAGTATCTTGTAAGTCACGAGATGGATGATCTGCTGGTGCATTTAACGCATCAAAATTAAAGAATGTAGTTTCAATTTCTGGGCCTTCTGCAATTGAATATCCCATTCCTAAAAATATATCTTTAATTTCATCAAGAACTATTGTAAGTGGATGTTTATGTCCATATTTTGATGATTTTGAATTAGATATAGAAATATCAATTTTTTCATTTTGGATTTTTTCTTCTATTTCTTTATTTTCAAGTTCTTGTTGCTTGTCAGAAATTAAATTTTCAATTTCTATACGTATTTCATTTGCAAGTTTTCCAACACTCTTTCTTTCTTCTTCTTCCAAACCACCAAGTGATTTTAAAAGTGATGTAAGACCACCTTTTTTACCTAAATATTTTACTCTGATTTCTTCTAATTCATTTTTGCTAGTTATTTTTGATAATTCATCAGTAGAAATTTTTCTTAATTCTTCTAATTCTTCTTTCACATTAAACACTCCCTATTTCAGTCATTTTAAAGGTTATTATATAACAAAATTTTCTAAAAATCAATAATAATATTGCATTTTACATAAATTGCGGTTATAATAATTTTATGAGAGATTTTTTTGTAGAAAATTGTAAAAGTAATATAAAATTAACTAGATATATATGTGAAGTTTTTCCAAATATTCCAACTAATTATTTATACAAGGCATTAAGAAATAAAGATATAAAAGTAAATGGAATTAGAGTAAATAAAGATATTGCTTTAAATTTAAATGATAAAATAACATTATACATTGACGATAAGATACTTTTCAACATAGATGATACTTTAGATATTATATATGAAGATGATAACATATTAGCAGTATATAAAAAACAAGGTATTTTATCAAATAATGAACATGAGAGTGATGATATTTATTTATACAAAACTGGAATATTAGAACCAACATTAGATGATATTGTAAAAAAATATTATCCAAATGCTATGATTTGTCACAGACTTGATAGAAATACTGCAGGGATAGTTGTTTTTGGAAAGAATGAAACTGCATATAATGAATTAAATATTGCTTTTAAAGAAGGATATATTGAAAAAAATTACATTGCATATGTTAATAATAGTAATTTTGAAAAAGAGCACGAGATACTTGAAAAATATATATTAAAAGATACAAAAACTGGATACTCAAAAGTGTATGATGAAAAAGTTAATTCAAGTAAAAAAATTATCACTGAATATACAGTCAAATATATTGATAAAAACTTGGATTATGCAATTTTGGATATTATTATACATACCGGAAAAACTCATCAAATTAGATCGCAAATGACAAATATTTTCCATCCTATTATTGGTGATTCAATGTACGGTAAAAATGAGATAAATAAAAAATTCAAAAAATATAGACAAATGTTATTTGCCTATAAATATAAATTTAGTTTTAAAGAAAATATGTCTCTTTACTATTTGAATAAAATAGTTATTGAACTTAATAGTACTTACTACTTAAATAAACTAGGATGTGAATTTAATGAATAAACTTACAATCGATAGAAATAAACTAGAAATCATAGATGACAAAAAAAGATCTTTTACAGATATGGTATTTATCTTTGTTATTTGTGCTATGATAGGTTGGCTTGTTGAAGTATCATTTGTATATGTAGCTGTGGGAAGATTTACTAATCGTGGTATGCTATATGGACCATTTTGCAGTATATATGGATTTGGTGCTATAATACTTTATATTTTATTTTATAATTTAAGAGCAAAAGTAATAAATATACCTTATGCATTTGTAACATCAGCTGTATTTATGGGAGCATTTGAACTTTTATCAGGGTTAATGTTTAAATATATTTTTAACATTGAAATGTGGAATTATGATGGTATGTTTTTAGAAATATTTAATTATACTACTGTACCAATACTTATTGGTTGGGGAATACTTGGGACTTGTTATATATTTTTCTTGCAACCATTCTTACTTAAAATAATAGAATTATTTCCAAAAAGACTAGTTAAAAGAGTAGCTTTATTTATTGCAGTTGGATATTTTTTAAACTTTGCCTTTTCAGTTTTTAATATATATGTAAATCCGGAGATACTTTATAAATTGGTAAATCCATAAATAAGACACTATTATATAATAGTGTCTTATTTATGTTAAATTGACATAAAATAGATTTTATGGTATAATAACTATGATATTTAACGTTGACCAATAAAAATTTTATAGGAGGATATGAATAATATGAAGACTATGCTTGGAAGTTTTACAAGGGGCTTTAGAACTATTGATACCAATTCTGAAGAAATTTCAGTTCTATCAAATTGCTATGAGCCAACATTTGAAGGAAGTTATATTGTTCAAGCTTTATACAAAAAGTCCGGGAAACATGGTGATTTTACCGTATGCCGGCCATTATTCAAAACAGATTCAATTTCTCAAAAAATATTTGAGGTTATATCTAAGATTTTGGATAATAGGAAATTAGAATTTAACATATATCTGTTTAGACTGGTATATGCGGCCTCAGTAAATAAATTAATATTTCCTTATGAAAAAAAAGATGAACTTCAGGATTTATACATTGATCTATGCAACATTGGTTTTGACTTATCAAAAAAATCAGAAATATACACATTATTAAATTCTGATTTGTTAAACGGATTTACAGCTTTTTTAAAAAAGAATCTTTTATCAGAGAGTTCAGGAATATTTTTTGAATCACTGTTAAAAGCTCTTTATGAAAAGCAGCCAACAAGTACAGTAAGCTACACTATCAATGATATCTTAGAATCTTCTGCTTATAACGATAAGATGCGTATATCCGTAACTTATTTTAATGGAGAGACTGCTAAAAACTCTATTCTTTTTTTCTTTAAAAGAGTTCCACAATTTTGTTCAAATTACATTGGAAGGGTTGACCGTAAGACTCAATTTATCTACATTGAACAAAAATGAGTTAGAGAGCACACATGATGAAATTTATCATGCGTGCTTTTTCATGCATAAAAATAGTGACATTTCATATATTTTATTGAGGTGACATTTTATGATAAATTGTGCAATTGTTGGTGCAACAGGCCTTGTTGGATCAACTTTTTTAAAAGTTTTAGAAGAAAAAAATTTGCCAATAGATAATTATACTTTATTTGCTTCAAGCAGATCAAAAGGTAAAAAGACTGAATTTATGGGAAAAGAATATGTGGTAGAAGAACTTACAGAAACATCTTTTGATAATAATAGATTTAATTATGCTCTTTTTTCTGCTGGTGGAAAAATTAGTGAGATTTTCTCACCTATTGCAGCAAAAAACGGTTGTATTGTAATCGATAATAGTAGTGCATTCAGAATGAAGGAAGATGTACCACTTGTCGTTCCAGAAGTAAATCCAGAAATGATTTTTAAAAATAATGGTATTATTGCAAATCCAAACTGTTCCACAATACAGGCAGTTGTTGCACTAAAGCCATTAGATGATAAATACACAATTAAAAGAGTAGTATATTCAACATATCAGGCAGTATCTGGTGCCGGAATGAAAGGCATAAATGATTTAGAAAACACCACAAGAGGTTTAGAACCCGAAAAATTTCCATATAAAATATACAATAATTGTTTGCCACATATTGATGTATTTTTAGAAAATGGTTATAGTAAAGAAGAAATGAAAATGATTGAAGAATCAAGAAAGATACTAGGATTACCTAATCTTAGTATAACAGCTACAACTGTGAGAGTACCAGTTAAGAATTGTCATGCGGAAAGTATTAATGTAGAATTTGAAAATGAGTTTGATATTGAAGAATTGAAACAATTACTAAATAAAAGTGAAGGCATAGTTGTACTAGATGACATCTCAAGAAATATTTATCCAATAAATACATTTGTAGATACTAAAGATGAAGTATTTGTTGGAAGAATAAGACGAGATTTTAGTGTAAAAAATGGTATTAACATGTGGGTTGTGGCAGACAATGTAAGAAAAGGTGCAGCTACTAACGCAGTTCAAATCCTTGAAAAATTAATAGAGAAAAGACTTGAAACTTAAGTTTCAAGTCTTTAATTTTATATATTTTTTTCTTTAATAATTCCTAATCTATATGCTTCAAGTAAAATCTTCAAATCCTCAATTTCATCTTTTAATTTTTCACCAATATCAGTATCTTTTACTCTTTTTCTCTCTATATCTTTTTCTTTTACCACAATTTTATATTGTACATCTAATTCTTCTTCAATTGCCTTTTGCTTAGATTCAAATGGTTCATTTGCAGTAAGTACTAATCCATATGAATTATATGTAAGTATATATCCAGCATTACCTGTTTGATTTCTATATCCTTTTGCAAATCCCCCATCTATAACTAACAATTTTCCATTAGAACGTATTGGAGATTCACCTTTTGTTTCCATAACTGGAGTATGACCATTAATTATGTGTGAATATTGTGGATTAAGGCAAAATTCTAACAATACCTTATCACATATCTCTTCTTTATTTATTAAAGTATAATATGGATTTTTAATCTCTTTTTTTATTTCTGAGTCATATAAAAAATAGTTTTCGAATGTAGCCATTTTATCTTTTCCAAAAAGTGGTGAATTCTTACCACACCATAAATACCACATAAAGTCTAAATATTCATTTTCATCATCATTCTCCTTAAAGTAAGCTTTATGCATTATGGTTTCCAAATAATCTAAATATTCCTTACCTGATAAAATTTTATCAAATAATTTTACTTTTTCAAATTCTCCATCCTTATTAATAGGAATACATGCATGAAAAAGTAAATTAGAATTAAATATTTTATATAGTCCCCCGTTTTCATATAAAAAGGTAATGTGTGATTTTAAAATTTCACTATTTATAAATGACTCTTTTAATCTTGCTATTACTTCTTTTTCTTCCTGCGTTAACTCAAATGGATTATCACTATTTATTGTTGGAAAATTCTTATCTTTTAATTCATAATTAATTCCATCAATATTTATAGTACCATTCTTATAATTTATTTTATCTAGGAGCAATCTATTACCCATTTCATATTCCGGGTGTTTTCTAATTAACTCTGCTTCAATTTTAAACTGTATTATTGTAATAGCTTTATGTACTTTTGAAATAATATCTTTATCACTATTACAGTATTTATTATCTCCAACAGTAATTGGAATAAATTCTTTACAAGGATCATCTTTATATACTTCAAGTGCAAATGTTGTTAATGGTCTTATATTTATTCCATATCCATTTTCTAGGGTATCTAAGTTATCATATCTTGAACATATTCTAACAACATTACAAATACAAGCTTCATTTCCACAAGCAGCGCCCATCCAATTTGAATCATGATTTCCCCACTGTATATCTAAACTATGAAATTTAATTAATTCATCAATTATTTGTTTAGGTTTTGGCCCCCTATCATAAATATCACCAACTATATGGAGATGGTCAATTGCCATACGCTTTATTAAATCAGAAATTGCTATTATAAACTGATCAGCTCTTTTTAGTTCTATTATTGATTTTATTATTTCTTTGTAATAGCTATCCTTATCTTTACCATTTATTGATACATTTAAAAGTTCGTCAATTATATAATCAAATCCTTGTGGTAGAGCTTTTCTCACCTTAGAACGTGTGTATTTAGAACTTACTTGTTTTGCTACCATAATAAGTCTATAAAGAATTATTGTATACCAGTTATCTAAATCATCAACATTCTTTTTCATTATTGATAATTTTTCCTCAGGATAATATATAAGTGTTGCTAAAGATTTCATTTCAGATTCAGTAATTGTATCTCCAAGTACATCTTCTATTTTACTTTTTATTATTCCTGCACCATTATTTAATATATGAGAAAATATATCATATTCCCCATGTATATCACTAACAAATATTTCTGTACCTTTTGGTAAATTAAGTATTGCTTGTAAATTTATTATTTCTTCTGTAACCTCTTGTATATTCCTAAACTGTCTACTTAAAAGTCTAGTATATTTTTGAGTATAATAATTATCTAACACTACATCATCTCCTAATATAACACTTAGACACAATGCTATATTATACTATTATACTTTTTTTCATTTAAATTTTCAATATAATTTAAGCATTTATAAAATAAGGAATATCTATTATACAGATTTAATATATAAAAAATACTTAATTATTTCTAATCAAATAATATGGACATATAAATATTAATGTTATTGTAAAAAAATATAATGTATGTTATACTATTAAGTATGTTACTCGTTATATTTAATATAATATAACTATGTACTTGCTAAAATAGGAGTGATAAAAATTATGCTATGTTCCGTATGTAAAAAAAATATGGCAGTTATATTTATAAACAAATTAGATAAAGACGGTAAATCTACAAACGAAACTACTGGTTTATGTGTAGAATGTGCAAAAAAACAAGGTATTGATCCTTTATCTAATATAATGAAGGAAATGACAAATATGTCTGATGAAGATATGGAAAATATGTCTAATCAATTTGAAGAAATGTTAAATGGTTTTGTGGATTCAGATGGTGAGGGTGATCCAGAAAAGAGAGGATTCTCTTTTCCAGGTGGACTTGGTGGAATCTTTCCATTTAAGAGTATGAAAAATGATAATGATATTGAAAATGAAAATTTAAATAATGATACAGACGAAAAAGAAGATACAAATACAAAAAGTAATAAAAATAAGAAAAATAGAAAAACTAAATATTTAGATACTTTTGGTGAAAATTTAACAAGAAAAGCTAGAGAAGGTAAATTAGATAAGGTTATTGGAAGAGAAGTTGAGCTTCAAAGATTAATTCAAATTTTAAATCGTAGAAGTAAAAATAATCCTGCATTAATTGGAGAACCAGGAGTTGGTAAAACTGCTATTGTTAATGCACTGGCTATTGCAATTGCAGATGGTAATGTACCTGCAAAATTAGTTGACAAAGAAGTATATCTAGTAGATATGACATCACTTGTTGCTGGTACTCAATTTAGAGGACAATTTGAATCAAGAATAAAGGGGTTAATAGATGAATGTAAATCATTTGGAAATATAATTCTCGCAATAGATGAAGTTCATAATATTGTCGGCGGACTTGAGCACGATAATTCAATGAATGCAGCTAATATGTTAAAACCTGCTCTTGCTAATGGAACTGTTCAACTAATTGGTGCAACTACTTTAAAAGAATATAGACAATATATTGAAAAAGATACAGCTCTTGAAAGAAGATTTCAACCAATAATAGTTGATGAACCAAATGCGAAAGATTGTTTTGAAATTTTAAAAGGTGTAAAAGGATATTATGAAGATTATCATAAAGTAACATTAAGTGATGAAATTCTAAAAGATGCTGTTAGCCTTTCTGATAAATATATACACGATAGATTTTTACCAGATAAAGCAATTGATTTGATAGATGAAGCATGTGCAAGAGTAAATCTTGATGATGTAAATCTTTCTAAAATTGAAAAACTCGAAAAACAGTTAAATGATATAAAAGAAAAACAACAGGAAATTGAGACTGAAATACAGACAGAAGAAATTGATAAAGTCGCTTCTTCTAGAAGTGACAGTGTATCTAATTTTGAAATTGTAGCAAAATTAAAGGCTGAGACATGTAAAATTGAAACTGAATTACAAGAATTAAAGAAAAATAACAAACCAAGAAAAGTTGAGTTTGATGACCTAGCAAAAGTAGTTGAACTTTGGACAAAAATTCCAGTAATGAGAATTAAAACAGCTGAAACTACTAAATTACTTAACTTGAAAGATAATTTAAATAAGAAGATAATTGGTCAAGGTACTGCTATTGAAGCAATATCTAATGCAATTCTTAGAAAAAGAGCTAATGTAAGAAACATAGAAAGACCACCATCATTTATATTTGTTGGACCTACTGGTGTTGGTAAAACAGCTCTTGTTAAGGCTCTTGCATACGAATTATTTGATAATGAAAATGCTGTTATAAAATTAGACATGTCAGAATATACTGAGGCTCATTCAACATCAAAGCTTATTGGTTCACCACCAGGATATGTTGGATATGATGATGCAGGTCAGCTAACTGAAAAGATTAGAAGAAATCCATATAGTATAATTCTTTTTGATGAGATTGAAAAAGCTCACCAAAGCATATATAACATTTTATTACAAATCTTAGATGAAGGAAGACTTACCGATTCGCACGGAAAAACAGTTTCATTTAAACATACAGTCATAGTACTTACTTCAAATTTAGGAACAAATTTTAAAAGTGATGGTTATGGATTTGCAAACAATCAAATTGAACAAGATAAATTGCAAATTAAAACAAATGAAGCATTGAAAGAATTCTTTGCACCAGAGTTTTTAAATAGAATTGATGATATAATTTCATTTAATAAACTTTCTCATGAAGATATGCTAAAAATAGCTGATTTAATGCTAAAAGAGTTGCAAAAGGAAACATCAGAAAAACACATTATTTTTGAATATTCTCCTGAAGTTGCTGAATTTATAGTAAAAACTGGCTATAACGAAAAATTTGGTGCAAGACCCCTTAAACGTGTAATACAAAAACATATTGAGGATTTAATTGCAGTAGAATTTTTAAGAGGAAATATAAAAGAAAATCAAAGATTTAATATTGATCTTGTAGATAATAATATAAAAATAACTGATTAATACAAAAAGTCCTGGAAATATTTCCAGGACTTTTTAGATCAAAACTATAATTAAATTAAATGAAGTATTCTAACAATTTATCAATATGTTCATTAGAACCTTCAATACTCATTCCCTCATTTAATAATGATATGTACTCTTGAAGAAGCACCGTTCCAATTTCATCTTCATTTGAGTATCTTTTTATATACTCAAGAATTAATGATTCAATAGAACTAATTTCAGGCATACCCAATTTTCCTTGTAAAACATTGATTAAAATAATCAACTTATTATCCATATTGGAATTCCTCCACTATTATGTAGTATATTAACACTATATGTAATTATAACATATTTTTTGTATTATGTCAACTTTTCTTTTATATAATTATAATTTGAAATTAAATTATCTAAAGAATCATATGTTGATAGATCTTCATCAATTAGTGAGCTTCTTATTATTTGTATTAGACCCGAAAATCTTGGGAAATTCTCCTCAACAAGCATAAATAATTCTTCCATGTTAGAATTTTCTTTAAATGATAATTTGTTTATTCTTAAAAATTCTCTTAAAATCCTATTATATTCATCTGAAAAGTATTCAATTATCTTTGCATATTCTTGTTTGTTTAATAAATTAAGCAATTCTTGTTTATCTAGCATCTGAAACATCCCTACTTTCATTATTATTTTTCCTGATATAATATTCAGAATTATAATCATAAATCATATAGTTGGTAAAATTTAATTTT
Source organism: Bacillota bacterium (assembly GCA_023410645.1). Lineage (GTDB taxonomy): Bacteria > Bacillota > Clostridia > TANB77 > CAG-465 > CAG-465. The sequence goes on along the minus strand of JAEYPQ010000030.1, from coordinate 14,223 downwards.
CTTTCAACTTTGTCAGAACTAAATAAAGTCCTATTACTTAACATTTCAAAATATCTTTTTTGTTTATCATTATATTTATACTGTGCATAAGTAGTATTTTCTCTTAAATTTATGACGTCTGGTATATTTAGATTATATTTTTTTTCTAAGTCACTTATATGTCTAGATGTCATATGTGATGAAAAAGTATCACTATAGCCAGGAATTTTTAATCTTATAATATTATTAAATATCGTTTTATTTTCCATAGAATTCTCATCAGAAAATTTTGATAAAGTAATTCCATTTAGTTTTTTTTCAGAACATAATTTTGAGTATTCACCAACAATTTTATCTTGATAGATGCCTTTTGAAGTATATAATCTTGCTTTTGAAATATCACAAGAAATATAACCGTACAATTCTTTCATTGAAATGTTAATACTATTTTTCCCTTTTTTGACCTTATCTAATAACTGGTTAACTGCTTTAAAAGAAGGTTCATTTTCTAATTCTTTTAAACTAATATTTTTTCCTATATATTTTGAATATTTAATTAAGAAATCATTTATTAGACCATTTTTATCAAACTCTTCAGTATTCTTTAATATATTAATTTTTATATTATTAAAGATTTTTTTTATAGTGTCAGAATCAAATCTATTTTTTTTTGAAACTTTCTCAACAATAGCATTTTGTACATCAAAAATACTTTTTGCAGCTCTATTGCTCCAAAGCATATTTTTAGCATATATTTCAATTGGCATTGTATCTTTTTTGTCACAATTAAATTCGTCAAGTAATTGTTCTTTTTTTATAAGCCATGGATTAATATAATCTAGCTCTTTAATTTTACAATTACTAAATTCTTTTATATTTTCTTCAATGAAAGTATCTAAATACGTTGTTCTCTTATAAATTTCATTTCCTATTATTGATAGGTTTTGTTTGGATAAAGATAATATTTCTTCTTTATTTTCACTTTTTAATATTGATTCTGAATTGTTATTAATTATATCAGTGAATTTATAAATATAATAGCTAAGATAAGTTTCTACATCATTACTAGTTACATTTAATTTAGATATTTCACTAGTTAACATTTTATCTTTTAATATTCTATTTCTTATACTATTAAAATCAAATTTCCCTTTACGATCATGCATACTCTTACCTCTATAAAAATTATTTCAATTTCATTGATACAACTTTCGAAATACCATATTCTTGCATTGTAACACCATATACAGAAGAAGCAACTTCCATTGTACCTTTTCTATGTGTTATAACAATAAATTGCGTATTATTAGAATACTTTTTAATATATTCTGCAAATCTATGAACATTAACATCATCAAGTGCTGCTTCGATTTCATCTAATATACAAAATGGTGGCGTTTTTATTTTTAGTATTGCAAATAATAGTGCTGTTGCAGTAAGTGCTCTTTCTCCACCAGATAGTAACATCATACTTTGTAATTTCTTTCCAGGTGGTTGAACTTCTATTTCAATTCCACTATTTAAAACATCATTTTCGTCAGAAAGTCTTAATTCAGCCTTTCCCCCTCCAAACAATTCTTTAAATGTCTCATTGAAGTTTTCTGTTATAATTTTAAATTGCTTGCTAAATTGTTGTTTCATTATAGTCGTCATATTATTAATCAAATTTTGTAATTTAGATTTTGTTTCTTCCAAATCAAGTTTTTGTGTTGTAATGAAATCATATCTTTCTTTTGTTTCTTTATATTCTTCTATTGATCCTACATTAACTTCTCCCAAATCCTTAATTTGTTTTCTTATTTTCTCAGCACTTTCTTTTATACTTTTATTATTTCTTTCATCAATAGCAGCATTTTCAAGTAATTTCTTACTACTAGAAATTGTAAGTTCATATTCATCCCACATTTTATTCTTTAAGTTTTCAATTTCTATATCATATTTTACTTTTTTATTTTCTATTTTTGATTTTTCTTCTTTTAATTTTTCAATATTTTTTATTGTCTCAATTATTTTATTTTCTATATCTTCTTGAGACTTAATACATTCTTCTTTATCGTTCTTTAATTTTTCAGTAATATTTAAATAATCAGATTTAAATGTATCTTGTGAATTAATTCTATCATTTAAAATTTCGATTTGTTTTTTATTTTCCTCAATAGAATTCATTAATACATTCATTTGATTTTTCTTTTTTATAATTGACTCTTCAAAGTTAGTTATATCCTGATTAATTTTTTCTTTCATCTCATCAATTGAAGATACACTTTCATCAAATGAAGATAGAGATATTTTTAAATTAACTATATCTTCATTCAAAAAATCAATTGTCTTTTCTTTTTCTTTATTAAATCTAGCATATTCATCAACAATTTCCTGATTTTCCAAAATCTCTTTTTCAATTAATTCAATTTTATCTTCATTTAATTTCATATTATCAGATAATATTTTTGTTTCACTTTTTATTGATTCTATAGCCTCTTTGCTTTGAATTTTTGAGCCTTCAATCTTTTCAATTTCCTTATTCAAATTTTCAAATTCAAAATTCTTTGTTGCAACATATAATTTTAACTCATCTTGATTCTGTTTTAATACAACAAATTTATCATTTAATTCATTTAATTTTATTGATATTTGTGATATTTTATCAGTTATTTCTTGACACTCTTTTTGTTCTTTTTCAATGGTTTTGGAAAGTTCTTTTATCTTTTCACTTCTACCAATAAGTCCTGCATTTTTTTGTGCAGTTTGTCCACCAGTTATACTACCGGTTGAAGCAATAAGTTCACCAGACAAAGTTACAAGTCTTATATTATTTTTTGTTTTTTTAGAAATTTGTATGGCGTTTTCCACATTATCAACAATTGCAGTAGAAGATAGACTTAAGTTTATGGCGTCAAAATACTTTTTATCAAATTTTACTAGATCAGTAGCCATTCCAATAAAGCCAGTAAATCTTCTCATATCTTCCTTATTCGAATTTACTTTTTTAATGCTAGATAATGGTAAAAATGTAGCTCTACCAAGTTTATTTTCTTTTAAGTATTCAATTATATTTTTAGCATCTTCATCATCTTGAACAACTATATTTTGCAAGAAACCGCCAAGTGCAATTTCAATTGCATACTCATATTTTTCCTCTGTTGAAACTAAACTTGCAACAGTCCCATATACATTTTTCATGTTACTTTCATTTGCAAAATCAAGAGCAGATTTTACACTTTTAAAATATCCTTCATTTTCTTTTTCAAGATTTTGCAAATAATTATATTTTGATTTAAGAGTCATTATATTTTGTTTAAGCTTATTTTCTTCTTCTCTAATTTTTTCAATCTCTAATTCATACTTACTTTTTTCTGTACTTATATTTCCTATTTCTTTATTTACTTTCTCAAGTTCTCTATTTTTATTATCAAGTTCTGAAGATAAATCTAATTTAGTTGAAATTAGACTATCTTTTAGAGAAATATTTTTCTCAGCAGCCTTTTCTTTTTCTATTATTTGTTTTTCATTTGATTCTAAAGTTGCAAGAATACTACTGATTTCTAACTTTAATTCATATTTTTCTTCATTTTTATTTTCTATAGTTTCTTTTATCTTTTCAATTTCTACGCCTTTTTGATCTAGCGTTTTCATTATTTCATCTAATTCATCTTGTTTAACGCTTAGTTCATTTTCAAATTTTATTTTACTCTCAGCCATAGATTTTTTCTTATCATCTCTTTTTTGAATATCTTCTTTTAATAATTCAATCTTTTCAGTATCTTCTATTATTTCACTATTCAACCTTTCAATATTTGTATTTGCATTTTCAATAGTTGCCTGAGATAATTCAATTTTGGAATTTAATCTTTCTATTTCATTAGTCAGATCAAAGTACTTTGCTTGTGTTTCTTCTATCTTTAAACTAATTTCTTGTACTCTTTCTTTTAAATCATTCTTAGATTTTTCAAATTCTTCATTTTGATTTTCTGAATTTACAATATCTGTTTCAAAAGTATTTATTATATCATCTAATTTCTTAAGTTCCTCAGCATTTTGATTTATTGAATCTACAAATAATCTAACATCTAACTCCTTTAATTCACCTTTTAATAATAAATACTTTTTTGCAACTTCTGCTTTTTTCTCAAGTGGTCCTATAACATTTTCTATTTCATTTAAGATATCGTTAACTCTATTTAAACTAATTTCAGTATTATCAAGTTTTTTAGTTGCCTCTTCTTTTCTTGTTCTATATTTTACAATTCCAGATGCCTCTTCAAAAATATGACGTCTTTCTTCTGATTTTGTTGATAAAATCTCATCAATTTTTCCTTGAGATATTATACTATACCCATCTCTTCCAACACCTGTATCCATAAATAATTCTTGTATATCTTTTAGTCTACATTCACTACCATTTAATAAGTAATTACTCTCACCGGATCTATATACACGTCTTGTTACAACGACCTCTTTAAATTCAATAGGTAGACTCATATCACTGTTATCTAAGTACATAGATACTTCAGCAAATCCAACTTTTTTTCTTGCTTCAGTACCTGCAAATATGACATCTTCCATTTTGGCTCCGCGAAGTGTCTTTACACTTTGTTCACCTAGAACCCATCTAACAGCATCTGATATATTACTTTTTCCACTTCCATTTGGTCCAACAATAGTTGTTATTCCATCTAAAAAAATTATTTCTGTTTTATCTGCAAAGGATTTAAATCCTTGAATCTCAATCTTCTTTAATTGCATAATCTGCCCCCATTATATGTAACTTATTATATTATATATGCACTAATAATTCAAGCATTTTATGACATTTTTCGTATTGTTAACAAGTTAATAATATTTAATTATTAGTATTGATTTATTTTACAAAATCTGGTATAATATTTTATGTAACATAAAATATGCTTTGGTATTTACTATATACCAAGAAAGGAGTCTAAATGAAAAAAACAATATTTTGCAACTCATTAGGAAGCTCGTCCGAAACCGATGAAGCTTCATTTAATGGTTTTGCTGGACAACTTAAAGAACTTCCTCATTATGAAGAAGATGATGCTGAAAGATTAGCATATATGATATGCGAAAATGAATACAATACATCAAATGCTTCTTTATATAATACTGTTTATTTATTGTATAAGAATGGTGTTGCAGTTGAACAGATTGAAGAATTAAAACCTTTTCAACTTGAAGCTTTAACTAAAATTGAAAAAGAGGATTTACTTATTATTGAATACTACAGATTGACTGATTGTTTGGGTCCAAATTTTAGTACAGATGGTGATTTTGAATTTGATGAGGAATAATTAAATACTTGTGAAATAAAAATAGAGCTAATAGAGAGACTTAAGAAAATAGAGAAATTATAGAGAACACAGAGATGACAACTAATGGAAACATTTCACATAAATAAGAAGTGGTAGAACATTCTACCACTTCTTACATTTTATTAAATTTTACATCATACCATATTTTCTTGTACTTGCTTTAAACTTTTGTGTACAAAGTTTATTCCATAATTTATATTCTTGTAAATCTTTAGATACAAATTCTATATGATATATATCACTTGCAAGTTTTATAATTCTTATAATATCATTTTCAGAATATTCTATATTTTTTATACTATCAGAAGTTATTGTAATATATGTCTGACCATTTTTAGATAGTATTTTTGCTTCTCTATCTGTATATTTAGTTCCAGATTTTACATCAACTATTTCTATTTTTATATCTCTTTTTCTATATGATGCACCAGATATATCAACATTTTTACCATTCTCATTAATTTCAAAAAATTCTGGTATCATACTTTTTATATAATTTGGTATCTTTATGCTATTTACATCTTGACCTTTTGAAGGTTTAGAAGGAAGTTCAAATATTAAATTCGAAACATTGTTTAGATTAACTTTTTTTACTTGTACAACTTCATCGGAATCATCAAAACTTTCATCTTCTTTTTCAGGCCCATCATTTTCTTTTTCTTCAATTACCTTTTTAGCCTTTTTATCACCAACATTAAGTTTTATATCAGCTTTTGAAAAGAGCATTTTATCAATATCTAAAGTTTCATTTTCATCAAAGTCAAAATCTTCTAGATCTTCATCATATAACTCATTATTGTAACTTATGTTATCATCATATTCATTACTATTTTGTTCAAAGATTCTAGAATCTTCTTTATTTTCTTCTACTTCAATATCTTCTTTTACTTTCTCTTTATTTTCAATTTTCTCATTATCTTCCTCAGGTAAAACAAAATCATCAATTTCAATATCTATATCAGAATCTGATAAATCAAATTTAGGAATGCTAGCTTCACCTAAATATACATCATCAGCTTCTTCTTTAACTTGGACTTTATCTTCTAGTCTTTCATTTGATTTTCCTAATAGTTCAGCTATACTCTTAACATTATGATTATATTGTCTTGTAGTAAATATTTCTTTTTCTTCTACTAGTCTTTCAATTGCATTTTTATCTAATTTTATAAATCCCTCATCTTCAATTTTTGAAGTAAGTTCTTTAATTATATTTTTGTATTCTTGTTTTGAATCTTTATCTTCAAGATTGTATGTATATTCTGTATATATTGAAAGATTGTCTTTAAGACCACTTTCTGACATACTAGAGTTAGTTGTATACATTACTGCTTCTTTTTCATATTCAAAAATACATATATTGCCATCAAATTCAACAAGTTGATTATTTGAATAAAAATATACATCCTTTGTATATAACAAAAGATTTTCTAACATATTTCTTGTTGTATTTTTTTTATCTATACCAATAGCAAAATAAATTTTAGTTTTACTATCAATAAAATCTTCTTCAATTATTCTAAACCCAGTTTCTTTTAAAGAACTGCAAAAGAAATATGCTTTTTTAGGTTTCCTTTCAAAAGCAATAGTGATATTTTCACTTAATGTATTATTTCCATCTTTTTGAAATATCAATTTAACACTCATACTCATTCCCCTATCATTTGTATCATTATATATAATATAATAAAATGAAAAAATTGTAAATAGTTATATTAAAAATATGATAAACATTAATGATTTTATAATATTATTGTCTTTTTTTAATATTTTTATTACAATTGTAAAATGGTATTACTTAGTTTCATATCATTTTTACTTTGAACTATGGCGATAGTACATAAGTATAATTTGACATAATAAATAAAAAATGATATAATATAATTTGTAATTTATATATTTTAATCATGTTTTTAATTAAAGATATTGGAGGTAAAAATAAAGTGAATATTGTAGATAAAGATATTTCATTTATTAAAAATCAATATGGGAATTTATCGGATAGTTCAATAATTAAATATTTAATAAAATTTATAAATGTTGATTGGAAAGGATGCGATTTACAGGAAAAATTTGGAGGGGTAGTTGCTATTCCAACAATTTATTCTCGTGAATCTAAGTTTAGATTACAATTAAAAACCTATAGTTTCAATTATGAAAAGTTTCAATTTATTGCACAATTCTCCTTAATAGTAGATAAGGATTCAGCATTTGCACAAGTTTCAGAATTATTACCGGAATGCATGTTAGAAGCTCTTTATCAATTCGATGATGTTACAAAATTAAAGGAAAGATATTTTAGTGATATTTTCACTGAAAATCAATCGAAATGCTTCTTTCCAAAAGCAATAGTTTTTTCCTTAAAAGATTACGAGGATACAAAAACCATAAAATCTTATACTGCATCCTTATTATACGAACACTAATATATCATACTATTAAAAATACTACTGATTTTTTCATTAATCAGTAGTATTTTTCTATATTACATTTTCTTCACAATATCCAAGCCAGCATATAAATTTAGTAAACATATATGGCAATTTACTAAATATTATTGATATAATAATGATGATTGAAATACAAGCTATTGCAATGGACTTATTTCTATATAATAATTTCATAAAAACTCCTCTTATTATATATTATTTGCTTTTTAGAATTTTATTATTCTTATTATAATATTTCCTTTTTTTCCAAAAAAAAATACTTGTAAAATTACAAGTATTTTTTAAATAACATTATTCTTCAACTGGATAAACACTAACTTTTTTGTCGTCTCTACCTTTTCTTTCGAATTTTACTACACCATTAGCTAAAGCAAATAAAGTATCATCTTTACCTATACCTACATTAGTACCTGGATGTATTTTTGTTCCTCTTTGTCTATATAATATATTTCCAGCTAAAACAAATTGTCCATCTGCTCTTTTAGCTCCAAGTCTTTTTGATTCACTGTCTCTACCATTTCTAGTAGAACCCATACCTTTTTTATGTGCCAATTCAATTCACTCCTTTATAATCAATTTAATAAAAGCTTAAAATTAAGCCTCTTCAGTTGTTTCTTCAGCTTTTTTAGCTCTTGAAGTAACTGAAATTTTTTCAATTTGTATTTTAGTATATGGTTGTCTGTGTCCTCTTGTTTTTCTTTCATTTTTCTTAGCTTTGTACTTATATACAATTACTTTCTTTTCTCTACCATGACCTATAACAGTGGCTTTAACTACTGCACCTTTTACAGTATCTTCACCAATAGAGATTTTCTTATCATCAGAAACAAATAAAACTTTATCAAAAGATACTTCATTTCCTTCTTCTGCTTCTAATCTGTCAACAAAAACAATGTCTCCTTCTTGTACTTTGTATTGTTTTCCACTAATTTCAACTATTGCGTACATTCTTTTTCCTCCTTATATTCTAACTTGCTCTCGCCATTAAGGTAGTTTCTTAAAACATTTAAACCCGTTATGTGCGGAATACATCATATATTTTAACATTAAAATCATTTTTTGTCAAGAAAAACTTGCATTTTTTCTTCTGCTGTTAAAAAAACCTCTTCTAATTGATTTAATTCTTTACTAGAAAATTTCCCTAAAACGAAATTAGCTAAGTCCTGATTTTCTTTTCTTAAACCTCCTATTCCAATCTTAAGTCTTGGAAAATCTTTAGAATTAATCATTTGTACTATATTTTTCATTCCATTATGAGTACCACCACTACCATTTATTTTATATCTTACATCCCCAAACGGTATATCTATATCATCAAAAACTACAAGTATGTCCTTATCTTCTACCTTATACCAGTTTTTTATTTTAGATACTGCATTACCACTCAAGTTCATAAAAGTTTGAGGCTTTACAAATATTATTCTTTGCTTATCAAAAATTATATCAGCAATTTTACTTTCAAACATATTTTTTTCAATTTTAAAGTCATATTTTTTTTCCAAATACTCCAAAAACATAAATCCTACATTATGTTTAGTTATATCATATTCTTTACCGGGATTTCCAAGTCCAACTATTATTTTCATATTTTAGTTTTTTCCTTTCATAAGCAAAAAAAATTAGTACTATTCAAATTTAACATTTTTTAGTATATTTAGCTGTGAGTTTTACAAAAAAACTTGAATTTTTTGCTTTTTTATAGTATTATAATTATATATGAAATATATCAATATGTCAAATTAAACATTTATATATTGATAAAACTTTGAAAGTGGTGATATATTTGATAGATAATTTATTTAAGAAATTACATATAAAGACAAAGCCTGATAAGGTTCTTACATATATTTTTTATATAGCATCAATTATTCTTGTGTTAATGTCTTTATCAAGAATACTTGGTTTTTTACTAGGGAATATTAGAATAGTTGATAATATTCCACCTTATTTATATGCAATATTCTTATTTTTCCCAGTATTAGGATTTTCCTTTTTCGTTAATTCTGGAATAGCAAAAGATGATAATACTAAAGTAACTGTATTTATAATGACATATAGTTTATTTACTACTATATTAGGTGGAATGGCATGTGCCTGGATAAATAACGGTATTTGGTGGTTACTTGAACAATTACCAAATTATAACGATGTATTAAGATTATATCCTGAATTATTTATTCCAGCTGTTAGGACTCTATGTTTAGTTGGTCCTTTTATTGGGGCATTTAATGTTTTAGATTATATTTTTGGATTAATGAGAGACGATGATGATATAAAATCAATTGCTGCCTTTTCAGGAATATCAGCTTCTACAGCTGTAAAAGAAAATGGTGCTTTTACTTGTGAGGCAATAATATGTACTGTTAAAGGTTCTTCTCTTCCAGTAGTAGTACCTGAAAAAAAGCGTTATGAGGCTACGCTAGTTCAAGGTGCAACTGGTACAGGTAAAACCGCAACTGTATTACTTCCTATGAGTGCATTTGACTTAGAAAAGAAATTTTTCTTTAGAGAATATTCAAAAAGAATTGCTTATTCAATGTTAAAAAAAGATATAGCTTATATGAATGGACCTTTTACAAATGAATATGTAAATAGGAACTTTTCATTAAACTATTTAAAACCTAGACGTGGTATGGAAGAACAATTTATGAGTATGATAAAACCAATGATACAATATACTGATAACTCCACTGGTAAAATAGTATATAAAAACATTGGTATTACAGTAGTAGAAAATGATGGTAATTTTATTTCTCAATTTGTAGGAGTAGCAAAAAATTTCGACATCGATGTATTATCAATTGATCCTGCTGCACCTGAGACAACACTTAGTATGAATCCATTTGCGATACCTGATCCTGCTAAAGTTGCTTCAATTGTTTCAGATGTTTTAAATGCTATGTATGAAAGTACAGGTGGTGGTAAACCTGGTGATCCATTCTTTACACAGGTAACTATAGATGCTTTCCAAAACTTATCTATTTTACTAAAAGAAATGTATCCTATAATGCATGATGGTGAGATTGCAAGCTTAGAGGATATGTTGGAATTATTATATAATTTCGATGCTGTTGAAGAAATGACTGAAGAAATGAAAAAAATACCAGAACTTGAACAAAAATACAAACTACTTATTAGATATTTTGAAAAGAATTTCTATAAACCTTCACTTAATATTAATGGTTATGAAATTCCAGGTACCCGTGGTAGTGGTAGAAAAGATACTGAAAAATTCTTATATGGTGCCATTACACAATTAAATAACTTAATAAGACATCCTGGTCTTAAAGCATCATTATGTGGTAAAACTAATATAATTGATTTTGATAAAGCTTTAGAAAATGGAAACATTATTACTGCTTGTTCAAGAAAAGGTGATCTTGGTATATTACAAGCAAAAGCATTTGGTATGTTTTTTATATTGCAATTCCAAGATGCAGTTTTAAGAAGAAAAGGAAATGAAGATTCAAGAACTCCTCATTTCTTATATATAGATGAGTTCCCAGAATATATTACTAAAGATATGGAAGTAATGTTTACTTTATTTAGAAAATATAGATGTGGTGTTACAATTGCACTACAAAACTTATCACAGCTTGAAAAAAGTGGTCAAAGTTATTATAGGCAAACAGTTCTTGCAAATACTAAGACACAAATAGTTTTTGGTGATACAGTACCAGAAGATAGTGAATACTGGCAAAAAGCATTTGGTAAAGAAAAAATACCAGATTTCTCATATAGCTATGATATTTCTAGTGAAATAAAATCTACTCCAACTGTAAAGAAAGAAAAGAAGTTTAGAGCAGAATGGTTTAAAATTGCAGATCAAGGATTTGGAGATGTATTTTACAGAACAAAAAATGCTAAAGGTAAAACTATTTATGGTAAAGGTAAGGTTACATTCCTTAATGCTAAATATAAAGAAAAAGCAGATACTTTAATGTATAACTTTGAAAAATACATGATGAGTAAGCCTGATACACCTACAATTACAATTAATGATGATGATAATAGTAAAGATGATCTTCTATTTGGTGTAAGTACTACTTCAAAATTATCTGATAAACTTCGTGACATACATGATTACTCTTCGATGGATTCAATATTAGAAGATTCTGAAACATTTGCTAATGGTGATGTTGTTGGAACAAATGGAAATCTTGATGATTTTGAAATTGTATTTGATAATGATGATGTAACTTTAGATGATTCTTCAAAAGACGGTGGTGCAATAACTGAAAGTTATGAAACACCTACTATAAAGAAAAACAACTAATATAAATATAAATTTAAATAAAAATAAAGTAATGAATAAATAAGATTCATTACTTTATTTTTTTATTATTGTCTATATTGTACTTCATATAATCTCAAATTACCATTGCCTATTTGTAGATATGCTGTACCAACTGGTACTGTATATTCTGCATTTATCCATGGTGACGTTGGTGCTGATATTGTTAATAAAGTTGCACCGGCACTATTTTTAAAGTAAAATGTTCCTGTATTGCCATATCCAACCATATATAACCAAATCTTCTTACCAATCAAACTTTCATCAACTAACATTTTCTTACCTGTTGCACCTGTAACAAAAGTGCTATTGTTGCCATCAAATGCTTGTGGTGTAATTGCATCCGTAACATTAGCTGTATAACTTGATGTTATTCTAGTTTCATTTCCATACTTATCTATACCCTTTGCATATATTATTTCACCTTGATTTACCCATATAGGTTTATCTTGATAGTTTAACCAATCTCCTGTTGTTCCTATTCTATATAGTCTCTGTACACTTGTTGGAAAATATGCTATGCTTATCATTTGATATGGATTTTTTATTTCCTTTGTCGGATCCGAATGTATTAACATATATCCATTAGTTGCACTAAATACTGGCTCATTAGACAACTGAATTTCATATACTCTTAAATTAGCATTAGCAATAACAATATATGCAGTACCATTTGGAACTGTGTATATTCCATCACTTCCTGATGTTGGTGAAGAAATTGATAATAATACAGTTCCAGAAATATCTCTAAATTGCAAAACCCCAGTTGTTCTATATCCATATAGTTTTATCCTTACATTTTTTCCAATCACACTTGGATCCACTGCAATTTTTCTATTCATAGCATCTGATGAATCTTCAATAAACGTGGTATCATTTTTATCAAATGCTGCCGTACCCATTGCATCGGTTGAATTAGAAGTGTATGATGTAACTTTCCTAGTCTCATTTCCATCTTTGTCAATTCCCTTTGCATATATTACTTCGCCTTGATTTACCCATATTGCTTTATCTTCATAATTTAACCAATCTCCTGTTGTGCCTATTCTATATAATCTTTGTACACTTGTTGGGAAATATGCTATACTTATCATTTGATAAGGCTTCCTTATTTCTTTAGTTTGATCAGTATGTAGTAACATATATCCATTCTTAGCAGTTACTTTAGGTTCACTTGATACCTGTATTTCATATAATCTCAAATCAGATGTACCCATTACAATATTTTTTGTATTCACAGGAATTGTATAAATCGAATCTACTCCCGAAGTTGGTGCTGATATAGTTGATATTGTGTTTCCATTTGAATCTTTAAATGCTAAGAAAGCTTTAGAATTTAATCCATAACCATACATTTTTATTCTTACTGTTTGACCTTCCATACTAGGATCAACTCTAATACTTTTATTAATTGCATCATTCAAGAATGTATTATCATCGAAATCATATGCTAATCTACCAATTGCATCAGAAGGCATTGCCACGGTCTTACTAACTGATATTTCAAGTCCAGTATCTTTCTTTACGCTTTTTGCTATTATTGTTCCTGCTTGATATTCAAAGGTTCCTGTATATCTTTTCCATGTTGCTCCATTATCTATACTGTAGTAATTATCTATATCTGTTCTTGTATCATATGTTATTGTTGTTGTTGCATCAAATTTTACTCCATATGATGTTAATACCGGATACCCAGAATTTGATTGTATTACTGGTGCTTTTGGCCTATCTAAATCTAGACTTAGTATCTTTTTAGTTTCATTTTTCTCATTTCCTACTGCGTCTTTTCCTTTTGCATATATTGTTACTGTTCCATCCACATTCTTCCAGTTATTTGCTAGTACTGTATTTGATGTTAATGTTATTGTTCCTGTGTAATTTGTCCATGTTGTATTTGATTCACCAATCTTGTATTGTTTTGTTGTACTATCCCCATAATTTATTGTTATTTGTACACTTGTTCCTACTGTTTCCTCTGGTGTCACTTGTATATCTATTGCTGGTGGTGTTAGATCTATGTTTTCTATATTTAATGTATAGACTTGTTTGTTTCCTACTCCATCTTCTGCATAGAATGTGTAATATCCATTCCCAGTTATCTTTACTACACTATTGTTATTTATCTCTGTTCCACCTGTTTTAAAGTAACCTTCTCCTTGTATTCCTGCTACCCATT